>NZ_JAVKFX010000011.1:0-5998 GCF_040223625.1 Roseovarius sp. | reverse complement strand
CGCAAGCTGCAGGAGGCGGGAAAGCCCGTCAAACTCGCCATCATCGCCTGCGCCCGCAAGCTGCTCACTATCCTCAATGCCATGCTGCGGGATCAGAGGGAGCACCAGCCAGTGGCGGGATGAGAAAGACAGTTGCTACGGAAAGGTTTACGGGCCGGGAAAATGGACGGGTCGGCGGTGGCTGCTGGTTCGGCGAGGAAATCCGCGTTAACCATCGGAAATCGCCGGGAAAAGCCGATGTCGGTATCGCGTCGGTATAACGTCGGTATTTTGTCGGTGTTTTTTGCGGTGGCGCGGGCCGGGGCGGGCGAGAGGGCCGGTTCGTGAACGGGGCGGACGGTGGGGGTAGGGCGATGTTAAGCTTTGCGTCGCAGGGTCATCCCTCGGGCTTGGTCAGCTTCACGATCGTCGGTTCGGTTTCCGGGGCCAGTTCCTCGAAGTCGAAATTGTCGAGGCGCTTGGCGCGGCGGCCGGCCTTGTCGGCGGAGATCTTGATTTCGGAAATGTCCTTGGCCGCCTGGTGGAAGTGGCGGTCTAGGTTCTCGACGCGGTTGCCGAGCCGGTCGACATCGGCGAAGAGCAGGCCCAGTTCGCGGCGGATGGCGCCGGCCTGTTCGCGCATCCGGGCATCCTTGAGGATGGCGCGCATGGTGTTGAGCGTGGCCATGCAGGTGGTGGGCGAGACGATCCAGACGCGGGCCTCGAACCCCTCGCGGACGAGTTCCGGGAAGTTGGCGTGGAGCTCGGCGTAGACCGCTTCCGAGGGCAGGAACATCAGCGCGCCGTCGGCGGTTTCGCCGTCGAGAATGTATTTCTCGGCAATGTCCCTGATGTGCTTGCGGACGGAGGTCTTGAGAAAGCGGGCGGCCTCCTGCACCTGCCGGTCGTCGGCGGCGTTGCGGAGGGCCTCGTAGGCCTCGAGGGGGAACTTGCTGTCGATGCAGATGGGGCCCGGCGGGTTGGGCAGGTGGATGAGGCAGTCGGCCCGCTTGCCGTTGGAGAGGGTGGATTGCAGCGTGTAGCTGTCGGAGGGCAGCGCCTTGGAGACGATGTCGTGCAGCTGGATCTCTCCGAAGGCGCCGCGGGTCTGCTTGTTGGAAAGGATGTCCTGCAGGGTGAGCACGTCGCCCGAGAGCTTGGTGATGTTCTCCTGCGCCTTGTCGATGGCGGTGAGGCGTTGTTGCAGGTCGCCCAGGGATTGCGCGGTGCGGCGGGCGGAGCCGTGGAGGTTTTCGTTCATCTGTTCCTGCACCTGGGCGAGGCGTTTTTCCATCAGGTGGAGCATGTTGGTTTGCGCCTTCGACTGCGCCTCGGCCACGTGGGTGAGGCCGCCGGAAAGCTGGTGCTGGCCGTCGGAGAGGCCTTGGACGCGCTGGCCGAGGTCGCCCATCTGGCGGATCAGGGGCTCGGTCAGCCGCGCCGAGCGGGAGGCGGCGCGGATGGCGGCGAAGAGCAGGACGGTGATGATGAGAAGCAGCACGCCGGCGCCGAGGGCGGCGAGGGTGAGCGGGTCCGAAAGGTTGAGACTGGTGTCACCGATCTGGATCATGTGCGCCCGAAGAGCCGTTCGATATCGGCGAGTTTGAGTTCGACATAGGTGGGGCGGCCGTGGTTGCACTGGCCGGAATGGGGGGTCGCCTCCATCTCGCGGAGGAGGGCGTTCATTTCGTCGGCGGACATGCGGCGGCCGGAGCGGATGGAGCCGTGGCAGGCGATGCGCGACAGGATCGCCTCGATGCGGGCGCGCAGGGTGAGGGACTGGCCCTCGTCCGAGAGCTCGTCGAGGATGTCGCGGAGCATGGCGCCGGCGTTGCAGGGGCCGAGGATGGCCGGGGTTTCGCGCACGGCGATGGCGCCGGGGCCGAAGGGTTCGATGGTGAGGCCGAGGGTGGCGAGCTCTTCGGCTTCGTCGAGGAGGCGGGCGGCGTCGGCCTCGCTGAGGTCGACGATCTCGGGGATCAGGAGGGCCTGGGCGCGGACGCCGTTCTCGGCCATCTGGCGCTTGAGTTTCTCGTAGACGAGGCGTTCGTGGGCGGCGTGTTGATCGACGAGGATCATGCCGTCGTCGGTCTGGGCGACGATGTAGTTTTCGTGGACCTGCGCGCGGGCGGCGCCGAGGGGGAGGGATTGCGGGCGTGGTTCTTGCGGCTGCTCGTCCGTCTCTGGCGTGACGGCCTCGCGGGTGGGTTCGACGCGGGCGGAGTAGCTGTCCTGCATCTCGGCAAAGCCGGGGGCCTGGGCCTGGTAGGCGGCGGCGCGGGCGGCGGGGGAGGGGCGGTCCATCTGGTAGATGCGGGGGGTGGTCTGCTCGGGGCGCATGGCGCCGAGGGTGGCGCCGGCGACGGTGGAGGAAGCGCGGTGCCCGGCCTCGGCCAGCGCGTGGCGGAGGCCCGAGACGATCAGCCCGCGGGCGAGGCCGGGGTCGCGGAAGCGGACCTCGGATTTCGCCGGGTGGACGTTGACGTCGACCAGCACCGGCTCGCAGTCGATGAAGAGGGCGGCGGCCGGGTGGCGGTCGCGGCTGAGGAAGTCGTGGTAGGCGGCGCGGAGGGCACCGTAGAGCATCTTGTCGCGGACGGGGCGGCCGTTGACGAAGAGGTACTGCGTGACCGAGGAGCCGCGGGAGTAGGTGGGCAGGGCCGCGAAGCCGGTCATGTGAAGCCCTTCGCGGGCGGCGTCGAGGCGGATGGCGTTGTCGGTGAAGTCGCGGCCGAGGATGCCGGTGAGGCGGCCGTGGAAGGCGTCGAAGAGGTCGCCGGTTTCGGCATCGGCGCGGAAGGTGACGCGGCCCTCGCCGCCGCCGGAGACGTCGCGGAGGGTGAAGCCGGTGAAGGGCTCGGCCATGGCGAGGCGCTTGACGGTGTCGGTGATGGCCTGCGCCTCGGCCCGGTCGGAGCGCATGAACTTGAGGCGCGCGGGGGTGGCGTGGAAGAGGTCGCGCAGGGTGACGATGGTGCCGGCGTTGAGGGCGGCGGGTTTGACGGGGCCGAGGCGGCCGCCGGTGACGGCGATTTCGCAGCCGTCGGCGCCGGGGGGGCGGGATGTGATGGTGAGGCGGCCGACGGCGCCGAGGGAGGGGAGCGCTTCGCCCCGGAAGCCGAAGGAGTGGATGTTCAGCAGGTCGGTGCCGTCGATCTTGGAGGTGGCGTGGCGGGTGAGCGCGAGGGGCAGGTCGTCCGCGGCCATGCCGCAGCCGTCATCGGCGACGCGGATCAGGGTCTTGCCGCCGTCGGCATAGGCGATGTCGATGTGCCGCGCGCCGGCATCGAGGGCGTTTTCCACCAGCTCCTTGACCGCGGAGGCCGGGCGTTCCACGACTTCGCCGGCCGCGATGCGGTTGACCGCGGCTTCGTCGAGCTGGCGGATGACGGGCCGATTTTGGCTTATATTGGGGCTGATCGTGTTCATTCCGCTAAACCTAGCATGGGTGGGAACGATTCTGCCAGTCGGGAACGCGGGCGGGGTGGAGAGAATTATCGGTTTGGGGTTGGCAGTGTAACATATTCAATTAACTATATGTGAGGCGAGGAACGGAGGGTCGTGATGTTCAGCCGCAGGAGCCCGTCGAACGGGGCAGGATCGCCGGAGGTGACCGGGTTTTACGAGGCCGACACGGGCAGTATCCAGTATGTCGTGGCCGACCCGGCGACGCGGAAGGCGGCGCTGATCGACGTGGTGCTGGATTTCGACCCGGCGAGTGCGACGACGGGGACGGAGAGCGCGCGGGAGGTGCTGGATTTCGTCAGGGCCGAGGGGTTGGAGGTGGCATGGGTGCTGGATACGCATCCCCATGCCGATCACCTGATGGCGTCAAGCTGGCTGGCGGAGCAGACGGGCGCACCGAACGCGATTGGCGAGAAGGTGGTGGAGATCGCCCATCTCTGGGCCGATCTCTACAACATGCCGGGCGTGTTCGACCCGGAGCGGGATTTCAGCCGGCTGTTTGCGGATGGCGACAGGTTTCGCATTGGGGAACTGGAGGTCAGCGTGATGCTGTCGCCGGGGCATACGCTGGGGTCGGTGACTTACGTGGTGGGCGACGCGGCTTTCGTGCATGACACGTTCATGCATGTGGACGTGGGCACCTCGCGGGCGGATTTCCCGGGCGGGTCGTCGAGCGTGCTCTATGACAGCTTGCAGCGGATCCTGGAGCTACCGGACGCCACGCGGCTCTTCATCGGGCATGACTATCCGCCGGTGGATGACCGGGAGGACCCGGCCTGGGAGGCCACGGTGGCGGAGCACCGGGCGCGGAACCCGCATGTGGGCGGGGGTGTGTCGCGGGAAGACTACGTCAAGCTGCGGGATGAGCGGGACGCGACGCTCGGGCTGCCGGACCGGATGTTGTACGCGTTGCAGGTGAACCTGCGGGGCGGGCGGCTTCCGGAGGCGGAGGCGGACGGGAACAGGTATTTCAAGATCCCGGCGAACAGGTTCTGAGAGGAGAGCGAGATGAAAACGGAGAATGTTGGCCAAGCCGTGCTGGAGACATGGGACGTGGAGGAGGTGGCGGAGGCCTTCGAGCGCGACGAGATCGTGCTGATCGACGTGCGTACGGTGCAGGAATACGGGTTCGAGCATATCGGCGGCGCGCTGCTTCTGCCGCTGCCGTTCTTCGAGGCGCGCAGGCTACCGGGGCAGTCGGAGAAGCGGATCGTGTTCCACTGCGGCTCGGGCGTGCGCTCGGAGAAGGTTGCGCGGCTGTGTATCGAGGCGGGGATGGACCGGGTGGCGCATCTGGAGGGCGGCTTTGGCGCGTGGAAGGCGGCGAAGAAGCGGTATGTGGGGACGGATATGGCGACGGGGGCGCCGAAGGTGGTGAATGGGTGAATTTGGGGGTGCCGGTGGTGACGTTCGCGGCGAGCGAGAGGTACGTGAATAAAATTTTGGATTCTGTGGAAAATGTCGAAGAGAGATTTGGCAATTAAATCCGGGGAAAACTCAATGGGTTCCATCCACCAGGGGTAGAGCATTGCCACTCTTCCTCATTTCCGCCTCCGCGATATCCCCAAGCGACAACTAATGCCCAGTGCTGACAAAAATAGTGCGCGTTTTCGAAGTCGGGAAAAAGTGACTTCTTGAACCCAACACGATCTGCACTCTTCCTCGCCGAAAAGGCCTCGACCTTTGACAAACCAAAGCGAAACAAATCACCATTTGGATCTATCGAATGGAAGGCCTGAACCAACCGAAAGGTAGCGTCCAAACGCACGTCTCTAGCAATTAATGGTATATTTTGCATGATCCAAGGCATGCTTTCGTCCCATAATGCCTTCAAGTTGTGAGTGTGCTCAGGTTCGAAGTGCTTTTGGTGTTCCGTATGCGCAACCTGACTGCATAGCCATTTCAAGTCGAGTTCAAGACATTGCCTGATGAGGTGCAAGAGTGGGGCGATATAGTTGGTTAACTGATTTTTACTATACTGATCGAATACACTTTGGGCTGCCAGTGCATAGTCGCCCGCCAACTCGCCGAAGTCTCGAGGGTCATTGTAGTTCTCTACATAATGTAGGGGCGAGTCCTCATCAAAAACCTCGTTTGGTCCGTTCCAAATCTTGAAATGGTATTTGGCGTCCTCTGAAGTCTTGGCCATCTTTCTTATCCGTAGTTGTGTTACCCCTTCAGCTTAGAGAGATAGGCATCAAAAGCCATCGCGAATACTGTTACTTCTCTCGCAATAGCTGACATTGGACCCCAAGTCATGAAGACCAGAAAAGGGCCGGATGTCTGTAGTCCTTTGGAAAACAGAAAATTCGTGCGCATGACCTACCCAAAGCGTCCCCCCGCGCGGAACAAGGGCTTTAGCCCGCCGCGCCGCGACCGGGCGGCCGGGCGGCCCGGCGGGGTGGGGGGTGGGGGGGCGCGCGCCGGCGGGCGGGTCGTGGGGGGCCGGAACTGGCCCGCCCCCCCCGGCCCCTCGCGGCGGGCTAAAGCCCTTGGTCCGCGCGGGGGGACGCTTTGGGTAGGTCATGCGCACGAATTTTCTGTTTTCCAAAGG
>NZ_JAVKFX010000010.1:0-1866 GCF_040223625.1 Roseovarius sp. | reverse complement strand
GTCAGCCTGTCGGTGCCCAAGGGCGGGATCACCGCCCTGCTGGGCGGCAACGGCGCGGGCAAGACCACCACGCTGAAGGCCATCTCGAACCTGCTCAAGTCCGAGCGGGGCGAGGTGACCAAGGGCAGCATCCGCTATCGCGGCGAGCGGGTGCAGGACCTGGTGCCGTCGGACCTTGTGAAGAAGGGCGTCATCCAGGTGATGGAGGGGCGGCATTGTTTCGAGCACCTGACGGTCGAGGAGAACCTGCTGACGGGCGCCTATACGCGCGGCTCGTCGCGGGGCGAGATCGAGAAGGATCTGGAGCTGGTCTATACCTATTTCCCGCGCCTGAAGGAGCGCCGCCGCAGCCAGGCGGGCTATACCTCGGGCGGGGAGCAGCAGATGGTGGCGATCGGCCGCGCGCTGATGAGCCGGCCCGAGACGATCCTGCTGGACGAGCCCAGCATGGGGCTTGCGCCGCAGCTGGTGGAGCAGATCTTCGGCATCGTCAAATCGCTCAACGAGGATCAGGGCTATACCTTCCTGCTGGCCGAGCAGAACACCAACGTCGCGCTGCGCTTCGCGCATTACGGATATATCCTCGAGAATGGCCGCGTGGTGATGGACGGGCCGGCCAAGAACCTGCGCGAGAACCCGGATGTGAAGGAGTTCTATCTCGGCATGTCCGAGGAGGGCCGCAAGAGTTTCCGCGACGTGCGCAGCTATCGCCGCCGCAAGCGTTGGCTGAGCTGAAGGTTTACCAGTTCCGCAGGGATGGCGCCCGGATGTTGCCGATCGTCGCCCTGCCCTTTTTCCCCCGTCACGCTGTCGCGCCCCCGGGCGCAACCCAGAGGATGCCGTCATGACCCGCTATTTCGATGATCTCGAAACCCGCCCGGCCGAGGATCGCGCCGCGGACATCGCCCGCGCCCTGCCCGAGCAGATCGCCCGCGCGCAGGCCCTGCCCGGCTATGGCGACGCGCTGGCGCCGGTGGATGCGCGCAGCATCACCAGTGTCGAGGCGCTGTCGGTCCTGCCGGTGCTGCGCAAGAGCGACCTTGGCAAGGCGCAGGGCGGGCAGCCGCCCTTTGGCGGGCTGACGACGCTGGCGCCGGAGGGGTTCGCGCATATTTTCCAGTCGCCCGGTCCGATCTACGAGCCGGGTGGCATAAGCCATGACTGGTGGCGCGTGGGGCGGTTCCTGCATGCCTGCGGCGTGGGCAAGGGCGATATCGTGCAGAACTGTTTCGGCTATCACCTGACCCCGGCGGGGATGATTTTCGAAAGCGGCGCGCGCGCCGTGGGCGCCGCCGTGCTGCCCGCGGGCACCGGGCAAACCGAGCTTCAGGCGCGGGCGGCGCATGATATCGGCGTCACCGCCTATGCCGGCACGCCCGATTACCTGAAGGTGATTCTGGACAAGGCCGACGAGATGGGGCTGACCCTGGGGATCACGAAAGCGGCGGTCGGGGGCGGGGCGCTGTTCCCGTCGCTCCGGCAGGAATATGCCGAACGGGGCATCACCTGTCTGCAATGTTATGCCACCGCCGACCTGGGCAATATCGCCTATGAAAGCGAGGCGGCCGACGGGATGATCGTCGACGAGGGCGTGATCGTGGAGATCGTGAGACCGGGCACCGGCACGCCCGTCGCCCCCGGCGAGGTGGGCGAGGTGGTGGTGACCACGCTGAACCCGGACTATCCGCTGATCCGGTTTGCCACCGGTGACCTGTCGGCGGTGATGGAGGGCGCAAGCCCCTGTGGCCGCACGAATATTCGCATCAAGGGCTGGATGGGCCGGGCCGACCAGACGACCAAGATCAAGGGCATGTTCGTGCGCCCCGAGCAGGTGGCGGCGCTGGTGTCGCGCCATGACGAGATTTC
>NZ_JAVKFX010000009.1:0-41553 GCF_040223625.1 Roseovarius sp. | reverse complement strand
CTGCGCATCGAGGCACCGGAAGGCTTCAGCGCCCGGCAAGAAGGCCGGATACAGGGCATCACCATCAAGACCGTGCAACGCGGCCTTGAGGAATACGACCGAACCCAACTTCCGCAAAGCTTCAAGCGCATCAACGAAGATCCTAGGAGGCGTGGCTGATGGCATTAACTTACCCACTTTCGGTGGCCGACTTCTGGGGAAAACTCCGGATGGCGGCGACCAGTTTCTATCTGAATGAACCGCAACAAATTGACCGCACCGCAGGCGGCACTGTTCTCAAGGCCAGCTTGGGGGAGAGCTACTGGCGCGGCACGGGGGTAATGATTCCGCACCGTCTCGATGACCTGAACGGTTACGAGATCGAGGCGCTGCTATCGGTGGTCAACCGGGCAGGTTCCACCTTCCTCTGTTACGACACCCGAAAACCGTATCCCTCGGCTGATCCTGATGGCTCGATCCTCGGCAGTTCCACGCCGACAATCTCGGCGCTGAACGCCAACAACCGGCAGATGAACGTCACCGGCCTACCCTCTGGATATGTCCTGACGGCCGGCGACCTGATCGGCTGGACCTACGGCAGCAATCCCACGAGGTACACCCTGCACCGGATTGTGAAAGGCGTGACCGCCAGCGGCGCAGGAACTGCCATCGGCTTCGAGGTGGCCCCGTTCATTCCCTCGGGCACGACAACAGGAACACCCGTTTCGCTGATCAGGCCGGTGGTGAAGGCGGTGCTCGAACCGAACTTGAGCTTCGGCGCCGGGCAGGGCGTCATCATGCCCGGTGCGCAGTTCTCCTTTGTCCAGACGATGAGGTAGCGCATGGATCGCCTCCGCAAGCAGCTCACGCGCGCCCTGGACGATCATCTTGCCGGTGAGCCTCTGCGCCTGCCGGAAGGCGCGGCGGTGCTCTGGAACGCGTTCACCGCCCTGTCACATGCGCGCACACTTGGGCCAGTCGGACCGAACCCGATACAGCACTCCGAGATCGAAGCCTGGGCACGGCTGATGCGCATGCCTCTAGAATCGCGTCACGTGGCGATCCTCGCCGAGATGGATCGGATCTGGATGCGTGACGCCTATAGCAAGAAACCGGCACCGGAGGGCGTGAAGACCCTGCCGGCGCGATCAACACAGGCGATCACGCCGGGGCTGTTCGATTTGGTGGTGGGCTAAAGCTCATCCCTTTGAAACGTCAAAACCGATAGTCTTGTTGGTGAAGAACTCATCTTGGGTCGCATCTAGATAGCGTTCAACTTCTGCAATAACTTCCTTTGCGCAAAAAAGTTGAGAATGCTCTTTTTCGTCGTTATTGAAGGTTTTTTTCGTATGACGAAATCTCACTTCAATCTCCGATGAATTCAAACGACACCATAGCGGAACTGGAAGAGTTCGCTTTGGATATGCGTTGGGGCTTTGTTCAAATGTGACATAGACTGCAAAGCGGACAGTACCGTCACTGTCAATCTGGACGGCGTCGGGCTGGAAGCGTACGGCAGTTGCGGCTCCGTCCTCATCTGACGCCATAAGCCCAACGTAAGGCTTGTTGTATTTGGAATTTGCTTCTCTCACCTCGAACTTTTCGGGCGCGTCGATCAAATCTCTGACGCTTTCTGCAACACCAAATGCGAATGAAGTGCATTTATCAATATAGTCCCTTTCCCTTTTCTGACGGGCTTTAAACTTTTCGTTTAGTTCTTCGTAATTCAAAGTCATTTCTTAAGTCTCACTCCTGCGCCGCCCCCGTTTTCCGCGATGAACTCCACCCCGGCGGCTTCGAGGGCGGTGCGGATGGCCAACACCGTGGCAGGCTTCAATTCTTCGCCGCGCTCAAGCCGAGACACCGTATTCGGTGAGACACCCGCATTCTGAGCCAATTCTCGAAGCCCAAGGCCGGTCGCGGCACGAGCCATTTTACATTGTGTGGCATTCAATTTGATAGCCCTGCTACTTTTTGGTTGACCGTTGATCGGATGAAATGATAGCCATGCTATCAGATTAACGCAATCAGGAGACCCTGACAATGACCAAAGAACGCGCTCGCGCGAACGGCCTCGCTATGTCCCGCCGCACCATGCTTGGCGGGGCACTGGGCACCACCGTAGCAATCCCCGCAACCGCACTGGCCTACCAGGGGGGTGTTGCTAGAGAGCCGATCGGCTTGCCTTCGCCCGTCTTCGCCGAACCGGAAGCCTCCGCCGAACCGGAAGCCTCCGCCGAACCTGATCCAATCCACTCACTGCCATTCGTCCGTGATAGGGCGCCCGCAGAATGTCGCCCCGGAATGCCGCGTCGCATATTCTGGGCGGTAGAGCCTTCCGGCGATTATTTGGCTGACTGTGAAACCGGAGACCACTTTGCACACCTTGCCATGAGCTTCATGGTTGAGCAAAAATTTCCTGGGCTTCTCAACTGTGTGGTGTTCGACATGATGCGCGCCGGACCCGAACGCTCCGGGATCGAGGTCGGGTTTCTGTCGGTGTTCGCGCGACACTCGATGGTGGGAAAATACGTGTCCGATGAACTGTCGCCGCAGCATGGGCGGTGCCGATCCTGAGGAGCTAGAGGTATGCCGATAAACTACACCGAAGCGGAAGCACGAGTGGAATTCTATGCCGACACCATCGGGGTTACGCCCCCGGCACGTATCGTAACTAAGGGCCGCGCGCCTTCGCCTGAACTACTAACATTCTGTAATAGATACGGCGCATCATTGGACTGGATATTCCTAGGCGACATACGCGGCATGATCCGAGGTAACTATAGACTGGCGAGACGGAATTGAGGCTTGATCCCAATCTGGCGAAACCCTGGCCGTCATTGCGATCTGGAAAGCGTGCACGGGGCTGGATGGGTATCCGATCACTTGAGTGGAGCGAGCAATGGGCCATTACAGCCTATTGACAAATGCCATAAGTTTGTGAGAACCATGCTATGGTAAAGTGGAATAGGATACCTCTGACCAATGGCTAAAAAATTCAGAACAAAGGCAGCATGTCGTATCGCGGACGTTAACCCTCTTCGGCTGAACGAAGCTATCTATGCTGGCAACTATCCGTGCGCACCCGAAACGAAATCAGGTTCCGCGAGGGTGTTCGAGGAAGTCGATTTGATGGGGCTCTCTCTTTGGGGCAAACTGATGAAAGACCCTGATATTCACAGGGCGACCGTCGGCGATATTGTGTGTAGCTTTCTTAGCTATCTCAAGATGGACCATATGGAAGAAATCGAACGGCTCGATTTCCCTAAGAACCCGTTTGGTTTCATGAACCCTGCTAAAGCAGAGCAACCGATTTCTTTCACTTATGCGGTGGAAAAACGGCATGCATTTTATGCAATGAGCTTTGATGTCAAGGCGATCCGCGAAGAGGTGCGGGCACGTATCGCCGAGGAAATGGAGATAATTGGGGAAGAGGATTAATGACCTTGGTCGATCCTGTTTCGTGCTGCGCGCAAAGAGCTCAAGAGGAGCTACGGGAGGTCGACCGGATGAACGCGCGGATCGAGATGGAAGAAAGGCGGGCGCGCGAGGAGGTACTCGACAGGATAGACAAGGCTAATGCTGAACTTGTCGGGATCCAAAGGGTGGGTGGGCGTGTCTGACCCGATGACCATATCCATTCCTGAAGCTGCCAATAGACTAGGTGCGCCAAAGGCAACTGTTCGGCGCGTGGCAGAAGATCTTGGGTTGATCATCAACTACGGAAACCGGAAGCGGATCGACCCCAACGACCTAACGGAGATCATGAACGCATGCCGCAGCACGCCAAGGGACCGCGTCTTTACAGGCGCAAAGACACAGGAATTTACATCATCCGCGACACCGGCCGAGGGGAGCGCTCAACAGGCACGCGCGACAGTCGCGAAGCTGAAAAAATCCTCGCCCAATACGTCCACGACAAAGACCGCCACGGTGGCCCAGCTACATCCAGCGAAATGACCGTGGCGGAGGCGTTGAACATATACGCCTCCGAGCATGCACCGCACGTTGCGGACCCGGCCCGGATCGCCTACGCCCTCGATCCCCTAATAAGCTTTTGGGCAGAACTTCCGATATCAGCGATCAGAAGAGAGACCTGCCGGGCATATGCAAAACAGCGCGTGAAGGTGTTAAAGCGCGACCCGGCGACAAGGCAGCCTACAGAGACGGAGCCGATCGGTGCCGGTACCATCCGTAGGGAGTTGGGGGCGCTTTCCGCTGCGCTCGCTTACTGCAGGGAGGAAGGGCGCCTTGTAGATCCTCCGAAAGTTCACCTTCCACCAAAGCCGGAGCCGAAAGACCGGTGGCTGACGCGCCAGGAAGCCGCGCGTTTGCTCTGGGCGGCATGGCGGAACCCGAACGCCAAACACCTCGCGAAATTCATACTTGTCGCGCTCTACACTGGCACGCGCAAGTCCGCGATCCTTCGGCTGCGCTTCATGCCTAACACAAGCGGCGGGCACGTCGACCTAGAGCGGAGCGTAATGTATCGAATCGGCTCTAGCCAAGCGCGGACGAAGAAGCAGCAGCCGGAGATCCGCATAACACCGCGTCTTCTCGCGCACCTGCGCCGATGGCGGATTAACGGCTCCCGTTTTGTTGTGGACTTCCGCGGACAGGGCGTCGGCTCCATTAAGCGCACATGGGCGACCACGGTTCGCGAGGCGGGCTTAGAGGGCACCGGCGTCGTGCCGCATTCCCTGCGCCATACGGCGATCACATGGTCCATGCAGGCCGGCACCGACATCTACCAGGCGGCTGGATACTTCGGCGTGAGCATCGAGACAATGTTCAAGGTCTATGCGCACCACCACCCGGACCACCAGCAGGAGGCCGTCGCAGCAGCCGGGCGCGGTGGTCGGAAATTGTGAGGTCACACAGTTTCAAAGCAAAGCGACGCAGTAAAAGGCGAACAAAAGAAGGTGAAAACCATGATCAAGAAGAGAACATCAGTGTCTGGAATGTCTTCGGGAGGCAGGGGCCGGAGGTTCGAATCCTCTCACTCCGACCATTTAAAAGGGCCCTCAGGGGCCCTTTGGTTTTTTCGGGGGCTAGTTCATCTCGGAGGCGTCCCGGAAACGAAACGCCACCATGGTCTCACGGTGACAAGATCGCTGAAACGGCGCAGGTCCTCAGGCGAGTTCCAATACCTTTTCGATCACGTACTCGGTCTGCGCTGCCGTCTGTCCGGGGCACATGGGCAGGCTGATGACCTCGTTCGCCAGCCGTTCGGCGATGGGAAAGGCGTCTTGCCCATGGCCAAGGTCGGCATAGGCTTTCTGCAGGTGGGGCGGGATGGGATAGTGGATCACGGTCCCGATGCCGGCCTCGGACAGGCGCGCCTGAAAGCGGTCCCGGTCGGGGTGGCGCAGCACGTAAAGGTGCCAGACCGGCTCGGCCCAGTCGGGGACGTAAGGAACGCTCAGCCCGGCGCGGGAAAAGGCGGTGCTGTAGTCGCGCGCGATGGCGCGGCGGTGCTCGGTCCAACTGTCCAGAACCCGCAGTTTCACCGATAGCAGGGCGGCCTGAAGAGGATCCAGACGGCTGTTGAATCCCCGAATATCGTTCTCGTACTTTCGCTCGGACCCGTAGTTCCGCAGCAGCCTGACCGTCTGCGCAACATCGGCATCCGATGTCGTCAAAGCCCCTGCATCCCCCAGCGCACCAAGGTTCTTGGTGGGATAAAAGCTCCAGGCCGCCGTGCCGACGCTGCCGATCCTGCGCGACTTGTAGCGTGCGCCATGCGCCTGTGCGGCGTCCTCCAGAACCTTCAGCCCGTTCCGATTGGCCACGGCGTTCAGGGCGTCCATGTCGGCGGGCTGCCCGTAAAGGTGCACCGGCAGGATGGCCTTGGTGCGCCCGGTGATCGCTGCGGCGGTGCCCTCGGGGTCGATGTTATGCGTGTCCTCAAGGGGTTCGACGGGCACCGGAATTGCGCCGCACTGGCTCACGGCAAGCCAGGTGGCGATGTAGGTGTTCGACGGCACGATGACCTCGTCGCCCGGGCCGATGCCCAGCGCGAGAAGTCCCAGGTGAAGCGCGTCCAGCCCGTTCGCCGTTCCGATACAGGCGCCGGCCTCGACATAGGCCGCAAATCCGGCTTCGAAACGCTCCAGCTCGGGGCCCATGACATAGCTGCCGGAATGCGCGACACGCAGAAGCTCGTGGTCCAGCTCGGCCTGTATGCCCGCCCGTGCCGCCGCAAGATCCAGGAAAGGGACGATCACGCCGCCCCCACCGCTTTGAGAAACTCGCCGCGGTCGCGGATGTAATCCGCCTCGTCATAGGGGGCCGAGGCCAGAACCATGCAGACAGACCCGGAGGAGAAATTGTCGAGATAGCGCCAGATCATCGGGCAGATATATATGCCGTAATAGGGCCGGTTGAGCTGGAACTTTTTCTTCTCGAACCCGTCATCCAGGAGCAGGTCGAAACTTCCGGACATCGAGATCACGAACTGGTGCAACTCCTTGTGCGCGTGCTCGCCCCGGTCGGCGCCGCCGGGAACGTCGTAAAGGTAGTAGACCCGCTTGACGTCGAACGGGATGTGGTTGTTTCCCTCGACAAAGGTAAGGTTGCCGCGACGATCTTCGATTTTCGGGAGATCAATGAGCTTGCAGTCACTTAGGGGCATCTCAAATTACTCCACCTGTTTCCAGTGCTCGTTTCATTGCCGTGTCAGGACTTGATGCATTGAATACGACTGTAATGCAACGTAGTGATATTCTACTTCTGACGCACAACAAACTGGCCAAGAATGTCTGACACAGGAGATGCGTTTGAATAGCGCCGCTAAGCAGATCTTCGTCGGTGGTGTTCACAGATCGGGCACGACACTCGTTCAAAGGATCATGGGATCCCACTCGGAAATCTACGCCGGACGAGAGTTTGATTTTACCAAGGACATCGCTGCCCTGCGGCGCCGTCTGCACGGCGGACACGAAAGCGGGCGTATCGCGGACCTGGTCAACAAGGATGATATCGACAAGGCGGTCGAAAGCTTCACGATGAAGCTTTTCGAGCGTGCCTTGCGCGAAAGCGGAAAAACCATCCTTTGCGAGAAAACCCCGACAAATGCCTTGGTCATGGCAGACCTCTGCGAGTGTATGCCAAACGCATACTGTATTCTGGTTTTGCGTGACCCGCGGGCGATTGTTGCGTCAAACAAAGAGGTGGCGCGAAAGTATTTCGCGGAAGGGCTTCGTCCGCCTTCCTTTTGCGCCAGTGTGTCGGCCAGCATAAAAGACATCAACGAAACCTGGCGCAAAGGTTTGGCGGCAGCCGAGAAATACGACCGTGTGAAAGCGATCCTTTATGAAGACTTGATCGCCAACCCCGAGCGCGTTGTCCGGGACATCTGCCAGTTCGTCGGTTTGGATTACGAGGAAGGCATGGTTCGCCCCGCTCCTTTGGAGGATCGGCAAAACCATGTGAGCGATCAGTTCTGGTATACGAAGGAAGAGCTGGCAAAGCCGATTTCGGATAACAGCCTCGAGAAGTACAAACAGATCCTTTCACCGTCCGAGATAACCTTGGTGGAACGGTTCGTGGTCAGTTACCCGTTGGTTCAACATTACGGTATTGGCCAGCAGTCGCCTTCATTTCTTGACCACTGCGCGATGTTGTGGAGCAAGTTCAACGCGCTGAAGATCATACAGAAAATTCGGGCCAGGCTCAGATGCTGATGTCTGGAAATACAGAAGCAGATCGCCGGATCGAAGCAACAACGCCACCGCGGATGTTTCCAGCGTCCCGCAACAGCGACAGGATGCAAAAGTGACCACGACTGTCGATATCTGTCGTTACCGCTCCGACAAGAAGGGGGCGTGGGACGCGTTCGTGAAGACATCCAAGAACGCAACCTTCCTGCATTATCGGGACTTCATGGAATACCATGCAGATCGGTTCACCGATCATTCCCTGATGATGGGCGTGGACGGAGACCTCGTTGCAATACTGCCGGCGTGTGAAGAGCAGGGCGTCCTGAAATCCCATGCCGGGCTGACCTATGGGGGCATCCTGACAGGTCCGAAAATGACAGCGGAACGCATGTTGTTCATTGTTGAAACCCTGTTGCAGTATCTCCGCGACAATGGTTTCGACAGCTTCCAATACAAGCCCGCTCCTCATATCTACCACGCCCAGCCGGCAGAGGAGGACATTTATGCAATGCACCGCTTTGCCGGCGTGGTGACCAGGGTTGATGTCTCGTCGACAATAAACATGCTGGATCCCTTGCCCTGGTCGACGTTGAGAAAACGTGGCGTGAAAAAAGCACGGAAAGCCGGTTTGATGACCGTCGAGACCCGTGAGTATGCACCGGTCTGGGACATTCTGGAGGAGAACCTGTCGTCCAAGCACGGGGCTCGCCCCACACACACCCTTGCCGAGATAGTGTATCTCGCCAGGACGTTCCCGGACACCATCAGATTGTTCAACGCCATGAAAAATGACAAGGTTCTTGGCGCGATCGTCGTTTTCGACTGCGGGCAGGTGGCGCATGCGCAGTATATCACGAGCAACGAGGAAGGCCGGGATCTTGGCGCTCTGGATTATCTGACCAACAGCCTCTTGACCGAGCATTTCGCCAGTCGTCGCTGGTTCGATTTCGGGATTTCGACGACCGATCAAGGCCGCAATCTGAACTCGGGTCTGGCAAGACAGAAGGAAATGTTCGGCGCCAGAACGATCCTGTACCAGCATTATCAACTCGAAGCTTGAGATACGAAAGAGCAGCGGCAGACCGTGAAGAACTCCTATTCCATCGTAGTGATCGCATATAATCAGTCCGCCTGGATCGAAGATGCGGTCAAGGCTGTTCTGCAACAGGACTGTGATCCCATAGAAATCGTCTTGAGCGACGATTGTTCGACGGATGACACCTTCACGAAGATGACCGCACTCGCGCAGGGCTACGACGGTCCTCACACTGTCGTACTCAACAGAAACCCCGTGAACCTGGGATTGGCCGGCCACGTCAACCGGACGTATGACCTGGCGTCTGGAGATGTCATAATCTCCGTGGCGGGGGACGATATCTGCTATCCCAATCGGGCCTCTCGTACGATCGAGGCCTTTGAAACCGGTGATCCGCTGCTGGTCTTCTCGCAGGCCCGCGTGGAAACCTTCGATGGGCAGGAAAGGCCCAGAACCTATCAGAAGGGTGCGCTCTACTCGGCTTATGACCTGACCTCTGTCGCGGTCTCGATGGAACTCTACCTTGGCGCAACGGCCGCGTGGCACAAGGACATGTTCCGAAAGTACGGACCGATAGCGTATCCCGAATGCTACGAGGATCTGATCTTCGGTTTTCGGGCAGCCTTGGAGGATCGTGTCTCGTGCATAAACGAAGATCTTTTGCTTTACCGAGTTGGAAACGGCCTGACCAACAGCACGACAAGGTCGTCAAGCCGTGAAGAAAATTCCGAGAAGCGCATCCGACTGTTGCAGCGCATGATCTCCGTGTTGGAGCAACGCTATCAGGATGCCCGGACCTTCGGTCTGGATGAAACTCACCCGGTATGCCGCGCCCTCAGGGTCTTGCGGGATCGAACGGAAATGCGACTTTCCTACTATCGGGGCAACAGGCGACGCCACATTCGAACGCCTGCTCGGCTAACGCGTGCATTGCTGTCAGAATGGCTGCGTGATGTCAGGAAACGCTGACAGAGCGCTCGCTCAAGGCAAGGCTCAGACCTTCCTTGCGCTTTTTACAAGGCTGTTCAACTCACCGAACAGGTCCGCCAACTTCTTGCGCTGTTCGGCTTCTTCAGCGCTCATCACGTCACGCGGCTGCGCGTCCGCCTTCTCACGCAATTTTTCGGCCAGCTTTTCATGCAGGCGGATGGAACGGGGGTTCGCATTGTGCAACTCGTACCCCAGTTTCTGCAGAACCTTGCCCCCTTCGGCTTCTACATACTCCAGTTCGCGACCATCCATCGCCTCGAGATATTTTCGCGAATTATCCGCCTTGATAGGCTGCGCCACTTCCTTCCAGTAGATCGAGCTCTGAGCGTGCTTGATCGTCTCCGAACTGCTGTAATACTCCAACTGTGACGCCTCGAACTCCAGACCAACGCTTTCCATGATCGGGCTCAGAACCGCCTCCGGCGACGTGATCAAATCCTCGTAGCGGATGGTGTGGGTCATGTTCGATACGCGCGTGTCTTCCAGGGCTGTCAGCATCCCCTCCTGCTCGCGCTTCCAGCGTGCCATGCCCTGCCGCATGGTGTTGGCGTAATGCCTTTTGCGTACCATGGAGACCGCAACATCGCGCCCGTCCCGTACCAGGTAGACGAAATGGGCGTTCGGAAAGTTCGCGGCAATCTCGACGGCATGCCCGATCAGCCCCGGCTCCTTGCTCAGCCAGATTTCGCCATCGCGATTTCCGATGTAATAGGAATTATAGGCTGCGAACAAGTCCCAGAAATTCGGCTCGCTCGGAAGCATCGCGAGAATGTCCTCGGGATCCGGGAAGTCCGGCCATTTATTCATATGCGTCTGCGTAAGCTCACTCGCATAGGAGATGATTTTCTCCAGCGGCAATTCCGAACCTTCGCGTTTGAAGGCCTCGAACACCGGGTGCAGGGCCAGGACCATCCCAGACGGCGGCGGCGAGGAAATGCGGGAGTTCGAGGACAGGATCGACCGAAGCAGGTTCGTGCCCGACCGTTCAGACGCCAGGATAAAGATGGCGGGTTTGTCGCGCATTGTGGTCATCCGACCTTCCCCAACTGGCCTGCCTGCTGTCGTCATGATCGCTTCGACCTGTCGGTCGAACAAGCGTTTTCTGCCTAATGCGGCACCTGCGGTTGTGCAATGTGCCGGATCAGGCCTGCGATTGCTTTTCACGTCGATTTCGCGCCATCAGATCAGCCCCCTGTCGCCAAGCTCCTTGCGGATGGCGTCGCTGTCGGCGCCGCGCGCGGGCGGGGCGGCGGGGGTCGGGACGGCCCCGCCGAAACGCGGGGCGGGCGCCGGTTGCAGGGTGCCCCCCGCATCCGACCACGTGGCGCGGGCCTGCATGTGCGGGTCCCGCGCGGCCGCCTCCGGCGACAGGACCGGCGCGACACAGGCGTCGGATCCCTCGAACAGCGCGGCCCAGTGGGCCACCGGTTTCTCCGCGAAGATCGCGGCCAGTCGTTCGCATTGGCCGGGCCATCGCGCCCGGTCATACTGCTCGGCGAAGGCCGGGTCGCCCTCCAGCCCCATGAGCGAGAGGAACTCGGCATAGAATTTCGGCTCGAGGCATTGCACGCTGATCCATGCCCCGTCGGCACAGGCATAGGTCCGGCACCAATGCGCCCCGTCCAGCAGGCTCTGCCCGCGCTCGCTCACCGTGTTGCCCGAGGGCGCCATCGACATCAGCAGCGCCATCATGTGCGCCGAGCCGTCGACGATGGCGGCATCCACCACCTTGCCCCGCCCCGTGCGCCCCGCGCTGATAATCCCCGCCAGCAGCCCCGCTACGAGGTAGAGCGCCCCGCCGCCCACGTCCCCCACCAGCGTCGGCGGCGTGACCGGCGCATCGCCCGGCGCGCCCGCGTACCACAGCGCGCCCGAGGTGGCGATATAGTTGAGGTCATGCCCGGCGGTCATCGCCCGCGGCCCGGTCTGGCCCCAGCCGGTCATCCGGCCATAGACGAGCTTCGGGTTGCTCTCCGCGAAACTCTCCGGTCCCAGCCCCAGCCGTTCCATCACGCCGGGGCGGAACCCCTCGATCAGGCCATCGGCCGAGGCGATGAGCGCCCGGGCGGTGGCAAGGTCGCCCGCGTCCTTCAGGTCGAGCGTGATGGAGCGCTTGCCCCGGTCCAGCAGCGAGGGCCCGCTGCCCGTGGGGTTGGCCGAAACGGGGCGGTGGATCACGATCACCTCGGCGCCCATATCGGCCAGCATCATCCCGGCAAACGGGCCGGGCCCCAGCCCCTCGACCTCGACGATGCGAATGCCTTCCAGCATATGTGCCTCCCTCTTTTCCGGCGAAGGGTAGCGAATGGCAGAGACAGGGGAAATGCCGTTTCAGCAACTGTCCCGCCCGGAATCCAGCCACGCCAAGGGCGTGGCGCCGGGCAGCGCCCGTCCGCCCCACCGGGCGGGCGCTTCTGTACCGTATCCACGTCGAACCAACCTCGGATGAATTCGGCACCATAAACCAACCAACACACCCGTCGGCGCGCCCACCCGAGGACGGGCGCTGCCCGGCGTGCCCCCGTTGCGCGCCACGCAACATCTCGTGGCACCCAGCATCGAACGCCACATCAACCAAGGCAGACACCGCCAAAAACACCGACGTAATACCGACAAAATACCGACGTTATACCGACCGGGGCTTCCTCAGCAAAATCAACGCATTAACCCTGATTCGCACCGAAACGCGGAACCGCGCCGCTCAGAACCGCCGGTGCAGCCGCTTCCGCGTCACCACGAACCGCTTCTTCTGCCGCTCCCGCAGGAACACGAACAGCCCCGCGCCCAGGATCAGCGCGATCCCCGCCAGCACCACCGGCCCCGGGAACTCGCCCCATACCAGCCAGCCCCACAGGATCGCCAGAGGCAGCCCCAC
The DNA here is from genome assembly GCF_040223625.1 of Roseovarius sp. Classification (GTDB taxonomy): domain Bacteria; phylum Pseudomonadota; class Alphaproteobacteria; order Rhodobacterales; family Rhodobacteraceae; genus Roseovarius. The sequence continues at coordinate 29,012 of NZ_JAVKFX010000009.1, read as the reverse complement.
GTATTCGAACGGCGCAATCGTCGCGGCATCGGCAATCCGGTAGGCCGCGCTCAGGCAATAGCCCACGATGGCCGAGTTGACCCCCAGCGCCAGGAACAGCCACACGTCCTGCCCCTCCGGCCAGACCCACGCCCGAAGCAGGAAAACAAGGCTCCCGTTCTCCACCCCGGCGGCAAAACGCCCGTCCCCCGCCACCAGCCAGAACAGCCCGCTGACGAGGATGAACCCCACCTGGATATAGATCGCCATCGCCGACGCCTTGGAACTGACCCCCAGCTTCCGCGTCAGCACCTGGTTCAGCGCATAGGCCAGCGCCGCGATGATCGGCAGCAGGTAGACCCACAGCGACACGTCGCGCGAGGCGTCGCTCTCCCACGGCCGGGTCATGATGATCACCCCCACCAGCCCCACCACCACGGCGCCGATCCTGAGCGGACCGACCTTCTCGCCCAGAAGCGGGATCGACAGCAGCGTGATCATCAGCGGCGCCACGAAGAACACCGCCGTCGCCTCCGCCAGCGGCAGCACGGCCAGCGCGGCGAAATAGGTCATGTTGGCGAAGATGATCATCAGGCAGCGCAACGCGTGCAGCCCCGGCGTCGCCGTGCGCAGCAGCGTCCAGCCGCCCTCCAACTGCAGTATGACAAGGCTGAAGGCAATGCCGATGGCCGAGCGGCAGAACACCATCTGGTGCAACGGGTACCCGCCGGACAAGAATTTGATCAACACGTCATTCCCGGACAGCGCGACAATCGCCAGCAAGATGAATCCGATGCCCGCCGAAGGGTTCTGAAGCCGTGCGATCCCTGACATGAGAGGTCCTTTCCCTGATCCCGTAGCACGGGCGGGCAGGGGGCTCCATCCTCAATTGCGACATTCCGCCACATGGAAGCGCGGCGCGCCCTTGGCCCGGCCCCGGCGCTGCGCTACGCTCGCATCGACAGCGCGACAGGAGGGAGCCGCCGCCATGAAGATGAGTGACGAAAAGCAGATCAACGCCGACCGCGAAACCGTCTGGAACGCGCTGACCAGCCCCGACGTGCTGCAGGAATGCGTGCCCGGCGCGCAGGATGTCACCGGCTCGCCCGAGGAGGGGTTCGAGGCCACCGTCACCCAGAAGGTCGGCCCGGTGAAGGCGACCTTCAAGGGCACGGTGACCTTCTCGGAAATGGAGAAGCCCGAGAAGCTGACCCTGACGGGCGAGGGCAAGGGTGGCGCCGCCGGCTTCGCCAAGGGCAGCGCGGCGGTGACCCTGACCGAGAACGAGGGCGGCACGCTTCTGTCCTACGATGTCGAGGCGAAGGTGGGTGGCAAGCTCGCCCAGCTCGGCAGTCGGATCGTCGACGGCTTCGCCAAGAAGATGGCCGACCAGTTCTTCACCCGGCTCGAAGAGGTGATCGAGGGGCCGAAGGACGAGGATGAAGAGGCCGAGGCCGAGAAAAAGGGCTGGCTGAAGTGGCTGATTTCCTGATATTTTTCAGATGCTTGGGATCGGCCCCGCTTTCTTGAAAAGAAAGCGGGCAGAAATCTTTTGAAGATTTCGGCTCCCCCGCCTCAACCAACGAATAGGGCGCCCCCGAAGGGGCGCCCCGATCCGTCACCGCACGCCGCCTCAGAACGACTGCGTCGTGTAATCCACCTCGTCGGGGTACAGCGTGTCCTCGATCGACGTGGTATGCACCCGTTTGAGGAACCCGTCCTCGACCCGGCTGATATACTGGTGGCCAAACACCTGGTGGGTCTTGCCGTTGAACCGCTTCGCCCCCTGCGGATGCTCGTTCGATTCCGGCATGTCGGTCATCGCCTCCACGGCCTCGATCAGCGCGGCGCGATCATCCGGCCCCTTGTAATCGGCGGCCTCCATCCCGGCCTTCAGGATGTGCAGCGTCTCCCAGCATCCGAACATGTGGGCATAGGTCGACACGTCGCTCGCATCGCTAACCGAGGCGCCGCGCTCGTCCACGCCCACCTTCTCGCGGAAGAACTTGTCGAACTCGGTCTGGTCCTCCTGCGCGTGGCGCGGGTTGCCCTCCCAGAAATAGGTGCCGTCGAGATACTCGAGGCCGGGGCTCGCCATATCCACCGCTTCCAGGCTGTCGATGAAGCCGAAGATTTCCGGCCGGCTCGGCCCGAAGAACTCGCCCAGCTCCTTGACGAAGGTCAGCACGGCCGGGCCCACCATCACGTGGTAGAGCACCTCGGTCTCGCGCGGGATCTTGGGGAAATACTTGGTAAAGCTCGTCTCGGCCGGCGGAATGGCGATATGCTCCAGCACTTCGCCGCCCTGTTCCTCGATCGCGGCGGTGAAGAAGTCGCGGTGATCGTGACCGAAGGCGAAGTCGGGGAAGACCATCGTGACCTTCTTGCCCAGGTTCTCCGACACGTAGGGCGCCATCGCCTGAACCTGGCTCTTCACATCCGTGATGCCGGGCTGCAGCGTGTAGCGGTTGAGCATGCCGCTGGCCACGTGATGCCCCTCGGAGACCACGAAATACGGCAGCTTCAGCTCACCCGCCCGCGGGGCCGAACCGATCACCACGTGGCTGAACAGCGTGCCGAACCCCACGTCACAGCCATGCTGGTTGGCGAATTTCTCCACCACCTCGGCGCCGCGCTTGGGGTCGGTGCCGTCATCCTCGGCGACGATCTCGATCATTCGGCCGTTGATCCCGCCATTCTCGTTGATCAGCTTGGCGGCGGCCTGTGTGGTGCGGTCGTACCAGCGGCCATAGGCGGCGCCGATGCCGGTGCGGTGCACCTGGAAGCCAACCTTGATCGGTTCCGATGTCTGCGCCTCGGCGAACCGCGCCCAGAGCGGCAGGCTCGCCGCGCCCGCGGCGCCCCCCGCCAGTGTCTTCAGCGCGCCGCGGCGCGTGGTGCCCTTGATGAGTCTGGTCATTGCAAGCTCTCCCTGTTGCTTGACCCGATCCTGCGAAGCGTCAGCGCGTTTGTCCAGTGTCTTGCGGGGGTCACAGGCCCCGCGGCGAGGCCAGCAGCCACAACCCGAACACCGTGTAGGCAACCATGAACGCCGCCAGCGGCGCCTGCCCCAGCACGGCGCGGCGGGTGCCGGGCATGTCCTTCAGCGCCAGCGCATGGGCCAGCAGGATGGCAATCACATGCCCCGCCACCACCACCCCGGCCTGCGTCAGCCAGATCAGCTTGACCGTGCCGGGCGTGTTGAAAAAGCCGGTGGTGACATAGAACTCCGTCAGCCCCAGCAGGCTTGCACCGTTGCCCAGCGGGTCGTTCAGCGCCTTCAGCACGTATTGCCCGTCGACCAGTAGCGCGGTCAGGTAATGGGCGATGTGATAGGCCAGCGCGATCGGCAGGATCGACGGCGCGAAGAGGCAGAACGCGTCGCGCAAAGTCCGCCGCGTCCCCGCCAGCCGCTCTCCCAGCCACAGGCAACCGGCAAACGCCCCGATGAGCGCCAGGTTGCACCCCACCAGCCCCGCCAGCGTCTGCCCGATCACGGCAGACCGGCCGGGAAACTCCAGCGGGTTCACCCCCAGCACGCCCATCCACCAGAACGTCTCGTTCAGCCCGTCGAAACTGCCAGTGCCCAGCAGCACCAGCGTGAACACCGCCAGCGCCAGCGGCGGCGCCTTCAGCCGGATCACCTGCCAACCCGGCAGCCCCGCCGCCACCCGCCCCCTGTCACGACCCAGCACCGCCATCCGCGCATAAATCCGCATCAGCACCGTGATCCCCTCGGCCCGCACCATCCAGGCCGGCCCGAACAGCACCAGCCCCAGCAGGGCCACGTACCAGTAGGCCCCGGCATAGGCCGCCAGTCGCGCCGGATCACTGGGCGCCGGGTCGGCCAGCAGGAACCCGGCGAACATCAGGAAAATCCCCACCGCCGGCCAATGCCCCAGCCAGCGCGGATACCGCCACGGCGCCCGGCTCCCGGTCAGCCTTGCCAGCACCGCCGCCGGCCCCGTCCACGGGTTCGTCCAGCGCCAGTGATTGCCGACCAGCCCCTGCAGCGTGACCAGCCCGATCCACCACACCGTCCAGACAAACAGCGGCATCGGGTTCACCGACGGGTCCCGCGACCCGGTGAACCCGCGCCACACCAGGAAGGCCAGCAGCCCCGCCGCCAGGCAGGAGGTGACATGCCGGAACGCCGCGCTGGCGGGCCACAGCCGCGCCGTGCGAAATACCGCCTCCGCCGCACCCGGCGGCAACAGCGCCAGCAGCACCACCGTCAGAGCGACACTCGCGCCCCCGGCGGCGATATAGACATCCGTAGGAAGAAGCAGCACGAACCCCTGCTCCGAGGCATGCGCCAGCGCTGCCCCCGCCGACAGCGCGACACCCGCAACGACAGCGAGAACGGCAAGGGAGGATTTGAGTATTTGAACCAAGAAGAAGCGCAGGCGCGCCCCGGCTTCTTCTGGCCCCAAATATCCCCGCCGGAGGCATCCCGTCACCTGCCCCAAGCGCGCCCGCCGATGGCTCATCCGCCGCTCTCCGCCTGCCTGTCCCGGCCACCAGCGTCGGGCGTGGCGCGGGCCAAGTCAAGCGGCGCCGGCGTCAGGGCTGCTCGCCCCGGCGCGCCAGCTCGTCGACCCGGCCCAGCGACAGCAGGTGGATCTCCCGCGCCAGCCGCAGGGTCGGCTTGACGCAGAACAGGACAGAACCCACCACGAAGAACCAGATGGCCGCCGTCTCGGTCTCCTTCCAGAAGAACAGCACGGAGCCCACGAGGAAACTGACTGCCGCGCTGAAATCGACAATCGTGTGGGCGATCTCGTAGGTGGCATAAAGCCGTCGGCTGCGCTCGCTCCGCTGCCGGTTCTCATGTCTGAAAAGACGCATGTGGCGACCTCCGGTTCGGCGACGTTCGCGGGGTAACATAAACGCCCCGTTCCGTGTCGCAACCCGGCGGCACGCCCGCTATTCAAACCAACGACACTCCAACGATTTCTGCCAGAAGCCCTCGAGCGTTTCGGCCACCAGGATGAAATCCTCCGGTCCGTCATGCAGGGAAGGCAAGAGGCCATATCCGACGCCTTCGCGATAGACGATGATTTCCCCGCCACCGTTGCCGCCCAGCGGCACGAACCCGGCCGGTAGAAAATCGCGCTGGAACTCGTCGAACGCGGCGAGGTTGTCGGAGACATCGTAGAAACGAACGTACTCTCCTTCCGCATTCTCGCCGCAGAAGCCTTCGAAGGTCAGATTTCGGACTAGGTGCGCTTTCAGCTCATCGGGGATGCGAACGCCCCACCGGGCTTCCAGGGCCTCGATTTCCGTCAACGCCGCCTACCGCGACAACCCGCCATGCAGCGTCGGCACATCCAGGCTCGAAAACCCGTAGTGCCGCAACCACCGCAGGTCGGAATCGAAGAACGCCCGCAGATCCGGGATGCCGTATTTCAGCATCGCCAGCCGGTCGATGCCGATGCCGAAGGCGAAGCCCTGCCAGCGATCCGGGTCGATATTGCCGGCCTGCAGCACCTTGGGATGCACCATGCCCGACCCGAGGATCTCCATCCAGTCGTCGCCCTCGCCGATCTTCAGCGTGCCGCCTTCCCATGAACAGCGGATATCGACCTCGGCCGAAGGCTCCGTGAACGGGAAATGCGAGGCGCGGAAGCGCAGCTCGACCGCGTCGACCTCGAAGAACGCCTTCACGAACTCCTCGAGGCACCATTTCAGGTTCGCCATCGAGATGTCGGTATCCACAGCCAGCCCCTCGACCTGGTGGAACATCGGCGTATGCGTCTGGTCGTAATCGGCGCGGTAGACGCGGCCGGGGCAGATCACCCGCAGCGGCGCGCCCTGAAGCTCCATCGACCGGATCTGCACCGGCGAGGTATGGGTGCGCAGCACGTGCGGCGGGCGCTCGTCGCCCTCGGCCCGGTGCATGTAGAACGTGTCCATCTCGGCCCGGGCCGGGTGGTGGCCGGGGATGTTCAGCGCGTCGAAATTGTGCCAGTCGCTCTCGACCTGCGGCCCCTCGGCCACGGCAAAGCCCATGTCGGCAAAGATCGCCGTCACTTCCTCGGTCACCTGGCTCACCGGGTGGATCGTGCCGCCGCGCCGGGGCCGGCCGGGCAGGGTGACGTCCAGCCACTCGGTCTTCAGCCGCTCGTCCAGCGCCGCATCCGCCAGCGCCGCCTTCTTGGCCGCCAGCGCCGAGTTGATCTCGTCCTTCAGCGCATTGAGCTTCGGCCCGGCCTCCTGCCGCTCCTCGGGCGTCATCTTGCCCAACTCGCGCATCTTCAGGCTGACCTCGCCCTTCTTGCCCACGGCCTGCACGCGCAGGTCCTCCAGCGCGGCCTCGTCGCGGGCCTCGGAAATCAGGGAAATATACTTGTCGCGCAGATCGTCCATCGCCGGGCGCCCTTGGTTGTGCTGTCGGCTGTCCTGCTAGCCGGGGAGGGGCCTGAATGCAAGCGGTGGCGGGGCTTTCGCCCTATCGCAGCGCCTTGGCATAGTCGGCCGTAAATGCCGCGTAGCCCTTCGACGTCACCGCGTGGCGGCCCTGCATGTGCCCGTGCAACTCCGGCAGCCGGTGGAAGGGCACGCCCGGCAGGGTGTGATGCTCGACATGATAGGGCATGTTCCACGCCAGGAACCGGATGATGCGGTTGGTGTAGGTGGTGCGCGTGTTCTCGAACATGTTGGCCACGAAGGAACAGCGCCCGTGCTCGGCCAGCAGGTAGAGCCGCAGGAAGGGCTGGCCGACAAGGCAGGGCAGCAGCCACACCCAGAACACGAGCGGCGTGACCACAAGGCTCGCCAGCGCCACGGCATAGATCGCCAGCATCCACCGCGCCTCGGCCACCACCCGCGGCCGGGCGCGCTCCGGAATATACGGCCCCGGGTCGCGCCCCAGCGCATTCCTGACCGTAACCCCGATCATCGCCCCCCAAAAGGGCAGGCCCGAGACGTGGCGGACATACTGCGCCCAGGTCTCCGGCTTGCCGCCGGCCACAAGCTCGGGGTCCTTGTCGGGGATGTTGGTAAAGCGGTGATGGGCGAGGTGGAAATACCGGAACCACTCGAATGGCTGCGACAGCAGCAGGCCACAGATCCGCCCGACCCACTCATTGATCCACAGCGTGCGGAACGGCGTCTTGTGCGTCGCCTCGTGCTCCAGCGTGAACAGGAAGCAGATCGCGATCCCCTGCGCCACCACCGCCACCGGCCAGAGCCACCAGCCCTGCGCGATCCACACGCCGAACAGCCCGATCAGCCCGAAATGCCCGGCAAGATGGCGCAGGCCGGGGGCATCCTCGGTCGCGTTCAGGTCGGCCAGCACCTCGCGGGGCAGGGCGGCGGTGAATTGCTTGTGGTCCATGGCGCAGAGCCTATGCAGGCGCCGCCCGCCCGGCAAGGGGCATCGGAGGCCGGGCAGATCGCGCTTTCGTCGGTTGACACTCCCGGCGCGGATTCCTAGCGAAGGCGGACAGATTTCATGACCCGTATGGCAGGCCCCGATGCGTTCCTTCTCTCCCGCAGACCAGTTCCTCTTCGGCCTGATGAATGCCAGCCTGCTGTTCACGCTGGCCTACTGGGTTCTCGGCTTCGATCGGCAATTCGCCACCGGCTTCGCCATCGAGGACGGGCCCGTCGAATACGGCACCGCGCTGATGCTCTTCGTCTCGGCTTTGGTTCTGGCCTGGCAGGCGGTGCGGCAGTTCCGCATGGGGCAGGCGCTGGCCGGGGCGTGCCTCACGCTCTATGCCCTGATCTTCGTCTTCGGCACGGGGGAGGAGATTTCCTGGGGCCAGCGCATCCTCGGGCTGGAAACGCCCGACTACCTGCGCGGGCAGAACGCGCAGGAGGAGATCACGCTGCACAATATCGTGGTGGGCGGCAAGCAGCTCACCAGGACGGTGTTCGGCGGCGGGCTGACCGTTGCCATCCTGCTCTACCTGCTGGCCCTGCCGGCGCTCTATGGCAAATCCGCCCTCGTCACCCGGCTGGCCGACCGGCTGGCGGTGCCGGTGCCGCACTGGCGTCACGGGATCATGGGCGTGGGGGCCAGCGTGGTGATGCTGGTGGTCGACATCCCCCGGCAATGGGAGGTCTACGAGCTGGTCTTCAGCCTGCTCACCGTGTCGATCTTCCTCGCGCCCGCGAACCTTGCGGCCTTCGGGCGGCGCACGGCTACTTGAGCAACATCCACGCGCCCATCGCGATCATCACCAGGTTCTCGGTCAGCGACACGAAGCCCAGCGGCACGTTGGAATTCCCGCCCACACAGGCGCATTTCAACTCGCGTTTGTCGACATAGACCGCCTTGAAGACCGAGACGGCGCCCACCGTGCCGATGAACAGCGCCACGGGTGTCGCCAGCCAGATCAGCGCCCCGGCGATCATCAGGATCCCCGCCAGCGCCTCGCCGAACGGGTAGAAATAGCCGTAAGGCACCCAGCGCCGGGCCAGCAGGTCGTAATTGAGGAACATGGTGGAAAAGCTCTCCACGTCCTGCAGCTTCTGCACCGCCAGCAGGGTCATGGCGGTGGCGGCGAACCATTCCACCGTGCGAATGGCCAGCACCGTGCCCAGCGACGCCCAGGCCATCGCCAGCGCCACCAGCGCCGAGACGGCAAAGATGGCGATCACGGGGGTGTAGGAGGTCTCGCCCTCCTCGGTCACCGAATATCCAAGCCGTTCGCGCAACTCCTCGTAGCCGCCGACCCGCTCGCCGCCGATATAGGTCTGCGGCGTGGTCTCGACCCCCTCGCGCTCCATGAAGGCATCCACCTCCTCGCGGCTGGTGAGCAGGTGGTCGTCGACCTCGTACCCCTCCCGCTTCAACAGCCAGCGCGACTTCAGCCCGAACGGGCAGAGATGGTCGGGCATGTCCATCCGGTAGAGGCTGGCAGTGCGAGTATCGGCGGGGGCGGAACTGTGTGCTGTGGCTTCGGTCATGACATGAGAGGAACGTGCTGGCCCGGCAGGCTGTTCCGATTCAGCCCGGCCCGGGCCACTCGCCCTAAACTTTCATTGTTCCAAAAATACTCAAATCCCGCGGCCCGCCACGCGCGGGGCGGCCGCAATCGTGGCTCCTCCATCACCCCAAACAGAAAAACGCCGCCGGCATCCCTGCCCGGCGGCGTTTCAATTTGTCCCTCGGTGCGACTGGCTTACCGTGCCAATGCGCTTTTTGCCTGCTCGACGATGGCGCCGAACGCCGCCGGCTCGTGCACGGCCAGGTCGGCGAGGACCTTGCGGTCCACCTCAACCCCGGCCAGGCTCAGGCCGTTGACGAAGCGAGAATAGGTCAGGCTTTCGTCATGCGCGCGCACCGCCGCGTTGATCCGCTGGATCCACAGGGCGCGGAAGTTGCGCTTGCGGTTCTTGCGGTCACGGGTGGCGTACTGGTTGGCCTTGTCGACGGCCTGTGCCGCCACCTTGAAGGTGTTCTTGCGGCGGCCGTAATAGCCTTTCGCGGCGCTGGTGACTTTCTTGTGACGGGCGTGGGTAACGGTCCCACCTTTAACGCGTGCCATTGATCAGTTCTCCTTAGCGCGAATAGGGCATCATCGGCTTGATGATCTTCTCATCAGCCTTGCTCAGCGTGGTCGTGCCACGCGCGTCGCGGATGAACTTGTTGGTGCGTTTGATCATCCCGTGCTGCTTGCCAGCCTGGGCGCGGATCACCTTCCCGGTGCCGCTGATCTTGAACCGCTTCTTGCAGCTCGACTTCGTCTTCATCTTGGGCATTTCCGGCTCCTTTATCGGTCGGTTGTTCTGCGCGACTCGGCATGCCACTCCGGCCGGCCGCGCCGATGAGCGGGCGATATACGAACTTCCCGCCCGAGAAGCAAGGGGGAATCCGGGCCGCTCAGCCGGCCCCGCGCAGGTGTCCGGCCTCCGCGCGCCGCTCCTCCAGCGCCTGCCGGATGATCTGGACCGAGGAGGACAGGAACAGCCCCGCCATGATCCCGGCGACGATCAGGTCGGGCCAGCCGGTCGTGGTGCCCCAGACCCCCAGCGCGGCCAGCATCACCGCCACGTTGCCGATCGCGTCGTTGCGCGAACACAGCCAGACCGAGCGCACGTTGGCGTCGCCATCCTTGTACCGCACCAGCAGCAGCACGCTCGCCATGTTGGCGGCCAGCGCCATGAAGCCCACGACGCCCATGATCCCGGCCTCCGGCACGCCCACCACGAAGACCTGGTAGATGGTCGAGCCCATCACCCACAGCCCCATCAGCAGAAGGCTCACGCCCTTGGCCAGCGCCGCCGTGGTGCGCACATGCACCGAGGCGCCGATCACCGCCAGCGAAATGCCATAGGTCAGCGCGTCGCCCAGGAAATCCAGCGCATCCGCCTTCAGCGCCTGCGACCCGGCCATCTGGCCCGCGCCCATCTCTACGGCGAACATGCCCGCGTTGATGGCGATCACCGCCCAGAGCCTGCGTTTATAGGCGTCCGACACCCCGTCGAACTTCGCCTCATGTCCACAACAGCCTGCCATGGCCCACCTCGTTGAAATTCCGTTGAGCCTAACCTAATCTCTCTAGGAACTAGAGCTTCAAGAGGTGTTTTCATGTTTTCCATCGGAGAGCTGTCGCGCCGCACCGGGGTCAAGGTGCCCACCATCCGCTATTACGAGGAGATGGGCCTGATCGCCGCCGCCGGGCGCACATCCGGCAACCAGCGGCGTTATGGCAAGGACGAGCTGGAACAGCTGGGTTTCATCCGCCACGCCCGCGATCTCGGCTTTCCGCTCGGCGCCATATCCTCTCTGATCGAGCTGCAGCGCCACCCCGACCGCACCTGCCAGGAGGCCTCGGATATCGCGCAGGCCCAGCTTGAAGACGTGCGCCACAAGATCGCCCGCCTCAGGGCGCTAGAGACGGAGTTGGGCCGCATCGTCGATGGCTGCTCGGGAAAGGGCGCGCCGCAGGATTGCTACGTGCTGGCCTCGCTGTCAGACCACGACATGTGCAAGACAGAGCACGGCGCCGATCATTAGCCGGGCGTCAGATGAACTCCGCCACCACCCGCACGAAGACCTCGGGGATTTCCTGGATCGTGTAGCCGCCCGGCTGTTCGCGGACCGCCCAGACGATCATGCAGCCCGCGATGATGGCGACCACCGCCGCCACACGCGGCGTCCGCCGGTCGGCAAAGGCCGACAGCATCGACGGAATCGACAGGACCGCCAGAACGATACCGATGACAAGCAGCAGGTCGGGGCTCACGCGCGGTCCTTCCCTCTCGTTGGGCGGGTCACAGCTTCCGGGGCAGGTTACCCCGGATCGGTGGAATAAATCAAACTCTCCTGACAGGGCGCCACCCGCAAGATGTTGGTGGTTCCGGGCACGTTGAACGGCACACCGGCGGTCACCACGATCTGGTCCAGCGGCTGGGCATAGCCCTGTTCCCGCGCGGCCCGCGCGGCGTTCAGCACCGCCTGCTTGAACCGGTCGAGCTGCCCCGTCATCACGCAGTTCACCCCCCATGTCAGCGCCAGCCGCCGGGCGGTGCCGACAAGGCTGGTCATGGCGATGATCGGCACGCGCGGCCGTTCGCGGGCGGTCAGCAGGGCGGTGGTGCCCGACTGGCTGAAACAGCAGATGGCGACGATATCCGTGGCCTCGGCAATCTCGCGCGCGGCGGCGACGATGCCGTCGGCCACGCTGGTGCGGCTGATCACCCGCGACGCCTCGATGATCTGGGTGTAGGTCGGGTCGTTCTCCACCTCCCGCGCCACGTTGTCCATCGTGGTCACGGCCTCGACCGGATAGCTGCCCGCGGCGCTTTCGGCCGACAGCATCACCGCGTCGGTCCCCTCGTAGATGGCGGCGGCCACGTCCGACACCTCGGCCCGGGTCGGCATCGGGCTCTCGATCATCGATTCGAGCATCTGGGTCGCCACGATCACCGGCTTGGCCTGCGCCCGGCACTTCCGCACCAGCCGCTTCTGGATCGGCGGCACGTTCTGCACCGGCAGCTCGACGCCAAGATCGCCCCTTGCCACCATGATCCCGTCGGAGGCGGCAAGGATGTTGTCGAACCACTCCACCGCCGAGGGCTTCTCGATCTTCGACAGGATCGCCGCCCGGCCCTTCGCCAGCGCCCGCGCCTCCTCGACATCCGCCGCCCGCTGCACGAAGCTCAGCGCCAGCCAGTCGACGCCCAGCTCGCAGGCGAACTCGAGGTCCTCGCGGTCCTTCTCCGACAGCGCTGCCAGCGGCAGCACCACGTCCGGCACGTTCACGCCCTTGCGGTTGGAAATCGTGCCGCCGACCAGCACCTCGGTCTCGGCGAAATCGGTGCCGCACTCGGTCACCTTCAGCCGGATCTTCCCGTCATTGACCAGCAGCGTCGCGCCGGGCTCCAGCGCTTCGAAAATCTCCGGATGCGGCAGGCAGACGCGGGTGCCGTTCCCCTCCGCCTCGTCAAGGTCCAGCCGGAAGGCGGCGCCCGGCTGCAACTCCTCCTCGCCCTTCGCGAACTCCCCCACCCGAAGCTTCGGCCCCTGCAAATCGGCAAGGATCCCGATGGGGCTGTTCAGGTCCTCCTCGATCTGCCGGATGATCCTGTGCTTTTCGCGGATGCCCTCATGAGTGCCGTGGCTCATGTTCAGCCGGAACACGTCGGCCCCGGCTTCATGCAGGGCGCGGATCATCTCGTAGCTCTCGGACGAGGGCCCCAGCGTGGCGACGATCTTGACGTTGCGGTGGCGTCTCATGGGCGGGTGGTCCTCCGGCTGCTCGTCCGCCCGATCATCATGGCGCGGCGGGGCGTGTCAATGGGCCTGTCGTGAATGGCGGCAGGGTGTACGGAAAGCTGTTATCGCTAACGGATTTACAGCCGGTTATTACCCAATTCACATCCCGGCGCAACTGTCCTAGACCGTGCGCAAAGGACATGACACCCCGATGACGTACCACCCGTTCGAGATCGAAGGGGCCGACCGCCCTGCGCGCTGGCTCGTGACCTGCGACCATGCCGCCAATACCGTGCCGCCCTTCGTCAACGGCGGCACGCTGGCGCTGGCCGAGGGCGACATGATGCGCCACATCGCCTATGACGTGGGCGCCCTGGGCATGGCGCGCGAGATGGCCCGGCAGTTGGATGCCCCCTTCATCGCCACCAATTTCTCCCGCCTCGTGATCGACCCCAACCGGGGCGAGGATGACCCGACGCTGCTGATGAAGCTCTATGACGGCACCATCATCCCCGGCAACCGCCACGCCGGGGCGGAGGAGCTGGAACTGCGCCTCAACCGCTGCTACCGGCCCTATCACACGGCGCTGGCGGAGCTGGCGGCGCGCCGGCCCGATACCGTCATCGTCTCGGTCCACAGCTTCACCCGCCAGCTTCAGGGCCGCCCGCCCCGACCGTGGCACGTAGGCGTGCTCTACGCCGCCGACGAACGCCTCAGCCGCCCGCTCGCCGCCCGCCTGCGGGCCGAGCCCGACCTTTGCATCGGCGAGAACGAACCCTATGGTGGGCACCTTCCCGGCGACGCCATCGCCCGGCACGCGATTGCGTATGAGCGCCCCAACGTCCTGCTGGAAGTGCGCAACGACCTGATCGAGCAAGAGGCGGACCAGATCGCGTGGGGGAGGCGGCTGGCGCCGATCCTGGAGGAGGCGGCGGAGACGGCGGGAGTGTAGCCGGGTAGCGGCTGGAGATGCCGGGCAGCGCCCGTCCGCGGGTGGGCGCACCAACGCCAGTGATGGTTGATTTATGGCGCGGCCAACTTCCGACCTAAGCTCTGCATGGCGCCGTCGCAGAAGCGCCCGTCCTCCGGGGCGGACGGGCGCTGCCTATCGTGAATTGCGTTGCAATTCACTTGTGGCAGGCGATTGCAAGCAATCGCCGATAGCCCGGCGGCGCGCCCTTGGCGCGCCTATGCTCCGGGCGGGCCACTATCGCCTGAACTTTCCGGTTGCACCCCGCACCCCGGCCCCTCTTTACTGCCCCCGCAGAAGGAGACCGCCATGCCCCACATCACCATCGAACATTCCAAGGGCCTCGACACCACCCACGACCTGCAGGCCCTCTGCGACACCCTGTGGGAGACCTTCGCCGCCCACCCCTCCGTCACCGCGCCCGACACCGTGCGCACCCGTACCATCGCCGCCACCGCCTCGCGCATCGGGGTCGAGCCACAGAGCTTCGCCCACGCCACCCTCCTCCTGCTCCCCGGCCGCGACGAGGCCACGCGAAACGACCTCGCCCAGCTCACCATGGACCACCTGCAGAAACACCTCCCCGATGTCGGCAGCCTTACCGTCCGGCTCGACGACTTGAACCAGCCCTACCTCAAGCGCATGTTGTAAGCAGACAAGGAGACCATCATGGACGACCAGACCCGCATCGAGCTCGAGGCCGCCGCCTTCCGCGCCCTGCGCGAGCACCTGATGGAAAAGCGCACCGACGTGCAGAATATCGACATGATGAACCTCGCCGGGTTCTGCCGGAACTGCCTGTCCCGCTGGTATCAGGAGGCTGCCAACGAACGCGGCATCGAGATGGGCAAGGAAGAGGCGCGCGAGATCTTCTATGGCATGACGATGGACGAGTGGAAGGCCAACTACCAGACCGATGCCCCGCCCGAGAAGCAGGACGCCTTCAAGACCTCCTTCGCCGAGAACGTGGGCAACAAGGGCTGAGGTGCCGGCCTCCGACACGCTCAACCTCGTCGGCCGCGTGCTGATCGCGCTGCTGTTCGCGGGCGGCGCGGCGCAGAAACTCTCCGATCCCGCACCGGTGCTGCAGATGATCACGGGCATCGGCCTGCCGGGCTGGCTCATCTGGCTGGTCACCATGTTCAACATCGCCGCCGGCCTCTGCCTCGTGCTGGGGCCACATGTCCGGACCTGGGCGCTGATCCTCGCCGCCTATTGCATCTTCACCAGCTACTTCCACTGGCAGCTCCGCGCCGACCCGTGGCAGGTGACCATCGTGGTCAAGAACTTCGCCATCGCCGGCGGATTGCTAATCCTCGCGGCGCAGGGGCCGGGGCGGCTGACCCTGTTCGGCCCCAAGACCGGCTAGGCTGTCGCAGCCGCGCGGGATCACGGCGCCGACCCGCGCAAGGATCAGCCACCCGCTCCCGCCCCCCTTTCCGGACCGCCCCGCGCCTTCCTATATCCACGGGGTTCCCAACCTTTCCGGAAAGACCGACCCGATGATCGAGATAGACCCCACCGACGACCACGGCATCCTCGAGATCCGCATGACCCCGCCGGTCACCGACGCCGACTATACCGACACGCTGATCCCCGCCATCGACGCGGCCATCGCCCGGAACGACCGCGTGCGCATCCTCGCCATCGTCGAGGCCGGGTTCTCCGATTTCACCCTCGGCGCCATGCTCAAGGACGCCCGCACCGGCCTCAAGCACTGGCGCGGCTTCGACCGGGCGGCGCTGGTCACCGACAACAGCGCCATGCGCAACGCCGTCGGCGCCTTTTCGATCTTCCTCCCCTGCCCGGTGGGCAAGTTCGCCATGGCCGAGCTGGAAGACGCCCGCCGCTGGCTGCGCGAAAGCCTCGGCACCATCCAGCAGCAGGAGATCGGCGACGGCATCCTGCATCTCTCCCTGCGCGGCAAACTGGATGGCGAGGCCTATGCCAACGACCTCGAAGATCTCAACCGCTACATGGCCCAGCACGAAAAGCTGCGCCTGCTGATCGACCTGCGCGATTTCGACGGCTGGCAGGGCTTCGGCGCGCTGAAGGACCATTTCGACCTCGTCCGCGGCCATGCCTCGCGCGTGGAACGGGCGGCGATCGTCGGCACTGCCGGCTGGCAGGAGATGGCGGTGGGCATCGGCAAGCGCGCCTTCGGCTTCGACGCCCGCCATTTCGACGGATCGGAGTTCGACAAGGCACAGGACTGGCTGGCCGCCTGATCCCCTTCCCCGGGGCCGCCTCACGCCAGGGCAGGCGGCCCCCGCAGGAACCTGACCCGCCGGGCATTCGTTGGTCTCGTGACACACGAGAAAGGCTTTGGATGACCGACGACTGCAAGACCCCCCCGACCACCACGGACGCAGGCATCAAGGTTCAGAGCGACGAGCATTCGCTCACCGTGGGCCCCGACGGCCCGATCGTGCTGAACGATCACTACCTCATCGAACAGATGGCCAACTTCAACCGCGAACGGATCCCCGAGCGGCAGCCGCATGCCAAGGGGTCGGGCGCGTTCGGGACGTTCGAGACCACGCAGGACGTCTCGAAATACACCAAGGCCGGCATCTTCCAGCCCGGCGCCAAATGCGAGGTGGTCGTGCGCTTCTCCACCGTCGCCGGCGAACGCGGCAGTCCCGACACGTGGCGCGACCCGCGCGGCTTCTCGGTCAAGATGTACACCGAGGAGGGGAATTTCGACATGGTCGGAAACAACACCCCCATCTTCTTCGTCCGCGACCCGATGAAGTTCCAGCATTTCATCCGCAGCCAGAAGCGCCGCGCCGACAACGCCTTGCGCGACCATGACATGCAGTGGGATTTCTGGACGCTCTCGCCCGAAAGCGCGCACCAGGTGACCTACCTGATGGGCGACCGCGGCATTCCCCACACCTGGCGCGAGATGAACGGCTATTCCTCGCACACCTATTCGCTGGTCAACGCGGAGGGAGAGAAGTTCTGGGTCAAGTTCCACTTCCACACCGACCAGGGCGACGGCAACGCCTATCTCAGCCAGGAAGAGGCCGACCGGCTGGCCGGGGCCGACAGCGACTATCACCGCCGCGACCTGTTCAACGCCATCGCCGAGGGGAACGCGCCGTCATGGACGCTCAAGTGGCAGATCATGCCCTACGAGGATGCCAAGACCTATCGCATCAACCCGTTCGACCTCACCAAGGTCTGGCCGCATGACGACTATCCGCTGATCGAGGTCGGCAAGCTGACGCTCGACCGGAACCCGGTCGATTTCCACACCCAGATCGAGCAGGTGGCGTTCGAGCCCAACAACATGGTGCCCGGCGTCGGCCTCTCGCCCGACAAGATGCTGCTGGCGCGCGGGTTCTCCTATGCCGACGCGCACCGGGCGCGGCTGGGCGTGAACTACAAGCAGATCCCGGTCAACGCGCCCAAGACCGAGACCCACTCCTATTCCAAGGATGGCGAGATGCGCACCAAGCACGCGGTCGACCCGGTCTATGCGCCCAACTCCTACGGTGGGCCGGCGGCGGAACCGCAGACGGGCGGCGAGGCCGGAACGTGGTATGCCGATGGCGACATGGTCCGGCAGGCCTATACCCTGCGCAAGGACGATGACGATTGGACCCAGGCGGGCATCCTCGTGCGCGACGTGATGGATGACGGCATGCGCGAGCGGCTGGTGGGCAACGTCGTGGGCCACCTCTGCGACGGGGTCAGCGAGAAGGTGCTGCAACGCGCCTTCGAATACTGGCGCAACATCGACGCGGATATCGGCAAGCGGATCGAGAAGGGCGTGCGCGAGCAACTCGGCGGCACGTCCGACGCGCCGGGCATGGCCTCGGCGAAAAGCATCGGCGGCTAGGTCTTCGCTGTCAGGGCCGTGGCGCGCCCGGAATTTGCGTAAATTCCGGCCCGGAAAATACGAACTTTCCGGGCCGTTTTCTGCGCAGAAAACGGGTCACCGCCAGTCGGAAGACAGTCCGCTCAGATCGCCGCCTTCAGGCTCTCCTCGAGGTAGATCTCCCGCAGCCGCTTCGACACGTGCCCCGGCGTCCCGTCGCCAAGGCGCGCCCCGTCGATCTCCACCACCGGCATCACGAAGGTGCTGGCCGAGGTGATGAACGCCTCGTCGGCCGCCTTCGCCTCGTCGATGGTGAAGGACCGCTCCTCGACCTCCATCTGCGCCTCGCGGGCAAAGCGCAGCACGGCTGCGCGGGTGATCCCGTGCAGGATGTCGTTGGACAGCTCGCGGGTGATGATCCTGTTGCCCTTGACGATATAGGCGTTGTTGCTGGTGCCCTCGGTCACCTTGCCGTCCTCGATCATCCAGGCATCGTCACAGCCGGCCTTCTTGGCCATCATCTTGCCCATGGAAGGGTACAGAAGCTGCGTCGTCTTGATGTCGCGCCGGCCCCAGCGGATGTCCTCGATGCTGATGACCTTCATGCCTTTCTTCGCCGCCGGGCTGTCGGCCAGTCCCGGCTTGGCCTGGGTGAACAGCACCAGCGTCGGCTTCACCTCCTCGGGGTCGGGAAAGGCGAAATCGCGGTCCGCGGCGGCGCCGCGCGTCACCTGGAGATAGATCAGACCGTCCTCGATCCCGTTCGCCCGCACCAGTTCGCGGTGGATCTCGAGCAGGTCGTCGAACGCCTCGGGCTTCTGCATGTCCAGCTCGTTCAGCGAGCGTTCCAGCCGCTTCAGGTGCCCGTTGAAATCGATCAGCTTGCCGCCCAGCACGCTGGTCACCTCGTAGACCCCGTCGGCCATCAGGAAGGCCCGGTCGAAGACCGACACCTTGGCCTCGTTCTTGGGCAGGTACTCTCCGTTCACGTAGACTGTGCGCATGCTCTTATCCCCAAAGTTCCGGCGCGGGCGGATGCACCCCGGCCTCGTCGAATGTCAGCG
Source organism: Roseovarius sp. (assembly GCF_040223625.1). Lineage (GTDB taxonomy): Bacteria > Pseudomonadota > Alphaproteobacteria > Rhodobacterales > Rhodobacteraceae > Roseovarius. The sequence goes on along the minus strand of NZ_JAVKFX010000009.1, from coordinate 10,500 downwards.
GTGTGTCGCGGTCTTCGGCCAGAAGCAGCGGGCCGTCAAGGTCGGTCACCACCGCGCCCTGCGCCACCAGCACGGCGGGCGCCATGGCAAGGCTCGACCCGATCATGCAGCCGACCATGATGTCATAGCCCTCTTCCCGCGCCGCCTGCCGCAGCGCCAGCGCCTCGGTCAGCCCGCCCGTCTTGTCGAGCTTGATGTTGACCACGTCATACTTGCCCTTGAGCCCCGGCAGGCTTCCCCGGTCGTGACAGCTCTCGTCGGCACAGACCGGCACGGGCCGCTCCATCCCCAGCAGGGCGTCATCCTCGGCCGCCGGCACCGGCTGTTCCACCAGCGCCACGCCGAGGCGGACGAGATGCGGGGCGAGGTCGGCATAGACCTCGGCGCTCCACCCCTCGTTGGCGTCGACGATGATCTTCGACTTGGGCGCGCCGGCGCGCACGGCTTCCAGCCGCGCCATGTCGTCGGGCGTGCCCAGCTTGATCTTCAGAAGCGGCCGGTGCGCATGTTTCGCGGCCTGCGCCCGCATCTTCTCGGGCTCGTCCAGCGACAGGGTATAGGCCGTCACCTCCGGTCCCGGCACGCCAAGCCCGGCCAGGTCCCACGCCCGGACACCGGCTTTTTTCGCCTCCAGATCCCACAGGGCGCAATCCACCGCGTTCCGCGCGGCACCCGCCGGCAGCAGGTCATAAAGCGCCTCGCGGTCGAACTCCGCCGGAAGCCCCTCGATCTCGGCCGTCACGCTGTCGAGCGTCTCGTCGTAGCGGGCGTAGGGCACGCATTCGCCCCGGCCCGTCACGCCGTCCTGGCTGATCCGCACGGTCAGCACCTGCGCCTCGGTCCTTGACCCGCGGCTGATGGTGAAGACCTGCGCCAGCCTGAAGACGTCCCGCGTTACCGATAGTTCCATGTCATCCCGTCCCGGACTTGATCCGGGACCTCCCCGTTTCTGGCCAGAGGCCCCGGGTCAGGCCCGGGGCCCGTGTCACGTGTGTCAGAGCGCCGCCAGCGCGTCGACCAGCTTGCCCGAGCCGAACCGGTAGGGGTCGGTCGCCGGCAGGCCCATCTCTTCCTCGACCTTGGCAAGATAGGCCTTCGCCTCGTCCTCGCCCATGTGCTGGGTGTTCACCGACACGCCCACCACCTGGCAGGCGGCGTTGGCGACCCGGGCCAGCGGCAGGGCGGTGTCGCGAAGCTGCTGCAGGCTCGGCAACTGGTAGTCGGGCAGGCCGCGCATATGCGCCCGCGTCGGCTCGTGGCACAGGATCAGCGCGTCGGGCTGGCCCCCATGCACCAGCGCCATGGTCACGCCCGAATAGCTGACATGGAAGAGCGAGCCCTGACCTTCGATCATGTCCCAGTGATCGTCGTCGTTGTCGGGCGTCAGCCACTCGATCGAGCCGGCCATGAAATCGGCGATCACGGCATCGAGCGGCACGCCCTCGCCGGTGATCAGGATGCCGGTCTGGCCGGTGGCGCGGAAAGTGGCCTTCATGCCGCGCTCGGTCATGTCGCGTTCCATCGCCATGGCGGTGTACATCTTGCCCACCGAACAGTCGGTGCCCACCGCGAGACAGCGCTTGCCGCGGCGTTTCTTGCCGTCGGCGATGGGGTACTTGACCGACGGCACCCGCACGTCATGCAGGGTGCGGCCCGTGGCCTCGGCCACGGCCACCAGGTCGGGTTCGTCGCGCAGCAGGTTGTGCAGGCCCGAGGCGAGGTCGAAGCCTTCTTCCAGCGCGGTGACCAGCACCTTCTTCCATTCCTGCGAAATCACCCCGCCACGGTTCGCCACGCCGATCACCAGCGTCTTGGCGCCCGCCGCCTTGGCCTCGTCCAGCGTCATGTCGGTAAGCCCCAGATCGGCGCCGCAGCCTTCCAGCCGGAACTGGCCGACCGCGTGCTCGGGGCGCCAGTCGCGGATGCCGATGGCGACCTTCGCGGCCAGCATGTCGGGCGCATCGCCCAGGAAGAGCAGGTAGGGGGTCTCGATCATCGCGCGTCTCCTTGTCGGCCGGCGGCGGGGCCGCAGGCGGGAATCAGTTTTGCGGCAGTTTCCGATGAAGCCGCCGCGATGTCCTCTTTGATTCGGAAGTCTATCCGCCAATCAGCGCAAGATTGTTCGAACTTTCGGCTAACTGTGCGAAGATTCATCGCTGTCGGACTGCGGTGCGGCATCCTCCTCGGCATAAACCTCGGCCTGCAACAGCCCCGGCTGGGCGATGCCGATGACGCCGGTCGGCCGGACCTCGCCGGTCTCCTCCGGCGCGTCGGAGCGCACCCGCCGCGTCACCGCCAGCAGCACCGTCGCCACGCCCACCACCGCCAGCATCAAGGGCAGGCCCCGCCCGTCGAACAGCTTCAGCGTGTTGGGCCCGATCAGCATCCCGAACACCTGCCCGAACTGCAGAAGGAACGCCATCGTGCCGGCCGCGGGCACCACCTGCCCGGGGCTGAGCTGGTCGTTGGCGTGGGCGGCAAGGATCGAGTAAACCGGCAACGTCACCGCCCCGATCACCGCGAAACCCACCAGGATCGACATCGGCCTTGTGTCCAGCGCCATCCACAGCGCCGCCACCACCGATACGGCGGCCATGCCGATCACCACGTAGCGCCGGTCGGTCTGGTCCGAGATCCAGCCCAGCGGGTATTGCGACACCGCCGCCGCCACCATCGCCACCACCAGCGCGAACGAGGCCTGCGCCTCGGAAAACCCGTTCTGCAGCGCGTAGAGCGGCAGCGAGATGAACCACGCCACCACGCCCGCGCCCATGATGACGATGCCCAACACCGCCATGGGCGAGACCTTGTAAAGCCGCCTGACCGGCATCCGGTCGGGGGCGGTGTATTCCGGCGCGCGGTTGTTCGACAGCAGAAGCGGCACGATCGCCACCGACAAGAGGATCGAGCAGAGGCCGAAAAGCAGGTTGCCCTTGGGGTCGGGCAGGGCGACCATCGCGGTGCCCAGCGCCGGGCCGGCCGACTGGATGATGAAATAGACCGACAGAACCTGCGCCCGGATGCGGTTTTCCGTCTTGGCGTTGAGCCAGCTTTCGGTGATCACGTAAAGCCCCGGAAAGCACGCCCCCGCCAGCAGCCGCATCAGCCCCCAACTGACCGGGTCACTGGTCAGCAGGTGCGCAATCGCCGCCACCGACACCATCGAGGCCAGCGCCGAGAACACCCGGATATGCCCCACCTTCTCGATCAGCCGCGGGGTCAGCACCGTGCCCGCCAGCGCCCCCAGCGGGTAACAGGCCTGCATCAGCGAGATCTCGAGGTCGGTGAACCCCAGCACGCTGCCCCGGATGGTCAGCAACGTCACCAGCATCCCGTTCCCCACCATCAGGAACAGCATGCCCAAAAACAGGGCCCAGTTGTCGATCAGGGCGCGTCTCATGCCACCGCTTTGTCACGGGGCGCCACGGGGCTGCGCCTGCGTTTCCGACATGTGGCGTCGCTGGGGGAACACCGGGCCGGAAAGCGCCCTTTGCCGCCATGCTCCCGCACCGCCGAAAAAAAGCCCCCGCCAACAAGGGCGGGGGGCACAGTTGAGTGCCTGCAATGTCAGGCCACAGGCACCGGCGGTGTTCGTCTGATTTCGGGGGGGGGCTCTAGTTGGGCCGGTCGCCCATCTCCGCCCTGATCTGCTGGCGGAAGATGTCGATCGGCACCTTCTTCCCATCGCGCTTGATGCACCAGTAGGTCCAGCCATTGCAGCTTGGCGCGCCTTCCAGCGCCGCGCCGACCTGGTGAATCGAGCCCTTCACATCGTCGCCCACAAGCGTGCCGTCCGCGCGCACCTTGGCTTTGTGGCGGTTGTTCATCGAATAAAGCTCCTCGCCCGGGCGCAGCATGCCCCGTTCGATAAGCTGCCCGAACGGGATGCGTGGCGCGGCGCGTTTCGAGGTCGACACCTCCAGCGCGGCCCGGTCGTAGCGCCGGATATCCGCCAGCCGCTTCTCGGCGACCTTGCGATAGCTCTCCTCGCGCTCGATGCCGATGTAATCCCGCCCCAGCATCTTGGCCACGGCGCCGGTCGTGCCGGTGCCGAAGAACGGGTCGAGCACCACGTCGCCGGGGTTGGTTGCGCCCACCAGCACCCGGTGCAACAGCCCCTCGGGCTTCTGCGTCGGGTGAGCCTTGTCGCCGTTCTCGTCCTTCAGCCGCTCGTGGCCCGTGCACAGCGGCAGAACCCAGTCCGACCGCATCTGGATGCCGTCATTGAGCGATTTCAGCGCCTCGTAGTTGAAGGTGTACTTTCCGCCTTCCTCCTTCGAGGCCCAGATCATCGTCTCATGCGCGTTGGTGAACCGCTTGCCGCGGAAGTTCGGCATCGGGTTGGCCTTGCGCCAGATCACGTCGTTGAGGATCCAGAACCCCGAATCCTGCAGCGCCGCGCCGACCCGGAAGATGTTGTGATACGACCCGATCACCCAGATCGCCCCGGTGGGCTTCAGAAGCCGCCGCGCGGCGGCCAGCCACTCGCGGGTGAACCGGTCATAGACCTCGAAACTGGCGAACTGGTCCCACGCATCGTCGACCGCATCCACCTGGCTGTTGTCCGGCCGGTGCAGGTCGCCCCGCAATTGCAGGTTGTAGGGCGGGTCGGCAAAGATCAGGTCGACGCTGGCCTCCGGCAGGCCATTCATCACCTCGATGCAGTCGCCGGCAAGGATCGTGTTGAGCGGAAGCGCGGGCGCGCTCGCAACCTTGGTCATCTTCGTCATTGTCTGCCTCTGTCCCGGCGCTTTCTGCGCTCTGAGTTGTTGGCTCCGAAGATGAGTCAAACCCGATTCGTCGTCAATTTCTTTTTTGAATCAGGAGGTTATTGATTTAACTTGATACAAGATATTGTGTACCGGTTTGAACGAACGTCTATGGTGTGGGGTCACACCGAGATTTTGAAGCGCGGCCATGTGGCTTTTCGAACCATAGCCCACATTGGTCTCCCAGCCGTATCCCGGAAACTGTTGCGCCAAATCCCACATGATGCGATCGCGCCTGATTTTCGCCACAATCGACGCGGCAGCGATCGACACGCAAAGCCCGTCTCCGCGGATCACCGGCCGGGCCGGACCGCGGCAATTCCGCGGGATCATGTTGCCGTCGATCAGCGCCATGCAGGCCGGTTTGCTCAGCCCCGCCAGCGCCCGCTCCATCGCCAGGTGCGCGGCGCGCAGGATGTTGATCTCGTCGATCTCCTCGACGCTGGCATGGGCCACCGACACCTCGGCACAGGCCATGATCTGGTCGTGCAGCTCGGCCCGCCGCTGGGCCGTCAGCTTCTTGGAATCGTCGAGGCCTTCCGGAATGCAATCCCGCTCCAGCACCACGGCACAGGCGGTCACCGGCCCCGCCAGCGGCCCGCGCCCCGCCTCGTCGACCCCGGCCACGCGCAGCGCGCCCTGGCCCAGCAGGTCGAGTTCCATGGTGTAATCCGGTCCGTCCATAAAGGCAGAAAGCATGTTGCCGGCGGAAATGCAAAGGGGCCCTGGCGGAACTGCGTCAGCCGGCCGCACGACGGGGCCACGAAGCCCTCTTGCGACCTCGCAAAAAGAAAGAGGAGGGCCGAAGCCCTCCCCTCCCAACGGCTCACGGAACGCCGTGAGTACTGGTTACCGTAATCACCAGTTGCGATGACCGTGGTGGCGGCGGCCATGATGGGAATGACCGTGGTGCCGGTGATGCTTGCGGTACTGGTGCCGCTGGTACCGCTTCTGCTGAACCCAGCGGTTGTGCTGGCGCATGCGCTGATGTTGAACCCAGCGGTTGTGCTGCCGGTACTGATGGGCGCGGTACGGGTTATAGCCGTGACGCGAGACGTAATAGTTGTCGTTGTCATTGGCTTCCGCGATCGCCATGCCGATGATCGCCAGCGCGGCGGCACCGGCGATGATCTTGGCGGTGTCGTTATCCGCGCGCGCCGGCGCGGATGACAGCACCGTCAGCGCCATGGCGGCGGCCATGATCGAGGTGATGAAGCGTTTGAAGGGCATCGGGGCCTCCTTTCAGGCAGGGGTTACCGTGATGTCCGGCAATCGGGCAAAGCCGGTGACACCGGTCATGCCCCGATCCTGCGCCCACCCCCGTCTGACAGGCAATATCGCCTCGGTGTTATCCGATAACAGGGTCGGAAAAGGCCATTTCGCGCAGGCGGTTATTGAATAGCTTCACGCTTCGGCGCATGTTGGCGCCATGAAACGAACCCTCACCATATGCCTGCTTGCCGCGGGTCTCGCGCTGTCTGCCGCCGCATCGGCCCAGGCTGCCTGTCAAGTCGAATACAAGGCCAAGCGCGACAACCCGCTCGAGCTGTTCTTCGAGGTCGCGGTCGTGCCCGGCCCCTGCGACACCGCGACGGCCCAGGCCCAGCTTCGGCCAATCCTTGCCGGCAAGGGGCTGACCCTGCTGAAGATTCTGTCGGTCCGCGAACAGTGACGGTAATGAGATGACGTGATCTGACGATGGGGGCACGCCGGTGGTGACAGACGAGACAGCCTTGGCCGCGGATGCGCGCCGCTCGGGCAGCCGGGTGGTGATTGGCGGCGTCATCGCCATCGTGACGATCCTGTCGCTGACCGCCGTCTTCCTGTTCCTGACCCTGCCCGACGGCAACGCCTTCAACGCAAGGGTCGAGCGCATCTTCGTCGAAAACGACGCGCTGACCGCACAGGCCGAGATCAAGCTGCTGGAAATCCTCGCCCTCTCGGGCACCGCCTTTTCCGAAACGCTGACCAGCTACCGCATCGTCATCTTCGTGCTGCTGGTCTTCGCCACGGCGCTGCTGATCGCGGCACTCGTCTTCCTCGTGATGCTGGTGGCCCTCAACCGCCGCATGGCCCAGATCGAACGCTCCGGCATCCAGGTCAGCTCGCTCCTCATCAGCCGCGACGAGAACACCGTCTACCTCAACAACATGGGCTTCAAGCTGACCGAGGCGGCGATGGAAACACTCGCGGTGCTGGCCGAGGCGCGGATGGATGACGACGTGCTCACCGGGGCCGAGATCGAATCGGTCATCTCCGGCCGCTCCAAGGAAGACTGCGAGGAAGCCGCCGGCGCCACCCGCATCAAGCGCCTGCGTGACACGCTGGGCAACCAGATGATCTCGGAACTGCTGGTCAAGAACATCGCCCGCCGCGGCTACATGCTGGCCATCGACAAGGACGTGATCCGCGTCATCTGAAGGCCGGCGCAGCCAACGCCCTGTTCATCGACGCCGCGGGCCAACTTGGCCTCGGCACCTCGTTGCCGCAGAACGGGCTGCATGCCATGCGCGACTTCGAGGCGGGCATCCGGCTGGAACACACATCCTCCTACATCTGGGACCTGCGCGGCAACGATGCCGGCATCTATGTCTACGACGAAACCTTCAGCTTCCTACGCATCACCTGCGGCGGCCAACAATCAATCCGCCCACGTGGTCGTCACCGAAGGGCCCCTCGGCACCGGCGAGTTCCGCTACAACATCGTCGACGGCGATGGCCCCGAGATGCGCCTGAACGCCAATGGCGACGTGACCCTCACCGGCACGCTCACCACCGGCGGGCCCACCTGCGACACCGGCTGCGAGGCGGTGGCGCGCCGATCAACCTCTCCGAACGCATCGGCACGCTGACCAACGAACTCGAGCACGCGCATATCTACATCGAGGAACTGCACGGCAAGATCGAACGGCTCGAGGCCGAAACCGCCCGCATCGACGCCCAGGAGCAGGTGATCGCCCAACTCGCCGCCCGGCTCGAGGCGCTCGCAGCCGATTAGCCCGCCCGGGCCGATTTCCACCCTCTTGACGCATTCCGGCCCTAAAATCGCGCCGGCCATCGCCGACACCGGGCCGGACGGGAGACGAGGGTCGAATGGAACGGGTCGCCAACAATCTCTACATGCTGATCGCGTTCGCGGTCTTCGCCTGGACATGGGCGAGCCCCGGCGTGACGCTGAGCCATTTCGCCGGGCCGCTGCTCGACTACGTGCAGATGGCCCTGGCCATGTGGGGCGCGGGCGGGCTGATCCTGGTCTGCCTCGCCCTTCTGCGGCAGGGCACCGGCCCGCGCGACCCGCGCGGCCGCCTCGCCTTCCTGCGCGACTGGGCCGCGCATCACCGGGCCGAAAGCCGCTTCGCCCACGTGGTCATCCCGGCGCTGGCCTTCGTCGTCACCATGGCCAGCTTCACGGTTCACAAGACCGTGGCCCTGCCGCTCCACGGGTTCGACACCGGCTGGGACGCGGCCTTTGCCACGCTCGACCGCCAGCTCTTCCTCGGCACCGATCCCTGGCGCCTGTCCCACGACCTCTTCGGCTCGCCCACCGCCACCTGGCTGATCGACCGCATCTACCACGCCTGGTTCTACCCGATGATCCTGGCTTACGTGTTCTGCAGCCTGCTGGTGATCGGCGCCCACGCAAGGGCCTGTTACATCGCCACCTACCTGGCAAGCTGGGGGCTGATCGGCTGCGTCCTGGCGCTGACCTTCGCCTCCGCCGGCCCGGTCTACGAGGGCGCGCTCTTCGCAGCGGGCGGGCTCTACGACGACCTCGCCGCACGGCTCGCCGCCGTGGCGACGGCCACGGGCGGCCTCGACTCGCAAACCTACCAGCAGATGCTCCTCGACGGTCACAACGCGGGCCAGGTGGGCCTCGGCCTCGGGATCTCCGCCATGCCGTCGATGCATGTCGCCCTCGCCGCCATGTGGGCGCTGCTCTTCGCCCGCATCAATCCGTGGCTCGGGGCGCTCGGCACCGCCTATACCGTGGTGATCTGGATCGGCTCGGTCCACCTCGGCTGGCACTACGCGGTCGACGGGCTGGCCTCCTCGGCGCTGGTGGTGGCGCTCTGGGCCGCGGTCTCGGCCGGGCTCCGCACCCGCCCCGCGCCCGGCACCGCCGCCGTCAACCCGGCGGAATGACCAAGCTCCCCGCCCGGCCCGCCGACTGCACTGACAAGTGAAACGCTGGCGACCCCGGCAGGATTCGAACCTGCAACCTGCCCCTTAGGAGGGTATCGTTTATCATCTCATTTTCCTTTCTGTTTCAGGGAGATACCGGTTTCATCTTCAGTACGCTGTACGCGTCCTGTACGAATTTGCTCGCGCAGCATGGCTTGATCATCCTCCGCGTGGGCGTAAATCTGGTCGGGCAGAGAGACTGATTTCCAGCGGCCTGCCTTGGCGGCTGACACTGGATCTACACCCTGCCTCACGCGCAACTCAGTGTAGAAGCCGTGCCGGCCGGCAGCGTGGGCGGAAAGTGGTGCAATACCGGCGTCGCGACAGATCGTCAGCCATCGTTTGCGGTATCCTGTGGGGGTGGCGTAGCCGAACACCCGAGCTTCCATGCGTTTGCCCGTTTTGCGGTTCAGAGGCCGCTTGGGCGGCAGGTTTGCCAGCTCAATCATCATGTCGTGTGAGATATCGACCCATTGGGCCGGATGGCCTTTCGCGGCTTTCAGCCAAACTCTCTTTTTGAGAAGGTCCAAATGCTCAGGGAGGATGGAAATCGCCTGGTCGATTCTCGCAGCCGTTTCGAACATGAAGTGCGCCAAGGCAGCGTTGTGGACGTCGGCATGAGCGCAGAATGCCGCTATCCACGCTCTGTCAGATGGTTTGCGCTCTACCCGGCTTTGTTTCCCTCGGTTGAGGTCTTGGTCGATCCGTTCCTTATCGGTGTACCGCTTGACCTTGATTGGTGGGCACTTCCCCAGATCATGGGCATTGTTTATCACCGCTCGGAGCGGGGTTACGATGCTTCGCCACATGGTGTCGGTGGAGGCATTGGGCTTTAGACAAAACCCGAGGTCGCGGAGATATCGCGGTGTCACTTCGACAATGGGCTTATCTAGAAAGTCATCTCCAAGAGCGTCCACGATATCGAGCAGGCATTTGGCTTCGGCCGGCTTGGCATCGTAAAGCTGGACGGCATCCCCCATCGTCAGCTGTTCCGCCTCGTCTCCAAGGAGGTAACGACGCCTTTGCCTTTCCGTTTCCCGTTGGATCCATTCATGCGCGCCCGCTTTTGTAGATGCTCCCGTGCTGACTCTGTAGTACTCGGTGATCGGGCGCCCTTCGTATTCGACGCGGCCTCTGGCCCAGTAAACTGATCCGCGGGAGTATGCTTCGAGCGGCATGGTTGCGACTCCATCAAGATTTGATCGATGTGCTCGGGTAGAAGAATCATCGCGTTGCCAAACTTGCAGCACGCTCCAATGCGCTTTGCGCCCTCGCGAAGTGTTCGCACGCTGACCTCGAACCCGCGTTCCAACATCAGCTCAACCCACTGTTCCGGCGTTTTGCCGGTGTCGAGAAAGACTGAGCCAGTGTCGCGAAGTTCGGTCATGTGATTCCGGCGGTTCGATCTGCTGCAAAGAAAGGGTAAGGGGCGGCCATCAGTCAGTCCGCCACCCCGTTGGCTCCGATCCACGCGAGCGTCACGTCGCTGACAGTCGCCGTCCGTTTGAGGTCCGTCGAGACGAAATCGACAGCGCCAATGAAGATAGCT
>NZ_JAVKFX010000008.1:0-187511 GCF_040223625.1 Roseovarius sp. | reverse complement strand
TGCCGAAGCTTCATTTCACGGAACACGCCTTCGCGCTGCAGCTTTTTCTTCAGGGCGCGGAGCGCCTGATCGACGTTGTTGTCGCGAACACTAACCTGCATGTGGTGTCACCACCTTTCTAAGTTGGAGTTGCATGAGAATGCAGGAGGTGGCCGTATAGCAAAGGCGTTTTAGTTTGTCTAGGGTGACAGAGGCGAAAACGGAGAGGTCCGATGAGTGACGGCGACGACGTGAAGACGAGGCTGCTGGAGGCCGCGAAGCCGCATGTGCCGTTCGATGGCTGGAGCGAGGCGACCTATCGCGCCGCGGTGAAAGAGGCCGGGGTGGCGCCGGGGCTGGCGAGGGCGGTGTGCCCACGGGGCGCGATCGACCTGGCGCTGGCCTATCACGAGGCCGGAGACAGGGAGATGGTCCGGCGGATCGAGGAGACCGACATGGGCGGAATGCGGTTCCGCGACAAGGTGGCGCTGGCGGTCAGGTTGCGGCTGAAGGTGGCCGACAAGGAGCTCGTGCGGCGGGGGATGACGCTGTTTTCCCTGCCGCATCATGCGCCGGACGGGGCGCAGGCGGTCTGGCGGACCTGTGACCGGATCTGGACCGCGCTGGGCGACAGCTCGGACGACGTCAACTGGTACACGAAGCGGGCGACGCTGTCGGGGGTGTATGGATCGACCGTGCTGTACTGGCTGGGCGACGAGAGCGAGGATCAGGCGCGGACATGGGAGTTTCTCGACCGGCGGATCGGCGATGTGATGCAGTTCGAGAAGGTCAAGGCGCAGGCCGCCGAGAACCGGTTCGTGAGCGGGCTGATGAACGGGCCGCTGTCGTTCCTGAACAGGATCAAGCCACCGAAGGGGCCGCACCAGACCGGGATGCCGGGGCGCTGGTCGGGACCGGGCTGAGCGCTGTTGCCATTGCGCGAGGCAGGTGGGAAACAGGGGGCCGCGACAGGCCGGCGAAGAGGGAGATGCGCGCATGACCGGGACGATGAACGCCGTTGAGATCACCGAGGCCGGCGGGCCGGATGTGCTGAAGCCGGTGACGCGGCCGGTGCCCGAGCCGCGCCATGGCGAGGTGGTCATCAAGGTGGCGTGGGCCGGGGTGAACCGGCCCGACGCGTTGCAGCGGGCGGGCATGTATGCGCCGCCGCCGACGGCGAGCGACCTGCCCGGGCTTGAGGCCTCGGGCGAGGTGGTGACGGTCGGGGCCGGCGTGAGCGATCTGAAGGCGGGCGACAAGGTCTGCGCGTTGCTGCCGGGCGGGGGTTATGCCGAGTACGTGGCGACGCCGGCCGCGCATTGCCTGCCGGTGCCTGAGGGCATGGGGCTGAAGGAGGCCGCCTGTCTGCCGGAGACGTTCTTTACCGTCTGGACCAACGTGTTCCTGCGCGGCGGGCTTAAGGCCGGGGAGCGATTCCTGGTGCATGGCGGCTCTTCCGGGATCGGGACCACGGCGATCCAGTTGGCGCGGGCCTTCGGGGCGCGGGTGTTCACCACGGCCGGGTCGGACGAGAAGTGCCGGAAATGCCTCGACCTGGGCGCCGAGCGGGCGATCAACTACAAGGAGGAGGATTTCGTCGAGGTGCTTAAGCCCGAGGGCGGGGCGCACCTGATCCTCGACATGGTGGGGGGCGATTACCTGCCGCGGAACGTGAAATGCCTGGCCGATGACGGCCGGCTGGTGCAGATCGCCGTCATGCAGGGGCCGAAGGTGGAGATGAATCTCGCGCAGGTGATGGTGCGGCGGCTGACGATCACCGGCAGCACCCTGCGCCCGCAGAGCGACGAGGCCAAGGCGAAGATTGCGCAAGGGCTGCGGGAACATGTCTGGCCGCTGCTGGAGGCCGGGAAAGTGGCGCCGGTGATGGATTCGGAATTCCCGCTGGCGGAGGCGTCGAAGGCCCATGCGCGGATGGAATCGAGCGGGCATATCGGCAAGATCGTCCTCAAGGTCGGGTAAGGATTTGGGCGCGGTTCAGCTGGTCATACTCGGGCTGGGGCTGGTCAGCCTTGGCCTGAGCGTCTGGGCGATCCGCGCCGATGTGGCGCTGAGCTGGCAATTCGTGGTGCCGGAGGTCGTGGCGCCGGAGGGCGAGCCGGCCTTCGAGACGGTGTTCGATTATACCGCCGAGACCGGGCAGGCGCATTCGCCCGGCATCCTCGTTCGCGAGGAGGGGTTCACGATCATCTGGTTCGAGGGCTCGGAAGAGGCGCAGGCGGATGTGGACATCCACTATACCGGGTTCGAGCGGGACGCCGAGGGGTGGCTGCGGGGCACGACCGGGCTGTTGGTGACGCGCGGCGGGCTGGCCAAGGTGATGGAGCCGCGGCAGATCGTGGTGACGTTGGGCAACACGATCGAGAACGAGGCGGTGCGGGACGGCTTGTACGCGACCGTGGCGTCGGTGGGCGGCTGGGCGATGGCCTCGATCGTCGATGTGCGGGCGCCGGGGGGGCGGCCCGCGCGGGGGCGGAAGCTGAACCTGTCGCCGGTCTTCGGGCGGTCGAACCTGGTGAAATCGCCGATGGTGGAATACGCGGACGGGAGCTTTGGCCTGCCGGCCTATTTCGAGATGGGCAGCACGTTCGGGGTTCTGGCGCGGCTGGACAAGGCGGGCCGGGTCAGGGACACGCGGCGGATGAACGGGTTCGGCAAGCCGATCCAGCCGATGGTGGTGCCGCTGAGCGAGAGCCGGGCGGTGGCGTTCCTGCGGGATTTCGACCCGAGCCGGAAACGACTGCTGGTCAGCCGGACCGAGGATGGCGGGCAGAGCTGGTCGCCTGTGGCGCCGATGGAGGTGGAGAACCCGTCCTCTCCGGTGGCGGCGCTGGGGCTGGGCGAGGGGCGTATCCTGTTGGCGGTGAACGATGACGGCGACCGGCCGGAGGTGCTGCGGCTGGTGCTGAGCGAGGACGAGGGCGAAAGCTGGCGGGTGCTGGAAGAGTTCGAGGGCGAGGGGGCGTTGCGTTATCCGATGCTGCGGCGGCTGACATCCGGCGAGATCGTGCTGGCCTATTCCAAGGGCACCAAGCGGGGGCTGGTGGCGCATGTGTTCAACCAGGCCTGGGTGGCGGCGCAATGACCGGGTTGGGGGCGATGGCGGCGTTGGCTGTCCTGGTCGGATGGGTCGTGTTCGCGCTGCTCGGCTGGGTGGCCTCGCCCGCCATTTCGGCCGGTCTTGGCGCGGTTGTCGGTGTGCTGGTCGTGGCGCTGTTCCGGGAGAGCATGGCGGTGGGCGGCGCGGTGGCGCTGCTGGCGCCGTTCGGCGTGATGCTGCCGGCGCTGGCGCTGCGGCACGTGGCGGTGTCGCTGGGCGTGCCGATGGCGGGGTTCGGGACGTGGGAGCTGGTGGGATTCCTGGTGCTCTATACCGTGTTCCTGGCGGCGGCGTTCGGGGTGGTGCCGGTGGACCTTTACCGGTTCGGCTATGCGCCGGGGCCGGTGGCGGTGATGGTGCTGGCGCTGTGTGCTTACGGGTTCGTGACCGGCAACTGGTTCCTGCCGTTGGTGGCGGTGCTGGGGCAGGCGGCGTGGGTGATGGGCTGGGGCAGCAGCAACTGGTTCGATGACGTGCTGCATGTGCTGATGTGGCCGGTGGCGCTGGTGGTGCTGGTGGGGCGGATTTTCTGACGTTTGCGCTTGGGGCTGGCGTCGGGATTTGAGTATTTTTGGAACAGTGAAAGTTGTGGGTGGGACCGCGAAGCCCCACCCGTTGGTTCAAGGCCTCATGGCCTCTGCGAGGCTGCAGGGTTCCACCTCGGGAAACCGCTTGCCGGTCTTAACCTCGGAAACTCGGCCTTGATTGATCCCGCCTAAGTTGGATGCAATCTGGGCATGGTTCCAGTCGGTTTCCTTGAGCAGCGCCTTGATCTTAGCAGCTGTCGCGGGAGTCAGTTTAGGTGATGAACTGCGCATGGCGCGTTCTCCTGTCTTGCCGCGTTGCATGAAGCGTGGCCCCAAGCTACACTCGCCACAGAAACGGGAGGCGACCGCAGCTTGGTTTTCGAAACTGAAACGCTTGCGGCGAAACGATCCAATTTCTTCAGGCATAGGGTTCCCGCTGCAACGGGCCCTATGCCGCCACTACACCTAGTGAATCAGCTCGAATCTTCCACAAGGTGCTGTGAGTGATTTTGGGCCGCTCCTTGGGCCTGTGCAACTTGTATGTTCTTGTGGAAACGGTGTGGACGATGGCTCCACACAGTATGTGCCAATTTCGACGGATTTAAGTCTATATATTGTGCCTAAACCCATCAGAACATTGAAGTGGAACTTCTCAATTTTCTAATTCAATTGATGGGGTCGAAGAGGGCGTTGTCGAGTTGGCAGTCCTTCACCACGTCGCGTCCGCAGGGAACGGGGGAGAGGGATTTGGAGAGGCAGAGGCGGGCCTCCTGGATGCGGCCCGCGCGGCAGGTGATGGTGAGCATGTCCGGCTCGAGCCCGGGATTGGCCTTGAGGAAGGCCTGTTCGACGACGGAGGCCGGGAGCTTGACGGGGTCTTTCAGTTTCCGGAAGACATCCGGCCGGGCGAGGCTTTCATAGGCGTCCCGGGCAAGCGCGTAGTAGGCGGATGCGGAGAGGCCCGAGCAGGACCCGTGCTTCTTCCACTGGTACCAGGCGAGGCCGGAGGAGCCCATGATGTCGGTCATGGCTTCGGTCATGGTGCGCGTGGGCGGGCGTTCGACGGTGGGGCAGTGGGCCGGCCAGCCGCGGTGGTATTGAGGCCAGAGGCCGTGGAGGACCCAGCCGTAATCAGCCGCTTCGTCGCATTGGGGAGAGCCCCGGGCATCGCCCTCGAGCGCGCACCAGGTGGGGGACCAGCTGAGCGCGAGGACGTAATAGTCGAACTTTCCCGCCCTTTCGCCATCGGCCAGCGCCGTGGAGGCCCAGAGGAGGAGCACAAGGAGCACACGCATTATTCGCACTTTCATTTTATTCGCATGCGGACTATATAGCCCGTCAGTTCCCCGACAACGAAAACTCGTCCCCCAGCGGGACAGCCATTTCAGGCGACGGGGAAGATATGCGTGAAGGAGACGTAAGGAAATGTCAGGACCGCTTATGGCCAAGGCCACCGCCGTCTGGCTGGTGGACAACACGACGATGAGCTTCAAGCAGATCGCCGATTTCACGGGGATGCACGAGCTCGAGATCCAGGGCATCGCCGATGGCGACGTGGCCGCCGGCGTGAAGGGGTTCGACCCGATTGCCAACAACCAGCTGACGCAGGAAGAAATCGACAAGGCCGAGAAGGACCCGCTGCACAAGCTGAAGCTGAAGTTCAACCCGGCCGCCGTGGGCGAGGAAAAACGCCGCGGGCCGCGCTATACGCCGCTGTCGAAGCGGCAGGATCGGCCGAACGCCATCCTGTGGCTGGTGAAGTTCCACCCCGAGCTGGCCGATGCGCAGATCGCCAAGCTGGTGGGCACGACGAAGCCGACGATCCAGACGATTCGCGAGCGGACGCACTGGAACATCTCGAACATGCAGCCGATCGACCCGGTGGCGCTGGGCCTGTGCAAGCAGACCGAGCTGGACGCCGCCGTGCAGAAGGCCGCCGCCAAGCGGGCCAAGGAAGGCGAGGCCATGGACGACGAGGCGCGCCGCCGCCTGCTGAGCACCGAGCAGAGCCTGGAGATGGACCCGGAGCCGAAGATGCCGACGGCGATCGAGGGGCTGGAGACGTTCAGCCTGTCGGGCGACGACGAGGAAGAGCGCGACGACAACGAGAAATACGACGCGGACAGCTTCTTCAACCTGCCGGACAGCTCGGATGACGAGGACGACGAGGAAGACGACAGCGACGATCCGCGGCGCTGAGGGTTTCTTCTAGACGTTGAGCATTGGAGAGCGCCCGCCGGGGGATTTCGGCGGGCGCTTTTGTTTTTGGGTTGGTGGAGGTGGGTTTGCACCCACCCTGCGGAGCGGTGTGATTGCCCCGCCCCGGGCTTGACCCGGGCCTTTGGTGGCTCGAGGTCCCGGCTCGGGGGCCGGGACGGGGAGATGTCGCGGGCGCCGCGGGCTCAGATGCTCTGGCCGCCCGAGACCTCGATGCGCTGGGCGGTGATCCAGTGGGTCTCGCCCGCCAGCAGCGCCGCCACGGCGCCGCCGATGTCGTCGGGCAGGCCGGCGCGGCCGAGCGCGGTGTGCTCGGCGATCATCCGGTTGACCTCGGGGTTGTCTCGGACGGTGCCGCCGCCGAAATCGGTCTCGACGGCGCCCGGCGCGACGGTGTTGACCGAGATGCCGCGCTCGCCCAGTTCCCTGGCGAGGTAGCGGGTGAGCACCTCGACCGCGCCTTTCATCGCCGCGTAGGCCGCGTAACCCGGCAGGGCGAAGCGGGCGAGGCCGGAGGAGATCATGACGATCTTGCCGCCATCCTCGATCATCGGCAGCAGAGCCTGGGTCAGCAGGAACGGCCCCTTGACGTGGACGGCGTAGAGGTCGTCGAGCTGGTCCGGCGTGGTGTCGGAGAAGAGCGCCCAGTGGCCGGTGCCGGCGTTGTTGACGAGGTGGTCGATCGTGTCGCGGCCGAAGGTCTCGCGCAGGGTGGCGCGGAGGCGGTCGGGGAGCGAGGCGATCTGGGCCGGGTCGGTCTGGTCGAGCTGGAGGGCGGCGGCGGTGCCGCCTTGCGCTTCGATCTCGGCCAGGGTTTCCTCTGCGGCCCGGGCGTTGCCGGCGTAGGTGAAGACGACGCCGATGCCCTGTTGGGCGAGTTTGAGCGCCATGCTGCGGCCGAGGCCGCGGCTGCCGCCGGTGATGAAGGTGATCTTGTCGGTCATGGGATGTCCTTTCCGGTTTTTTGCCTGTGACCGGATATGGCGGAAGGCGGGGCGTGGTGCCTGCCGGATTGTCCGGAAGACTTGCCCGATCCTCCGGCAGTGGCGGGGAAAGGCGTGGCAGAGGGGCGTGGGCATGGCATAAAACTCCGGACGCGTGCGTGGAGGCGATGATGGCGGATGACAGGCTGGTGGCGGCGGCGGAGCGGATCTGTGCGGCCGAGGGCGTGCGGGACGGGACGCTGACAACCGGGGTGGCCGGGCTGATGATCGCGCGGCGGCCGGAGCCGTCGGCGCTGGAGGCGATGATCTACGAGCCGCTGGTGTGTTTCGTGGTGCAGGGGGCGAAGGACACCGGCACGAAGGCCGGGTCGGTCAGGGCGTCGGCGGGGCGGCTGTTGCTGGTGAGCCACGACATTCCGATCGTGTCGCGGATCGTCGAGGCGACGCGGGAGCGGCCCTACCTGGCGCTGATCCTGCCGCTGGACCTGTCGGTTTTGCGGGGGCTGGAGGAAGAGATCGGCGGGGCCGGGCGTGGCACCGTGCGCCGGGCGCTTTCGGTGCACGAGGCGGACGCGCCGATGAGGGAGGCGTTCGGGCGGTTGCTGGGGCTGGCGGAGCGGCCCGGGGAGGCCGGGGTGCTGGGGCCGCTGGTGCAGAAGGAGATCCATTACCGGCTGCTGACCTCGCCGCAAGGGGCGACGCTCAGGGCGTTGTTGCAGGCGGATGGCCATGCTGGGCGGATCGGGCAGGTGATCGCGCATCTGCGGGCGCATGTGGCCGACCCGTTGACGACCGAGGAGCTGGCGCGGCTGGTGGGGATGAGCCGGTCGAGCTTTCACGAGCATTTCCGGACGGTGACGGCGACGACGCCGCTGCAATACCAGAAGGAGTTGCGGCTGTTGCAGGCGCGGGAGCGGCTGCAGGCGGGCGGGCAGAGCGTGTCGGCCGTGGCCTTCGAGGTGGGGTATGAGAGCCCGACGCAGTTCAGCCGGGAATATGCGCGGAAGTTCGGCGCCTCGCCGCGGCATGACCTGCGGGCGTGAGGCTCAGATATCCTTGCGGGCGTTGAGCGCGGCGGTGATGGTGCCGTCGTCGAGATAGTCGAGTTCGCCGCCGATGGGCACGCCCTGGGCCAGCGAGGTCAGGCGGACGCGGCCCTCGAGCTGGTCGGCGATGTAATGGGCGGTGGTCTGGCCGTCGACGGTGGCGCCGACGGCGAGGATGACCTCGGTGATCTCCTCGGTGGCGATGCGGTCGATCAGCTTGGGGATGCGGAGCTGCTCGGGGCCGATCTGGTCAAGGGCGGAGAGGGTGCCGCCAAGGACGTGGTAGCGGCCCTTGAAGACCTTCGCGCGTTCCATCGCCCAGAGATCGGCCACGTCCTCGACCACGCAGATCTGGCCGTTGGCGCGTTTCTCGGCGGTGCAGATGTCGCAGAGTTCGGTGGTGCCGACATTGCCGCAATTGTCGCATTCGCGGGCGGTGGCGGCGACGCGCTGCATCTGGTCGGCGAGCGGCATCAGCAAAAGCTCGCGCTTGCGGATGAGGTGCAGCACCGCGCGGCGGGCCGAGCGGGGGCCGAGGCCGGGGAGCTTGGCCATCATCTCGATCAGGGCGTCGATATCGCGGGTGGAGTTCATGA
Source organism: Roseovarius sp. (assembly GCF_040223625.1). GTDB lineage: Bacteria > Pseudomonadota > Alphaproteobacteria > Rhodobacterales > Rhodobacteraceae > Roseovarius. The sequence continues at coordinate 179,084 of NZ_JAVKFX010000008.1, read as the reverse complement.
TGAAACGCGCGGCAGGCCCCGGGTCAGGCCCGGGGCGGGGGCACGATCCCGCCCCGATCCGGTGACTGCAAGCCCTTGGTTCAGAACGGCAAATCCATGTCCTTGGGCAGGCCCATGCCCTCGGTGATCTTGCCCATCTCTTCCTTCGCCTTGTCGTTGGCGCGGGTCTGGGCGTTCTTGATGGCGGCGAGGATGAGGTCTTCGACCGCTTCCTTGTCGTCGGGGTTGAAGATCGAGGGGTCGATGTCGAGGCCCTTGAGCTCGCCCTTGACGGTGCAGGTGGCCTTGACGAGGCCGGCGCCGCTTTCGCCCTCGACGGTCATGTTGTGCATCTCTTCCTGAAGGCTGGCCATCTTCTGCTGCATCTCCTGCGCGGCCTTCATCATCTTGGCCATGTCGCCCATCTGGCCCAGTCCCTTGAACATGTGATCTCTCCGAAGTTCGGGTTTCGTTTCCTGTTGTCCCATAGATACGGGGGGCAGCGGGCCGGGACAAGGGCGGTGCGGAAGGCGTGACCGGGAGAGGGCGGGCGAATCAGGGTTAACGCCCTGAAATGGCGGGAAAACCGGGTGTCGGTATCGCGTCGGTATCACGTCGGTATTTTGTCGGTGTTCGGATCGGTGCGGGGCCGGGTTAATGTGGCGGGCGGTGTGGTAGGGGGCGATATCTTGAAAAGGCATCGGAACGAGGTTCTTTCAAGACGTCGGGCGGCGGCCGAAGCGGTGGCGGTTGGCGGCGGGGGTCTGGCCGACATGGCGCTTGAAGACGCGGCGGAAGAAGGCGGCATCGTCGTAGCCTACGGCCGAGCTGACCTGCTGGATCGGGGCGCTGCCGTCTTCCAGCATCCGGCGGGCGGCGGCGACGCGGAGCATCTGGAGGTAGGCGCCGGGCTGGCAACCGGTGGCCGCCTTGAAGCGGCGCGTCAGGCTGCGGCGGCTGAGGCCGGCGAGCGCCGCCAGCGCGTCGAGGGAGGGGGTGCGGTGGAGGTCGGCGCCAAGGTGATCCTCGACCCGGCGGACCTGTTCGTCGGCATGGGGGCGGGCGAGGGGTAGGATGGCATAACCCGCCTGGCCGTGGCGGGGCATGTCGAGCAGCAGCGCCTGGGCGCATTCCACTGCCACCCGGTGCCCGCAGAGCCGTTCGACGAGGTAGAGGCCGAGGTCGGCCGCCGCGTTCACCCCGCCGCCGCAGAACAGGCCCGCCTCCTCGGTGATCAGCAGGTCGGGGCGCCAGCCGACATCCGGGTAGCGCTGGCGGAACGCCTCGGCCACGCCCCAGTAGGTGGTGGCGCGGCGGCCGTTCAGCAGCCCGGCCTCGGCCAGGAAGGCGACGCCGGAGCAGACGCCGGCGACGAGGCTTCCGGCGGTGTGGCGCGCGGCGAGCCAGGGCAGGAGCGCGGCATGGCGGGCCATCCATTCGGCGGGCACAGGGCCGGAGGCGGAGACCATGACGAGGTCGGCCGGGCCGCACTGGTCGATGGCGCAGTCGGGGGTGAGGCGCAGGCCGTGGGCGCTTTCGACCGGGGCGCCGTCGATCGAGGCGGTGGTGACCCGAAAGCGGGGCTCGGGCGGGATGCCGTTCAGCTCGTTGAACATGCGCCCGGCCGAGGAGAAGATCTCGATCGGGCCGATGGCGGTCGAGGCGTGCCCCTCGTTGACGAGCACGATGACCACGTGGAGCCTGTCGCCGGTGTCGGTCATGGGACCTCTTTCACGGGCCCATGGTTTCGCAGAACGCGCCGGAAATCCAGCCGAGGGCGGGCGTTTGGCCCGATCGCCCCCGCGGTTTGGCGGGATTGCCGGCTGTGCCCGGGGCGGTGCGGGTGCGAAGGTGGGGGCATTGCAACGCGATAAAGGAGGCAAGAGATGGAACTCTACATGATCCGCCGCCGGGGTATCTGGGCGAGCGAGGCCGAGCTGGCCCAGACCAACGCGACATCGGCCGAGGCGGGCGAGGCGATGGCCGGGCGGCTGCGCTGGATCCGCAGCTACGCGGTGACCGAGGAGGACGGGCGTATCGGGTCGGTCTGTTTCTACGAGGCCGAGGGACCGGAGGCGATCCGGGAGCATGGCGACCGGATCGGCGCGCCGGCCGAGGATATCCGGGCGGTGCGCGGCGCGGCGGTGAAGCAGCCCGATCCGCAGCCGGTGGTGTACGGGTGAGGGGGTCGGGGGGGCTGTTCCAGGTGACCTGTCCGTAGCCGCACGGGCCGGGGCAAGTCGTCAACCCGCCGGATCGTTTCCAAGGCGCGCGGGTTGCAGTGGCGGGGAAACGCCCTTGGCTAGACCCACTTGGCCATGGGCGGGAGGCTCATCAGCACGGCCTCGGGGTCGTGGCTGGTGGCCAGCCCGAACTTGGTGCCGCGGTCGTAGACGAGGTTGTACTCGGCATAGAGGCCGCGGTGGATGAGTTGGGCGTCCTTCTCGGCTTCGCCGAATTGCATGGTGCGGCGCTTCTCCACCAGCGGCACGAAGGCCGGCAGGAAGGCGCGGCCGATATCCTGCGTCAGGGCGAAATCGGCCTCCCAGCTTCCGGAGTTCTGGTCATCCATGAAGATGCCGCCGACGCCGCGGGCGCGGCGGCGGTGGGGGATGTAGAAATACTCGTCGGCCCAGGCCTTGAGCCTTGGGTATTCCCCCTCGCCATGAGGATCGAGATACGCCTTCTGGGTGGCGTGGAAATGGCCGGTGTCCTCGTCATACTCGATGCAGGGGTTGAGGTCGGAGCCGCCGCCGAACCACCACGCCCCCGGCGTCCAGAACATCCGGGTGTTCATGTGGACGGCGGGCACGTGGGGGTTCTGCATGTGGGCGACGAGGCTGATGCCGCTGGCCCAGAAGCGGGGGTTCTCCTCGATCCCGGGCACGCCGCGGGCGGCCATCGAGGCCTGGGCCACCTGGCCGAGCGTGCCGTAGACCTCGGAGATGTTGACGCCGACCTTCTCGAACACCCGGCCGCCGCGCATGACGCTCATCAGCCCGCCGCCGGCGTCGGAGCCGTCATCGCTGGTGCGGCTGGTTTCCCGGACCTCGAACCGGCCCGGTTCGGCGGCGGCGAAGGGGCCCTCGGCGTGGCTTTCCTCAAGCTCCGCGAAGGCGGCCACGATCCTGTCGCGCAGCTCGCGGAACCAGGCGGCCGCGCGGGCCTTTTCCGTCGTCATTTCCGCCGTAACTTCCTCGGTCATGTCCCCGCTCGTTTTTCCGGTCATCTGGCCCCCCGTTCAGTGTGCCGGCGCCGCCACCGGGTCGAGCAGGGTGCGGCCGCCATCGACGGTCATGATCTGGCCGGTCATGAAGCCGGAGCTGTCGCAGGCGAGGTATTGCACGGCTTCGGCCAGCTCTGTCGCCGAGGCGATCCGGCCCAGCGGGGTGTGATCCTCGATATCGGCGCGGAAATCGCGGTTCTCCTTCAGCGTCCCCTGCAGCGACGCGCTCATCACCGAGCCGAAGGCCACGGCGTTGACCCGGATCCGGTGGGGCGCGAGCGCCACGGCAAGGCTGCGCGTCATCTGGTCGAGCGCGGCCGAGGAGACCGAGAAGGCCAGCAGGTCAGGATGGGTGCGGCGGGCGGCGATCGAGGAGAGGTTGACGATGGTGCCGACCGGACCGCCCTCGCGCGCCTCGGCCTGCTTGATCATCCGCTTGGCGACAAGCTGGCTGGTGCGCAGGGCGGTCAGGAGGTTCTGGCTCAGCAACTGTTCGACCGCGTCGTCATCGGGGTTGAGCGGGTCGGAGACCAGCATCTGGCGCGAGGCGTTCACCAGGATGTCGACCTGGTCGAAGGCGTCGATGGTGGCCGACAGCAGGTTGGCGAGTGTCAGCTTTTCCCGCAGGTCGCCCGCGAAGTAGCGCTTGTTGCTGCCTTCCTCGTTCTCGCCCACCTGCTTGATGAGCTGCTTCTCGTCGATATCGGCGAACATCACGTTCGCGCCCTTGTCGACGAAATGCCGCCCGATGGCGAGGCCGATGCCGTTCGCCCCGCCGGTCACGATCGCGGTCTTTCCGGAAATGGAAAATGACATGGTCTACCCTTTTGTGCCTGTGGGATGTCGCCCGGGGATCATCCGGGGAATCAGCCGGGCCGGCGCGCCGGGCGCGCCCCGTGCAGAAGCTTGAACCGGTTGTCGCCGCCCATTTCCTTCACCTCTCCGAACTGGCGCGCCATCTCTGACTCATATGGCAGATGGCGGTTGGCGACCAGAAAAAGCTGGCCGCGTGGTGAAAGCACGCGGGCGGCGGCGCGGATGAAGTCGAGCCCCAGCCCCGGGTCGGGATTGCGGCCGGTATGGAAGGGCGGGTTGGTGATGACGGTGTCGAGCGGCTCGTCCGGCTGCCAGCGGGTCGCGTCTTCCCAGTGCAGATGCGCGCGGGGGTCGAGCACGTTGCGGCGGGCACAGTCGAGCGCGGCGAAATCGGCCTCGACGAGGTGCATCTCCTCGATGCTCTCGCGGCTCAGCGCGCGGGCCGAGAGGTAGCCCCACCCGGCGCCGAGATCGGCCACCCGTTTGCCCAGCTTCTCGGGCAGGTGGTCTGCCAGCAGGGCCGAGGCCGGGTCGATCCCGTCGGCCGAGAAGATGCCGGGCACGGTGACGAAGCCGCCCTCGATCTCGGACGGGGCGCCGAGGGCCCAGTCCTCGAAGGCGGGGGAGGCGGGGAAATGGAAGAGCTTGCCGTGCGCCTTGGAGAGCGCGGGCGAGACGTCGGTGCGCTTGCGGCAGGCCTTGAGGATCGATTCGACGCCGTCGGTCTTGGCGCCGTCGACGATCACCGGGCCGTCGGTGACCGAGGCGGCCTCGGCCACCAGCGCCTGGCCCAGCGCCTTGGCGCGGGGCAGGCAGACGAGGGCGGCGGCGTAGCGGCCCTCGGGTTCCTTGCCGCAGGTGAAGCCCTGTCCGGCGAAATGGTCGCGGTCGGGCTTGAAGGTGGTGATGACATGGCACAGGTCGGCCGGCAGCGCCGACAGGTCCATGCCCGCGCGGGGCGCGAAGACGGCGATGCGCCCGGCCTCGGGCAGCGTGACGTCGCCCGAATCCAGCGCCAGTGACAGGCGGGAGGGAGCGCTCAAGCTATTCCTTTTCCATCGTGCATTGCAGCGGATGCTGGTGGCGGCGGGCGAAATCCATCACCTGCGCCACCTTGGTCTCGGCGATCTCGTGGCTGAAGACGCCGACCACGGCGACGCCCTTCTTGTGGACCGTCAGCATGATCTCGAACGCCTGCGCGTGGGACATGCCGAAGAACCGCTCGAGAACGGCCACGACGAATTCCATCGGCGTGTAGTCGTCGTTCAGAAGCAGCACCTTGTAGAGCGGCGGGCGCTTGGTCTTGGTGCGCGTCTCGACGATGACCGAGGAGTCGCCGTCATCGTCGCCGTTCTTCTGCCCCGACATCTGGAAGATTGGGTCCGTCATTTCCTGCCCGGTCTCATCTGGCATGGCCGATCGTGAGTCCTGTATATAGCCTCGGGGGCAGGAGTGAAAAGAGGGGGAACCCTCGAGACGGGGCAAGATGACACGGAATCTGACGACAATCGGCTTCGACGCGGACGATACGCTTTGGCAGAACGAGCGGTTTTTCCGGCTGACGCAGGAGAGATTCGCGGGGCTGCTGGAGGACTACGTGGACGGCGCGCAGCTGGCGGAACGGCTGCTGGCGGCGGAGCGGCGGAACCTCGGGCATTACGGGTTCGGCATCAAGGGGTTCACCCTGTCGATGATCGAGACCGCCATCGAGGTGACCGACGGGCAGGTGCCGGCCAGCGTCATCTCGGAATTGATCGCGGCGGGGCAGGAGATGCTGCGGCATCCGATCGAGCTGTTGCCCCATGCGCGGGAGGCGGTGGCGGAGATCGCCGAGAGCCACCGGGTGCTGTTGATCACCAAGGGCGACCTGCTGGACCAGGAGCGCAAGCTGGCGCAGTCGGGGCTGGGGGATCTGTTCGACGGGGTCGAGATCGTCAGCGCCAAGACGCCGGAGGTCTATGCCGGTATCTTCGCCCGCCACGGCACCGGCGCGGAGGCGGCGATGATGGTGGGCAACTTGTTGCGCTCGGACGTGAAGCCGGCGATCGAGGCGGGCGGCTGGGGGGTCTACGTGCCCCATCACCTGACCTGGGAGGTCGAGAATGACGCGCCGCCGGAGGATGCCCCGCGGTTCCGGGCGATCGAGGACCTTGGCGGGTTGGCGGCGCTGGTGGCGGAGATCGGGTAGGGGGGCTTTGCCCCCGCCGTTGCCCCCTGTGGGGTCAACGACTCCCCCAGGATATTTTCGGCCAGAAGTAGCGCGGGCCGGGGGCTTCAGTCGATCTTGGCGACCGCCTCGACCGGGCCGAAGCTGTTGCGCTGGATGACCACGACGGCGGGGAGGTCGCCGTTGAGGGGGACGTCGATGTCGAGGGGCTGGCGCATGTCCCAGTCGGCGACCACGTCCATGTCGGTGACGATGTGGGAGTAGTTGACCGACTTGCCCGCGTTCTCGCCGCGCTTGATGGCGACGGTTTCCTGCGGGAGGTAGCGGAAGAGGCGCACCGTGGCGGTGCCGCCGGTGCCGGCGGCGGCGGTGGCGTCGATTTCCAGCTTGCCCTGGCGCTCGGCCACCGAAAGGGCGACCCGGGAGGTGCCGCCGTGGTGTTTGCGGATCAGGTCGGTCACGTCCATCGGGCGGGTGCCGACCACGTGGTCGGTGCCGTTGATGATCATCTGGGGCGTGTAGACCATGCGACGGTTGGCGACCTTGGCATAGGCGCGCTGGCGGGCGGTGTATTCCGCCTTGGCGAAGCTGTCCTTCCAGCCGATGTAATCCCAGTAATCGACGTGCAGGGCCAGCGCGATCACGTCGTCGCGGTCGGCCAGCTTGTGGAGGAAGGCATCCGCCGGCGGGCAGGAGGAACAGCCCTGCGAGGTGTAGAGTTCGACCAGCACGGGCCGCTCCTGGGCTGCCGCGGGGGCGGCGAATGTGATCAGGAATGCGGTCAGCAACGTGCCGAGTCTAGCCATGGAAACCGTCCGGAAATTGTGTTTGTTCTGGTGCCCGTCGAGGATTACCCGCCCCCGTCATACATGACCAATCAAGGTTTCGCGAGAGCCGGGTGATACTTGCGACTCGGGTAATTGTGTGCAATAGTATACAAAACCGCCCTGCCCCCTTGATCGCCACGCTCAAATGGGTCAGAAGCAGGCCGGAATGCCAGCCCTCATCGCGAAAGGATGCCCGCATGCCCATCACAGTCGGCCAGGATACCTCGAAGACACGGAAGTCGCTCAGCGTCTCCGGACAGACCGTTTCCTATTACTCCATCGCCGCCGCCGAGAAGGCGGGGCTGGGCGATTTCTCGCGCCTGCCCGCCGCGCTCAAGGTCGTGCTCGAGAACATGCTGCGGTTCGAGGACGGCAAGACCGTCACCACCGATGACATCAAGGCGTTCTCGGACTGGGCCGACAATGGTGGCCGCGCCAACCGCGAGCTGGCCTATCGCCCGGCCCGCGTGCTGATGCAGGATTTCACCGGCGTGCCGGCCGTGGTCGACCTTGCCGCCATGCGGGACGGGATCGTGGCGCTGGGCGGTGACGCGCAGCAGATCAACCCGCTGAACCCCGTCGACCTTGTCATCGACCACTCGGTCATGATCGACGAGTTCGGCAACCCGCGCGCCTTCCAGATGAACGTGGACCGGGAATACGAGCGGAACATGGAGCGTTACCAGTTCCTCAAATGGGGCCAGGGCGCGTTCAACAACTTCCGCGTGGTGCCGCCGGGCACCGGTATCTGTCACCAGGTGAACCTCGAATACCTCGCCCAGACCGTCTGGACCGACGAGGACCAGAAAGGCGAGATGGTGGCCTATCCCGACACGCTGGTGGGCACCGACAGCCATACCACCATGATCAACGGCGTGGCCGTGCTCGGCTGGGGCGTCGGCGGGATCGAGGCGGAGGCCGCGATGCTGGGCCAGCCGATCTCGATGCTGATTCCCGAGGTCGTGGGTTTCGAGCTGACCGGCAAGATGGTCGAGGGCACCACCGGCACCGACCTGGTGCTCAAGGTCGTCGAGATGCTGCGCGAGAAGGGTGTGGTGGGCAAGTTCGTCGAGTTCTACGGCGACGGGCTCGACCATCTGCCGCTGGCCGACCGGGCGACCATTGCCAACATGGCGCCGGAATACGGCGCCACCTGCGGCTTCTTCCCGATCGACGACGAGACGCTGCGCTATCTCGAGCTGACCGGGCGGGACAAGGATCGCATCGCGCTGGTCGAGGCCTATGCCAAGGAGAACGGCTTCTGGCGTGGGCCGGATTACGACCCGGTCTATACCGATACGCTGAAGCTCGACATGGGCAGCGTCGTGCCGGCCATCTCGGGCCCGAAACGGCCGCAGGACCACATCAACCTCGACAAGGCGGCGACCACCTTCCACGACTACGTGCGCGGCTTCCGCGAGGGGCGTGACGTCAACGGCAAGTCCGAAGTCCGCTGGGAGGACGAGGGCGGCGCCCCCGAGCCCCGCGACATCCCCGGCGACGAAGGGCACCACGCCCGCGGCTTCGTCTCGACCGAGGACAGCAAGTACCAGATGCATGACGGCTCGATCGTGATCGCCTCGATCACGTCCTGCACCAACACCTCGAACCCCTACGTGATGATCGGCGCCGGGCTGGTGGCCCGCAAGGCGCGCGAGCTGGGGCTGAACCGCAAGCCGTGGGTCAAGACGTCGCTGGCGCCGGGCTCGAAGGTGGTGACCGAGTATCTCGAGGCGGCCGAGTTGCAGGACGACCTGGATGCCATCGGCTTCAACCTCGTGGGCTATGGCTGCACCACCTGCATCGGCAACTCCGGCCCGCTGGCGCCGGAAATCTCGAAATGCATCAACGACAACGACCTGATCGGCGTGTCGGTGCTGTCGGGCAACCGCAACTTCGAGGGGCGGATCAGCCCGGACGTGCGCGCCAACTACCTGGCCAGCCCGCCGCTGGTGGTGGCCTATGCGCTGGTGGGTGACATGAATGTCGACATCACCCGCGAGCCGCTGGGGCAGGACAAGGACGGCAATGATGTCTTCCTCAAGGACATCTGGCCGTCGCAGTCGGAAATCGCCGAGCTTGTGCAGAAGACCGTGAAGCGGGAATCGTTCATCGAGAAATACGGCGAGGTGTTCGAGGGCGACGAGAAGTGGCAGGAGGTCGAGACGTCGGAAGGCGAAACCTATGACTGGCCGCCGCAATCGACCTATGTGCAGAACCCGCCCTACTTCCAGGGCATGTCGAAGGATCCCGGCACGATCTCGGACATCAAGGGCGCGCGGATGCTGGCGCTGCTGGGTGACATGGTCACGACCGACCACATCTCGCCCGCCGGTTCGTTCAAGGAAAGCACGCCGGCCGGGCAGTACCTTGTCGAGCGGCAGGTGCCGGTGCGGGAGTTCAACTCCTACGGCTCGCGCCGGGGCAACCACGAGGTGATGATGCGCGGCACCTTCGCCAACATCCGTATCAAGAACGAGATGCTGGACGGGGTCGAGGGCGGCTATACCAAGGGGCCCGACGGCAAGCAGACCTCGATCTTCGAGGCGGCGATGGCCTATCAGGATCAGGGCACGCCGCTCGTGGTCGTGGGCGGCGAGCAATACGGCGCCGGCTCCTCGCGCGACTGGGCGGCGAAGGGGACGAACCTGCTGGGGGTGAAGGCGGTGATCGCCGAGAGCTTCGAGCGGATCCACCGGTCGAACCTCGTCGGCATGGGTGTCATCCCGTTCGAGTTCACCGGGGGCGACACCCGCTCCTCGCTCAAGCTGACGGGGGAGGAGACGTTCGACATCACCGGGCTGGAAGGCGATATCAAGCCGCAGGCCGAGGTGCCCTGTACGATCACCTATGCCGACGGCTCGACCAAGGAGATCACGCTGAAAAGCCGGATCGATACGGCGATCGAGATCGAATATGTCGAGCATGGCGGCGTGCTGCACTACGTGCTCCGGAACCTTGCCAAGTCGGCGTAGGCCGGGCCGCAGACGACACGGAAAGGGCGGGGAATTTCCCCGCCCTTTTCACGTTCCGAGACGGTTTCCGCGCGGCGCGCGTCTGTCAGGCATTTGTCTTGTCGGTGGCCCCTTCCGGCAAGGCTTCGCTGTCGGTTTCGGCCAGTCCTTCCAGATCCGAAAGCATGCCGATCGCGTGGGCGGCATAGGGGCCGATCCAGCGTTTCTGGACGTCATGGATGGGCAGGGCGTCGAGGTGATTCCAGCGCTCCCGGCCGCGCCGCTCCACCACCACCAGCCCGGCTTTTTCCAGCACCGAAAGGTGCTGCATTACCGTGCACCGGTCGAGATCGGTCAGAACCTCGCACAGCGCGCCCGTGGTTCTCGGGCCGTCCTTGATCAGGTCGAGAATCCGCCGCCGCGCCCGGTGGCCGAGCGCCTTGAAGAGGGTGTCGAATCTTTCTTCCGTTGACATGTTATAAAACTATAACATTATGGACGCGAAACAAAGAGGATTCGCATCATGGAACTGAAATTCACCGTCGCCGGGCGCATCGCCAAACCGGTGGAGGAGGTCTTCGAGGCCGTGGTCTCGCCTGACCGCCTGTCACAGTATTTCACCACCGGCGGCGCCCGCGGGCGGCTGGAAACCGGGGCAGAGGTAACATGGGATTTCCACGATTTTCCCGGTGCCTTTCCCGTTCTGGTGCAGGAAGTCGTGCCCAACAGCCGGATCGTGCTGCAATGGGAGGCCGACGGGATCGCCGACACCTGGACGACCGTGACAATGGAATTCCAGGGGCTCGAGGACGGGCGAACGATGGTCCGGATCAGCGAGTTCGGCTGGCCGGAAACGGAGGCCGGCCTGTCCTCCTCCTTCGGGAATTGCCAGGGCTGGACGGGGATGCTCTGCGCCATGAAGGCCTGGCTGGAGCACGGGATCAACCTGCGTGACGGCTTCTACAAGTGAACCGGAGCCGCAAAGGAGACAACATCAAATGACGCCTGGAAAGAACATCGCCATCAAAGTTCCGCTGCATCTCTGGGAGGATACCGTCGCCTTCTACCGCGACAAGGTGGGGCTGACGGTCACCCGTGAACTGGATCACAGCACGGGGTTCGATTTCGGCAGCATGACCCTGTGGATCGACCGCGTGCCGCAGCAAAGCCAGACGGATCTGTGGATCGAGCTGTTCGACGACGATCCGGACACGGCCCTGTCAGACCTTGGCAGCCCCTGCCGGGACGAGCTCGAACCGCTGACCAACGTCACCGGCCACTGGACGTCCGATCCGGCCGGTACCGTGATCCTGCTGCGCAAGGAACAGATGGGGTGACGTTTGCCCGGGGCCAGGGTCGCGCGTGCCGTTTCCTTGGCCCTTATTCAGGCTCTCCCGGAAAGCTCCGCGCGCCCGGGGGAATCGCCACGCCGGGCAGGCGGCTGGCGGTCCAGATATGCACCGCGTCGCCAAGGTCGACCGGCGTATCGAGCGAGCCGCCCTTGACCGAAACCGTCCCCTTGGCCGGGTCCGGCGCGTGCCACAACCGGCTGCCGCAATCCGGGCAGAAAAAACAATCCAGCCCCGTGCCGCGGTCCGTCGCGCGGGACCAGGTGGAGGGGGAGCCCCGGGTGACGGTCAGCGCCTCTGCCGGCACTATCACCGATATGCCGAAGGCCGAGGCGGACTGTTTCCGGCATTCCGTGCAGTGGCAGACGTAAAGCCCCACCGGGGCCGATCGCACCTCGTATCGTATCGCGCCGCACTGGCATCCGCCGCTGAGCATGGCCGGGCTCCCCTTGCAAGGACTGTCCATGAGGGGAACTGTGCGGCGAAGCGGGGCGACGATCAAGATGGACAAGCGCGCCTTGCCTGCATACCCTCCGGCCCATGAGCAACACCGACGGACGCCGCTGGCATGACATGGGCGGGAAAGAGGCCGGGCCGCTTTCCTTCGACCAGCACGATTTCGCCCTTTGGGAAAAGCGCGTCGATGCGCTGATGGTTCTGTGCGGACAGAAGGGCCTGTTCACCGTCGACGGGCTGCGCCGCGCGCTTGAGGACATGGGCGAGGACGCGTTCGAGACGATGAGCTATTACGAGCGCTGGATCGCCGCGACCAACCAGAACCTGCTCGAGGCGGGCGCCTACACGGTGCAGGAGCTTGGCGAGAAGATGGAAGAGGTGGCCGCGCGTGGCCCCACCTATGGCGAGGCGCAGGATGGCTGAGCGGGTGCGGGTCAGGTCGATGATGCCGCCGGGCCATGTGCGCGCGCCCGCCTACCTGCGCGGCAAGACGGGCGAGATCGAGCGGGAGCTGGGCCGGTTCGCCAACCCCGAGCAGCTGGCCTATGGGCTGGAGGCGGAAAAACAGCCGCTCTACCGCGTCCGGTTCACCATGGCCGAGATCTGGGGGGAGGCCGCCGAGCGGCCGGCCGACACGATCGACGCCGAGATTTACGGCCACTGGCTGGAAAGGCTCTGACATGCCGCATGACCATCCGTCCCATTCGCACGAGGGGATGAGCCCGTCGGGCCATCCGTACCGCGCCGACAACGATGCCGCGCTGACCTACTGGCAGCGGATGGAGATCGCGGTGCGGGAGCTGCTGGTGGAAAAGGGGCTGATGACGCCGGAGGAGATCGCCCGCCAGATCGACGCGATGGATGCGCGCAGCCCGGCCAACGGCGCCGCCGTGGTGGCGCGGGCGTGGACCGATCCGGAATTCAAGCGGCGGCTGTTGCAGGACGCCTCGGCTGCGACACGGGAGATGGGGTTCGACATCGGGCCGCTGCACCTGATCGCGGTGGAGAATACCGGGACGACCCACAACCTGATCGTCTGCACGCTGTGCTCGTGCTATCCGCGCAACCTGCTGGGCCTGCCGCCCGACTGGTACAAGACGCGGGCCTACCGCTCGCGCGCGGTGATCGAGCCGCGGGCGGTGCTGCGGGAATTCGGGCTGGAGCTGCCCGACGACGTTCAGGTGCGCGTGCATGACAGCACCGCCGACATGCGCTACATAGTGCTGCCCGCCCGGCCCGCGGGGACCGAGGGGATGAGCGAGGAGGCCCTTGCCGCGCTGGTGACCCGCGATTCGATGATCGGCACCGGGCTGCCCCGCAGGCCCTGACGGGCTTGCCCGCGGGCGGCGCGCGGCGTATGTGACCCGGACCTGACCTGACAAAGACCGACCGGATGACCGAGACCGCCCAAAAGGACACAATCCCGTTTTCCGAACGGCTTACCGGCGAGCTGCTGTTCCTTCCGGTTCGGCTTACCCGGGTGCTGCCGTATCGCTGGCGCGTGCCCGTGGCCGGCTGGTTCACCTCGCGCATCCTTGCGCCGCTGGCGGGGTATTCGCAGCGCGTGCGGGACAATCTTGCGCTGGTCTGTCCGGAGCTTTCCAGGCAGGAGGTCGAGCGGATCACCCGCGGCGTCACCGACAATGCCGGGCGCAACATGGTCGAGCTCTATTCGCCGGAGTTCGCCCCGCGTGTCCGCGAGCGGATGCCGATCACCGGCCCCGGCGTGAAGGTGCTGCAGGATGCGCGCGACGCGGGCCGTCCCGGCATCATCATCTCGGCCCATATCGGCAGTTTCAACGCCGCGCGCACCGGGATCGCCGCGCAGGGCATCCAGAGCGCCAGCTTCTACCGGCCGATGTCGAACCGCCCGTTCAACGCCCATTACGCCGAGGCGATGGAGCGGATCAGCCAGCCGGTGATCGAGCAGAGCCGGCAGGGGCTGGTGCAGATGGTCCGGCATCTGCGCAAGGGCGGCGTGGTGTCGATCATGAACGACCTGAACACCCATGACGGCCTGCCGCTGGAGTTTTTCGGGCATCCGGCGCTGACCTCGCTGTCCGCCGCCGAGCTGGCGTTGAAATACGACGCGCCGCTGGTGCCGCTCTGGGCCCTGCGGGAGCCCAACGGGCTGGATTTCCGGATGACCTTCGAGGCGCCGATCCCGCATTCCGACCCGCTGACCATGACCCGCGAGTTCAATCGGCGGCTCGAGGTGGTGGTGCGCGCGAACATGGAGCAGTGGTTCTGGATTCACCGGCGCTGGAAGGACGGCGCGAACGCGGTGGGCGAGATGCGGGCGAAGGAGCTGGAGGCGCTGGAGCGCAAGCTGGCCGAGGATCCGGGGACGCCGGTCTCCTGACAGCGGCGTTCGGTCGGCTTGGTATAGGGGGGAAAGGGTGAGAGGCTGGACAACGACCCAAGCGGGGCTCGTTACGGCTGCTTCCTTCCGGACCTGACCGGGTTGGCGAGGCGCTTGCCCGCGCCAACCTCTCGAGGCGTTACATAGGGGTTACGTGGCGGATTCGCAAGGCGCCGTGTCGAGCGGCATGCGCAGGCGGAGGAAGCCGCCCGGCGACAGGCCGAGATCGGTGAGGTCATGGGCCGCGATGTCGGCGGGGTGGGCGCGCAGGCCGGGGCCGGACCAGATCAGCACGGAGGTGTCGGGCAGGGGCAGGAAGCGCCAGGCCGGGGTGGCGGAGAGGGCGTGATGCCCGCCGTCGCGGAAGAAACCGGCGAGCAGGTCGCGTACGGGCGTTTGGCTGGCATGGACCAGGCGGTTTTCCGGCAGCACCGGGTAGGGGCCGCCGCCGAAGGCGCGGTAGTTGTTGACCGCGACGACGAAGTCGTCGGCCGGGGCGACGGGCCTGCCCTCATGGGCGAGGTCGCGGATGCGGCCGGGTCCGGCGGGGCCGGGCAGGGGCCGGCCGCTGTCGTCGTAGAGGGGCGGTGCGGAGAGGTCGATCCGGTAGGTCAGCCCGGCGATGGTGTCGGCGGCGTGGCCGGGGAAGGCGTTGTTCCAGAGCGGCTGGTCGGGTTGGCCCGGCGCGATCCGGTGAAAGCAGGAGGCGGCGCGTTCGAGCCAGTCCTTCACCTCGGCCCCGGTGAAGCGCAGCGCGCAGAGCGAGTTCGGGAAGGGTTGCAGGTCGGCGGCGTTGCGCAGGGTGAGATCGCCCGCGGGAATGTCGGTATAGGCGCGGGGCCCGGCGCGGCCGCCGGTGTTGAAGGGTGCGGTGGCGGCGAGCACGGGCAGGCCGTCGAGCGCGGTGCCGGACAGCGCCTGCCGGACCGCGCGGCGCTTGGCCTCGGCCACCAGCAGGACGGGCAGGTCGGCGCGGTAGAGCGACAGGTAGCTGTGGATCGGCTGATCGGTGTGGCCCAGCGGCGCGCGCATCCGGGCCAGCGTGGCGGCGTGGTCGTGGCGCACGGTTTCGGCGATGGCGGGGTGGGCCGGGGTGTCGCCGGGCAGGACCGGGTGAAGGCGGGCGCGATGGCCGCTGACGGACCAGCCGCCCGCGTCATGGGCAAGGTCGAGGTCGATCTGCCCGAGATGCGAGCCGCGATAGCCCGGCAGCACGGCCGGGATGCCCGAGAAGGTACCGGCGAGGTGATCGGCCTCGTCCGCGCCGGGGGGCGTGTCGCCATGGGGAAACAGCTCGTGGCTGTGGCCGGCGACGATGGCGTCGACGCCGGGCAGGCGGGCCAGCGTGAGGGCGGCGTTTTCCATGTCCGGCCCGGCGTCGCCGGTGTCGATGCCGGTATGGGCGAGCAGGATGACGATATCGGCGCCCTGGGCCCGCAGGGCGGGCACGTGGTGGGCGGCGGTGTCGACCATGTCGCGCGCGGTGACCTCGCCGCCGAGGTGGAACCTGTCCCAGAGGGTGATTTGCGGCGGCAGCAGGCCGATCAGGCCGATATTGAGCGTGCGGGTCTCTCCCGCCGCGCTGGTGACGGTGCGGGTGAGGATGGTGGCCGGGCGCAGGAGGGTTTCATCCTCGGCGGGGGTGGCGCCCTTGCGGGTGAGGGTGTTGGCGCTGAGCACCGGGAAGGCGGCCTGTTCCACCGCTGTCCGGAGCGTGGGCAGGCCGAAGTTGAACTCGTGATTGCCGAGATTGGCGGCGTCGTAGCCCAGCCGGTTCATCGCCGCGATGACCGGGTGCGGGGCGCCCTCGGGATCGTGCAGGTCGCTGAGCGGGCTGCCCTGGAGGAAATCGCCGTTGTCGACCAGCAGGCAGGCGCCGGGGGCCTCGGCGCGGGCGGTGTCGACGAGGCTGGCGATGCAGGCGAGGCTGTAGCCGCTGTCGGGGCGGTCGGCGGCGTAGTCGTAGGGCAGGATGGCGGCGTGGATGTCCGAGGTGGCGAGCAGGCGCAGGTGGAACGACCCGGAGCCCGTGCGGAGGGCTGGGGACGGCTGGGGTCTGACGGGCGAATTCATCCCGGTGCAATCATTACGCAAGCAACTCTTTTCGGTTTCCGGGGCCGGGTGCCAGACGTCCCGGCACATGCGACGAAAGTCAGGGTAATTTGGCAATTATAGATTGTAAACATGCTTGTCGGAAATCGTATTCCGTGAACGAACTGTTTCGACCGGGCCGCGGGCGCGGGGAAGATCGCCGGTGTCGGGCGGCCGGGTGCGGGGCTCTCTTGCCCGGCGGGGTGGAACGTGGCACCCCAAGGGAAAAGGAAGATTGCATGAAGCATGCCGAGACGGTGACATTCGGGGGATCGGGGCTCGACCGGGCGGCCGAGCTGCGCGGCGACGAGGCGGCGCTGGCCTATCGCCGGGCCGAGGGGGCGGTGGACGTGGCGCTTTTGTGGCGCGGCAAGCTGCTGGTGGAGGCGGCGGAGCTGGACCGGCTGGTGCGGCTGCCGGCCGATCATCCGGTTCTGGAGGGGGCGACGCTGCCGCCGGTGCTTCTGGGGCGCGAGGAGAGCGGGCGGCTGGTGCTGGCGCTGGATATCTCGGGCTGGGTGCCCGAGGACCTGGACGAGGCCGAGATCAACCGGTTTCACGACACCAGCCTGCAGTCCCATCCCGACCTGCCCGAGGGCAGCGCCTTTGCCGAGCTGCGGCGGATCATGACCCGGCTGAGCCCGCGGGACGCCGAGCTGGCCGCCACCGCCAAGGCGATCGCCGGCTGGCATGTGAGCCACCGGTTCTGTGCCCGCTGCGGGGCCGAGAGCCGGATGATCCTGTCGGGCTGGCAGCGGTCCTGCGATGCCTGCGGCGGGCAGCATTTCCCGCGGACCGACCCGGTGGTGATCATGCTGATCACCCGCGGCAACCGCACGCTTCTGGGCCGGTCGCCGGGCTGGCCGGAGGGGATGTATTCCTGCCTTGCCGGCTTCGTGGAGCCGGGCGAGACCATCGAGGCGGCGGTGCGGCGCGAGGTGTTCGAGGAATCGCAGATCCGGGTGGGGCGGGTGGAGTATTTGTCGAGCCAGCCCTGGGCCTTTCCCAGCTCGCTGATGTTCGGCTGCCGGGGCGAGGCGCTGACCGACGAGATCCGGATCGACCCGCAGGAGATCGACGACGCGATCTGGGTGAGCAAGGAGGAGGTGATGGACGCCTTCGCCGGGCAAAACCCGAAAATCCTGCCCGCGCGCAAGGGGGCGATCGCCCATTTCCTGCTGCGGAACTGGCTTGCGGATACGCTGGAATGACGTGACAAGCAGGGCATGGCGGGGCACGGAAAATGTGCTAACAAAACGCCGGGGCAGGGCTGACGGACGCAACGAGGGACAGGCATGAAATTCGGGACCAGGGAAGATATCGAGGCACCGATCGAGTTCGTTTTCGAGCAGATGACGGATTTCAAGGCGATCGAGCGCGCGGCGATGCGGCGCGGGGCCGAGGTTCAGCGGGTCGACAAGCTGAACCACAAGGGTGTAGGCATGATGTGGGACGCCGCGTTCGAGCTGCGCGGCAAGGCGCGCGAGATCGAGCTGGAGCTGACCGAGTACGACCCGCCGAACGGGCTGGTGATGGCATCGCGCTCGGCCGGGCTGGGCGGCAAGATGAAAGCGGAGCTGGTGGCGCTGTCGCGGACCCGCACGCGGGTGACGATGGACGTGGAGCTCGAGCCGAAGAACCTGACCGCCAAGCTGCTGGTGCAGTCGCTGAAGCTGGCGAAGAAGAGCCTGATGAACCGGCTCAATGAACGGATGGCCGCGTATTCGAAGGAAATCGAGCGGCGGTACAAGCAAACCGCCTGAACGAACGGAAAACCGTTACAAGGGTATCGTAGGCCAAGGGGCATTCCAGGGAGGCGGGCCATGCAGACAGCCTTTACCGCGCCGGGGCGGTTCTTCCGCGGCAACCTGCACACCCATTCGACCCTGTCCGACGGGCGGCTGGCGCCGGACGAGGTGTGCCGCCGCTACCGGGCGGAGGGGTATGATTTCATCGCGCTGACCGACCATTTCATCGGGCTGTATGGCTATCCTGTGGCCGATACGGTGCCGTTCCGGGGCGAGGGGTTCACCACGATCCTGGGCGCCGAGCTGCATTCGGGGGCGATGCGGAACGGGGAGATCTGGCATATCCTTGCCGTGGGCCTGCCGGCGGATTTCGCGCAAGGCAACGCGCCGCATTTCGGGCCTGTCGAGGGTCAGGAAAGCGGGCCGGAGCTTGCAAGGCGGGCACGGGAGGCCGGGGCGTTCGTGACGGTGGCGCATCCGCAATGGAGCGGTATGCATTTCGAGGACGCGATGTCGATCGAGGCGGCGCACGCGGTGGAGATCTACAACCACGGTTGCGCGGTCGAGGCGGGTCGGGGCGACGGGTGGCACATGGCCGACCTGATGCTGTCGGCGGGCCGGCGGCTGACCGCGATTGCCACGGATGACGCGCATTTCGCCACACCCGACGCGTTCGGCGGCTGGGTGATGGTGAAGGCGGAGGAGAACGCGCCGGAGCCGTTGCTGGCGGCGCTGAAGGCGGGGCATTTCTATGCCACGCAGGGCCCCGAACTGCGGGATGTGCGGATCGAGGGCAAGGAGATCGTGGTGGAGTGCTCGGCCGTGGAGCGGGTGATCGTCCAGGGCCATGGCAGCGCGGCGCTATGCGAGACCGGGCGGTCGCTGACCGGGGCGCGGATCAAGCTGGCAAAGTTCTCCGCGGGCGACTGGGTGCGGGTGACCGTGCTGGATGCCGCCGGGCGGGCCGCATGGTCCAACCCGGTGTGGAAGGACTGACGGTACAGGTTTGCGACCCCGGCCGATGGGCCGGGGCCGGAAAGGCGACATGGCTTATGCGATGCCGGGTTTGCGCTCTTCTTCGCTGAGTTCCGCGATTTCGACTTGCTGCGCGTGGTCGGCGACGTTCTCGATATCGGTTTGCCGTTCGCGTTCACTGAGTTCGGCGATGTCGGTCTGACGCTCGCGTTCACTGAGTTCGGCGATATCGGTTTGCCGTTCGCGTTCACTCAGTTCGGCGATATCGGTTTGCCGCTCGCGTTCACTGAGTTCGGCGATGTCGGTTTGCCGTTCGCGTTCGCTCAGCTCGGCGATGTCGGTCTGCCGCTCGCGTTCGCTGAGTTCGGCGATGTCGGTCTGCCGCTCGCGTTCGCTCAGCTCGGCAATGTCGGTTTGCCGCTCGCGTTCGCTCAGCTCGGCGATGTCCGTTTGCCGCTCACGTTCACTGAGTTCGGCGATGTCGGTCTGCCGTTCGCGTTCGCTCAGCTCGACCAGATCGAGGGTTTCCGTCTGGGCGGTTCTGAGAACGAGGCTGTGCAGCGGGGCCGGCCCCGTCGCGGAATAGGCGGCAAGAGCGGGCAGTGCGGCAGCGGTCGCGATGGCGATCAGTTTGAAGCTTTTCATAGCGTCCTCCTTTGAGGTTTTTCTTGTTTCCATTCACTCAGCGGCGGACTGTTCCGTCGTTGCGTGACGCTCAAATAGGATGCGCGCATGTGCTATGAAACGCCGATGCCGCACGGGTGATTGTGCGCATGTGCGAAGACACTTCGGCGTGAAAAGTCTTGTGCGTCTGGAACAGGTTCCTAACGTACATCTAAGACAAGTGACTGAAACGAAACCGGTTCCCGAACAGGCGACGGCCCCCGGAACGCCGGTTTCGTTGCGGGGGCGCCGGATGGGAAAGCGATCCGGCGCGGACGGCAAAGCCGGAACGGTATCGGTGGCCTAGTGGCGCTTGGGATCGGCGGGGTAGACGCCCAGCATGGTGATCTCGGAGGTGAAATAGTCGAGCTCTTCGAGCGCGCGCTGCACCGCCGGATCCTCGGGGTGACCCTCGATATCGGCGTAGAACTGGGTGGCGAAGAAGGTGCCGCCCAGCATGTAGCTTTCCAGCTTGGTCATGTTGACGCCGTTGGTGGCGAAGCCGCCCATCGCCTTGTAGAGCGCGGCGGGGATGTTGCGGACCTGGAAGACGAAGGTGGTCATCATCCCGTCATCGCCGCGGCGGGACCAGTCGGGCTCTTTCGCCATGACGAGGAAGCGGGTGGTGTTGTTGCCCTCGTCCTCGATGTCGCGGGCCAGCACCTCGAGGCCGTAGATCTCGCCGGCCAGTTCGCTGGCGAGGGCGGCGGTGTGGGGGTCGCCATCCTCGGCCACCTGCCGGGCGGAGCCGGCGGTGTCGGCGCCGGTGACTCGGTGAATATTGTGTTCGCCAAGGAAGCTGCGGCACTGGCCGAGCAGCATGGTGTGGCTCATGGCGTGGGTGATGTCGGTGAGGGGCGTGCCGGGGATGGCGAGCAGGTGGATGCGGACCCGCACGAAGGCCTCGTCGACGATGTAGAGACCGGATTCGGGAAGCAGGTGGTGGATGTCGGCGACACGGCCGAAAGTGGAGTTCTCGACCGGCAGCATGGCGAGCTCGGCCTCGCCCGTGCGGACCGCCTCGATGGCGTCCTCGAAGGTGCGGCAGGGCATGGCCTCCATCTCGGGGTAAGTCTCGTGGCAGGCCTGGTGCGAATAGGCACCCGGCTCGCCCTGAAAGGCAATGCGTCTGGTCATTTCTTGTCCGTTTCTGTCCCTTGTCGCCGCCGGTGCGAGGTGCGGTCGTTTGGTCGCGCAAACTACACCTTGCGCCTTCGTAGTGGAAGCGGATAGATACCGCCCGAGAGATAAATGGGATCGAGGCACATGTTCGATACGATGACATTCACCAAGATCGTCGGCGGTCTCTGCGGCGCGCTGCTGATTTTCCTTTTGGGCAAGTGGGCCGCGGAACTGATCTATCACGGGCCCGGCGGGCATGGTGAGGATCATGCGCAAGGCTACGTGATCGACACCGGAAGCGAGGGGAGCGAAGGCGGCTCGGAAGGCGAGTCCGGCCCGAGTTTCGCGGAGCTGTTCGTGTCGGCCGATGCCAGCAAGGGCGAGCGCGTTTTCAACAAGTGCAAGGCCTGCCACACGGTCGAGGAGGGCGCCAACGGGACGGGCCCCTACCTGTACGGTGTGGTCGGTCGCGACGTGGCCTCGGCTGACGGGTTTTCCTATTCCGGGAACCTCGTGGCGGCGGCGGATGTGTGGACGCCGGAAAACCTGAGCGCCTTCCTCGAAAGCCCCTCCGGTTTCGCGCCGGGCACGACGATGGGTTTCTCGGGTCTCGGCAGCATCGAGGACCGGGCCAACGTGATCGCCTATCTCGACCAGACCGATGGCGATACGTACGAGATGGAAGTGCCCGAGGAAGAGGCGTCTGAAGAAGGGACGGAAGAGGCCTCTGCCGAGGGTGAAGAAGGTGCCGCCGAGGAAGGTGCCGCGGACGAGGGCGCTGCCGAAGGTGAAGCCGCCGAGGAGGGTGCCGCGGACGAGGGTGCTGCCGAAGGTGAAGCCGCCGAGGAAGGTGCTGCGGACGAGGGTGCTGCCGAGGAAGGTGCTGCGGACGAGGGTGCCGCGGAGGATGAGGCCGCTGGTGAGAGTGCCGAGGACGACGTTCCCGCCATCTCCGCCGAGCAGGTCACCGCGGAAGAGCCGGAGCAAGCGGATGTCTCTCCCACGCCGAGCGCCGAGGCGGATGCCGCGAGCGTGACCGAGAACGGCGATGCGGTTCTGGTCGACGAGGAAGCAGACGCGACCACGGAAGAGACCGACGGGGCCGGGGATGCCTCGGGCGACGCCGCCGAAGAGGGTTCGGAAGAATCGGCCGATGAAGAGGCGGCCAGCGAGGAAGAAGCCTCTGCCGAGGGCAGTGGCTTCGCCGCGATGGTCGCGTCGGCCGATCCGGCCGAGGGCGAGAAGGTCTTTCGCAAGTGCAAGGCGTGTCACGTGGTCGACAGCGAGCAGAACCGCGTCGGGCCGCATCTCGTGAACCTCGTGGGTCGCGACGTGGCCGGTGTCGAGGGGTTCCGCTATTCCAACGCCCTGCAGGAGCTTGGCGGTCAATGGACCGAGGACCGGCTGAACGAGTGGCTGGAGGATTCCAAGGGCATGGCGCCGGGCAACAAGATGGCCTTTGCCGGCCTCAAGGACGAGGCAGACCGCGCGGCCGTGGTCGCCTATATCGAGAGCGCCTCGAACTGAACACGGCAGAAACATGCGTTGAAGGCCATCGACCCGGGCGGGACGGTGGCCTTTCGTTTTTGTGACCCCATATTGGGCGAAACGGACGTATCAGCGCTTGAATGTCGGAGGTGGCCTTGATTAGCCTTGCGGCAACGACAAGCGCCAGATCGCAGATCGGCAGGAGGTAGCAAGACATGATCCGATACAACAGCCGGGCCCGCGCGGCGCGCTTTGCCCCCCGCGCGATGGTTGCGGCCCTGACGGGGCTTTGCATCGCGGCGCTGCTGGCGCAGTCGGCGCTGGCGCAGGAGGACGGCGACGAGACGATCATCAAAAGCCACGGCTATTCGTACTTCGGCGACCTGTCCTATCCCGAGGATTACGAGCATTTCGATTACGTGAACCCCGACGCGCCTAAGGGGGGCGAGATTTCCCTGGCGCTGTCGGGCAGCTTCGATTCGATGAACCCCTACACCCGGAAGGGCCGCGCCGCGGCGCTGTCGACGGTGATGTACGAAAGCCTGCTGGGGCAGGTTCTGGCAGGCAGCGGGGCGCTGCCGGCGGATGATTACGACGAGATGTACGGGCTGCTGGCGCACACGATCGAGTATCCCGAGGACAAGTCGTGGGTGATCTTCCACATGCGCCCGGAGGCGGAGTTTTCCGACGGCACGCCGGTGACCGCCCATGACGTGCTGTTCAGCCATAACCTGCTGCTGGACGAGGGGCTGAAATCCTATGCCGAGGCGGTGCGCAAGCGCATTCCCAAGGCCGAGGTGATCGACGATCACACGATCAAGTTCTACTTTGCCGACGGCATCTCGCGCCGGTCGCTGATCGACCAGGTGGGCAGCGTGCCGGTGTGGTCGCAGAAATGGTTCGAGGAGAGCGGCGCCAAGCTGGACGAGAGCCGGCTCGAGACGTCGCCGGGCTCGGGGCCCTACGTGATCGAGGATATCGACGTGAACCGCCGGGTGATCCTCAAGCGGAACCCGGATTACTGGGGCTGGGACCTGCCGATCAACAAGGGCCGGCACAATTTCGATACCATCCGGCTGGAGTATTTCGCCGACAGCACCGCCGCCTTCGAGGCGTTCAAGGCGGGCGAGGTGACATACCGGACAGAGGCCGACCCGAAGAAATGGGCCAGCGCCTATGATTTCCCGGCGCTGAGCCGGGGCGACGTGGTGCGCGAGGAGCTGCCGGACGGGATGCCGCCCAACATGACCGGGATCGTCTTCAACCTCGGCTCGGAGCCGCTGAAGGACAAGCGGGTGCGCGAGGCGGTGGCGCTGGCGCTGAATTTCGAATGGACCAACAAGTCGCTTCTTTATGGTCTCTATGAACAGCAGCGGTCGTATTCCGACGGCACGCGGCTGGAGGCCACCGGCCTGCCCGAGGGCGAGGAGCTGGAATTCCTGAAGTCGCTGGGCGACGTGGTGCCCGAGGAGATCTTCACCGAGGAGCCGTGGGTGCCGCATGAATCCGATCCCGACCGGCTGAGCTCGCGCCGGAACCTGCGGCAGGCGCTGAAGCTGTTCGAGGAGGCGGGCTGGACCGTGGGCGAGGGCGGCCGGCTGCGCAATGCCGAGGGCGAGACCATGCGGCTCGATTTCCTGTTCAACGCGTCGTCCGAGGCGACCAGCCGGGCAATCGCCGAGAACTTCATCGTGAACCTCAAGGCGATGGGCGTGGATGCGCGGTTCGAGTCGGTTGATTCGTCGCAGTATTCCCTGCGCGAGCGGGATCGGGATTACGACCTTGTCTTCGATGGCTACCCGGCGCTGCTGGGCACCGGGACCGGGCTGGCGCAGCGGTTCGGGTCGGAAGCGGCCGAGTACAGCCTGTTCAACCCCGCCGGGCTGGCCAGCCCGCTGGTGGACCGGATCATCGAGGAATCGCTGATGACCGAGAGCCAGGAAGAGGAGGACGTGGCGATCCGCGCCCTCGACCGGGCGCTCAGGCACGAGTTCATCGTCATTCCCGACGGCTACAAGCCCGATCACTGGGTCGCCTACTGGGACATGTACGAGCATCCCGAGGAAATTCCGCCCTACGCGCTGGGCACTCTGGATTTCTGGTGGTTCAACGAGGAGAAGGCCGAGGAACTCAAGGCGTCAGGGGCGCTGCAATGACCCCACGCCGTCTTGCGGCCCACCTGACCCCGCGCCGGAGGGCTTGCTGACGTGGGCGCCTATATTCTTCGCAGGATACTGCTGATCATCCCGACGCTGTTCGGCATCATGGTCATCAACTTCGTGCTGGTGCAGTTCGTGCCCGGCGGCCCGGTCGAGCAGATCATCGCCGAGATGCAGGGCGAGGGCGACGTGTTCGGTTCCTTCGCCGGCGGGGCCGAGGACGCCACGTTCCAGCAGAGCCAGGGCGAGGGCTATATGGGCGCCCGCGGCCTGCCGCAGGAGTTCATCGACGAGCTGGAGGCGCAGTACGGGCTGGACAAGCCGCCGCTGGAGCGGTTCGTCAACATGATGTGGAACTACATGCGGTTCGATTTCGGCGAGAGCTATTTCCGCTCGATCAGCGTGACCGACCTGGTGCTGGAGAAGATGCCGGTAAGTATCTCGCTGGGGCTTTGGTCGACGCTGATCGCCTACCTGATCTCGATCCCGCTGGGCATCCGCAAGGCGGTGCGCGACGGGACGAGCTTCGACAGCTGGACCAGCGGCGTGATCATCGCCGCCTATGCCATCCCCGGCTTCCTGTTCGCGGTGATGCTGGTGGTGCTGTTCGCGGGCGGGAGTTACTGGCAGATCTTCCCGCTGAGGGGGCTGACCTCGGACAATTTCGCCGACCTCAGCCTCTTCGGCAAGATCGTCGACTACCTCTGGCATATCACCCTGCCGGTGCTGGCCTCGACCATCGCGGCCTTTGCCACGCTGACGCTGCTGACGAAGAACTCGTTCCTGGACGAGATCAAGAAACATTACGTGATGACCGCGCGCGCCAAGGGCCTGTCGGAGGGCAAGGTGCTGTATGGCCATGTCTTCCGCAACGCCATGCTGATCGTGATCGCGGGCTTTCCGGCGGTGTTCATCGGGGTGTTCTTCGGTGGCAGCCTGCTGATCGAGACGATCTTCTCGCTCGACGGGCTGGGGCGGCTGGGCTTCGAGGCGGCGCTGAGCCGGGATTACCCGGTGATGTTCGGCACGCTGTTCCTGTTCGGGCTGATCGGGCTGCTGGTGAATATCATCAGCGACCTGTGCTATGTGCTGGTCGACCCGCGGATCGATTTCGAGACGCGGGAGGGGTGATGCGGACGATGTGTTCTTCGCGGTGTGAAGAGGGGCGCTGCCCCACGCTGAACCCCCTGCAGGGGTTCAACGCCCCCCGGGATATTTTTGGCCAGAAGAAGCGCGGGGGCGGTTTTTCATGAAGCTGTCGCCGCTCAACCGCCGCCGCTGGCGCAACTTCAAGCGCAACAAGCGGGCGCTCTGGTCGCTGATCATCTTCTCGGTGCTGATGGTGATCACCCTGCCGGCCGAGTTCGTGGCCAATGACCGGCCGATCCTGGTGCACTACCAGGGCGAGTTCTACACGCCGATCTTCAATTTCTATCCCGAGACGGCCTTTGGCGGGGATTTCGCGACCGAGGCGATCTATGCCGATCCGGAGGTGGAATGCCTGATCGTGTCGGGCGGGCGCGAGGATTGCTTCGACGATCCCGAGGGGGTGATCGCGGATGCGCAGGATGGCGAGATCGGCGGCGAGGCGATTGCCAAGGGCTGGACGCTCTGGCCGCCCATTCCCTACAGCTTCGACACCCCGGTCGACCGGCCCGGCGCGGCGCCGCTGCCGCCCAACGAGCAGAACCTGTTGGGGACCGACGGCACCAAGCGCGACGTGCTGGCACGGGTGATCTACGGGTTCCGGCTGTCGGTGCTGTTCACGCTGATCGTGACGGTGCTGTGCAGCGTGATCGGCATCTTCGCGGGTGCCGTGCAGGGGTATTTCGGCGGGCTGACCGACCTGATCTTTCAGCGGATCATCGAGATATGGTCGGCGACGCCGCAGCTTTACGTGATCATCATCCTGTTCGCGATATTGCCACGAAGTTTCTGGCTGCTGGTGGGGATCATGGTGTTCTTCGGCTGGATGGCGCTGGTCGGCGTGGTCCGGGCCGAGTTCCTGCGGGCGCGGAACCTTGAATACGTGCGGGCCGCCAAGGCGCTGGGGGTGGGGAACCTGACGATCATGTTCCGTCACATGCTGCCCAACGCGATGGTGGCGACGCTGACGCTGTTGCCGTTCATCGTGACCGGCACGATCGGCACGCTGGCCGCGCTCGACTTCCTCGGCTTCGGGCTGCCCTCCTCGGCGCCGAGCCTGGGGGAGATGACCTTGCAGGCCAAGCAGAACCTGCAGGCGCCGTGGCTGGCCTTTACGGCGTTCTTTGCCTTCGCGATCATGCTGTCGCTGCTGGTGTTCATCTTCGAGGGTGTGCGCGATGCGTTCGACCCGAGGAAGACCTTCGAATGAGTGTCGTGGTCACCTCTCCCTGGCTGGGCCGGGCCTTTGTCGCCGCGCTGGCGGTGCATGGCGCGATCGTGGCGGTGCTGGCGGGCGCGGCGCTTTGGGTGGCCCGGGTCGGTGTGGGCGCGGATTCGGCGCCGGGCGGCGTCGGTCCTGCGCTGATCGCGTTGCCGGTGCTGCTTGCGGCGCTGCCCTCGGGCGTGGCGCTGTTGTCGGCGTGGATGTGCCGGCGCCAAGGGTGGCGGCCCTCGGCCACGCACATGGCATTGACCATCGGGGCGGCGGCGCTTTTCCCGATTCTGTACCTGGGGGCCCTCTGACATGAGCGATGCCGTTCTCGACGTGCGCGACCTGACGGTCAGCTTTTTCCAGGATGGGCGGACCATCGAGGCGGTGAAGGGCGTGTCCTTCTCGGTCGGGCGGGGCGAGACCGTGGCGCTGGTGGGCGAAAGCGGGTCGGGCAAGTCGGTGACGGCCTTGTCGACCGTGTCGCTGCTGGGCGCGTCGGCAAGGGTTGGCGGCTCTGTCACCTATGACGGGCAGGAGATGATCGGCGCGTCGGACAAGCGGCTGCGCGACGTGCGGGGCAACGATATCAGCTTCATCTTCCAGGAGCCGATGACGTCGCTGAACCCGCTGCACACGCTGGAAAAGCAGATCCGCGAGAGCCTGGAGCTGCACCAGGGGATCGTGGGCGACGCGGCCCGGGACCGGATCGTGGAACTGCTCGACATGGTGGGCATTCGCAACGCGGAAAGCCGGCTGAAGGATTATCCGCACCAGTTGTCGGGCGGGCAGCGGCAACGGGTGATGATCGCCATGGCGCTGGCCAACAAGCCCGACATCCTGATCGCCGACGAGCCGACAACCGCGCTGGACGTGACGATCCAGGCGCAGATCCTGGAGCTGCTGGCGCGGATCAAGCGGGACGAGGGGATGGGCCTTCTGTTCATCACCCATGACCTGCAGATCGTCGAGCGGATCGCCGACAAGGTCTGTGTCATGAAGGATGGCGAGATCGTCGAGGCCGGGCCGACGAAGGAGATCTTCGCCAACCCGCAGCACGCCTATACGCAGAAGCTTCTGGGTGCGCGGGCCACGGGCGAGCCGGCGCCTGTGCCGGAGGGGGCAAGGACCATCGTCGAGACCGAGGGGCTGCGGGTGTGGTTCCCGATCCAGCGGGGCCTGCTGCGGAAGACCACGGGCCATATTAAGGCGGTGAACGACGCGACCATCTGGGTGCGCGCGGGCGAGACGCTGGGGATCGTCGGCGAGAGCGGGTCGGGCAAGACCACGCTGGCGATGGCGGTGATGCGGCTGGCGGCGTCGCAGGGGAAGATCACGTTTGACGGCGAGGATGTGCATGGCTGGTCGACGCGGCAGTTGCGCAAGCGGCGGGCGGATATGCAGATCGTGTTCCAGGACCCGTTCGGCAGCCTGAGCCCGCGGATGACCTGCGAGCAGATCATCGCGGAAGGGCTGGGGGTGCATGGCAACCCCGATGACCGGTCGCCGCGAGAGCTTGTGGCC
Organism: Roseovarius sp.; assembly: GCF_040223625.1. GTDB lineage: Bacteria > Pseudomonadota > Alphaproteobacteria > Rhodobacterales > Rhodobacteraceae > Roseovarius. The sequence continues at coordinate 150,822 of NZ_JAVKFX010000008.1, read as the reverse complement.
GAGGTGATGGAGGAGGTCGACCTGAACCCCGCCACGATGGACCGCTACCCGCACGAGTTCTCGGGCGGGCAGAGGCAGCGGATCGCCATTGCAAGGGCGATGATCCTGCGGCCCAAGATGGTGGTGCTGGACGAGCCCACCAGCGCGCTCGACATGACGGTGCAGGTGCAGATCGTCGACCTGTTGCGGAAGCTGCAGGAGAAATGGGGGCTGGCCTACCTGTTCATCAGCCACGACCTGAACGTGGTGCGGGCGATGAGCCATAACGTGGCGGTGATGAAGGACGGGGATATCGTCGAGTACGGCTCGGCGCAGGAGATCTTCGACAACCCGCGCACGGCCTATGCCAAGACGCTGTTGCACGCGGCGCTGGACCTGAAGGCGTCGGTACCGGCGTGAGGGGTGAGGCCCCGGATCAGGTCCGGGGCGGGCTATCGGGCACCTCAGATCGCCGAGCTGTGGCCGGCCTTGTCGAGGTCGTAGGCGTCGAGGCTGCGGGCGACCATGCGGGTCAGCGGGCGGGCCTCGGGCGGGATCGAGAGGCCGTCGGGGCCGACGCGAAGCAGGCCGTCGAAATCGCGGTTGATCCGTTCCAGCAGGGACGACAGCGCCGGGGCCGAGAGGCCGAAGCGGCTTCGGATCTCGGCGGCGTCGATGCGGAACTCGCACATGAGCTGTTCGATCATCCGGCCGCGCATCAGGTCTTCCTGTGTGAAGACATGGCCGCGCGCGGTCGAGAAGCGCCCCTCGCGGATGGCGGCGGTGTGGGCGCCGGTGGCGGGGGCGTTCTGGGCATAGCCCTGCGGGAAGCGCGAGATCGAGGAGGCGCCGACGCCGATCAGCACCTCGGCGGTGTCGTCGGTATAGCCCTGGAAATTGCGGCGCAGGCGGCCGGTCTTGCGGGCGATGGACAGGCCGTCATGCTTGGTGGCGAAATGGTCGATGCCGAGCTCGTCGTAATGATCCCACAGGAAGAGACGGCGGGCGGTGTCGAAGAGCTCGAGCCGTTCGGCGGGCGTGGGCAGCGCATCGGACGGGATCATCTGCTGGCGCTTGGCCATCCACGGAACGTGGGCATAGCCGTAAAGCGCCACCCGGTCGGGGTTGAGCGAAAGGAGTTTCTGGACGCTCTCGGTGATCTTCGCGCGCGACTGGTGCGGCAGGCCGTAGAGGATATCGGCATTGAGGCTGGCGACGCCGCGGGCGCGGATTTCATCCACCGCGTCGCGGGTGATGTCGTAGCTTTGCATCCGACCGATGGTGGCCTGTATGTCGGGATCGAAATCCTGCACGCCGATCGAGGCGCGGGTCATCCCGGCGCGGGCCAGCGCGTCGAGCCGGGGGCCATCGATCTCGTTCGGGTCGATCTCGACCGAGAATTCGGTGTTGTCGGTGAAGGGCGCGACCTCCCCGATGGCGCCGGCGAGGTCTTCCATCATCTGCGGCGACAGCAGCGTGGGCGTGCCGCCGCCCCAGTGCAGGCGGGACAGTGCCACGCCCTCGGGCAGGTGTTCGGCCAGCAGGCGAAGCTCGGCCTTCAGCGTTTCGAGATAGGCCGCGACGGGCTTGTCGGTCTGCGTGCCCTGCGTGCGGCAGGCGCAGAACCAGCAGAGCCGCCGGCAGAAGGGCACGTGGACATAGAGCGATATCCGCGCCCCCGGCGCGATGGCGCCGATCCAGCCTGCGAAGCGGTCGTGGCCCACATCGCGCCCGAAATGCGGGGCGGTGGGATAGCTTGTGTAGCGGGGCACCTTAGCGTCAAAAAGACCCAGTCTGCCGAATTGAGATTTCGTCATCATGGATTTACCCTTAGAGGCGGAGATCGAGACGATCCTTGATGCAGATCAACCTTTGCCGCGTGTGAGGCACCATGCTGAATGAAACCGTCAAAGCCATTCCAAGGGAATGCGGGGATTGCCCGATCAGGCACCGGGCGGTCTGTGCGCGCTGCGAGGCGGACGAGCTAGAGCAGCTCGACAAGATCAAGTATTACCGCAGTTTCCAGGCCGGCCAGCCGGTGATCTGGGCCGGGGACAAGATGGAGTTCGTGGGCTCTGTCGTCTCGGGGATCGCCACGCTGACGCAGGCGATGGAGGACGGGCGCACGCAGATGGTGGGCCTGCTGCTGCCAAGCGATTTCGTCGGCCGGCCGGGGCGCGAGACCGCGGCCTATGACGTGGTGGCGACGACCGACATGGTAATGTGCTGTTTCCGCCGGAAGCCGTTCGAGACGATGATGGCGGTGACGCCGCATATCGCGCAGCGGCTGCTGGAGATGACGCTCGACGAACTGGACGCGGCGCGGGAATGGATGCTGGTGCTGGGCCGTAAGACGGCGCGGGAGAAGATCGCCTCGCTGCTGTCGATCATCGCGCGGCGCAATGCGTCGCTGACCTTCGGCAAGATCACCGGGCCGATGGTGTTCGACCTGCCGCTGACGCGCGAGGCGATGGCGGATTACCTCGGGCTGACGCTGGAAACGGTGAGCCGGCAGATTTCGGCGCTGCGCAAGGACGGGGTGATCGTGCTGGAGGGCAAGCGGCACGTGACGGTGCCGGATTTCAACCGCCTGATGGAAGAGGCGGGCGATGACAGCGACGGCGGGTTGCTGGCCTAGGCCGGGCCGGCCTTTCCTGACATTCGGACTCGAATCGCGGGCGGGGAAGCCCGCCCCGGCGGTCGGGGCGGGCCTGTAGTGAATCAATGCGCCATCAGCACCGGCAGCGTCGCCTCTTCCAGCATCGAGCGGGTGGCGCCGCCGAAGATCGCCTCGCGGAAGCGGGAGTGCCCGTAGGCGCCCATCACCAGCAGGTCGGCCCCCACGTCGGTGGCGTGGCGGAGCAGGATGTCGGAGACCTTGGGAAGGGTTTTCGACAGCACGTCGATCTCGACCTTCACGCCGTGGCGAGACAGGTATTGCGACACCATGCCGCCCGGATCGGAGCGGGTCGGCCCGTGGGTGGGCGGGTCGATGATGGCGAGGTGCGCCACCTCGGCCCCCCGCAGCACCGGCATCGCCGCGCGCACCGCCGCCAGCGCCTCGGCGCTTTCGTTCCATCCCACGACCACGCGCTTGGGCGGGCGGGGCGCGACCGAGCGCGGCACGATCAGCGCGGGCGTCCGGCCGTCGAAGAGCACCGCCTCGGTGGCCGGCTCGAGCTCGGCGCCGCGGTCTTCGCCATAGGGCTGCGGGACGATCGCGAGGTCCGAGAAGCGGGCCCGCAAGGCCACGTGGCGGCCGAGATCGGCAAGCTGGCAGGCGCCTTTCTCGATGGACCAGCGAATGTCTTCGCGACCGAGACGCCGGCGCGCGGCGGCGTCGATCTCGTCGGCCTCTTCCTGGGCACGGGTGATCGTGTCCTGAAGCACCACGGCGCTGGCGCCGGCGTAGTAATACCCGGTCTGGCTTCGGTCGACCCCGAGGCAGAGCACGTCGAGATGCGCGTCATGCGCGGCGGCCATCGCGATGGCGTGGTCGAGGGTTCCGTCGACCAGCGCCGTATCCGTCAGCACGGAGAACAGGGAATTGTAGGACATATCGCCTTCCTTAACAAAGCGTTCATATCCCGACTTTAGGGCGGGTTCGGACGCTGTGCCTTGATGCGTGTCAAATCGCCCTGCTGCGCCGGGCCTCGGCGCAGGGCCGGTCTCATTGATGTAGATCAAGGCGCCGGCCCGGCCAGTTCAGCATTACGGCATCAGTCAAAACGCGCCCGCGCGCGGTGATTCCATTGCCCGCGCGGATGAGGACGAAGGGACGAAGAGATATGGCGAACTACTTCAAGCTGATCGCGCTTGGCGTCATCGTGCTTCTGGCACTGATGGCGGCGAATTTCGCGCGCGATCTGGCCTATCTGGCCAATGCGCTCACCGTGGCGCTGGTGGCCGGGGGGCTGTTCATCTGGGTGCTGCGGAACACCGACGAACCGGTGATCCGGCGCGACCTGTCCGGGGAATACATGGACGACGTGATCCGCTATGGCGTGATCGCGACGGCGCTCTGGGGGGTCGTGGGCTTCCTCGCGGGCACGTTCATCGCGTTCCAGCTTGCCTTTCCGGAGCTGAACTTCGAATGGTCGCAGGGGCTGCTCAACTTCGGCCGGCTGCGGCCGCTGCATACCAGCGCGGTGATCTTCGCCTTTGGCGGCAACGCCCTGATCTGTACCTCGTTCTATGTCGTCCAGCGCACCAGCGCGGCGCGGCTTTGGGGCGGCAACCTCGCGTGGTTCGTCTTCTGGGGCTACCAGCTTGTGATCGTGCTGGCCGCGGTCGGCTACCTGCTGGGCGCCACGCAGGGCAAGGAATACGCCGAGCCGGAATGGTACGTGGACTGGTGGCTGACCATCGTCTGGGTGGCCTACCTGATGGTGTTCGCGGGCACGCTGATGAAGCGGAAAGAGCCGCATATCTACGTGGCGAACTGGTTCTACCTGGCGTTCATCCTGACCGTGGCGATGCTGCATATCGTCAACAACCTGAGCATCCCGGTGTCGATCTTCGGGTCGAAATCAGTGCAGGTCTTCTCGGGCGTGCAGGATGCGATGACGCAGTGGTGGTACGGCCATAACGCCGTGGGCTTCTTCCTGACCGCCGGCTTCCTGGGCATGATGTACTACTTCGTGCCGAAACAGGCCGAGCGGCCGGTCTACAGCTACAAGCTGTCGATCGTGCACTTCTGGGCGCTGATCTTCATCTACATCTGGGCCGGCCCGCACCACCTGCACTATACCGCGCTGCCCGACTGGGCCTCGACGCTGGGCATGGTGTTCTCGGTCATCCTGTGGATGCCGTCCTGGGGTGGCATGATCAACGGGCTGATGACGCTGTCGGGCGCGTGGGACAAGCTGCGCACCGACCCGGTGATCCGGATGATGGTGATCTCGATCGGCTTCTACGGCATGTCGACCTTCGAGGGGCCGATGATGTCGATCCGGGCGGTCAACTCGCTGTCGCACTATACCGACTGGACGATCGGGCACGTGCATTCCGGCGCGCTTGGCTGGAACGGCATGATCACCTTCGGCGCGCTCTACTTCCTTGTGCCCAAGCTGTGGAACAAGGAGCGGCTTTACAGCCTGAGCATGGTGAGCTGGCACTTCTGGCTCGCGACGATCGGGATCATCCTCTACGCCGCCGCCATGTGGGTGACCGGCATCATGGAGGGCCTGATGTGGCGCGAAGTGGATGCCAACGGTTTCCTCGTGAACTCGTTCGCCGACACCGTGGCCGCCAAGTTCCCCATGTACGTGGTGCGTGGCCTGGGCGGGGTGCTCTACATCAGCGGCGCGATCATCATGTGCTACAACCTCTACATGACCATTCGTCGGAGCCCGGCCACGCAAGCGGCCGCCGGTTCCGCGGTCCCGGCTGAATAAGGAGGGCCGGACAATGGCAGACCAATCCAACAAGAAACCCCCGATGCCGGCCTCGGCCACGGGGATCGGCGACCGGCCGAAACGGAAGACCTTCCTCGACCGGCACCAGATGCTCGAACGGAACGTCACGCTGCTGGCGGTACTGTCGCTGATCGTGGTGTCGATCGGCGGGATCGTCCAGATCGCGCCTCTGTTCTGGCTGGAGAACACGATCGAGGATGTGGAGGGCATGCGCCCCTACACCCCGCTCGAGATGGCCGGGCGCAACATCTACATCCGCGAGGGGTGCTATGTGTGCCACAGCCAGATGATCCGGCCGATGCGGGACGAGGTGGAGCGCTATGGCCATTACAGCCTTGCCGCCGAAAGCCAGTATGACCACCCGTTCCAGTGGGGGTCCAAGCGGACGGGGCCGGACCTTGCCCGCGTCGGCGGCCGCTACTCGGACGAGTGGCATGTCGACCACCTGCGCGACCCGCAGGCCGTGGTGCCGGAATCGGTGATGCCGAAATACGGCTATCTCGAAGACCGGCTCATCGAGGGCGAGCATATCGGCGACGTTCTGGCGACCAACGCCATGGTGGGCGTGCCCTATACCGAGGAGATGATCGAGAATGCGCAGGCGGACTTCGTGGCGCAGACCGATCCCTATGGTGACGTCGACGGGCTGTTCGAACGCTATGGCGAGACCGTCAACGTGCGCAATTTCGACGGGGCGGCCGGCATTTCCGAGGCCGACGCGCTGATCGCCTATCTGCAGATGCTGGGCACGCTGGTCGACTTCTCGACCTTCACGCCCGTGGCCAGCCGGTAAGGGAGGATATCATGGAAACCTATTCCCTGCTCCGCCAGTTCGCCGACAGCTGGATGCTGCTGTTCCTGTTCGTCTTCTTCCTCGGCGTCGTGGTCTGGGTGTTCCGGCCCGGGGCGTCGAAGAAATACGAGGACACGGCCAGCATCCCCTTCCGGTACGAAGACAAGCCCGCGCCCGACAGCGCGGAGAGCGCCAAGGAGGCGTGAGGACAATGGCAAAAGAACCGCAAATCCAGGACAACGATCCGGAAACCACCGGGCACGAGTGGGACGGCATCCAGGAATTCAACAACCCGCTGCCGCGCTGGTGGGTCTGGGTGTTCTACCTGACGATCGTCTGGGGCATCTGGTACAGCGTCGCCTACCCGGCATGGCCGGGCATCAAGGAGGCCACGGCCGGCTACATGGGCTGGTCGACCCGCGCCAACGTGGCCGAGGAGATTGCCGCGGCCGAGGCCGCCAATGCCGGCATCAACGAGAGGCTGGCCTCGGTCGAGCTGACCGCGATCCAGGGCGATGACGAGCTGCAGGGCTATGCCACCTCGGCCGGGGCGGCGGTGTTCCGGACGTGGTGCGCGCAGTGCCACGGATCGGGCGCCGCCGGGGCCAAGGGCTATCCCAACCTGCAGGATGACGCATGGCTCTGGGGCGGCACGATGGAGGAGATCCACACCACCGTCACCCACGGGATCCGCAACGAGGAAGACCCCGATGCGCGGTATTCGCAAATGCCCGCCTTCGGCGAGATCCTCGAAGACGAGCAGATCGGGCAGGTGGTCAACTACGTGATGGCGATGTCGGGGCAGGAGCCGCGCAATGCCGAGGCCGCGGCGGCCGGAGAGCAGGTCTTCGCCGACAATTGCGCGGTCTGCCACATGGATGACGGCAAGGGCGACCGGACGCAGGGCGCGCCCAACCTGACCGACGCGATCTGGCTCTATGGCGGGGATTACGACACCCTGCACGACACCGTGACCTACAGCCGGTTCGGCGTGATGCCGCCGTGGAACCAGCGCCTGTCCGAGGCCGAGATCCGCGCCGTCACGACCTATGTCCACCAGTTGGGCGGCGGCGAGTAGGCCGCAGACGAGAAACTCGCGGGCGGAGTGAGTGCCGCCCGCGAGCCCTGGCACCGGCCGTTCCGTCCTGTTCGCGCGTTTCCTGGAACGGTCGGTGCCTTTTTTCAGAACCGGTTCATGTCAGCCATCGAGAAACCCCGTGAGCGCGTTCAGCACGGCGCCGGGCGCCTCGAGCTGGGGCAGGTGGCCGATGCCCGGCAGCGTCTCGAACCCGGACCCGGGCATCAGCCCGTGCAGGGCCCGGCCGCGGGCGAGCGGGATCCACGGATCGGCCTCGCCCCAGAGGATCTTCACCGGACGGCGGACATCTCCGAACATCGGCTCGACCTCGGCGGTGAAGGCTTCGTCGGCCTGGGCGAACTGCCGGTAGAAGCTGGTGCGCCCGGCGTCGTCGAGCCACGGGGCGACCAGCGCCTCGGTATCCTCGGGGGGCAGGGCCGTGACCAGCGCGCCGTCGATATAGGCGCGGACCACGGCCTCGTGGATATGTGGGGGCAGGGCGGTGAAGGCGTCGACATGGCGGCGGACATGGTCGAAGAACGCCGACCCCCAGGGCCGCATCGCCACCACGTTCATCAGCACCAGGCGGTCGAATTCCGCCCCGTGGAGGAGATGCGCGCGCAGCGTGGTCGCTCCGCCGAAATCATGCGCCACCACGCCCGGCCGGTCGAGACCCCAGCGGGTCAGCATGTGGGCAAAGACCTTGCCTTGCATGTCGAGGCCGGTGGGTTGGTCGGGGCGCTTTTCGGAGCGGCCATAGCCCGGCATGTCGTACCAGTAGACGGTATGGCTGCGGGCGAGGGCGGGGATGATCCGGCGCCACGAGACCGAGGACCACGGCCAGCCATGCGCCAGCACCAGCGGCGGGCCGGCGCCGGCACTGCCCCATGTGACGGTGCCGGCGGGGGTGTCGGTGCTGTGGGCCAGATGCCATTCCATGGGGATCCTTTCGGGGCGGTCCAAAAAAAGCCCGTGGCGCGGCGGTGATGCCGGGGCCACGGGCCAGTCAGGGGAGAAATCGGGGCGCTCGGGCGCGCGCCCCTATCGGGATCAGCGAAGGCGGTGCGGCCAGCGCCGCCCGCGCCACGGCCAGCGCTGGGTCTGGTGTTCGCGGGCGGCGAGGCCGGGATGGAACAGGAGCGTGTCCATCAGAAGCGGCGGCCGGTCAGGTGGGCCTCGATCTCGGCGTTGCGGCGGTTGTCGAAGCGTTCGCCGCGGACCCAATGCGAAGGCGCGCTCCAGTGGTCGCGGGGTTCGTTACGGGTGGCGGTTCTGAAAGTATTTGCGAAGATATGGAACATGGCGTTTCCTTTCGTTTGGCTGCTGCATGCCTTGGAATATGGGATAGGGTGGGTCATGATGCGACTCAGGAAAAATTGGTTTATGTAAGGTGGGATTACATGATTGACTGGATCGCCCTGCCGCCCCTTTCGGCGCTGCGCGCCTTTGCGGCCCTGGCGGAAAGCCGGTCGGTGACCAAGGCGGGCGAGCGTCTGAACGTCAGCCACGCCGCCGTCAGCCAGCAGATCCGCACGCTCGAGACGCATCTGGGCCTGTCGCTGGTCGACCGGTCGGGCCGGCGGCTGGAGCTGACGCCGGAGGGCGCGCAACTGGCCGAGGCGCTGACCGAGGGGTTCGGCACGATCCATCGCACCATCCAGTTGCTGACCGGGGCCGATGCGGCGCGGCCGCTGCAGATTTCCACGACCCAGCTTTTTGCCAGCACCTGGCTGATGCCGCGGCTGCTGGATTTCCAGACGAAGCATCCGGGCGTCGACCTGATGGTGCACCCCACCGCCGAGATCAGCGACCCGGCGCCGGGGGGGATCGACCTGTGCCTGCGGTTCGGCGACGGCAACTGGCCGGGGCTGGAGGCCGAGATGCTGGTGCCGGCGGATATCGTCATCACCGCCGCGCCCTCGCTGGTGGGGGAGTGCGACGTGACGGAGCCGGCCGACCTGTTGCGGTTTCCGTGGCTGCAGGAGCTGGGGACCAACGAATCGATGGACTGGCTGCGCTCGCACGGGGTGACGGAGGGCTGCGTGAAAAGCCTGACCCACGTGCCCGGCAACCTGATGCTGGAAGGGGCCCGGGCCGGGCAGGGGGTGATCAGCACGGCGATGTCCTCGGTCGAGGAGGACGTGAAGGCGGGGCGGTTGCGCATCCTGTTCCGCGATGCGGGCGAGACGGGCTATCACATCGTGACCCGCCCCGGCATCCTGCGACCGGCGGCGAAGGCCTTCGTGCAATGGCTGAGGCGGCACGGCAAGGCGGCCGCGGCGCTGGCGGAGGCCTGACCCCCGGGGCCGGCTGCGGCATCGGCGCGCATTCCGCGGGACGCGGGAATAGATCACTTTCAAAGTCAGAATTTGATGCAGGTCAAAGCCTGCGCGCGGCCGGTCTGGGACAAGACCGGGAAACCCCGCCACAAGCAGTGGAGTGATTCCCGTTGGCAAACTCCCCGCCGAGCGCACCGCCGAGCCTCTATGCCGCGCGCGAGCCCATCTTTCCGAAACGGGTCTACGGCACGTTCCGAAACCTGAAATGGGTGATCATGATCGTCACCCTCGGCATCTATTACCTGACCCCGTGGATCCGCTGGGACCGCGGGCCGGAACTGCCCGACCAGGCGGTCCTGGTCGACCTCGCGCATCGGCGGTTCTTCTTCTTCTGGATCGAGATCTGGCCGCACGAGTTCTATTTCGTGGCCGGGCTGCTGGTGATGGCGGGGCTGGGACTTTTCCTGTTCACCTCGGCGCTGGGCCGGGTCTGGTGCGGCTATGCCTGCCCCCAGACGGTGTGGACCGACCTTTTCATCCTTGTCGAGCGCTGGATCGAGGGCGACCGCAACGCCCGCCTGCGGCTGCACCGGCAGAAGAAGCTGGACCTTCGCAAGGTGCGGCTGCGGCTGACCAAGTGGGCGGCCTGGCTGCTGATCGCGGTGGCGACGGGCGGGGCCTGGGTGTTCTATTTCACCGACGCGCCGACGCTGCTGGTGGACCTGTTCACGCTTCAGGCGCACCCGATCGCCTATACGACCATCGCCATCCTGACCGGCACCACCTTCTTCTTCGGCGGCTTCGCGCGGGAGCAGATCTGTATCTATGCCTGCCCGTGGCCCCGCATCCAGGCGGCGATGATGGACGAAGACACGCTGACCGTGGGCTACCGCTACTGGCGGGGCGAGCCGCGCGGCAAGGGCAACGTGCGCCGGCGGAAGACCGAGGAAGCGATTGCGGCCGAGGCGGCCTCGCACGCCGCGGGAGAGACGGCGGGGGGCAGCTATGCACGGACGCCGGTGCCCAATAACGCGAGCGACATGGTGCCCGATGCGGCGGCGGCAGCCACCGGGCCGGGCGACTGCATCGACTGCATGGCCTGCGTGAATGTCTGCCCGATGGGGATCGACATTCGCGACGGGCAGCAGATGGAATGCATCACCTGCGCGCTGTGCATCGACGCCTGCGACGACATCATGGCCAAGATCGGCAAGCCGCGCGGCCTGATCGACTACATGGCGCTGACCGATGAACAGCGTGAGCGTGAGGGCCAGCCGCCCAAGCCGGTGATCCGGCATATCCTGCGGCCGCGGACGATCCTTTACACCTCGCTCTGGTCGCTGGTGGGCGTGGGGCTTCTGTTCGCGCTGTTCATCCGGTCCGAGATCGACATGACCGTGGCACCGGTGCGCAATCCGACCTTCGTGATGCTGTCGGACGGCTCGGTCCGCAACACCTACGAGGTGCGCCTGCGCAACAAGCATGGCGAGACGCGGCCCTTCCGCCTGTCGGTCGGGGGCGACGGGCCGATCCGGCTGGAACTTGAGGGGGCAGAGTCTGCGACGGTGGAAGTGGCGGCCAACGCCCAGCGGCTGCAGCGCGTCTACCTGATCGCGCCCGCCGGCTCGGAGGCGGCACAGGCCGAGCGCAGCGACGTGCGGCTGTGGGTCGAGGACGAGACCAACGGCGACCGGGTCTACAAGGACACCATCTTCAACGGAAAGGCGAACCAGTGATGACCGAGGAACGGATGACCGGGAAGCAGATCACCGGAAAGCACGTGCTGATCGGCTTTGTCCTGGCCTTCGGCGTGATCATCGGGGTGAACATCCTGCTGGCGGTCTCGGCGGTGCGGACCTTTCCGGGGCTGGAGGTGAAGAACTCCTACATCGCCAGCCAGACCTTCGACGACCGCAAGGCCGCGCAGGAGGCGCTTGGCTGGACCGTGGGGGCGCATCACCACGACGGTATCCTGACCCTGTCGATCACCGACGAGGCGGGGGCGCCGGTGCGGGTGGCCAAGCTGGATGCGACGGTGGGCCGGGCCACGAGCGTGGCGCAGGACGTGACGCCGGAATTCCGTTTTGACGGCGATGCCTACGTGGCGCCGGTGGAGCTGGGCGGCGGCAACTGGAACATCCGCATGGAGGCGATTGCCGGCGACGGCACGCCGTTCCAGCAGCGCGTCGTGCTGATCAAGGACTGACAGGGATGAAGGGAATATCGGCAATGGTGGTGACACGCGCCCCGGGCCTGACCCGTGGCCTTGCGGCTGGCGGGGAGGTCCCGGCGCGGGGGCCGGGACGGGGGGCGCAATGACCGCCACGATGCGCCCCTCCGCCTCGGCCTGTCCGGCCTGTTCGGCGGTGCCGGCGGCGGAGGCGCTGGCCGGTGCGGGGGCTCATGACGCGCAGATCGCGCTGAGCCTGCCGACGATCCATTGCTCGGCCTGCATCACCCGGATCGAGAAGGCACTGAACGCCGATCCGCGGGTGCATTCGGCCCGGGTGAACCTGACACTGAAGCGCGCCAGCATCCAAGCCGAAGGGGATGTCACCGCGCAGGAGATGAAGGCGCTGGTCGAGGCGCTGGGCTACGAGGCGCACGAGCTGGACCCCGGCACGCTGAACGCCACGTCCAACGACCGGGCGGGGCGCAACCTGCTGATGCGGCTGGCGGTGGCCGGGTTCGCCTCGATGAACGTGATGCTCTTGTCGGTGTCCGTCTGGTCCGGTGCCGAGGATGCGACGCGGGACATGTTCCACTGGATCTCCGCAGCCATCGCCCTGCCGACAATCGCCTTTTCCGGCCAGCCTTTCTTCGTGAACGCCTGGGCGGCGCTCAGGAAGCGGCAGCTCAACATGGATGTGCCGATCACGCTGGCGATCCTGCTGGCGGTGGTGACATCGCTGTGGGAAACGTCGCTGTCGGGGGAGCACGCCTATTTCGACGCGGCGCTGGCGCTGACCTTCTTTTTGCTGGCCGGGCGGTATCTCGATCACCGGACGCGGGCGATTGCCCGGTCGGCGGCGGAGGAGCTGACCGCGCTGGAGGTGCCGCGCGCGGTGCGGCTGCGCGGCGGGGTTGAGCAGACGGTGGCGGTGGCCGAGCTGGCCGTGGGCGACATGGTGCTGGTGCGGCCGGGCGGGCGGATGCCGGTGGATGGCGAGATTATCGAGGGCACGTCGGAGATCGACCGGTCGCTGTTGACCGGCGAGACGGTGCCGGTGTTCGCGGGTCAGGGGCAAGCCGTGTCGGCCGGCGAGGTGAACCTGACCGGCCCGCTGACGGTGCGGGCGACGGCGGTGGGCGCCGATACCTCGCTGCACCGGATGGCCGACCTTGTCGCCATCGCCGAGTCGGGCCGGTCGCGCTATACCTCACTCGCCGACAAGGCGGCGAAGCTCTACGCGCCGGGGGTGCATATCCTTGCCGGTCTGGCCTTCGTGGGCTGGTATCTTTACACCTTCGACCTCCGCACGGCGATCAACATCGCGGCGGCGGTGCTGATTATCACCTGCCCCTGTGCGCTGGGGCTGGCCGTTCCGGCGGTGACCACGGCGGCGAGCGGGCGGCTGTTCCGGCGCGGCATGCTGATCAAGCACGAGACGGCGCTGGAGCGGCTGGCCGAGGTCGACGCGGTGGTCTTCGACAAGACCGGCACGCTGACCGAGGGCACGCCGGAGCTGACGAACCTGGCCGATCTGAAACGGGCGGATGTGGAGCTGGCATTGGCGCTGGCGCAAGGCTCGTCGCATCCGCTGGCGCAGGCGATCACGCGGGCGGCAAGGGCGGCGGGCTTTGCCCCGGCGCGGGTGAGCGATGTCACCGAGGTGCCGGGTTACGGCACGAGGGCCACCTTCGACGGGCAGGAGGTGCGGCTGGGCCGGGCGAGCTGGACCGGGGCCGAGGGCATGGCGGTGACCGCAAGCTTCCTGCAACGGGGCGAGGGCGCGCCGGTGGGGTTCGTCTTCGCCGACCGGCTGCGCGCCGGGGCGGAGGCGGCCGTGGCGGAGCTGCAGGCGGCCGGCAAGCAGGTCTACCTGATGTCTGGCGACACCACCCCGGCGGTCGAGGCGCTGGCGCAGAGGCTGGGCATCGCGCGCTGGATGGCCGAGGCGCTTCCGGCGGACAAGGCCGCGCGGGTGCGGGCGATGACCGAAGAGGGGCACTGCGTGCTGATGGTGGGCGACGGGCTCAACGATACCGCGGCGCTGGCGGCGGCGCATGTGTCGATCTCGCCCGCCTCGGCGCTGGATGCCGCGCGGGTGGCCAGCGACATCGTGCTGCTGGGCGGTGACCTGTCGCCGATCCCCGCGGCCTGCGGAACGGCCAGTTCGGCCACCCGCCGCATCAGGGAGAATTTCCGCATCGCCACGGTCTACAACATCATCGCCGTGCCGCTGGCGGTGGCGGGGCTGTGCTCTCCGCTGATCGCGGCCTTGGCCATGTCGGCCTCGTCGATTACCGTGTCCCTGAACGCATTGCGCCTGAGGTAGCCATGACCATTCTCGCCTATCTCATCCCGATCTCGCTGATCATGGGCGGGCTGGGGCTGGCTTTCTTCATCTGGACGGTGAAGACCAACCAGTATGACGACCCCGAGGGCGACGCCCGGCGTATCCTGTCGGACGAGTATGACGACAAGCCCAAGCAATAGGGGAAGGCCATGACCGTCAAGCGGATCGTCGCCAACATCGCCACGGAACGCGTGGCGGAGGTACGGGCGTTCTATGCCGAGCTGCTGGGGCTGGAGGCGGCGATGGACATGGGCTGGATCGCGACGCTGGCCTCGGGCGCGCAGGCGCTGACGCAGGTGAGCATCATGTCGGAGGGCGGGTCGGGCACGCCGGTGCCGGATCTCTCGATCGAGGTGGAGGATGTGGATGCCATCCATGCAAGGGCGCGGGAGATGGGCTGCGACATCGCCTATGACCTGACGGACGAGCCGTGGGGCGTGCGGCGGTTCTACCTGCGCGACCCGGCGGGCAAGCTGGTCAACATCCTATCGCACGGATCATAGGGCAGGGGCCCGGTCACTCGCAGCTTTCGATCGCCTCGCCATGCGCCTCGCGCGCGGAGTTCATCCGCTCGAGCAGCTCCGCCTGGTCGGTGTCGTTCTGCCCCGCCACCGTTTCGATCGCCGCGTCCCACGCGGCCTCTTCCTCTTGGCCGTTGGCCTTGCCGTCGAGGTAGAGCACGCCGACGGCGTTGTACATGTCGGCGTCTTCCTCGCCGATCTCCTCGGCCAGGGCCTGGGTGGCGCATTGGCACTGGGCATCGTCGGTGCCGGTCTGGTCAAGGCACATGGCCGTCGTGTCGGCGGCGGCCGCGGGGCCGGACGTGGCCATCGCGAGGACGAGAATGAAGGGGAAACGTTTCAGCATGGCAACCTCCCAGCGGCATACAGCTGTAAGATAGAACGCCGGGGCGGAAAGCAAAGTTCCCGGACGCGGCGGTGGGGGCCGCGTCCGGGAGGTGCGCATTCCGGTTAGGGCAATGCGTGGTCTTCTCCGGTCCTTCGTAGGGGAGACCGGTTCGACCGACGGGGGGCTACCCCGTCGGCTCGATCATGAAACAGGTGATCTTCTTGGCCTGAAGCCGGCGACAGGCCAGTTCGGCCGTCTCGCGGGTCATGCCCATGAAATTGGCGTCGTAGCCGCTGTTGCGCTTGAGCACCTTGCGCAGGCTGCCGTCGAGCGTCGACATCTCGTTGAGCGCGATCTGCAGCAGCACCTTGCGGGCCTTGTACTGGCTCGGGTAGCGGCCCACGGTGATACCCCAGTGCCGCCCGCCGGAGGTTGAGACGCGCTCGACGATCTCCTGCTCGGGGTCGCCCCTGGGCGTGCCGACCTCGCGCGAGGCGAGGACGATGCTTTCGGGGCGCAGCTCGGGGGTGACATCCGGGTTCACGTCCAGCGCGGCGGTCAGCATCTCCGAGCCGGGCTCGGGCACGAGCTCGGCCTCTTCCGCCTCGGCGGTATTACGCTCGGGCTCGGTCTCGGGCTCTGCCAGCGCAACCTCCTGCGCGGCTAGGATCGCGTTCTCGATATCCGCCTTGTCGGCCACCAGCACCGGCGCCGGTTCCTCGGGCACGGGGCGCATGACCGGCCTCAGGCTGCTCTTGACCGCCGCGGCGCTGGCCAGCCGCACGACCTTGCCGACACCGCCGGGCACGTCGTCGCCGTTGATCTTGCCCATGTAGGGCGGCTTCGAGGGCTTGTTCAGGGCGACATGGGTCTTCGCCTCGGCAAAACCGAGGTCGAGCAATTCCGCAACCTTTGCGTTGCGCGTGGCGGTCGAGCGGCCGCCATAAACGGTGGCGATGATGCGCTTGCCGCCGCGCTCGGCGCTGGCGGTCAGGTTGAAGCCAGCGGCGCGGGTATAGCCCGTCTTGATCCCGTCGGCGCCCTTGTAGCTGCTCAGCAGCTTGCGGTTGGTATGGTAGACCTTGCGCACCCCCGCATCCGCCGTGATCCGCGAGAACAGGTTGTAATACTCGGGATAGTCGAAAAACAGGTGCCGCCCGAGGATCGTCATGTCGCGGGCGGTCGACTGGTGCCCGGATTCGGTCAGCCCGTGGGCGTTCTTGAAGGTGGTGTTCTTCATGCCGAGCGCCTTGGCGGTGCGGTTCATCCGCGCCGCGAACCGCGCCTCGGACCCCTCGATCGCCTCGCCAAGCGCGGTGGCCGCGTCATTGGCCGACTTCACGGCGGCTGCACGGATCAGGTAGCGCAGGCGAATGTTCTGCCCGGCGCGCAGGCCCAGCTTGCTGGGCGGCTCGCTGGCGGCGTGGCTGGATATCTTGACCTGGTCGTCGAGCCCGATCTCGCCGTTCTCGACGGCCTCGAACACGATGTACAGTGTCATCATCTTGGTGAGGGATGCCGGGTGAAGCCGCGTGTCCGCGTTGCGGGCATGCAGAACTTCGCCCGACCGGGCATCCATCACGAAGGCGGCGTAGGGGGCCGCCGCGGCGCTTAGGGGGACTATGACCATCATCCAGAGGGCGGCCAACGCCACAAGCCCCCACCGGACCGGCTGTTTGTTCCGGGCTCTCATGAACCTGCTCTTCTCTGCCTCGTCCCGCACTTTTGTCGGGTTTTTTGCTTTATACGTTAATTGGTAACACAAGGCGGAATTCGAATAAAGCCGTCATTTAAAAGAGTTATTCAAGCGCGGGAACACGCCGCCACAACATGTGGTGTGGCCCTGGCGCGCCGTCGCAACCCGTGCCAATGTGGCGGGAATGTGGCGAAGGGCTACCGCACAAAAAACAGGCCCTGAGCCGTTTCCGGCCAGGGCCTGTCGCGCGTGTTGCGGAATCACGCTTTAGTTGAGCGCCTCGTCGGTGATGGCATGGGTCCAGGCGTCGTCACCCGGATGCTCGGTGATCACCGGGGCTGAGCCGCCGGACAGCAGCGATTCGACCGTCCGCTCGAAATCGGCCGGGTCGAGCGCCCCGTTCGAGCCGGCGGTCAGCTTGGCGACCTCTTCCATCATCCGCTTCTGGTGCTTCTCGGTCTGGGCGCCGGTGGCGTCGTTGTCGAGCACGATCATCGCCGCCTCTTCCGGATTCTCCTCGGCCCATTTCCAGCCCTTCATCGAGGCCCGGACGAAGCGCACCATCTTGTCGGCGAACTCCGGATCCTCGAGGTTCTCGCCCAGCACGTAGAGCCCGTCTTCCAGCGTGGCGACACCCTGGTCCTCGTATTTGAAGACGACCAGCTCCTCGGGGGTGAGGCCCGCGTCGATGACCTGCCAGTACTCGTTATAGGTCATGGTCGAGATGCACGCCGCCTGGCCCTGAAGCAGCGGGTCGACGTTGAAGCCCTGCTTGAGCACGGTCACCCCGTCCTCGCCGCCCTCGGTGGGAATGCCGAGCTGGCTCATCCAGCTCAGGAACGGGTATTCGTTGCCGAAGAACCAGACGCCCAGCGTCTTGCCCTTGAAGTCTTCCGGGCCTTCGACGCCGGTATCCTTGCGGCAGGTCAGCATCATGCCCGAGCTCTTGAACGGCTGGGCGATGTTGACGAGGTCGAGCCCCTTCTCGCGGCTGGCCAGCGCCGAGGGCATCCAGTCGACGATCACGTCGGCGCCGCCGCCGGCGATCACCTGCGCCGGCGCGATGTCGGGGCCGCCCGGCTTGATCGTGACATCGAGGTCTTCCTCTTCGTAGAAGCCCTGGTCCTGGGCCACGTAATAGCCCGCGAACTGGGCCTGGGTGACCCATTTGAGCTGGATCGTGACCTCGTCGGCGGCCTGCGCCATCCCGGCGACAAGCCCCGCGGCCGCAAGGCCGATTGTGGTGGCGAGTTTCTTCATTGTTGTCGTCTCCCTTGTTGTGGTTTCCGGTTATGCCCGGCCCCTTTGTGATGGGTGCCAGAATGTCATTGCCTTCTCGATCAGCGCAACCCCGCCGTAGAAGCCCGAGCCCGCCAGCGCGGCGACCACGATCTCGGCCCAGACGAGATCCATCGAGAGCTGCCCGACCGAGGTCGAGATGCGAAAGCCCATGCCCTTGATCGGCGAGCCGAAGAACTCGGCCACGATGGCCCCGATCAGCGCCAGCGTGGTGGCGATCTTGAGCCCGTTGAAGATGAACGGCATGGCGGCGGGAAGGCGCAGCTTGAACAACGTCTGCCAATAGCTTGCGCCATAGGTGCGCATCAGGTCGCGCTGCATCGCGTCGGTGTCCTGCAGGCCCTGCACGGTGTTCACCAGCATCGGGAAGAACACCATCACCACGACGACTGCCGCCTTCGACTGCCAGTCGAAGCCGAACCACATCACCAGGATCGGCGCGGTGCCGACGATGGGCAGGGCAGCCACGAAATTGCCCACCGGCAGCAGCCCGCGCTTGAGGAAGGGCGAGCGGTCGATGGCGATGGCCAGCAGCACGGCGGCCCCGCAGCCGAGGATATAGCCGGTCAGTGCGCCCTTGATGGCGGTCTGCACGAAATCCTGCCACAGGATGCCGGTGGAGGCGGCGAAACGCGCGGCGATCTGGGTCGGCGCGGGCAAAAGCACGGTCGGGATGTCGAACCCCCGCACGATACATTCCCAGACCACGATCACGGTCACCCCGAAGATCACCGGCACGGCCAACCGGGTGAAGCGGGTGCGCGGCCGGTGCGACAGCACGTGGTTGAGCCACCACCCCAGCGCCCACGCGGCGAGACCTGCAATCACCCACATCATTCCGCCATCCCCATCCGCTTGAGCGTGATCCGCTGCATCAGCCCGATGAGCCCCACCAGAACGGCGGCCAGCGTCGCCGCCATGATCAGCGCGCTCCATATCTGGATGGTCTGGCCATAATAGCTGCCGGTCAGCAGCCGCGCGCCGAGGCCGGCCACCGCGCCGGTGGGCAGCTCGCCCACGATGGCACCGACAAGGCTCGCCGCCATGGCGATCTTGAGCGAGGTGAAGAGATAGGGCATCGACGAGGGCAGGCGCAGCTTCCAGAAGGTCTGCGACGACGAGGCGTTCCACGTGCGCATCTGGTCAAGCTGCATCGGCCCGGGGCTGCGCAAGCCCTTCACCATACCGACCACAACCGGGAAGAAGCTGAGATACATCGAGATCATCGCCTTGGGCAGCAGCCCCGAAATGCCCACCGCGTTCAGCACCACGATGATCATCGGCGCGATGGCGAGGATCGGGATGGTCTGGCTGGCGATCACCCATGGCATGACGCTCATGTCCATCGTCCGGTTGTAGACGATCCCCACCGCCAGCGCGATGCCCAGCCCCGTGCCCAGCAGGAACCCCAGCATGGTCGAGGAGAAGGTGACCCACGCGTGATAGATCAGCGACCGCTTGGAAAAGGCGCGGCCGTCCCTGACCATCTCGCCGGTGGTGTTCCAGATTTCCACCGCCACCTGGTGCGGCGCGGGCAGCTTGGGCTTGTCCTGGCTCCAGGTGTCGGCCACCAGTTCGGAGAACCCCAGCGTGACGTCGGCCCGCTTGGCCTTGTCATAGGCCCATGGGGCGTTCAGCACGACCGCCGCCCCGTACCACAGGGTGAAGATCACGGCGACCACGGTCAGGACAGGCACGGCATTCCGCATCAGCTTGCCCCCGCCCGGTGTTTCATCTTTCCACAAATACTCGAGTCGCTCCGCCTGCCGAGAGCGGGGATATTGAGTATTTTTAGAAAGATGAAAGGATTTGGTGCTCTACTGGTAAAGCGGTACAGGCTGGAGAGCCGATGACCGCGAAAGGTGAAAGTCCTCCGCCCCGTCAAAAGGGCGGGGGCACCCCGGCAAACGGCGACGCCGCCCGCAAGGGCGGAGGAGCGGGCGCTACTCGTCATAGCTGTGCCCCGCGCGCAGACCGTCGCGGACGCGGTGCGCGACTTCGAGGAATTCCGGCGTGTCGCGGATGTCGAGCGGGCGCTCCTTGGGCAGGGGGCTTTCGATCACGTCGGTGATCCGGCCCGGGCGCGGCGACATGACGACGATGCGCGTGGACAGGTAGACCGCCTCGGGGATCGAGTGGGTGACGAAGCAGATCGTCTTTTCCGTCCGCTCCCAGAGCTGCAGAAGCTGCTCGTTGAGGTGGTCGCGCACGATCTCGTCCAGCGCGCCGAAGGGCTCGTCCATCAGCAGGATATCGGCGTCGAAGGCCAGCGCCCGCGCGATCGAGGCGCGTTGCTGCATCCCGCCCGACAATTGCCAGGGATATTTCTTCTCGAACCCGGCCAGATCGACCAGTTCCAGCACCTCGCCGATGCGCCGGTCCTGCTCGGACTTGCCGTAGCCCATGATCTCCAGCGGCAGGCGGATGTTGCCGCCGATGGTGCGCCACGGGTAAAGCCCCGCCGCCTGGAAGACATAGCCATAGGCCCGCGCCATCCGGGCCTCGGCAGCGCTGACGCCGTTGACGGTGATCGTGCCGCCGGTGGGATGCTCGAGATCGGCCATGCAGCGCAGGAAGGTGGTCTTGCCACAGCCCGAGGGCCCGATGAAGGAGACGAAATCGCCCTTCCGGACGTCCAGCGTCACGTCCTTGAGCGCGTGAACCGGCCCGTCATTTGTCTCGAAGGTCAGCGAGAGGTTCTCTGCGCTGATGACCGAATTTCCCGTCACGTATTTTCCCCCGCTTGCCTGGGGCGGATTGCGCCCATGCTGGCCCGGTGTTGTCAATGGGCCGCCCCCGCCCGCTGGCGGGACCGGCCGGTTCGTCTCAGATCCCCGCCGGAATATTCATCGGGTCCCGGTGGATCTGCTTCGGCGCCGTCAGCTCCTTCCACTTCGACAGCGCGGCATGCGCCGAGGGGAAGGCCGGGCGGGGCACGAAACGGCCGCGGCCGGGCTGCGGCTGCGAGTTCTGGCCCCAGGCCCAGATCACCTCGCCGCGCGAGATGGTGTAGCGGGCGTTGGCCGTCACCTCGAACCCCTCGAAGACGTTGTAATCGAGGATCGAATGGTGATTGGCCGCCGAGATGGTCTTGGAAATCTTCGGGTCCCAGACCACGATATCGGCATCCGCCCCTTCCACGATCGCCCCCTTCTTGGGGTAGATGTTGAGGATCTTGGCGACGTTGGTCGAGGTCACCGCCACGAACTCCTGCGGCGTCAGGCGCCCGGTTTCCACGCCCTTGGTCCAGAGCACCGAGAGCCGTTCCTCCAGCCCGTTCGAGCCGTTGGGGATCTTGGTGAAATCGTTCACACCCATCCGCTTCTGCTCGGTCGAGAAGGCGGCGTGGTCGGTCGCGACCACCTGCAGGGACCCGGCGGACAGCCCGTTCCACAGCCCGTCCTGGTTCTCCTTGTCGCGGAACGGGGGCGACATGACGCGGCGCGCGGCATGATCCCAGTCCTTGTTGAAATACTCGCTCTCGTCCAGCGTCAGGAACTGGATCAGCGGCTCGCCATAGACCCGCATCCCCTTCTGCCGCGCGCGGCGGATGGCTTCATGCGCCTGCTCGCAGCTCACGTGCACGATATAGAGCGGCACGCCCGCCGCATCGGCGATCATGATCGCGCGGTTGGCGGCCTCGCCTTCCACTTCGGGCGGGCGCGAATAGGCGTGGCCCTCGGGCCCGGTGATGCCCTGTTCCAGCATCTGCTGCTGGAGGTCGGCGACGATATCGCCGTTCTCGGCATGTACCATCGGCAGCGCGCCGAGTTCGCGGCAGCGCTTGAACGAGGCGAACATCTCGTCATCCTCGATCATCAGCGCGCCCTTGTAGGCCATGAAATGCTTGAACGAGTTGACGCCCATGTCCACGGCGTCCTTCATCTCGTTGAAGATGGTCTCGTTCCAGCCGGTCACCGCGATGTGGTAGCCGATGTCGCTGCAGATCTGCGGCCCCGACTTGCGGTGCCACTCGTTGATCGCGTTCTTGAGCGAGCCATCGGCGCCCGGCAGGCAGAAATCGACCAGCATGGTCGTCCCGCCACAGGCCGCGGCCCAGGTGCCCGTCTCGAAGGTCTCGGCGGCGGTGGTGCCCATGAAGGGCATTTCCAGGTGCGTATGCGGGTCGATGCCGCCGGGGATGACATAGGCGCCCTCGGCGTCGATATACTCGTCGCCCGAGAGGTCCTCGCCGATCTGCTTGATCGTTTCGCCCTCGATCAGGACGTCGGCCTTCCACGTCCGGTCTGCCGTGCAGACGGTGCCGTTCTTGATGACTTTGGTGGTCATTGTCTAACTCCCTGGTTTGTCCCGCAGAGTATCTGCCTTCTTCTTGGGCAAAATATCCCGGGGGTTTGGGGGCTGGCCCCCAATTACTCCACGATCTCCGCCGTCTCCACGACGGCATGCATCAGCACGTCCGCCCCCGCCGTGGCCCAGTCCTTCGATATCTCCTCGGCCTCGTTATGCGACAGCCCGTCGACGCAGGGGCACATCACCATGGCCGTGGGCGCCACGCGGTTGATCCAGCAGGCGTCGTGCCCGGCGCCCGAGACGAGGTTGCGGTGGGAATAGCCCAGCCGTTCGGCGGCGTTGCGGATGGCGGTCACGCAGCCCTCGTCGAATTCCACCGGGTCGAACCCGCCCGCCTTCTCGAACTCCACCTCGCAGCCCATGTCGGCGCAGATCTTCTTCGCGCCCTCCTTCATCCGGGCCACCATGTCCTCGATCACGTCAAGCTGGGGCGAGCGGAAATCGACGGTGAAGACCGCCTTGCCGGGGATCACGTTGCGCGAGTTGGGGTGGATCTCGATATGCCCTGCCGCGCCCACGGCGTCGGGCGCGTGCGACAGGGCGATCTCCTCGACCAGTTCCAGCACGCGGGCCATGGCGAGCCCGGCATTCTTCCGCATCGGCATGGGGGTCGAGCCGGTATGGGCATCCTTGCCGGTGATCGTCACCTGCGTCCACGAAAGGCCCTGCCCGTGGGTGACGACGCCGATATCCTTTTCCTCCGCCTCGAGGATCGGGCCCTGTTCGATATGCAGCTCGAAGAAGGCGTGCATCTTGCGGTCGCCCACCTTTTCCTCGCCCTTCCAGCCGATCCGTTCCAGCTCGTCGCCGAAGCTCTTGCCCTCGGCATCCTTGCGCCCGTAGGCAAATTCCTGCGTGTGCATGCCGGCGAACACGCCCGAGGACAGCATGGCGGGCGCGAACCGCGTGCCTTCCTCGTTGGTCCAGTTGGTCACCACGATCGGGTGTTTCGTCTTGATATTCAGGTCGTTCAGGGTGCGGACCAGTTCCAGCCCGGCCAGCACGCCAAGTACGCCGTCATACTTGCCGCCCGTGGGCTGGGTGTCGAGGTGAGAGCCCACGTAGACCGGCAGCGCGTCGGGGTCTGTGCCCTCGCGCCGGGCGAACATGTTGCCCATTTCATCGAGCCCCATGGAACAGCCCGCCGCCTCGCACCATGTCTGGAACAGGGCGCGCCCTTCGGCATCCGCGTCGGTCAGGGTCTGTCGGTTGTTGCCGCCCGCCACGCCGGGGCCGATTTTGGCCATCTCCATCAGGCTGTCCCAGAGCCGGTCGCCGTTGATCTTCAGGTTTTCGCCCGGTGCCGCCATGGCATCATCCCCCTTGCTATTGACCGCTCCAAGGTGCCCGAGTCGCGCCGGATGCGCAATTCCGGGCCGGGCTCTTGCGGTTTTGGCTTTTTTACCATTTGGTCAAGTTACGATTGCGGAGGAGGCTTTCCCTGTCAAGGCGTGAGTGCGACAGCCCGCCGAACTGGCCAGTGGCAAGCCAATGATGCTAGAGATTCAGGCAGAGGACGAAAGGACCCCTGATGCAGGACAGCGCGCCGGCGGCGACCCCCAAACCGAGCCGGATTCAGCGGCGGAACCGCAAGCGCATTCTCGACGCGGCGCTCGAGGTGTTTTCGCAACACGGGTTCCGGGGCGCGACGCTCGACCAGATCGCGGCCGAGGCCGGGCTGTCGAAGCCGAACATCCTCTATTACTTCTCCAGCAAGGAGGAGATTCACGTCACCCTGCTCAACGCGCTGATGGATACCTGGCTTGATCCGCTGCGCAGGATCGACCCCGAGGGCGACCCGCTGGAGGAACTGCTGCAATACGTGCACCGCAAGCTCGAGATGAGCCGCGAGTTTCCCCGCGAAAGCCGTCTCTTCGCCAACGAGATCATCCACGGCGCGCCCCGCATGGGCCCGGACCTCGAGACCGTGCTGAAGCCCTTGCTGGAACAGTCCGCCACGATGATCGATGGCTGGGTCGCCGAGGGGCGGATCGCGCCGGTCGATCCGCGCCACCTGATCTTCTCGATCTGGGCGACGACCCAGCACTACGCCGATTTCGACGCCCAGTTGCAGGTGCTGATGGAAGGGCAGGACGTGCTTGAAGGCGCCAGCGCCTATCTCGACACGCTCTACCGGCGGCTGCTGACGCCCTGACGCAGGCTGGACGGGCGCCGCCTCCGCGCTAGACTATAGCTCCCCGCGGAACGGAGCTGTCCCATGCCTGCCAAACGCCCCAAGCTCGTCGGCATCAACCATGTCGCCCTCGAAGTGGGTGACATCGAGGAGGCGCTTGATTTCTACGGCCAGTGGTTCGATTTCAAGCTGCGCGGGCGCGGCGAGGGCTCGGCCTTCCTCGACATGGGCGACCAGTTCCTCGCCCTGATGGAGGTGGAGGAGATCACGACCGACAACCACCGCCATTTCGGGCTCGTCGTGGATGATCGCGAGGGGCTGCGCGCCCGGATGGAGGAGGCGGGGATCACCTTCGTGTCCGACAAGCGGTTCGATTTCCTCGACCCCTGGGGCAACCGGGTGGAGGTGGTGGCCTATCCGGATATCCAGTTCCTCAAGACGCGCGGCGTGCTCGATGCCTCCGGCCACGCGGGCCTGCGCAAGTCGGACGAGGCGCTGGCGGAACTCGAAGAAAAAGGCATCACCCCGCCGGATGATGCCTGATCCCGTCTCGCCGATCGGGCCGCCCTAGCCCAGCAGCCGCCGCGCGATCACCTGCGCCTGGATCTCGGCGGCGCCCTCGAAGATGTTCAGGATCCGCGCATCGCACAGCACCCGGCTGATCGCATATTCCAGCGCGAAGCCGTTGCCGCCATGGATCTGCAGCCCGTTATCGGCCGCGGCCCACGCCACCCGGGCGCCCAGCAGCTTGGCCATCCCGGCCTCGAGGTCGCAGCGGTGGCCGTTATCCTTCTCCCACGCGCTGAAATAGGTCAGTTGCCGGGCGATCATGATCTCGACCGCCATCATCGCCAGCTTGCCCGACACGCGCGGAAACTCGATCAGCGATTTGCCGAACTGCTTGCGGTCGACGGCATAGCGCATGGCGATGTCCAGCGCCGACTGCGCCACGCCGATGGCGCGGGCGGCGGTCTGGATGCGGGCGCTCTCGAAGGTTTCCATGAGCTGCTTGAAGCCCTTGCCCTCTTCGCCGCCCAGCAGGTTCTCGCCCTTGACCTTGAAATTGTCGAAGCCGAGCTCGTATTCCTTCATGCCGCGATAGCCCAGCACCTCGATCTCGCCCCCGGTCATGCCCTCGGTGGGGAACGGGTCTTCGTCGGTGCCCGGCGTCTTCTCGGCCAGGAACATCGACAGGCCCTTGTAATCGGTGGTCGACGGGTCCGTGCGGGCCAGCAGCGTCATCACGTGGGTGCGCGCGGCGTGGGTGATCCAGGTCTTGTTGCCGGTCACGCTGTAATCGCCATTCTCGTCCTTCACCGCGCGGGTGCGCAGGCTGCCGAGGTCCGAGCCGGTGTTGGGCTCGGTGAAGACGGCCGTCGGCAGGATCTCCCCGCTGGCGATCTTCGGCAGCCAGTGCGATTTCTGCGCGTCCGTGCCCCCGGCCAGGATCAGCTCCGCCGCGATCTCCGACCGGGTGCCAAGCGAGCCCACACCGATATACCCGCGCGACAGTTCTTCCGAGACCACCACCATCGACGCCTTGGACAGTCCCAGCCCGCCAAGGTTCTCGGGAATGGTCAGGCCGAACACGCCCATTTCTGCCAGCTCCTCGATGATCTCCATCGGGATCAGCTCATCCTTGAGGTGCCAGTCATGGGCATGGGGTTCCACCTTGTCGAGCGCGAAGCGGCGGAACTGTTCGCGGATCATCTCCAGCTCTTCATCGAGACCGGTGGCGCCCACCGTGATCTCGGCGCTGCGCTCCTGCATCAGCTCGACAAGCCGCGTGCGCGCGCCCTGGCTGTTGCCGCGGGACATCAGCGTCTGCACTTCGCTGCACTGGAACCCCGACAGCGCGTCCCAGCCAAGCCCCATCTCCTGCAGGCGCACGACCTCGCCCTGGTTCATGGCGATGCCGCCGGCAATCTGGTGCAGGTACTCGCCAAAGGCGATCTGGTGAATGAGTTGCTCGACCTCGCCGAACTTGCCCGCCTCCTTCAGTCCCTCGGCCCATTTCTGCATCTGCCGCAGCGCTTCGACGTAGGTCGCCAGCCACGCCAGCCCGTGCGCCGCGCTCTGATGCGCCTCGACGGCGCGCGACGACACGCGGCCATCGACCACGACCATGCCGCGCACGGCCTCCTTCGCGGCCTCCAGCACGGTTTCGGCGGGTGCCACGGCGGCGCCGGTGAGGGTCAGCAGGTCGTCCAGCACGACCGGGTCCGCGGTGACGCTGTCCTGTCCGTCATGAGCCATGAATCAGTTCCCCTTCTCGAAGTCGCCCCGTCCTAGCCACTTTGCAGGTGCAGCGCAACTATTATGCCGAATGCTCTCAGGTTTTGTTCTAATCTTGCGCCCTCATGCCGCAGCCGCAGCACGCTGTCCCGCCGCCAGACCAGAATTAGCCCGTGCGCCCGCCGGGGAAAGTGCTAGGAGGGGGGCGATGGACGCACTTACGCCAGAGCTCTTGGCCGTCGCCTGCGCGGTGGCCCTGCTGGGCGGCCTCGTCAAGGGGCTGGTCGGGTTCGCCATGCCGATGATCCTGATCTCCGGGCTCAGCATGATGGTGCCGCCCGACGTGGCGCTGGGCTGGCTGATCCTGCCGACGCTGGTCACCAACCTCTGGCAGGCGCTGCGGCAGGGGGCAGGGGCGGCCTGGGCCTCGGTCCGCCGCTTCCGGCGGTTCCTGCTGGCGGGGTTCGTGCTGATGGTCTGCGCGGCTCAGCTTGTCACCTCGATCCCCAGCGGTGTGCTGTTCCTGGTGATCGGCGTGCCGATGACGCTGTATGCCGGGCTCACCCTGGCCGGCCGGCCGCTGCGCCTGCCCAGCCCGCCGGGCGCGCGGGTGGAATACGGCGCCGGGGCGGTGGCGGGGTTCTTCGGCGGCATCTCGGGCGTCTGGGGCCCGCCCACCGTGGCGCTGCTCACCGCCCTCGACACCGAGAAATCCGAGCATCTGCGGGTGCAGGGCGTGATCTATGGCGCCGGCGCCGTGGTGCTGTTGGGCGCGCACATCGCCTCGGGCGTGCTCAATGCCGAGACATTCAAGGTCTCGGCCCTGCTGGTGCCGCCGGCGCTGCTGGGCATCTGGGCGGGTTTTGCCATCAACGACCGGATCGACCAGGCCGCCTTCCGCCGGCTCACCCTGATCCTTCTGCTGCTGGCGGGTCTCAACCTCCTGCGACGTGCCCTCTTCGCGGGCTGAGCCTCACCCTACCCGGCCGGGGCCCCCGCCCGATGCCGGCAGGGCCCCGCCACCGCCGCCACGCCAAGGATCACCCCCGACACCGTCGCGATCATCCCCGCCGCGCTCACCGCGTTCTGTCCGCCCAGCCACAGCGGCCCGTACCCGGCCAGCACGTAGCCCAGCACCGCCGACAGCGTCGCGAACCCCACCGACCAGCCGATCTGCGCCTCCAGCCGGTTGGTCATCATCCGCGCGGCGGCGGGCGGGCAGATGAACATGGCGATCACGATGATCGAGCCCACCGCGTCGAACGCCGCCACCGCCGCGATCGCCGCCACCACCACCAGTGATAGCCCGATCAGCCCGGTCGGCAGGCCCAGCGTCCGGGCGAACCCCTCGTCGAAGGTCGACAGCTTCAACGGCCGCCACAGCAGGAACATGAACCCGCAGACGAAGACCAGCGTGAAGAACATCCGCGGCAGCTCCGGCGGCAGGCCTTGCAGCGCCTCCCAGTCCAGCAGCGAGGCCCAGCCCAACCCGTCCAGCCAGATCAGGCTTTCGAGATTGCCGTAAAGCGCGTGCTGCACGTCGAGATGCACGCTCGAGGTATCCGACTGCTCCAGCAGCAGCACGCCGCCCGCGAACATCGCGGTGAACACCACCCCCATCGCCGCGCCCGGCTCGATCCTCCCCACCCGGCGGATGATCTCGATCAGCAGCACCGTCACCAGCGCCGCCGCCCCCGCGCCCAGAAGCATCGGCCAGGCGGACACAACCCCCGTCACCAGGAAGGCCAGCACGATGCCGGGCAGCACCACGTGGCTGATCGCATCCCCGATCAGCGCCTGCCGCCGGAGCAACAGGAAATTCCCCGGCAGGGCACAGGCGATCGCCGCGAAGATCCCGATCAGCAGCGGCGGAAGTGACAGCGATACGAACTCCAGGCCCATCATGTCGCCGCCTCCGGTTTCAGCGAGCGGTCAAGCTCGGCAATCTGGTCCGCGGTCAAAAGCGTCTCCAGCGGCGTCAGCCCGTCATACCGTGCGGCGGCCGCCTCGTGCCGCGGGTCGGCGCGCAACAATTGCCAGCGCCGCTCGTCCAGCAGCGCGCGCGCGGCCTTGGCCCGCCCGGCCTCCGTCGCGACGCCATCGGCGCGGATAAGTCCCGCCCGCCGCATCAGCCGCAGTGTCAGCCCCTCGTAGATCGGCTGTTCCTGCGCCAGCGCCAGCAGGCCCTGCCGCACGTGCACCCGCGCCTGGAACCGCCGGTGCCGCAGCACGGCGGCCAGCACCCCGCGCCCCGGCGCGAAAAGCAGCGAGAGGGCGAAGAAACCGGTGGCGACGACTACGATGATCGGCCCCGTTGGCAGGTCCGGCGCCGTCGCCGACAGCGACGCGCCGATCCAGCCCGAGGCCCCGCCGATGGCCCCGGCGATGCCCACCACGTGGCCCATCCGGTCGCTCCAGAACCGCGCCGCGACGGCGGGGATGATCAAGAGCGCAACGATCAGGATCAGCCCGACGATCTTCAGCCCCACCACCGTGATCGCCAGCGCCAGCCCCATCATCGCAAGATCGGTCCGCCGCACGTTCACGCCGGTCGAGGCCGCGAACTCGGAATCGAACGCCACCAGCGTCATCGGCCGCCGCAACAGCACCACCAGCGCCAGCACCAGCGCCCCGCCCCCGGCAATGATCACCGCGTCGTTCCACAGCATCCCGGCGGTCGAGCCCAGCAGGAACGTCTCCAGCCCCGCCTGCCGCCCGGAGCTCATCGTCTGGATCACCGTCAACACCACGATCCCCAGCCCGAAGAACACCGACAGCACCGCCCCGATCGCCGCATCCTCCGCCAGCCGCGTGCGGGTGGACAGCCAGCTCACGCAGAGGAGCCCGATCGCGGCGGAGACGGCCGAGCCCAGCAGCAACCCCGGCAGGAACCGCCCGTCGCCCCCCAGCAGCACCATCGCGATGAACGCCAGCCCGACACCCGGCAGCGTCGCATGGCTGATCGCATCACTGACCAGCGCCCGCTTGCCGACATAGAGAAAGGTGCCGGTGGCGCCGGCGGCAATACCAAGCAGCGCCGCGCCGATGGTCACCAGCGTGGCGTTGTAGCCAAGTTGCAGGGTGAGGGCCTCAAGCAGCATGGTCAGCGCCATACAAACTCAAACCCGCCCCGGGCCTGACCCGGGGCCTTCGGGCCAGCCACAAGGCCCCGGCTCGGGGGCCGGGGCACGGATCGTCCCACGTCCAAGCCATCGAAAACCTACCCCGCCACGTTCATCTGCGCCGTCGCCAGCCGCCCGCCATAGGCCTCGTGCAGATGCGCCTCGGTGAACGCCTCCTCGACCGTGCCCTCGGCCACCCGCGTGGTGTTGATCAGGAACACCCGGTCGAAATATTCCGGCACCGTCGACAGGTCGTGATGCACCGCCACCACCGTCTTGCCCTGCGCCTTGAGGTCTTTCAAAACGGCGATGATCGCCTTTTCCGTCGCCGCATCCACGCCGGCGAATGGCTCGTCCAGCAGGTACAGGTCCGCCCCCTGCGCCAGTGCCCGGGCCAGGAACACCCGCTGCTGCTGCCCGCCGGACAACTGCCCGATCTGCCGGTCGGCGAAATCGCTCATGCCCACCCGGTCGAGACAGGCCAGCGCCCTCTGCAACTGCTTCGTATTCACCCGGCCCAGCAATCCGAGCTGCCGGTATAGCCCCATCAGCACCACGTCGAGCACCCGCGTCGGGAAATCCCAGTCCACGCTCGCCCGCTGCGGCACATAGGCGATCCGCCCCCGCTGCTTCGCCAATGGCTGACCATAGCACGTGACCTTCCCCGACAGCGGCCGCACGATCCCCAGCGCGGCCTTCAACAGGGTCGATTTCCCCGCCCCGTTCGGGCCCACGATCGCCGTCATCGCCCCCGCCCGGAACGTCGCATCGACCGAGAACACCGCCGGCTTCTCGCCATACGAAACGGTCAGCCCCCGCACCGCCAGCGGGCTTTCGGCCCGTCCCTCATCGCGGGGCTGGTTCCGCCCGTCCTTTGCTGCAAGCGTCAGGTTCATCGCCTCAGCTCCCCGCCGCCAGCTTGCCGGTCATGCCGCGCTCGGGCACATCGCCCCCCAGCGCCCCGGCGATGGTGCTCACGTTATGGTCGATCATCCCGATATAGGTGCCCTCGTAGGTGCCCGGTTGGCCCATCGCGTCGGAAAACAGCTCGCCGCCGATCTTCACCTCGTGGCCCTGCGCCGCGGCGCCTTCGACCAGCGCGCGCATGTTCCGGTCGGAAACGGAGCTTTCCACGAACACCGCCCCGATCTTCCGTTCGACCAGCATGTCGACCAGCGTCCTGATCCGGTCCAGCCCGGCTTCCGACTCGGTCGAGATGCCCTGGATGCCGATCACCTCGTAGCCGAAACTCCGCCCGAAATAGCCGAACGCGTCATGCGCGGTCAGCAGGACGCGGGCGGGCTCGGGCACGGTGGCCAGCGTCTCGCGCGCATAGGCGCCCAGCCGCTCGATCTCGGCAAGATGCGCCTCGGCATTCGCGGCGAAGACCTCCGCATGTTCCGGCGCGGTCTCGGCCAGCGCCGTTTCCACCCCGCGCACCACGTGCGCCCACAGCTCCGGCACCATCCAGACGTGGGGGTCGAACTTGTTCTCGTAATCCTCGTGGCCGATCCGCTCGTCCACCGGCACGGCCTCGCCCACGGCGACGACATTGCCGCGCTCCCCGAGCTTCAGCAGCAGCTCTTCCATCTGCGCCTCGAGGTACAGCCCGTGCCACAGCACGAGGTCGGCGCGCGTGAGCGCGACGATATCGGTGCGCGTCTGGCGATAGGAATGCGGGTCGACACCGGGGCCCATCAGCCCCTGCACCTCGACCAGATCGCCGCCCACCTGCCGCGCGGCATCGGCGATCATGCCGGTCGTGGCGACCACGCCGATCTTCTCCTCCGCCGCGTGCAGCGGGCCCGCGGCCAGTGCCGTACCGGCAAGGATCAGTCCAAGGAAATGACGTCGCAGGGTCAGCATGAGTCGTGGTCCTTTCGGTTGCCCTGGTTCATGAATATGCGAGTCATTCGCAAAAAGTCAATGCAGTTGCGACTTATTCTCATTTTGTCCGGCAGTCCCCCGCCGAAACCGTCGCGGCCTGCCGTGGCGGCCCGCTTGCCAAGGCCCGGCCCCCGTGCCACGCTTCCCCCATGAGCGACACGCAAGACGCCCCCTCACCCACGCAAACCGACCCCGCGCAGATGCACCTGCCGCAGGCGGTCGAGCCGCGCAACGCGGGCCTGCCGCTGGATATGGCTTGGCTCCGCTCGGTCCAGGCCAACACCTCGGCCATCGAACGCCGCGCTAAAACCCTGCCGGGCCGCCGCACCGTCAAGAAGGATCACCAGACGGCGTGGCTCTGCCGGGCAATCTCCTGCATCGACCTGACCACGCTCTCGGGCGACGACACCGAGGGCCGCGTTCGCCGCCTCTGCGCCAAGGCCCGCCAACCGGTGCGCCACGACCTGCTCGAGGCGCTGGGCATGGACGGCCTCACCGTCGGCGCCGTCTGCGTCTATCACGAGATGGTCGCGCCCGCCGTCGCCGCCCTGCAAGGCACCAACATCCCCGTCGCAGCGGTCTCCACCGGCTTCCCGGCGGGCCTCTCGCCTTTCCCGCTGCGCGTCGCGGAAATCGAGGCCAGCACCGCCGCCGGCGCCCGCGAGATCGACATCGTCATTTCCCGCCGCCACGTCCTCACCGGCAACTGGCAGGCGCTCTATGACGAAATGCGCGCCTTTCGCGAGGCTTGCGGTGAAGCGCATGTGAAGGCCATCCTCGCCACCGGCGAGCTGGGCTCGCTCCGCAACGTTGCCCGCGCCTCGCTGGTCTGCATGATGGCGGGGGCGGATTTCATCAAGACGTCGACCGGCAAGGAAAGCGTCAACGCCACCCTGCCGGTCACGCTGGTGATGCTGCGCGCCATCCGCGAATACCATGCCCTGACCGGCTGGCGCGTCGGCTACAAGCCGGCGGGCGGGATATCCAAGGCGAAGGACGCGATCGTCTACCTCTCGATGATCAAGGAGGAGCTGGGCGACCGCTGGCTGCGGCCCGACCTCTTCCGCTTCGGGGCGTCGTCGCTGCTCGGCGATATCGAGCGGCAGTTGGAACATCAGGTGACGGGCGACTACTCCGCCGGGTGGCGCCATGCGGTTGCGTGATCGCGCGGGGCCGGCGTTGCGCTGTTTGAGTATTTGGACCAAGAAGAAGCCATGAGTGTTCGCGACATATACGATACGATGGCGTATGGTTCGGCCCCGGAAAGCGCCGCCGACGCCTATGCCTGGCTGGTGGATCAGGGCGACCGGTTCGGCCATTTCATCGACGGCGCCTTCACCGAGCCGGGCGAGGGGTTCGACTCGAAGAACCCAGCCACCGGCGAGGTGCTGGCGACGCTGACACAAGGCAGCGCGGCGGATGTCGACGCGGCCGTGGCGGCGGCCCGCAAGGCGCAGGGCAAGTGGGAGCGCCTCGGCGGGCCCGGCCGGGCGCGGTACCTCTACGCGCTGGCGCGGCTCCTGCAGAAGCACGCCCGCCTCTTCGCCGTGCTCGAAACCCTCGACAACGGCAAACCCATCCGCGAGGCGCGCGATATCGACGTGCCGCTGGCGCAGAGGCATTTCTACTTCCATGCGGGCCTCGCCCAGCTTCTGGAAAGCGAAAGGCCGGGTCAGCAGGCGCTCGGGGTCTGCGGGCAGGTGATCCCGTGGAACTTCCCGCTGCTGATGCTGTCTTGGAAGATCGCCCCGGCGCTGGCGGCGGGCAATACCGTTGTCCTGAAACCCGCCGAATGGACCTCGCTTACCGCCCTCCTCTTCGCCGATATCTGCCGGCAGGCGGGGCTGCCGAAGGGCGTGGTCAACATTGTCACCGGCGACGGCTCGGTCGGCGAGATGATCGTCGCCCATGACGGTATCGACAAGGTGGCCTTCACCGGCTCCACCGCCGTCGGCCGCCGCATCCGCGAGGTGACGGCGGGGCAGGGCAAGGCGCTGACGCTCGAACTGGGCGGCAAGTCGCCCTACATCGTTTTCGACGATGCCGACCTGGATTCGGCGGTCGAAGGCCTCGTCGATGCCATCTGGTTCAACCAGGGCCAGGTCTGCTGCGCCGGCTCCCGCCTGCTGGTGCAGGAGGGCGTGGCCGAGCGGTTTCACGACAAGCTGCGCCATCGCATGGCCAACCTGCGCATGGGCAACCCGCTCGACAAGTGCATCGATATCGGCGCCATGGTCGACCCGGTGCAGCGCGACCGCGTGGCCGACATGGTCGCCGCCTGCGACAGCGGCGAAACCTACCGCGCGGACATCGACACCCCGCAGACCGGCGCCTTCTACCCGCCCACGCTGATCACCGGCCTGTCGCCCGCCGACCCGCTGATGCAGGAGGAGATCTTCGGCCCGGTCCTCGTCGGCACCACCTTCCGCACGCCGGCCGAGGCGGTGCAGCTGACCAACAACACCCGCTACGGGCTGGCGGCGTCGGTCTGGTCCGAGAACCTCAACCTCGCGCTCGACGTGGCGCCCAAGCTGGCGGCGGGCGTGGTCTGGATCAACGGCACCAACATGTTCGACGCCGCTGCCCCCTTCGGCGGGGTGCGCGAAAGCGGCTTCGGCCGCGAAGGCGGGTGGGAAGGGCTGTCGGCCTATCTCAGGCCCGCAGGCACGCCGAAGCGGCTCAAGCCCATCGAACCCTTCCCCGGCAACGGCGATCCGGAGGATGGCATCGACCGCACCCCGAAGCTCTATATCGGCGGCAAGCAGGCCCGCCCCGACGGCGGCTATTCCCGTGCCGTCCACTCCCGCAGCGGCAAGCTTCTCGGGCAGGTCCCCATCGCCAACCGCAAGGACATCCGCAACGCGGTCGAGGCGGCGCGCGGCGCCGCCGCGTGGTCCGCCACCCCCGGCCATGCCCGCGCCCAGATTCTCTATTACATGGCCGAGAACCTCTCGGCCCGCGCCACCGATTTCGCCGCACAGATCGACGCCCAGACCGGCACCCGCACCGGCAAGAAGGAAGTCGAGGCCGCCATCACCCGCCTCTTCACCTATGCCGCCTGGGCCGACAAGTTCGACGGGCAGGCCCATGGCGTTCCCCTCCGCGGCATGGCGCTGGCAATGCGCGAACCCGTGGGCGTGATCGGCGCCATCTGCCCCGACGAGGCGCCGCTCCTCGGGCTCATCTCCCTTCTCGGGCCCGCGATGGCCATGGGCAACCGCGCGGTGCTGCTGGCCTCCGAACCCTTCCCGCTCTCGGCGCTGGAATTCGTGCAGATCCTCGAAACCTCCGACGTGCCGGGCGGCGTGGCGAACATCCTCACCGGCTCGCATGCGGAGCTCGCCCCCCACCTCGCCGGTCACGCCGATATCGACGCCGCCTGGTCCTTCTCCTCCTCCGACGTCTCGGGGGAAATCGAACGCGCCAGCGCCGGCAACCTCAAGCGCACCTGGGTCAACAACGGCCACGCCCGCGACTGGTTCGCCCCCGACGCCGAGGGCCGCGCCTTCCTCGATCAGGCGACAGAGGTGAAGACCGTCTGGGTGCCCTACGGCGAATAGTTTCCGCGCCGCTCCGCCTTCTCGGTCAGCCCGGTGATATAGCGGCTGAACGCGTCGTCCTCGCCCTCCAGCAGCACCGGCAGCGCCGCGCGGAAATCCGGCCGGCGCAGCCAGTCGATCATGTCATCCTCCCACGACAGCCAGCGCCGCTTCGCATCGCCCGTCAGGTGCTCGGAATGCAGGATGATATAGGCCTTCTCGAACAGCGAGACGAGCATCTCGAACACGATCTGCCGCCGCTCCTTCTGTTCGTCGGTCAGCGTGGTCTTGGGCGCGCCCCGGCTCATCAGCAGCAGGTCGGCATTGTCCATCACCAGCCGCAGGAAGCCGTCATATTCCTGCGTCAGGTTGCGGTGCAGCTCGTGCTCCTCGTTGATCCGCCGCAGCCGCTCCTCGCGGAGGATCACGAAAATCGCGATCGGAAAGCCGAGCACGGTGACGACATAGCTGAGCCCTTCGAGCCATTGCATCAGCATGGCGGCGATCCTTCCCCGGTTATGGTCCGGGGCAGGATAGGACAGGCGCCCACGGCGGGGCAATGGCGGCGATGCCGCCACCGATCCCGGGCTAGGCCAGCGCCCGCGCCCCGGCGAAGGATACCAGCCGCCGGCTCTTCTCGTCCCACAGGTGCAGCCGCGCGCAGCGGATGCTGTCCATCAGCGTCAGCCGTTTTATCTGCGTCAGGATATCGTGATCCCGCAGCACCTCGCCCAGCCGGTAGAAGGGGATGCGGCTCGCCATGTGGTGCACGTGATGCACGCCGATATTCGCCGTGATCCAGCGCAGCACGCCGGGCAGGTCGTAATAGGAACTGCCATGCAGCGCCGCCTCCTGGATGTTCCAGTCCTCCTCGCGGTCCCAGTGGGTCTCCTCGAACTGGTGCTGCACGTAGAACAGCCACATCCCCGCCATTGCCGCCAGAAGCGTCGTCGGCAGGTAGATCAAGAGCAGCACGTCGGCCCCGCCCAGCCACGCCAGAAGCGCCACCACCCCGGCAATCGCAAGGTTCGTGCCCATCGCGCTCATCCAGTAGCGCCAGCCCGAGCGCATCAGCCCGGCGGGCACCCGGTTCTGCAGGAAGAAGCTGTAGAACGGCACGATCCCGAACAAAAAGACCGGGTTCCTGACCAGCCGATACCCGGCCCGGCCCCACCAGCCCTTCTCGCGGTACTCCCGCACCGTCAGGGTCGGCATGTCGCCGATGCCGCGCCGGTCGAGATTTCCGGTCGAGGCGTGATGTATCGCATGGGTCCGCCGCCACACCGCGTAGGGCGTCAGCGTCAGCACCCCGATCACCCGCCCGACCCAGTCGCCCAGCTTGCGATCCCTGAAGAACGCGCCATGCCCGCAATCGTGCTGGATCATGAAAAGCCGCACGAGGAAGGCGGCGTTGATGACCGCCAGCGGCAGCGACAGCCACGGGCTGATCGTGTGCGCCCACCACGCGAGCGCCCAGATCCCGAGGAACGGCAACAGCGTGACGGCCAGTTCGAGAAGGCTGCGCAGGGGGAAGGGCTCGCGGTACTGCGCGAGCGTGCGGGTCCAGTCTGAAGGTCTCAATCCGATACCTTTCGGTGGGAGGATGCCGTGAATTGTCGGCCCGGTGAAGGCTGAGGCGGCACTGCGCCGCCGGTCAGGACGTGCCTGACGTGGCCCGGGCTTTCTTGCGCGCAGTCTTGGGGATCGGGGGCGTCTCGTCAACCGCTGTCTCGTCGGCCGGGTCATTGGCGCGGGCCAGCCGCGCCTCGCGCAGCCGTTCGGTCTTGAGATCGCGCTTGGCGTTCTCGTCGTCGATGATGTCCCACGCGGCGCGCGTGGTCTTTTCCAGCAGCGTTTCCGACCGCGTCGGTGTTCCGGCCGCCGGGCCGGGTTTGGTGGGTTTCGGCATCGCGTCGTCTCCTTCTCCTGTTGCGCCCGGCATGTGCCGCCGGCTCAAATGAAAAGACGGGGGCCGCCGCCTGGCCGCCCCCGTCCCGGTTGTCGCGTGTTCACGGCTTATGCCAGGGCGAGGTTGCCCGCCGATTCCCGCCCGTCGCGGCCGCTTTCGATATCGAAGGTCACGGCCTGCCCGTCGTCGAGCCGGTGAATGCCGGCCCGTTCGAGCGCGGAGGCATGAACGAAAACGTCCTTGCTGCCGCCCTCGGGGGCGATGAAGCCGAAGCCTTTGGATGAGTTGAACCATTTCACGGTGCCATTGGCCATCGTGTCGTCTCCTGTCTGTGGTGTCACCCGCAAGATGCGGTGACCTGGCTCAGTGTCGTCATAAGAACAGCTGAAGCCCTGGGGAAACAGATGGTCGAAGGAAGATGCGTCGCCCTCCTGACATAGGGTGCCTCATGCCGTTCCGCAATGGCGCGGCCCGATTAAACCGGATCGAAGGCGGGCCGCCGCCCGCGCCTACTCCAGCGTGGCGCTGCTCACGTTCACGTCCTTGCAGTAGAGCTGGTAGTCACCCGAAGCGCCCGAGCCCAGGAAGTAATAGGTCCGCTCGAGCTGCCCCGTCGTGCCTTCCCCCTGCCAGTTGCTGGTGTTGGAGTTGTTGCTGGACAGCGTCAGGCTCCCGCCGTTGTTGCGCGCTTCGCCCACCAGCGCCAGCGGCAACCCCTCGGGCCCCACCAGCCCGACATGTTTCGACGTGAAGGCGGCGGCGTTGTTCTCGTTCAGCCGGTCGGCCTTGAGGTCGCGCTTGGGCGTCAGGCTCAGGTCGACCTTCACCATCTTGCCGATCGCCGGCGTGACCCGACCGGCCACGGTCTGCCCGCGCGAGCCGTGCTCGGTCACCACCTCGTCGACCAGTGACAGGCCGGTGATCTCCACGTCCCACAGGCTGCCGGCCTGCGGAAACTCGGTGACCTCGCCGGACAGGTCGAGGGGGAACTCGACCGTGGGCTCGTCCTTCTTGCCGATGATCAGCGTGCCTTCCATCGCGTCCGAGGGCACGGTGAAGACCGCCTCGAGCTTAACCCCGATTCGCGGCGGGTTGGCGGTGCATCGGTTTTTCTGCACCCGCAAAATGGTTGCGATTGCCCCGGCAATTTTATACCGGTTGCGGCGAACCTGACGCAATTTCCGAACCCTTCGAGAGGTGCCCGACATGAGCTTCCGCCTGCAACCCGCCCCGGTCTCCCGCCCCAACCGCTGCCAGCTCTTCGGGCCCGGCTCGAACGTCAAACTCTTTGAAAAGATGGCCTCTTCCGCCGCCGACGTGATCAATATCGACCTCGAGGATTCCGTCGCCCCCACCGACAAGGACACGGCCCGCGCCAACACCATCAAGGCCATCAACGAGGTCGACTGGGGCAACAAGACCCTCTCGGTCCGCATCAACGGGCTGGATACCGGCTGGTGGTACCGCGACGTGGTCGACCTGCTGGAACAGGGCGGCGACCGGCTCGACCAGATCATGATCCCCAAGGTCGGCTGCGCCGCCGACATCTATGCCGTCGACGCGCTGGTCACCGCCGTGGAAAAGGCGCAAGCCCGCGAAAAACCTATCAATTTCGAGGTGATCATCGAATCCGCCGCCGGCATTTCCCATGTCGAGGAAATCGCCGCCGCCTCGCCCCGGCTGGTGGCGATGAGCATCGGCGCGGCCGATTTCGCGGCCTCGATGGGCATGTCCACCACCGGCATCGGCGGCACGCAGAAGGATTATTACATGCTGCACGAAGGCCAGAGCTACTGGCCCGACCCGTGGCACTGGGCCACCGCCGCCATCGTCGCCGCCTGCCGCACCCACGGCATCCTGCCGGTCGACGGCCCGTTCGGCGATTTCTCCGACGACGACGGTTTCCGCGCCCAGGCCCGCCGCGTCGCCACGCTGGGCATGGTCGGCAAATGGGCCATCCACCCCAAGCAGATCGCGCTCGCCAACGAGATCTTCACCCCCTCTGACGAGGCGGTTCAGGAAGCCCGCGAGATCCTGCAGGCGATGGAAGACGCCAAGGCCCGCGGCGAGGGGGCGACCACCTACAAGGGCCGCCTCGTCGACATCGCCTCGATCAAGCAGGCCGAGGGAATCGTGCGCCAGGCCGAGATGATCGAGGCCATGTAGGCCGTTCCGCCGGCGGCGGCTTCGGGACGCCTCCGGCGGGAGTATTTGGGCCAAGAAGAAGCCTGACGCATGCTTCTTCTGGCCGACAATATCCCGGGGAGCGTTGAAATCCTTCGGGATTTCAACGTGGGGCAGCGCCCCAAGCCACGGTGAGATCATTTGGGAGGGACAAGGATGAAGACCGCCATCGTCACAGGCGCGGCCCGCGGGATCGGGCTGGCGACCACGAAACAGTTCCTCGACCAGGGCTGGCGCGTGGTCATGATCGACCGCGACGAGGCGGCCTTGATGGAGGAGGCCGGCAAGCTGGACGAGGTGGACCCGGTGGTCTGCGACGTCTCGCAGCCCGAGCAGGTGGCGGAAATGGCCCGGCATGTCGGCGGGAGTTGCAAGACCGTCGATGCGCTGGTGAACAATGCCGGCGTGGCGGATTTCGGGCCGATCGGCGAGACCGGCTTTGACCGCTGGCGCACGGTGATGGAAACCAATCTCGACGGGGTCTTTCTGGTCACGCAGGCACTGACCCCCGCGCTGGCCGCGGCGAAGGGCGCCATCGTCAACATCGCCTCGATCTCCGGCCTGCGCGCCTCGACCCTGCGGGTGGCCTATGGCACGTCGAAGGCCGGGGTCATGGCGCTGACGCAGCAGCAGGCGGTGGAGCTTGGCGAGAAGGGCATCCGCGCCAATTGCGTCTGCCCCGGCCCGGTGCGCACCAAGCTGGCCATGGCCGTGCACAGCCAGGCCATCATCGACGCCTATCACGATGCGATTCCGCTGAACCGCTACGGCTCGGAGGACGAGATCGCCAGCGTGATCACCTTCCTCTGCTCGCCCGGTGCCAGCTATGTCACGGGGCAGATCATCGCCGTCGATGGCGGTTTCGAGGCCACCGGCATAGGCCTTCCCGCCCTGCGCCAGTAGATCGCCTTCCATTTCGCTTGCCCTTCGCGGATGAGCCGGGCAATCCTTGGCGCAACATGGAATTGGGTCCTTACATTCTTCTGGCCTCGCTCGAGGGTGCGGTCACGGCGGCGGTGCTGGCGCTGACGGCCGTGGGCCTCAGCCTCGTGTTCGGCGTGATGCGCGTGGTCAACATCGCCCATGGCGAGTTCTTCATGTTGGGCGCGGTGATCGCGTGGTTCGTGGCCCAGACGGTGGGCGGGCACCCGGCGCTGGGCTTTGTCGCGGCGCTGGTGATTGCGCCGCTTGTCGTCGGCGCCATCGCGGCGGCGGCCGACATGACGATCCTGAAGCGGATCGACTATGACCCCGAGCGCACCATCGTCGCCACCATCGGGCTTCTCTACATCATCCAGCAGCTCACCCTGATGACCTACGGCCCCGAGGCGCGCCCGGTCGAGGCACCCTTCAACCAGCGGCTTGCCCTGCCGTGGTTCGAATGGGGCGAGGAAGGGTTCGAATTCTACTTCCCCTGGGGCCTGTCGACGACCACCTACAAGCTGGCGGTGATCGGCGCGGCGGGCGTGGTACTGGTGGGCGTCTGGCTGATGATGGCGCGCACGCGGATCGGGTTGCTGATGCGCGCCACGCAGGCCGACCGCGACATGGCGCTGGCCTTCGGTATCCCGGTGGAGCGGGTCTATGCGCTGGTCTTCGGCATCGGTGCGGCGCTGGCGGCGCTGGCCGCCGTGCTGATCGTGCCGATCCAGCAGGCGCATTACCTGATGGGGGCCGACCCGCTGCTGCTGAGCTTCATCGTGGTTATCATCGGGGGCTTGGGCAGCCTGCCCGGCACGGTGGTCGCCGCCATCTTCATCGGGCTCAGCGACGGGATCATCTCGGTCTTCTTCTCACCGACGCTGGCCAAGATCCTCGCCACGCTGCTGGTGGGCCTCGTGCTGGTCTTCCGCCCGCAGGGCCTGTTCGGGACGCGCGCGGCATGAGCGCCACGGCGAAGTCCCTCACCCTGCATCTCGGCCTTCTGGCGGTGCTCTTCGCGCTGCAATTCGTGCTGCCCGCCTATCACCACGGCAACCTTGCCCGGATCATGGTGCTGGCAAGCTATGCGGTGGGGTACAATATCCTCTTCGGCTATACCGGCCTGCTGAGCCTCGGCCACGCGCTGTTCTTCGCCGCCGGCATGTACGGCATGGGGCTGACCATCCAGCACGCGGGGTTCACCCCGGCGCCCGCCCTGATCGTCGGTATCCTTGCCGGGGCAGTGGTGGCGGCGGCGCTGGCCCTGCTGGCGCTGCGGACGACCGGCGTGGCTTTCCTCATCGTGACGCTGATGTTCGCGCAGGCCGGGTACCTGACGATCCTCTATTTCGGCGAGTACACCCGCGGCGACGAGGGCTTCGTCATCCAGGCCTTCGACCGGATGCTCTGGGGCATCGACCTCAGCAACCCCGAGAACCGGTATTTCGCCGCCTGGGGCCTCTTCGCCGTCTGCCTGCTGCTTTGCCTGCGCCTTGTCCGCGCGCCCTTCGGCAAGACGCTGGTGGCGATCCGCGAGAACGAGGAGCGGGTCCGGATGCTGGGTTACAACACCTTCGCCCACAAGCTGGGCGCGATGGTGATCTCCGGCACGATCTCGGCCGCGGCGGGGGCGTTCTATGGCCTGCTCTTCGGCTATGCCGGGGCGAGTTTCGCCAGCGTGCAGTATTCGATCTTCCCGCTGCTCTGGGTGCTCTTGGGCGGCGCGGGCACCGTGCTTGGACCCTTCGTCGGCACGCTCTTCATGTTCTACCTGATCGACCTGAGTTCAGGCGTCACCACCGCCTACCTGCTGATCGTTGGCGTGGCGCTTGTGCTGCTGACCCTCTTCGCGCCGCAGGGCCTGACGGGCGAGCTGCGCCGCCGGGTCTGGAGGTGGCTGCCATGACGCTGCTGTCCACGCGCGGCCTGTCGAAGCATTTCGACGGGCTGAAGGCCGTGACGGATGTGGATTTCGACCTCGAGGAGGGCGAGGTGCGGGCGCTGATCGGCCCGAACGGGGCGGGCAAGACGACGCTGGTGGGCATGATCTGCGGCCGCATCCCGCCCTCTTCCGGCACCGTGCAGTTCGACAATGCCGACATCACCGCGCTGCCCGCGCACAAGCGCATCCTGCGCGGCATGGCCTATACGTTCCAGATCACCTCGGTCTTCGCCCGCCTGCCCGCCGCCGAGAACGTGGCGCTGGCCGCCCGCCGCCGGTTGCAGGGTGAGGCGGTCGACGAGGCCGTCGATGACGCCCTCAACCGCGTCGGCCTGCTGGACCGCCGCGACGAGGAGGCGGGCAACCTCAGCTACGGCCACCAGCGCCTGCTGGAGATCGCCATGGGGCTGGTGCAGCGTCCGCGCCTCCTGATCCTCGACGAGCCGACCCAAGGTTTGGCCGACAGCGAGATCGACGCCTTCAAGGCGCTCATCCGCGAGTTGTCCGCCGAGGCCACGATCCTGCTGATCGAGCACAACATGAGCGTGGTGATGGAGACCGCCGACCGGGTGACGGTGCTCAATTTCGGCGAGGTGCTGGCCGAGGGGACGCCGCAGCAGATCCATGAAAACGATGCCGTGCAGGCGGCCTACCTGGGGACCGGATGATGCTGGAGCTGGACGCCGTCAACGCGGGCTATGGCCGGGCACAGGTGCTGCGGGACCTGTCGCTCAAGGTCGAGGCCGGTGAAATCCTCTGTCTTCTCGGCCGCAACGGCGCGGGCAAGACGACGACGATGCAGGCGATCATGGGCCTTCTGCCGCTCATGTCGGGCCGCGTGATGCTCGACGGCACCGACGTCAGCAAACTGCCCCCGCACGAGGTGCCGCGCCACGGGATCGGGTATATCCCGCAGGGCCGCCGCCTCTTCTCCGGGCTGACGGTGGCGCAGAACCTCGAGATCGGCCTGCGCGTGCGCGGCTCGGGCAAGGAGGTGCTGGAAGAGGTGCTCGACCTCTTCCCCCGCCTGCGCGAGCGCATGGACCAGAAGGCGCAGACCCTGTCGGGCGGCGAGCAGCAGATGCTGGCCACCGCCCGCGCGCTCTGCCTGCGGCCCAAGGCGCTGCTGCTGGACGAGCCGACCGAGGGGCTGCAACCCTCGATGATCGAGGCGATCCGGCAGGTGATCGTCAAGATGCGCGCGGCGGGCGTGGCGATCCTGCTGGTGGAACAGCGGGTCGATGCGGTGCTGTCGGTGGCCGACCGGGTGGCCTTCATCGAGAACGGCCGCAACGGCGAGGTGATGCCGGCCGAGGCGCTGCGCCGCGATCACAGCATCGTCGACCGTTACGTGGGCGTCTGAGGGCGGGCCGCGCGTTGTTGCAAGACTTCGGTTAATCTTTCGGCAGATGGTGCGCGCCACGGCGCAATCCTGTCTTTGTGTTGACTGTCTATCGCGGGTGCCGCACCATCCCCGCCAGCAAGACGAACAGGGAGAGACACGTGGCCGCCTATCACCGGCCCGACACGCTGCAGGGCGCGCTCGA
Source organism: Roseovarius sp. (assembly GCF_040223625.1). Classification (GTDB taxonomy): domain Bacteria; phylum Pseudomonadota; class Alphaproteobacteria; order Rhodobacterales; family Rhodobacteraceae; genus Roseovarius. The sequence goes on along the minus strand of NZ_JAVKFX010000008.1, from coordinate 107,178 downwards.
CGTGCTGGCGGAAAGGCCGGTCACGATCGCTGCGGGCTGCACCGACCTGTTCCCGGCCACGCAGGGGCGCACGCTGACCGGGCCGGTGCTGGACATCACCGGCATCCCCGCGCTGCGCGGTGTCACGCGCGAGGAGGGCGCATACCGGATCGGCGCCGCGACGAGCTGGACCGACGTGATCCGGGCCGAGTTGCCACCTGCGTTCGACATGCTGAAACAGGCTGCGCGCGAGGTGGGATCGGTCCAGATTCAGAATTCCGGCACCGTCGCCGGAAATATCTGCAACGCCTCTCCGGCCGCCGACGGGATGCCCTGCCTGGCGGCACTGGATGCGCAGGTGGAGATCGCCACCACGAAAAACACGCGCACGCTCCCCCTTTTACACTTTGTTAACGGTCCGCGCCGAACGGCGCTGGAGCCGGGGGAGCTGGTCACCGCCATCCTCATCCCCGAGGCGGCCACCCGCGGCACCTCCCGCTTTCTCAAGCTGGGCGCGCGGAAGTACCTGGTGATCTCGGTCGCCATGGTCGCGGTGCGGCTGGATATCGACGGCGGCACCGTCCAAGATGCCGCCCTCTCGGTCGGCGCCTGCAGCGCCGTCGCCACGCGCCTGACCGACCTCGAGGCCACCCTCACCGGTCAGCCCGCCGAGGCGCTGGCCGACCGGATCACCGACGCCGCCGTCGCCGCCGCCCTGTCGCCCATTGACGACATCCGCGCCGATGGCCCCTACCGCGCCCATGCCGCCGCCGAACTGCTGCGCCGGGCCGTGGATGACCTCACCCAACCCGCACGGGCCGCCGCATGAACCGCGCCACCGCCACCATATCCCTCACCGTCAACGGCGATCCGGTCACGCTGCCCGCCGACCCCTCCCGCCGCCTGTCCGAGGTGCTGCGCGAAGGGCTGGGCCTGCGCGGCACCAAGGTGGGCTGCGACGCGGGCGATTGCGGGGCCTGCACCGTGCTCATCGACGGCGCGCCGGTCTGCGCCTGCCTGACGCCCCTGGCCCAGGCGGGCGGGCGCGAGGTGCAGACGGTGGAAGGGCTGCACGCCACGGCGCTGCAACAGGCCTTCCTGCGCCACGGGGCGGCGCAATGCGGCATCTGCACGCCGGGGATGCTGATGACCGCCACGGCCTTCCTCCAAGACCGCCCCAATCCCACGCGCGCCGAGGCCGAGGAAGCCCTCGGCGGCGTGCTCTGCCGCTGCACCGGCTATGCCAAGATCATCGACGCCGTGCTCGACGCGGCCCCCGGAACGCCCGCGCAAATGCCCGAGGCGGGCCATGCGGTCGGCGCCCGGGTCGAACGGCTCGACGGCGGCCCGAAGGTGGCCGGCACCGAAATCTACGGCGCCGATGCCTGCCCCGAGCACACGCTGCTGGTCCGCGCCGTCCGGGCGCCCTCGGCCCCCGCGACGTTCACCCTTGGCGACATCGACACGTGGCGCGCCGCCCAGCCCGGTGAGGTGCATGTCTTCACCGCAAGGGACATCCCCGGCGCCAACATCTTCGGCACCATCCCGCCCTTCGCCGACCAGCCCGCCCTGGCCGAAACCCGCGCCCGCCTGCGGGGCGAGGCGGTGGCCATCGTGGCGGGCGAGGCGGGGGTGATCGAGGCGCTGGACCTCACCTCTTTCCCGATCACCTGGCAGGAGGCCGATGCCGGCGCGCTCGTCCACGACAACCGCCCCGACAACCTGCTCATCGCCGGCGTGGTCAGGCGTGGCGATGCCGAGGCGGCGCTGGCCGGGGCCGTTCACGTGGCCGAGGCGCAGGCCGAGACCCCCTATATCGAGCACGCCTATATCGAACCCGAGGCAGGCGTGGCATGGCTCGAAGGCGACACGCTGGTCATCCAGGCCTGCACCCAGGCCCCGGTGATGGACCGCGACGACACCGCCCGCATCCTCGGCCTCGACCCGCAGAAACTGCGGATCATCCCCGCGGCGGCCGGCGGCGGTTTCGGCTCGAAGCTGGATATTTCCCTGCAGCCGCTCATCGGCCTGGTCGCGCTCAAGACCGGCCGCCCGGCCCGCATGATCTACACCCGCGCCGAATCCATGGCCTCCACCACCAAGCGCCACCCGGCAAAGATGACCGGCCGTGCGGGGGCGGATGCCGAGGGGCGGATCACCGGCATGATCTTCGACGGCGATTTCAACACCGGCGCCTATGCAAGCTGGGGACCCACCGTCGCCGGCCGCGTGCCGGTGCACGCCTCCGGGCCCTATTACACGCCCAACTATGCCGCCGAGGCGCGGGCGATCCATTCCTACCAGCCGATCTCCGGCGCCTTCCGCGGCTTCGGCGTGCCGCAGGCGGCGATCCTGCAGGAGGCGCTCTACGACGATCTCGCGCAGAAGGCGGGGATGGACCGGCTGGCCTTCCGCCGCCTCAACGCCCTGCAGGACGGGCAGGCGACCGTCTGCGGGCAGGTGCTGCAGGGCGTCGGCATCGCGGCCTGCCTCGATGCGCTCAAGGCGCCGTGGGAGGCAGCGCTGGCCAGTGCCGACAGGGCCAACGCGGAAGGCGGCCGCTACCGTCACGGCGTCGGCATAGCGTCATGCTGGTACGGCTGCGGCAATACCGGCCTGCCCAACCCCTCGACCATCCGGGTGGGGATCACCGCGAAGGGCGAGCTCACCCTCCACCAGGGCGCCACGGATATCGGGCAGGGCTCCAACACCGTCATCACCCAGATCTGTGCCGATGCGCTGGGCCTGCCGGTGGGGCAGTTCCGGCTGATCGGGCCGGATACCGGCCTGACGCCCGATTGCGGCAAGACCTCCGCCTCGCGCCAGACCTACGTTACCGGTAAGGCGGCGCTGCTGGCGGGACAGGCGTTGCGGGCCCGCATCCTCGCGCTGAGCAACATGGCCGAGGACGCCCGTATCACCCTGACGGGCGACACCCTCACCGTCACCGACGACCGTGGCGAGCGGCATGTGGCGCTGGGGGATCTGGAGGCTGACGGGCACGGCTACGTCCTCGCCGCCGAGGAGACCTACGACCCGCCCACCAGCCCGCTGGACGAGAACGGGCAGGGCAGCCCCTATGCCGTATACGGCTTCGGGGCGCAGATGGCGGAACTGACGGTCGACATGCAACTCGGGACCGTGAAGGTCACCCGCATCACCGCCGCCCATGACCTTGGCCGCGTGGTGAACCCGCTGCTGGCCGAGGGGCAGGTGGAGGGCGGCGTGGCGCAGGGCCTCGGCCTCGCGCTGATGGAGGAATACATCCCCGGCCGCACCGAGAACCTGCACGATTACCTGATCCCCACCACCGGCGACATGCCCGAGGTGAAATCGATCTTCGTCGAGGTGCCCGACCCGGAAGGGCCGATGGGGCTGAAGGGGCTGGGGGAGCATGTGCTGATCCCCACCGCGCCCGCCATCCTCAACGCCATCCGCCATGCCACGGGGGCAAGGGTCACGAAACTGCCCGCCCTGCCGCACCGAGTGCTGGCCGCGATCCGCGAGGCGCGGGGATGACCGAGAAGCGCCGGGAGACACAGGAGAAGATCCGCTGCGATGCCTGTCCGGTGATGTGTTACATCGCCGAGGGCAAGGTGGGCGCCTGTGACCGCTATGCCAACGAGGACGGGCGGATCGTGCGCTGCGATCCGATTACCATACTGCACCGTAGGGTCGAGCAGGGCGGCGAGATCCGCCCCTTCCTTGCGACCGAGTGGGACGGGCAGGTTCTGGCGGGGGACGACGTGTTCGTCTCGGGCGTGGGCTCGGGCACGACCTATCCGGATTACAAGCCCGCGCCGTTCATCGTCAGCCGCGAGGTCGAGGGCGCCGATTTCATCACCGTGGTGACCGAGGCGATCTTTTCCTATTGCGGGGTGAAGGTGAAGATCGACACCGACCGCCACCTGGGCCACGAGGCCGCCATCGTGCGGGCCGAGGGCGAGGCGATCGGGCATGTCACCACGTCGGAATACGGCTCGCAGATGCTGTCGCTGGGCGGGGTCGAACACCTGACGGGGGGCAGCAAGGCGGAGGGGCGCGTGACCTGCGATGCGCTGCTGCGGCTGTGCAATCGCGAGGCGGTGGAGCTGACCATCGACGGGGGCGCCACGGTCGAGGTGCAGGCGGGGCAGCCGCCGGTGGTCGACGGCCACCGGGAAGAGCGGATGCGCGTCGGCTGCGGCTCGGCCACGATCGGGATGTTCGCCTCGCAATGGCAGGGGCTGGTCGACGAGGTGGTGGTGGTCGACGACCACATCACCGGCGTGGTCAGCGAGCACCTGGCGGGCAAGGTTCTGGGCTGGCCCGATACCGGCATCCGCATCAAGGGCCGGCGGTCGACGCCGGGGCGGTATTTCCAGGTGGCGCAGCCGGGACGCGGCTGGGGCGGGACGGATATCGAGGACCCGCTGACCATCCTGAACCCCTGGCTGGAGAAGAAGGGTGCGCAGCCGGGGCTGACACTTTTGATGGTGTCCACGACGGGCGAGCAGTACGGGTATTACGTGCTCGACGACGCTCTCGAACCACAGGCCGCGCCGTTGCCGGAGGCGCTTCGGCCCTCGGTCGACCTGATCGCCGAGAACTGCGAGCCGGCGCTCTGCACGGTGATGTTCCAGGCGGGGGCCGGCGGATCGCTGCGGTCGGGCGTGACGAAGAACCCGGTGCAGCTGACCCGTTCCGTACAGGCGCTGAAGACGCATGTGACCTGTGGCGGCGCGCCGGTCTATGTCTGGCCGGGCGGGGGGATCACGCTGATGGTGGACGTGACGAAAATGCCCGACGGCTCGTTCGGCTACGTGCCGACCCCGGCGCTGGTGGCGCCGCTGGAATTCACGCTGGAGCGTGAGCATTACCGCGCGCTGGGCGGGCATGACGCGCAGGTGCGCAGCGTGGCCGACGTGCTGGCGAAGGGTGGCGAATACGGCGCGGCGTTCCGGGCGGTGGGCGACACGCGGGGGCGCGGCTGATGTCCGGCGCCCAGATCACCTTCCTGCCGGACGAGCGACGGCTGCACCTGCATCACGGGCCGATCGACATGATCGCCGATGTGACCGGGCCGGGGAGGGAATCGGCGCTGGAGCGCGCGGCGAAACGGTTCGAGACGCTGCTCGAGGAGCTGGCCGCCGAACTGCCGCGGCTGCGGTCGCGCTGGGGCAAGATGCCGGAGGGGGAGACCGCCCGGCGCATGGTGCAGGCGACCTTTCCCTTCGCCTCGATGTTCATCACGCCGATGGCGGCGGTGGCGGGCGCGGGGGCGGAGACCATCCTCGCCGCCATCTGCGACGGCGAAGGGGTGGACAAGGCCTATGTCAACAATGGCGGCGACGTGGCCTTCTACCTTGCCAAGGGACAGCAGATGCAGGCAGCCGTGGCCTCGCCCACCGGCGGCTCGATCAATATCCGGCGGCGCGACCCAATCCGGGGCATCGCCACCTCGGGACGGGGCGGGCGGAGCTATTCGCTGGGCATCGCCGACAGCGTCACGGTGCTGGCCCGCTCCGCCGCGCTGGCGGATGCGGCGGCGACGCTGCTGGCCAACGCGGTCGACCTGCCGGGGCATCCGGCGGTGACCCGCGCGCCGGCCAGCGAGTTGTCGCCCGACAGCGACCTCGGCGATACGCCCGTCACCACCGACGTTGGGCCGCTGACCGACAGCGAGATCACCGCGGCCCTTGCCGCCGGCGCCGCGCTGGCCGATACCTTCCACGCCCGCGGCCTGATCCAGGGCGCGCTGCTCAGCCTCAGCGGCGTCGTCCGCGGCCTCGGGCCGCAATTGCTTCCCCATATGAAAGACCCTGCCCATGCCTGAATTCACCCTGCGCAAGACCGCGCTTTTCGTCGAGGACATCCACCACGACGGCGGCCCGGCCCCGGACCAGCCGCGCCGCCGAGCGGCCATCGCGGCGCTGGTCGCCAATCCCTTCGCAGGCGGCTACACCGCCGATCTGCAGCCGGCGATGGAGGACCTCAAGCCGCTGGGCCTGATGATGACCGAGCGGCTGATCGAGGCGATGGGCGGGCCGGACGGCATCGACGGCTATGGCAAGGCCGCCATGGCGGGCGAGGGCGGCGAGCTGGAGCATACCGCGCTGTGGCACGTGCCGGGCGGCTATGCGATGCGCGCGCGGCTGGGCGAGGCGAAGGCGATCGTGCCCTCGGCGATGAAACAGGGCGGCCCCGGCACCCGGATCGACGTGCCGCTGGGCCATATCAACGCGGCTTACGTGCGCAGCCATTTCGACGCGATGGAGGTGGGCCTGCCCGACGGGCCGCGGGCGGGGGAGCTGCTGTTCGTTCTCGCCATGTCGCGCGGCGGGCGGGTGCATGACCGGATGGGCGGGCTGACCGTGGCAGAGGTGAAGGGCGAGGACGGGTTGCGCTGATTGGGGGCCAGCCCCCTTCCCGGGACTTCGCCCGTTCACAGGCGAAACGCTCCACTGGAGCGTTTCCGGGAAGCCTGTGAACCCCCCGGGATATTGTCGCCAAGAAGAAGTTCGGGCGCCCCGGGCTTCTTCTGATGGCGGGCGTCGCCTTCGGGTGCGTGCCTCCGCTGGCACTGAAATCTTGGGCTGACCTTTCCGCCGGAACCCACTATAGGCGGGCCGAACCACATTGAAGGCCGTGCATGACCGATAAAGCCAAGACCAAGCGCCAGCCGATGTTCTCGCCCCAGGACCGGGTGAACCTGCGCTGGCTCTGGCGGACCTATCTCAGGCAGCGCGCGCCGTGGCTGGTGCTGGTGCTGGTGATGATCCTGTTCCAGGGGCTGGTCTACCAGCAGTTCCTGTCGATGACCGAGAGCGGCCTTCGGGTGATTTTCGAGAGCGGTGAGGTCGGCCGGCTGGTGATGGTCTGTGTCGGCGTGTTCTTCCTGTTCACCGTGCGCGGGCTGATGTCCTACCTCGTGCCGCTGGTGACGGTGCGGCTGTCGAACGACGCGATCTACGAGATGCGGCGCGACCTGATCGGGCACCTGATGTCGCTCGACCTGGCCTATTTCGAACGGACCAAATCGGGCGAGATCATTCACCGGCTGGTCTCGCAGACGCAGCAGCTTGGCTTGTTCTTCGGCCTGGCCACGGCAGGGGCCGTGCGGGACGCGGTGACCGTGGTGATCGTGTCGGGCTACCTGATCTGGAAGAACCCGATCCTGTTCACCACCGCCGTGGTGGTGCTGCCCTTCATCATCTGGGTGATGAATTTCGTGTCGGACCGGGTGAAGGTGGCGCAAGGGCAGGCCCAGCATGCGCTGGCCGATTACATGAACGGGATCGAGGAGACGGTGAACGGCATGCGCACCGTCAAGATTTCCAGCCAGGAGCAGGTCGAGGCCGGGCGGCTGATGAAGGGGACGGGCGCGATCCGCGACCTGATGAAACGGGTGCAGATCACGCAGGCGCTGGTGATGCCGTCGATCGACCTGAGCTCCGCCTTCGTCTACGTGCTGGTGATCGGCGGCGGCGGCTACATGGTGCTGTCGCCCGATTTCGACGTCGATGGCGCCGGGATCATCACCTTCCTGCTGGGCATGGTGATGGTGTTCGACCCGGCGCGCCTGCTGGCGCAGTATTTCGGGACGCTGCAATCAAATCTCGTGCTGCTCGACCGGGTGCGGAACCTCTATGACGAGAAGCCCGGCATCAACAATGCCGAGGGCGCCGTGACCGAGTTCGACACCGGCGGGGATATCGTGCTGGATGACGTGACCTTCTCCTATTCCGACGATCAGCCGCTGTTCGAGGGGCTCGACATGACGTTCCGCGGCGGGCAGGTCTCGGCCATCGTCGGCGCGACCGGGTCGGGCAAGACGACCATCCTGTCGCTGCTGTCGCGGCTTTACGACGTGAAGGGCGGGCAGATCCGAATCGGCGGGCAGCCGATCGAGAACCTGAAGGTCAGCCGCCTGCGTGGCGCGTTTTCCGTGGTGGCGCAGGATATCGTGATCTTCAACAACTCGATCTGGGAGAACATCCGTTACGTGAACCCCGATGCCAGTGACGAGGATGTCTGGCGCGCCGCCGAGGATGCCGAGATCGCCGACCTGATCCGCCGCCGGGGCGATGCGCCGGTGGGGCCGAAGGGGGCGCAGCTTTCGGGTGGGCAGAAGCAGCGGATCGCCATCGCTCGCGCCTTCCTGCGCGACGCGCCGATCCTGCTTCTGGACGAGGCGACGAGCGCATTGGATCAGGCGACGGAGGAGCGGATCAAGTCGGCGCTGGCGCGGCTGACCAAGGGCAAGACGACGATCGTGGTGGCGCACCGCCTGTCTTCGGTGGCCGATGCCGACCGGATCTTCGTGCTGGAGGCCGGGCAGCTCGTGGAGCAGGGCCGCCATGCGGAGCTGCTGGAAGGCGGGGGGCTTTATTCCCAGCTCTACCGGGCGCAAAAGAAGGGCTATGACGGGCGCTGAGGCCTCAGCCCGCGAGATAGAGCCCGGCATATAGAGCGATGGCCCCGGCCGCGATGGTCAGCAGCACGTTGCGGGTCCAGAGCCCGACGGCGACGGTGACCAGCGCCGCCGCAAGGCGGGGCGCATCCGTGTGCCCCTCGGTCGCCGGGGGCCAGACCACCAGCGGCGCCACAAGCCCGGGTAGGACGGCCACGGCAGTATAGCGCAGGTGCCGCAGGACCCACGCCGGCAGTTGCCGGTCGCCGATCAGCCCGATGAAGACGAAGCGGAAGAAATAGCTGCCGATGCCGAGCGCGGCGATGACGATCCAGATGGTTGCGGTGTCGATCATGCTGCAGCCTCCACCGAGGTGCGCCGTTCGACCTCGGCCCCGGTGATCATCCCGGCGATGCCGGCCACCAGAAGCCCGAGATTGTAGGGCAGGAAGGCAAGGCACAGCGCGACGGTGACCGAGACCAGAGCCGCCGCCACATGCGCCCGTGTCCGCAGGGCCGGCGCGATCAAGGCGATGAAGGTGATCGGCATGGCGAAGTCGAGCGCCAGCCATTCCGGCACCGAGCTGCCGATCAGCGCGCCGGCCAGCGTGGCGAGGTACCAGAACGGGCAGACCGGGGCGATGGTGCCGAAGAAATAGGCCATGCGCTGTGGCACGGTCCAGGCCGGCCGGGCTTCGTACTTCAGCACCGAGAGGCCATAGCTCTGGTCGACGAGGAAATAGGCGGCGCAGGCGCGTTGCCACAGCGGCGCGGGCCCGATGTACGGGGCGAGCGAGGCGGAATACATCGCCATCCGCAGGTTCACCGCCAGCGCCGAGATGATGACGATGATCGTGGGCGCGTTGTCGGTCATCAGCTGCAGGGCGGTGAGCTGGGCCGCGCCGGCGATGACGAGGATCGAAAACGTCATGGTTTCCAGCAGGTTGAGCCCGGCCTCGGTCGCCACCACGCCGAAGAGCAGGCCGAACGGGCCCACCACCAGAATGAAGGGTGAGGCATCGCGCGCACCCTGCGCGAAGATCGATTTCGTGGTTTCCGTCGGCACCTGAAAATCCTAGATTGCCCTCGATACGCTTGCCCTATCGCCAAGCGGGAGGAGTTGCAATTGCCCGTCACCGACGATCTTCCGGCCTACATCATCGCGCCAGACCCGGGCGCGCCACGGCTCACGCGCAAGGTGGAGGGGGTCGACCATGACGGTCGCCCGACGGAGATTTCCGTGGTCGAGGAGCGGCCGCTGACCATCTTTCTCAACGGGCAGGAGATCGTCACCGCGATGACGATCGGGGATTATCCAGAGTACCTTGCGCTGGGTTTCCTGCGGAACCAGGGGATGCTGGGGGCGGACGAGACGGTGACGGGCGTCGATTTCGACGAGGATCTCGAAACCGTCGTGGTGCGGACCGGGGGACAGACGAATTACGAGGAAAAGCTGAAGAAGAAGACGCGCACCAGCGGCTGTGCCGTGGGCACCGTGTTCGGCGACATGATGGAGGGGCTGGAACAGGTGCGGCTGCCCGACCTGAAGGTGAAGACCTCGGACCTCTACCGGCTGGCCTCGGTCATCAACCGGACGCCGTCGCTCTACCTCGAGGCCGGCGCCATTCATGGCACGGTGCTGTGCCGGGGCGACGAGCCGCTGGTCTACATGGAGGATGTCGGGCGGCACAACGCGGTCGACAAGATCGCCGGCTGGATGTTCTCGGAGGGGGTGAGCCCTGACGACAAGCTGCTCTACACCACCGGGCGGCTGACCTCGGAGATGGTGATCAAGACGGCGCTGATGGGCATTCCGGCGCTGGCCTCGCGGTCGGGGTTTACCGCCTGGGGGGTGGAGATCGCCCGCGAGGTGGGCCTGACGCTGGTGGGCCGGATGCGCGGCAAGCGGTTCGTGTGTCTGGCCGGTGAAGAGCGGTTGGAGCGGGATGTCGACCCCGAGAGCGTGCCGGAAGAGGACAAGAAGCACCGCCGCAAGAGTGCGGGCGCATGAAGCAGCCGCTGGGCGTGATACTGGCCGGGGGCAAGGCTACCCGGATGGGCGGGGGCGACAAGGGGCTCTTGCCGCTGGGGGAGGGCACGATCCTGGACCACGTGATGGCCCGACTGTCGCCGCAGGTGGCGGGCATGGCGCTCAATGCCAATGGCGATGCATCGCGGTTCGCGGCGCTGGGGGTGCCGGTGCTGACTGACAGCATCGAAGGGCATCCCGGCCCGTTGGCGGGGGTACTGGCCGGGCTTGACTGGGCCGCCGGGGAAGGGGCCGAGACCATCGTGACAGTGGCCGCCGACACGCCGTTTTTCCCATGCGATCTGGTGCCGCGCCTGCAACTGGCAGCGGAGGGGATGGCGCAGCCGCTGGCGCTGGCCGCGACGCCGGACGGGCGACAGCCCACCTTCGGCCTCTGGCCCGTGGCGCTGCGCGATGACCTGCGGGCGGCGTTGCAGGAGGGGCTGCGCAAGGTGGTGATGTGGACCGACCGGCATGGCGGGCGCGAGGCGCTGTTCGACGAGGCGGGCGAGCCGTTCTTCAACGTCAACACGCCCGGGGATCTCGAAAAGGCACAGGCAATGGCCGGGGGCGGGGCATGAGGCTTTACGGCGTGGTCGGCTGGAAGAACGCGGGCAAGACCGGGTTGATGGAGCGGCTGGTGTCGGAGATCATCGGGCGGGGGATCAGCGTCTCGACGGTCAAGCACGCACATCACACGTTCGACGTGGACCACCCCGGCAAGGACAGCCACCGTCACCGGGTCGCCGGGGCAAGGGAGGTGCTGCTGGCCTCGCGCAAGCGGATCGCCCTGATGCACGAGCTGCGCGACGAGGAGGAGCCGACGCTGGAGGTGCTGTTGCAGCGGCTGGGGCCGGTCGATCTGGTGCTGGTCGAGGGCTACAAGCGCGATGCGCACCCCAAGGTCGAGGCGCACCGGGCCGAGACGGGCAACCCGTTGATTGCCACCGATGACCCGACGGTGCGGGCGGTGGCCTCGGACACGCCGCTGGAGCTGGATCGGCCCGTCTTCGATCTGAACGACACCAAGGCGATTGCCGATTTCATCCTGCGCGAGGTCGGCTTGTGAACCAGTTCGATACTGTCGCCATGGTCGACTGGTCAGGTGGCAACGACACCGGCCCGCGCCCGCGCAAGGACGCGATCTGGATGGGGGTGACGCGCGACGGGGTGGATGAGGAGCCGGTCTACATTCGCAATCGTATGGAGGCGGAGCGGATCGTTGCCGGGCTGATCGAGCAGGAGCTTGCGGCGGGGCGGCGGCTGTTCGTGGGGTTCGATTTCCCGTTCGGTTTTCCGGCGGGGTTTGCCGAGCGGCTCACGGGGCGAGCCGATCCATTTGCCGTTTGGGACTGGCTGGAAAAGCGGATCGAGGACGGCCCGAAGACGAACAACCGGTTTGACCTTGCCGCGGAGATCAACGCCCGGTTTCCCGGGACCGGCCCGTTCTGGTTCAACGGTTTGAAGCGGGACATTCCCGGCCTGCCGCGGAAGAACAGCCGGGAGGGGCATGGCCTGCCCGAGCGGCGCGTGGCGGAGGAACGCACGCCGGGGGCGTTCACCTGCTGGCAGACGGGCGGCGCCGGCGCCGTGGGCGGGCAGGTGTTGACCGGGTTGCCGGTGCTCAACCGGTTGCGGCGGCGGTTTTCCGGGCAGGTGGCGGTCTGGCCGTTCGAGCCGTTGGACAGGCCTGTGGCCTTCGTCGAAATCTGGCCGGGGTTGATCAACCGGGCCGTCAAGCGCGCCGAGTCGGCGGGCGGCATCCGGGATGCCCACCAGGTGCGGCTTTTGGCGCGGGCGGTGGCGGGTTTGCACCCGGACGACCGCGATGCCATGCTGACCATCGACGCGCCGGAAGAGGGCTGGATCATGGGACTGGGCCACGAAGACAAGCTGAACCGCGCGGCGGGCGAGACGCTGAAACCGCCGCCGCTGCGCGACGATTGCTTTGCCCTGCCGGCGGGGGTGGACTGGACACCGGTGGACGAGGCGCTGGCGCTGCTGCGCGACCGGTTGCAGCCGGTGGTGGGCGTCACGCGCCGGGCGCTGGGCGAGGCGCGCGGCCAGGTGCTGGCCGAGAAGGTGGTGGCGCAGCGCGCCAACCCGCCGCAGGCGAATACGGCGGTCGATGGGTACGGGTTTGCGCATGCGTCGCTTGGCGATGGCGACCAGGTGCTGCCGCTGGTCAAGGGCCGCGCCGCGGCGGGCAAGCCGTTTCCGGGGCAGGTGCCGGAGGGGTCTGCCGTGCGGGTCCTGACCGGTGCGGCGCTGCCCCAAGGGGTCGATACGGTGATCCTGCAGGAAGACGTGCGGGTGGGCGAGCGCGAGATTGCCTTTCGCGCCGGGATCAGGCCGGGCGCCAACACGCGCAAGGCGGGCGAGGACGTGGCGGCAGGCGAGACGATCCTGACGCCGGGGCGGGTGCTGACGCCGGCCGACCTTGCGCTCTGCGCAGCGGTGGGGGTGGCGGCGTTGGCCACCTACGAGCCGCTGCGGGTGGCCGTGATCTCGACCGGGGATGAGCTGGTGGAAGCGGGCGGAAAGGCCGGCGAGGGGCAGATATACGACGCCAACCGCCCGATGCTGACCGCGCTGGTGGAGGAGTTCGGCTATCGCGCGGTCGATCTGGGCCGGGTGCCGGATGATCGCGCCGCGCTGCGAAAGGCGCTCGACCGGGGGGCGGCGGAGGCCGACGTGATACTGACGTCGGGCGGCGCGTCGTCGGGGGACGAAGACCATGTCTCGGCCCTGCTGAACGAGGCCGGCGCAATGGCGGAATGGCGGATCGCGCTGAAGCCCGGCCGCCCGCTGGCGCTCGGCGTCTGGGGCGGCACCCCGGTCTTCGGCCTGCCGGGCAACCCGGTGGCGGCGATGGTCTGCACGCTGGTTTTCGCGCGGCCCGCGATGGCGTTGATGGCCGGGCAGGGCTGGGTCGAACCGCAGGGGTTCGAGGTGCCGGCGGGGTTTTCCAAGGCGAAGAAACCGGGGCGGCGGGAATACCTGCGCGCCCGGATGCGCGAGGGGCGGGCGGAGGCGTTCAAATCCGAAGGCTCGGGCCGGATCAGCGGGCTGAGCTGGGCCGAGGGGTTGGTGGAACTGCCGGACGGCGCCGCGCAGATCGAGCCCGGCGATCCGGTGCGTTACATCCCCTTCGGCAGCTTCCGTTAGGGTTTGCGCAGGACGGCGATGTAGAACCCGTCCATCCCGCCAAGCTCGGGCCAGTAATCGGGGCGCAGGCGCAGGCCGCCTTCCTCGGTGATCCATTTCGGGTCGATGCCGGGGTGGTCGAGCGCGGCGCGGTCGACGGTCAGGCCATCGTGGCGCTGGAGCGCCTCTTCCACCTGGCATTCGCCCTCGTCGGGGAGAAGGGAGCAGGTGCAGAAGAGCAGACGCCCGCCGGGTTTCAGGAGGGTCATGGCGTGGTCGATCATCTGCGCCTGAAGGCCGATGAGTTCGCCGAATTCCGAGCCATCCTTGGCAAAGGGCAGGTCGGGGTGGCGGCGGATCGTGCCGGTGGCGGAACAGGGGGCGTCGAGCAGGATGGCGTAGTAGGGCTCGGCCTGATGTTCCAGCGCATCGCCGGTGATGAGCGAGGCGGTCAGGTCGGTGCGGTCGAGGTTCTCCTGCACGCGGGCCATGCGGCGTTCGGAAATGTCGAGCGCCGTGACCTCGGCACCCGTGGCGGCGAGTTGCAGGGTCTTGCCACCCGGCGCGGCGCAGAGGTCGAGCACACGCTCGCCCGGTTGGGCGGCAAGGAGTTTCGCGGGCAGGGCGGCGGCGGCATCCTGCACCCACCAGTCGCCTTGCTCGTAGCCTTCCAAGCGCGAGACCTGCCCGGCATTTTCGATCCGGACGGAGCCGGTCGGTAGCACTGTGCCGCCGAGCTTCTCCGCGACTTCGGCGGCATTGCCCTTGACCGTCAAATCCAGCGGCGCGCCCGCGAAATGCGCCTTCTCCATCGCGTTGACCGCGCCCTTGCCCCAGGCCTGCACCAGCGGATCGCGGAGCCAGCCCGGCAGGCGCGGGATGCGCAGATCGTTCCAGCGCCGCACATCCTCTTCCGCCACCTTGCGCAGCACCGCGTTGATCAGCCCGCGATAGTTGCTGCGCCCTTTCGGCGGAGGCGCCAGCGCCACCAACTCGTTCACCACGCCATGCGCATCGCCGCCGAGGCACAGCTCGACGGTGCCCAGCCGCAGGATGTTCTTGATGCCGAGCGGCAGGCGCTTGCGCAGGTGCCGGTCGAGAATGCGGTCGGCCCGTTCCAGCCCGCGCAGGGTTTGCGTGGCCAAACGCTGGGCCGCCGCCCGGTCCTGAACCGCCAGGCGCTGGAAGCCCTTACGCTCGGTCAGGTCCGACATGAGCTGGCCCTCGCCCGTGATCTCGTCAAGCAGGCTGACCGCGGCGGCGCGGGGGGAGCTGGGTTTCGGTGACATCGGGGCGGTCCTTGGCCTTTGCACAGGCGGGGGCTATATCAGGGGGGACAAGCCGAAGGAAGCCAAACCATGGATCCCGAAAAGAAAGACCTGCCGCCCGAAGCGCAGCGCGCGCTGGCCGAGGCCGAGGAGCGGCGGCGGCTCGCCGGAGAGCTGGAACTGGCCAAGGAACTTGGCGGACGCAAGGGGCCCGAGCCCGTGCGCTACGGCGACTGGGAGAAGAAGGGGCTGGCGATCGACTTCTGACCTGGCTCAGCGCAGGGTGAGGTCGGCGTATTCTCCGGTGCCCTGATCGGAGATGAAGCGGACGGTCTGGCCCTGCACCTTGACCGCCTGGCAATTGGGGCCGAGGCTCTTCGAGCCCCAATAGAGGTCGCGGCAGAAATAGCCCGATTGCCAGCGCCACGCGCCGCTGACATCCCGCCCGAAGGCGCGGCCGTCGATCTTTCCATCAGGCGTGACGATCAGGTTGATTCCGAACCGGGTCAGTTCGCGGTTCTGCATCAACGAGACGAAGCTGTCGCGGCTGGTCACCGGCTTGAAGCTTTCGGCAAGGGCCGGGGTGGTCAGGAATAGGGCGGAAGCGAGGGCAATCATACGCTGCATGGTTCGGGTCCATTGTTGCAATGTACCCCGGTTTACGCAGCGTCCGCCCACCCGGATCAGTTTTCGCGCAATCCCAGCACGTCGAGCATGTCGTATTCCCCCGGTTTCCGGCCCTGCCCCCACAGCGCGGCCTTGAGCGCGCCGCGGGCAAAGACCGCCCGGTCGGAGGCCACGTGGCGCAGGGTGATCCGCTCGCCCGCCGCGGCGAAAAGCACGTCATGCTCGCCCACGATGTCGCCGCCGCGGATGGCGTGAAAGCCGATATGCCCGCGCTCGCGCTTGCCGGTCATGCCGTCGCGGCCCCGGTCGGAGACGGCGTCGAGCGAGACACCCCGCCCCTCGGCCGCGGCCTCGCCCAGCATCAGGGCGGTGCCGGAAGGCGCGTCGACCTTCTGGTTGTGGTGCGACTCGATCACCTCGATGTCGAAATCCTCGTCCAGCGCGGCAGCCACCTGTTTCGTGAGCTGGACCAGCAGGTTGACGCCAAGGCTCATGTTCCCGGCCCGGATGATGGTGGCGTGGCGCGCGGCGGGTTTGAGCTTGGCGAGGTCCTCGTCGGTCAGGCCGGTGGTGCCGATCACGTGGACGCAACGCGCCTGTGCCGCCAGACCGGCGAATGCGACCGTCGCGGCCGGCGCGGTGAAGTCGATCACCGCGTGGGCCTTGGCGATCACTTCGAGCGGATCGTCGCTGACGGACACGTCGAGCGGCGCGCCGCCCATCGCGGTGCCCACGTCCTGCCCGATCCAGTCATGCCCCTCGCGCTCGATCGCGCCGACCAGCCTGGCCCGGTCGCTTTCGGCCACGGTGCGGATCAGCATCCGGCCCATCCGCCCCGAGGCGCCCGTCACCACTATGCCCGGCACATCGCTCATCTTTGTTTTCTCCCGCTTGCGTCGATGCCCTCCCTAGCGCACGGATCATCGCTTGGCAAAGCATCCCCGAAGGCTTAGATGCAGGGCATGGCAAAGAACAAGTTTCATGATGGTCCCGGCCCGTCGCAGCGCCAGCTGCGGGTTGGCGAGCTGATCCGGCGGACGCTGTCGGACGTGCTGATGCGCGGCGATATCCATGACCCCGAGCTCAACCGCCTGTCGGTGACCGTGGGCGAAGTGCGCACCTCGCCCGACCTGAAGGTCGCGACCGCCTATGTCCTGCCGCTGGGCGGCGAGGGGCAGGAGGACGTGATCGGCCTTCTGGCGCGCAACAAGGGCGAGCTTCGGCGGATCATCGGCAAGAAGCTCGAGCTGAAATACGCGCCCGACCTGCGGTTCCGCATCGACGAGATCTTTGACAAGATGGATGAAACCCGCCGGTTGTTCGAGCAGGACAATGTGCGCCGCGACGTCGAAGGGTAGCAGAATGCGCTGGCTGTTCGCGCTGTTCATGATGGCGTCCCCCGCCGCCGCGCTCGATTGCGGCAGTGTCGAGCATGGCGGGCAGGATTACACGGTTTGCCGGTTCGACGCCTCCAAGGCCGACCTGCGGCTGTTTCTCAACGATCCCGGCAGCGGCAAGCCGCTGGGCAGTTTCCGGAACGTCGAAAATTTGCTGGCCGACGAGGGGCTGCGCCTCGAATTCGCGATGAACGCGGGGATGTATCACCAGGACCGAAGCCCGGTGGGCCATTACGTCGAGAAGGGGGACGAGGCGCGCGGCGTCATCACCTCGGACGGGCCGGGGAATTTCGGGCTTCTGCCCAACGGGGTCTTCTGTATCGGCGATGGCTGGGCCGACGTGGTGGAGACCCGCCGGTTCCAGGCGGACCCGCCGGCCTGTATCTATGCCACTCAGTCGGGGCCGATGCTGGTGATCGACGGGGAGCTGCACCCGAAGTTCCTGGAGGACAGCGACAGCACCTATATCCGCAACGGGGTAGGTGTGTCGGGGGATGGCAAGACCGTCTGGTTCGCTATTTCCGAGGACGCGGTCAACTTCCACAGCTTCGGCTCGCTTTTCCGCGACAAGCTGGGCACGCCGCAGGCGCTGTATTTCGACGGCAACATCTCGCGCCTCTACGTGCCGGGGCTGAAGCGGCATGACGGCGGGTTCCCGATGGGCCCGATCGTGGGCGTGGTGGCGCCGGCCGGCAATTGACGCCGGGCGCGGGCCTTGGTAGCTCGCGTGTCTCAATCGGACGCAACGGGGCGCAGGGCGCATGGCACGCAAACGCAAGGGTCGCGACATTTCCGGCTGGCTGGTGGTCGACAAGCCCGCGGGCATGACCTCGACCGCCGTGGTCAACAAGGTGCGCTGGGCGCTGCAGGCGAAAAAGGCGGGCCATGCCGGCACGCTGGACCCGGCGGCGACCGGGGTATTGGCCGTGGCGCTGGGGGAGGCGACCAAGACGGTGCCGTATATCACCGACGCGCTGAAGGCCTACGAGTTTTCCGTGCGCCTCGGGCAGGCGACCAATACCGATGACGAGGAGGGCGAGGTGATCGCCACCTCCGACACGCGCCCCGACGACGACGCCATCAAGGCGGCGCTGGGCGCCTTCATCGGCGAGATCATGCAGGTGCCGCCGAAATATTCCGCCGTGAAGATCGACGGCCAGCGCGCCTACAAGCTGGCGCGCGAGGGCGAGGAGGTCGAGATCGAGGCCCGCCCACTCTGGGTCGAGGAGCTGGTGATGACCGACCGGCCCGATGCCGATCACGTGACGCTGGAGATGGTCTGCGGCAAGGGCGGTTACGTGCGCGCCATCGCCCGCGACCTGGGCGAGGCCTTGGGGTGTTACGGGCATGTCGCCTGGCTGCGGCGGATCTGGTCGGGGCCGTTCGAGGCGGAGGAAGGGATCAGCCTCGAGGAGATCGACAGGCTGGCCCATACGCCCGAGCTCGACGCCCGGCTGCGGCCGCTGGAAGACGGGCTGGAGGGGCTTCCGCAGGTTTCGTGTACCGAGGAGGGCGCCGTGCGCCTGCGCAACGGCAACCCCGGCATGGTGATCGCCCGCGACGTGGAATATGGCGACGAATGCTGGGCCGCGCACAAGGGGCGGGCCGTCGCGGTGGGCCGTTTCAAGGGGGGCGAGCTGCACCCCTCGCGCGTGTTCAACACCGGGCCGCTGGAGGGGTAGCCATGGCCGAGGCGCCCCACGATCCCGGCGGCAAGGTCCGCCTTCGGCTGCCCGACGGGGTGATCGGCGGGGCGACGTTTTCGGACTGCGGGCGCTATCGGCAGGCGCTGACGCGGGACTGGACGCCGGAAGGGGCGGCGCCGCGCACGGTGCTGTTCATCGGCATGAACCCCTCGGTGGCGGATGCCGAGGCATCGGATCCGACCTGCCACCGTGAACTGATGTTCGCGCAGGATTGGGGATTTACCCGTTACTTGAAGGGCAACGTGCTGGACTGGCGGGCGACGTCGCCCAAGGATATCCCGGCCGACCCGGCGCTGGCCTGCAGCCCGGCGAATATCCCGGCGCTGGTGGAAATGGCGCGGGACTCGGATCTCGTGGTGATGGCCTATGGCAAGCTGCACAAGCGGTTCGCGGGGCTGGTGGCCGAGATGATCGCCGAGGTGGCGGCGGTGGGGCGGCCGGTCAAGTGCCTGGGGCTGAACCTGGACGGATCGGCGAAGCATCCGCTTTATTTGCGGAAGGATACGCCGTTGAGGGATTTTCCGCTGCCGGGTGTGTGAGGCGTGTGTTGGATTGGGGGCCAGCCCCCGTCCCGGGGCTTCGCCCGTTCACAGGCGAAACGCTCCGCCGGAGCGTTTCCGGGAAGCCTGTGAACCCCCCGGGATATTTCCAGCCAGAAGAAGCTTGGGGGTGGCACAATTGTGCCCCGTCAGTTCGAAGGCTCGATAAGGATCGCGCGGAAGTCGTTCACGTTGGTGAGCGTGGGGCCGGTGACGACCTGATCGGCGATCTTTTCGAAGTAGCTGTGGGCGTCGTTGCGGTTGAGGGCTTTGGCGGCGTCGGGGCCCCTGGTGAGCGTGTCGGGGCCGATCACGGCGCCGGCGACCTCGGCGGCGCCATCGACGCCGTCGGTGTCGCATGCGATGGCGTGGATGCCCGGCGCGCCGTCGAGCGCGAGGGCCAGGGCGAGGGCGTATTCGGCGTTGGGGCCGCCCACGCCGTCGCCGCGGCGGGTGACGGTGAGTTCGCCGCCGGAAAGCAGGAGGAGCGGGGTGGCGTTCCTGGAGAGCTTCGCCTGCGCGGCGAGGGCCTGACGGGCGTGATCGGCGGCCACGTCGCGGGCTTCGCCTTCCAGGGCGTCGCCGAGGATTTCCACCTCGCAGCCTTCGGCGCGGGCCAACTCGGCCGCCGCGTCGAGCGACTGCGAGGGGGCCGCGTAGATCACGTTTTCCACGCGGGAGAGGCGTTCGTCGTCGGGCGCCAGCGGGTTGCCGCCCCGTTCGAGATAGGCGGTGATCGAGGCGGGGGCCGTGACCTTCCAGCGGGCGAGCGTGTCCAGCGCACGCCGGGCGTCGCCGGTGTCGCCCACGGTCGGGCCGCTGGCGATGTCGGCGGGGTTGTCGCCGGGTACGTCGGAGATCATCAGCGCCAAAATCCGGGCGGGGTAGGCGGCGGCGGCGAGCTTGCCGCCCTTCACGTCGGAGATCTGCTTGCGGATGCCGTTGATGTCGCCGATGGGCGCGCCGCTGGAGAGCAGCGCGTCGGTGAGCTGGCGTTTCTCGTCCAGCGTGATGCCGCCGGCGGGGGCGTTGAGCAGGGCCGAGCCGCCGCCGGAGATGAGCGCCAGCACGGTGTCGCCTTCGCCCAGCCCGTCGAGCAGGTCGAGCATGCGGCGCGTGGCGCGGGTTCCGGCCTCGTCGGGGACCGGGTGGGCGGCCTCGACGATCTCGATCCCCTGGCAGGGGCGGGCATAGCCGTAGCGGGTGATGACCAGCCCCTCGCAGGGGCCGTAGACCGCCTCGACCGCCTCGGCCATCCGGGCGCTGGCCTTGCCGGCGCCGACCACCACGAGCCGCCCCTCGGGCTTCGGCGGCAGGCAGGCGGCGAGGCTTTGCATCGGGTCGGCCACCTCGACCGCCCGGTCGAACAGGCGGCGCAGGAAGGGGAGGGGGTCTTGCATCGGCGGGGTCTCCTCGGGCTTGCGTTGGCGCACCCTAACGTGGCGGCGGTGGCGCTAACAGCGCAAAGCCGACAGGATGGAGGCCGGTCTCGGCAAAAAGGGGGCGCTGCCCCCTCGGCCTGCGGCCTCACCCCCGGAGTATTTCCGGAACGGTGAAATGGCAGGGGGCGCCCCCGGCCGGCGTTGGGCTCTCCGCCAGCTTGACAATTGCAGGGTGGCAAGCGACAGACGCGGCCATGATGACGACCCTTCTGCACGTGGCCCTGGGCGGCGCGATCGGCGCCTCCGCCCGCTACCTGACCTCGGTGGCGGCGATGCGGCTGATCGGGCCGGGCTTTCCGTGGGCGACGCTGTTCGTGAACGTGGCGGGGTCATTCCTGATGGGGGTGATCGTCGTGCTGCTGGCCCGCGAGGGCGGGACCAAGGCGGCGGGGCCGTTCCTGATGACCGGGCTGCTGGGCGGGTTCACCACCTTCTCGGCCTTCTCGCTGGATGCGCTGACGCTCTACGAGCGCGGGCAGGTGGCGCTGGCGGGGGCCTACGTGCTGGGCTCGGTGATCCTGTCGCTGGCGGCGATCGTGCTGGGCATGGCGCTGATGCGGGCGGTGTGGGCATGAGCGGCGTGCAGACCCTGAGCGTGGCGGAGGGCGATGCCGGGCAGCGGCTGGATCGCTGGCTGAGGCGGCAGTTTCCGCATGTGCCGCAGGGGCGGATCGAGAAGATGTGCCGCAAGGGCGAGCTGCGGGTCGATGGCGGGCGGGTCAAGGCCTCGACCCGGCTCGAGGCGGGGCAGCAGGTGCGTATCCCGCCGCTGCCGGAGCCGGGGGAGGCGCGGGTCGCCGAGAAACCCGCGGTGTCCGAGGCGGATGCGAAGATGATCCGCGCGGCGGTGATCTATCGCGACGACCACGTGATCGCGCTGAACAAGCCGCCGGGCCTGCCGGTGCAGGGGGGCAGCAAGCTGACCCGCCATGTAGATCGGATGGCCGAGGCGCTGCGCTTCGGGCTGGAGGAAAAGCCGCGGCTGGTGCATCGGCTGGACAAGGACACCTCGGGCGTTCTGATCATGGCGCGGACGCGGGCCGTGGCCGCCAGCCTGACGGAGGCGTTCCGGCATCGGGATACGCGCAAGATCTACTGGGCCGCCATTGCCGGCGTGCCGACGCCGCGGGCGGGTACGATCAGGTTCGGGCTGGTGAAGGCGCCGGGCCATGGCAAGGGCGGCGAGGGAGAGAAGATGCTCTGCCTCCACCCCGGCGAGGTGGAGCGGACGGAGGGCGCCAAGCACGCCACGACCGATTACATCGTGATCGAGCCCGCCGGCACGCGCACCGCCTGGGTCGGCCTTGTGCCGGTCACTGGGCGGACCCATCAGCTGCGGGCGCATATGGCCGAGCTCGGGCATCCGATCGTCGGCGACGGCAAGTATGGCGGGTCGGGGCAGGAGAACCTGGGCGACGGCTGGGGCGCGCAGCTGGGCGGGGAGGTGAGCCGCAAGCTGCACCTGCATGCCCGGTCGCTGACGCTGAGCCATCCGGTGACGGGGGCGCGGCTGCACCTGACGGCGCCCTTGCCGGAGCACATGGCCAGGACGTGGGAGATGTTCCAGTGGCAGCCCTCCGAGGCGCCCGAGGACCCGTTCGAGGAGATCGCATGACGACGGCGTTGAAACTGGTGGTCTTCGATGTCGACGGCACGCTGGTCGACAGCCAGGGCGATATCGTGGCGGCGATGGCCCATGCTTTCGACCGGGCCGGGCACCCGGCGCCGGCGCGGGAGGAGACGCTGGGGATCGTGGGTCTGTCGCTCGACGCGGCCTTCCCGCGGCTGGTGCCGGAGCTGCCCGCCGAGATGCATGACGCGATGGTCGAGTGGTACAAGGAGGCCTATGTGGAGCTGCGGAGCCGTGCCGGAGCAGCGGCGTCTTCGCCGCTTTACCCGTATGCGCTGGACACGCTGACGGCCCTGCACGCGCAGCCCGAGACGCTTCTGGGCGTGGCGACGGGCAAGTCGCGCCGGGGGCTCGACAAGCTGTTCGAGGCGCATGACCTAGGCCGGTTCTTCGTGACCTCGCAGGTGGCCGACCATCACCCGTCGAAGCCGCACCCCGCGATGCTGCAGGCCGCGCTGGCCGAAACCGGCGTCGAGGCGCGCGACGCGGTGATGATCGGCGATACGACCTATGACCGCGACATGGCGCTGGCGGCCGGGGTGTCGTTCATCGGCGTGTCATGGGGCTATCACGACGCGGACGACTTGACCGGCGCCGCGGCCATCCTGCGGGATTTCCGCGAGTTGCCGGAGGTTCTGACCACCATCCGGGAGGCGGCGGCATGAGCGAATGGAAGGCCAAGCGGTTCTGGAAGGAGGCGCAGGTCGTCGAGGCGGATGGCGGCTTTGCCGTCGAGCTGGACGGCCGGCCGGTGCGGACGCCGCTGAAATCGGCGATGACCCTGCCCTCGCGCGCCATGGCCGAGGCGGTGGCCGCGGAATGGGATGCGCAGGAGGGCGAGATCCGGCCGCTGAGCATGCCGGTCACCCGCGCGGCCAACGCGGCGATCGACAAGGTGACGGCGCAGCGCGAGGAGGTGGCCGAGATGCTGGCCGGCTACGGCGACAGCGACCTGCTGTGCTATCGCGCCGACAGCCCGCAGGAGCTGGTCGCGCGTCAGGCCGAGGCGTGGGACCCGCTGCTCGACTGGGCCGGCGAGACCTTCGGCGCGCGGCTGATCCCGGTGCAGGGGGTCATGCATGCCCCGCAGAACCCGAAGGCGCTGGCAAGGCTGGCGGGGCCCGTTCACGCCATGGAGCCGTTCCGCCTGACCGCGTTTCACGACCTTGTGGGGATCTCCGGCTCGCTGGTTCTCGGCCTTGCGGCGATCCACGAGGCGCGGGATATCGGCGAGCTTTGGCGCCTCTCGCGCATCGACGAAACCTGGCAGGAAGAGCAGTGGGGCATCGACGACGAAGCCCGCGCCCAGGCGGCGGTGAAAGAAAGTGATTTCTTCGCGGCGAAGCGGTTTCATGATCTTGCGCAGGCGGCATGAGTTGACGCAACCCGTTGGGTGACGCGTCGGAAACTCCATGATATGTCCATCGTTTTTCGTGATCCGGGGCTTGACGTGCGTCGATGAATCCACACAAACTTGCGGGCACTGATGGGGACTCTCCCCAAATACAGTATCGCTCCGGCCTCCGAGGGGCCGTTTAAACCGTTCTGGATAGAGCGGACAATCAGGAAGAGGTAAAAATGAAAAAATCCGTATTTCTTGGTGCGCTGACTGTCGCCGGCCTTGCGGCTGGCGCTGCTGCTGCCGGCACGTTGGATGACGTAAAGGCCCGCGGCACGCTGAACTGCGGCGTCACCACCGGCCTGGTCGGTTTTGCGGCGCCCGACGCCAACGGCGTCTGGGAAGGGTTCGATGTCGGTGTTTGCCGCGCCGTCGCTGCGGCCGTTCTCGGGGATTCGATGGCCGTGGAATTCGTTCCGACCACCGGCAAGACGCGGTTCACCGCCCTCGCTTCGGGCGAGATCGACATGCTGGCCCGGAATACCACCTGGACCTTCTCGCGCGATGTCGACCTGAAGTTCGAATTCACCGGCATCAACTACTATGACGGCCAGGGCTTCATGGTTCCCTCCGCGCTGGGCGTGAGCTCGGCCAAGGAACTCGACGGCGCCACGGTCTGCATCCAGACCGGCACCACCACCGAGCTCAACCTTGCGGACTACTTCCGCTCGAACAACATGAACTACGAGCCGGTGCCGATCGAAACCAACGCCGAAGCGCAGCAGCAGTACCTTGCCGGTGCCTGCGACGTCTACACCACCGACCGGTCCGGCCTGGCGGCCACCCGTGCCGCGTTCGAGGCGCCGGGCGACCACACCATCCTGCCCGAGACCATCTCGAAAGAGCCGCTCGGCCCGCTGGTGCGTCACGGCGATCATGAATGGGGTGACGTTGTCCGCTGGACCCTGAACGCGCTGATCGCGGCCGAGGAAATGGGCGTCACCAGCGCCAACATTTCCGACATGGCCAGCGCCGCCGGCGACAACCCGGAAATCAACCGTCTGCTCGGCACCGAGGGCAACCTCGGCGAGATGCTGGGCCTCGACGCCGACTGGGCCGTGAAGGCCATCTCGGCCGGCGGCAACTACGGCGAGCTGTTCGAGCGCCACATCGGCGAGAGCACCCCGATCGGGCTGGCCCGCGGGCTGAACGCCCAGTGGAAAGACGGCGGCCTGCTCTACGCACCGCCCTTCCGCTAAGACAGACCTTCGAAAGGGCGCGGAACATTCCGCGCCCTTTCACCACGTTCCTTCGGGATAAGAACATCGGCCCACGGCGCAGCAAGCCGCCGAAAAAAACAAACCGGGCTGAACAACGGGGACTTCCAGATGACATCAACGACCGACCCGCATACGGAGTCGTTCCGACTGTCCATGCTGATTTACGATACCCGGTATCGTTCGACCACGATCCAGGTGGTCGCGCTTATCGGGTTCCTGATCCTGATCGGCTGGCTCATTTCCAACACCGCCCAAAATCTTCAGGAGCTAGGAAAGGAACCCTCCTTCAGCTTCCTGTTCGAACCGGCCGGCTATGACATCAATCAGCGCCTGATCGAGTACACCTCGCGCAGTTCGCACCTTCGGGCCGCCTTCGTGGGGGTTCTGAACACGCTGTTGATCGCGGTGATGGGCTGTGCACTGGCGACGGTGCTGGGGGTGCTGATCGGGGTTCTCCGGCTGAGCAAGAACTGGCTCGTCGCCAAGATCATGACGGTCTATGTCGAGATGTTCCGCAACGTGCCGGTGCTGCTCTGGATCGTGCTGTTCATGGCGATCCTGATCGAGACGCTGCCCCCGCCAAGCGCTTTCCGCGGGGACGATCCGGACTCGACCATGAAGCTGTTCGAGACCGTCGCGCTGACCAATCGCGGCATCTATGTTCCCGAGCCGCTGTTCTCGCGCAGCCTGGGCGAGGTGCATCTCTTTGGCCAGTCGGCGCTGAACTTCGATGTCAGCCTCAATCTGCTGGCCATCGTTGCCGTGCTAGTCGCGGGCCTGTTCGTCTCGGGCCGCATCCGTGACCGGGCCGACGCCATCCAGAACCGGACGGGCGTGCGGCCGACGACATGGTACCTGCGGCTGGGCGTGGTGTTCGTGCCGCTGATCATCCTGTTTGTCGCGCTGGGCTTCCACCTCGGTTACCCCGAGTTGAAGGGCTTCAACTTCGGCGGCGGGACGCATATGCGCAACTCGCTGATCGCTTTGTGGCTGGCGCTGGGGCTGTATACGGCGGCCTTCGTGGCCGAGATCGTGCGCGCCGGGATCATGGCCGTCAGCCACGGCCAGACCGAGGCCGCCGCCGCGCTCGGCCTTCGCCCGCGCCGGATCATGGGGCTGGTGGTACTGCCGCAGGCGCTGCGGGTGATCATCCCGCCGCTGATTTCGCAATACCTGAACCTGACCAAGAACTCGTCGCTCGCCATTGCCGTGGGCTACATGGACATCACCGGCACGCTGATGGGGATCACCCTCAACCAGACGGGACGCGAGCTCGAGACGGTGCTGCTGGGCATGCTCATCTACCTCACGATCTCGCTGATCATTTCGATGGTGATGAACTGGTACAACAATCGCGTCAGACTGGTGGAGCGGTGATATGAGCGAGATGCATGCAGAAACCGTGGGCTACGTCCGCGACACGATGCTGCCCGAACAGGACCCGCCGGCCACGTCGGTGGGGGCCATCGGCTGGCTGAGGGAAAACCTGTTCTCGGGGTGGTTCAACGCCATCCTGACCGTGCTGGCGCTGGTCTTCATCTACTGGGTGCTGGCCGCGATCCTGCCGTGGCTCTTCTCGCCCACATGGGAGGCGACGTCGCTCAACGAGTGCCGCGAGATCCTCAGGGACATGGGCCGCGAGGGTCATTTTAGCGGCGCGTGCTGGGGCGTCATCCGCGACAGGTGGGTGCAGCTTCTGTTCGGGTTCTACCCGAGCGGCCTCTACTGGCGGCCGATCCTGGCCTTCGTCCTGCTCTTCGTGGCGCTGGGACCGGTGCTGTTCAGCGACTATTTCCCGAGCAGGATGATCTGGTTCTCGGCGCTCTATCCGTTCCTGATGCCCTGGCTGCTGTGGGGCGGGTCGATCTGGACGCCGATCCTCGTCGTCGTCGGGCTCGGCATCGGGTATGGCGTGTTCCGGGTGGTCGCTGCGGCCACCGGCAACCTGGCCGGGCTGATCGCGGCGGTGGTCGCGGCGCTGGTCTGGTGGGTCTTCATTGTCGGACCGCTCTCGGGGCTGATCCATTCGGTGATTTCCCTCGGCATCAACCAGGTCGACAGCCGCAACTTCGGCGGCTTCATGCTGTCGCTGACCATCGGGGTGGTGGCCATCGCCATCTCGCTGCCGCTGGGGATCGTGCTGGCGCTGGGCCGGCGGTCGGACCTGTTGATCGTCAAGGCGCTGTGCGTGGGCTTCATCGAGTTCATCCGGGGTGTGCCGCTGATCACGCTGCTGTTCGTGGCCTCGACGCTGCTGAACATCTTCATGCCGCCGGGCACGAATTTCGACATCATCCTGCGAGTCATCATCATGGCGACCCTGTTCGCCTCGGCCTACATGGCGGAGGTAATCCGGGGCGGCCTGGCCGCGCTGCCGAAGGGCCAGTACGAGGGCGCCGACAGCCTTGGCCTCGACTACTGGCAGTCGCAGCGGCTGATCATCATGCCGCAGGCGCTGAAAATCTCGATCCCCGGGATCGTCAGCACCTTCATCGGGTTGTTCAAGGACACGACGCTGGTGTCGATCATCGGCCTTCTGGACCCGCTGGGCCTGTCGAATGCCATCCGGGCCGATTCGGACTGGAACGGTATCGTGTGGGAGCTTTACGGCTTCATCGCGCTGCTGTTCTTCATCTTCTGCTTCGGCATGTCCCGCTATTCCATGTACCTGGAGCGCAAGCTTCAGACTGGCCATAAATAAGAAAGGATCACGCCTATGTCTGACTTGGCCGTAGATACCGAAATCGACCGCTCGCAAATGACGGTGTCCGACGACGTCGCCATCGAGATCAGCAACATGAACAAGTGGTACGGCGCGTTTCACGTGCTGCGCGACATCGACCTGACCGTCAACCAGGGGGAGCGGATCGTGATCTGCGGGCCCTCGGGGTCGGGCAAGTCGACGCTGATCCGCTGCATCAACGCGCTGGAGGAGCACCAGCAGGGCAAGATCGTGGTGGATGGCACGGTGCTGTCGAACGATCTGAAGAACATCGACAAGATCCGCCGCGAGGTGGGGATGGTGTTCCAGCACTTCAACCTGTTCCCGCACCTGACCATTCTCGAGAACTGCACGCTGGCCCCGATCTGGGTGCGCAAGGTGCCCAAGAAGGAAGCCGTGGATACCGCCATGCACTTCCTCGAGAAGGTGAAGATCCCCGAGCAGGCCCACAAGTATCCCGGCCAGCTGTCGGGCGGTCAGCAGCAGCGGGTGGCGATTGCCCGGTCGCTGTGCATGAAGCCGCGGATCATGCTGTTCGACGAGCCGACCTCGGCGCTCGACCCCGAGATGATCAAGGAGGTGCTCGACACCATGATCGAGCTGGCGCAGGAAGGGATGACCATGCTCTGCGTCACGCACGAGATGGGCTTTGCCCGGCAGGTGGCGAACCGCGTGATCTTCATGGACCAGGGCCAGATCGTGGAACAGAACGAGCCGGAAGAGTTCTTCAACAACCCGCGGAGTGACCGGACCAAGCTGTTCCTCAGCCAGATCCTCGGGCACTGAAGCGATCGAGATTTGTTGCGAAGCCCCGACCGATGTGCCGGGGCTTTTGCCGTTCGGGGGTCAGCCGGTCAGTTCGCGGGGGATGACGAAATCCACCGCCTTGCCCATGCCGGTGCCGACCTCCTCCCAACGCTCGATATCGAATTCCGCCACCAGCGTGGCGCAGGTGGGATAGTCGAAGAAGCGCGGATGCGGGGGCGGCACGGCGACGAGGGTCTGGGCGAACCAGCCGATGCCCGGATTGTGGCCCAGCATCAGGACCGTGTCGCCCCTGGCCTTGCGCAGCACGCGCAGCATGTCCTCGGGGCCGGCATGGTAGAGCTTGCCAAGGAACTCGGTATCGCAGGCGATCTTGAGCCGGGCGAAGGTTTCCCGCGTGCGGACCGAATCGGAGCTGAGCGCCTGGTCGGGCAGGTAGCCCTTTTGACGCAGCCAGTCACCCAGCACGCGGGCCGAGACCTTGCCACGGCCGTTGAGCGGGCGCGCGTGGTCGTCCTGGCCGGGGGTGGCCCAGCTGGATTTAGCGTGCCGCATCAGGATCAGCCGTTTCATCGGAAAGCCCTCATGTGAAAGGCGGATTGCGCCTCGAGCCTGCCATGGCCACGGCTGACGGGGCAAGCGCGACGCACGGCGCAGCCGCGTGTCATGCAGTCGTTTCCGGGCCGGTCGAGATCGGCCTTGCAGGCGGCGACGTCATAGCTGCCGCTGGCGAAGGCGTCGACCGGGCAGGCGGTGAGGCAGGGGCGGGTCTCGCATCTCTCGCAGGGGCTGGGGGGCGGCGCGGGGGCGTCGATGTGCCGGGCGAATCCGAGGGCGCCGCGGTAGGAGATCATCAGCCCCGCCGTGTCATGGACGAGCAGACCCACCGGGGAGGAATGCGCCCGGCCGCTGGCCTTGGCCCAGGCGATGAAGGGCTGGTAGGGCGGGCCGCCGAAGGGGAAGAACGGGGTGGCGTTGAGCGCCTCTGCCATACCGGTGATCACCCGGTGCGACCAACGGTCGAGCGGGTGGGACGCGCCGTCGCGGTATTCCGGCGAGGCGGTGAAGGCAGGCCAGAAGCCGGGCTCGAGCGGGCCGAGCAGGACGAGCGACGCGACGCCCTCCGGCAGGTCGTCCTGTACCACACCCATCACGCCGAGTTGTCGCCCGGCGGCGGCGATTTCTATGTCGGCCAACCTCATTTGCGCTGAAACGGCAGGCCGAGCGACCAGCCCAGCTTCGACGGCCGGTCGTCCTGCCATTCCAGCCCCACGGTCATCCCGTCATGCCCCTTGTCGGGCTGCGGGATATAGGTGCCGAACAGCCTGTCCCAGACCGACAGGGCGAAGCCGTAATTGGCGTCATGCTCGCGCCGGTGGATCGAGTGATGCACGCGGTGCATGTCGGGCGTGACCAGCAGCTTGCGCAGGACAGCGTCGAGGCCCAGCGGCAGGCGCATGTTGGCATGGTTGAACATGGCGGTGCCGTTCAGCATGATCTCGAACAGGATCACCCCCAGCGCGGGCGGGCCGAGGAGGTAGACAAGGCCGATCTTGAGCAGCATCGACAGGGCAATCTCGACCGGGTGAAAGCGGATGGCGGTGCTGACGTCGATATCGCGGTCGGCGTGGTGGACCCGGTGAAACCGCCAGAGGAGCGGCACCTTGTGGGTGACGAGGTGCTGTGCCCAGATGGCGAAATCGAAGATCAGCACCGTCAGGGCGACCTTGACCCAGTAGGGCCAGCCAACCCCGTTCATCAGTCCCCAGCCCTGTGCCTCGGCATCGAGCGCCGCACCCACCGCCAGAAGCGGCAGTGCCAGCGCCAGCGCCCTGAGCGCCAGCGTGTCGAGAATCACGATGCCCCAGTTGGTCAGCCACCGCGTGCCGCGCGGCTGAAGCCGGGGGCGCCGGGGCGCCAGCGTCTCGATCCCCGCGAAGAGGAGGAAGAGGCCGAGGAACACCGCCAGCCGGATGAGGGTTTCGTTTTCCATGGGCCGGAGCCTAAGCCAAATCCGGGCGCTGGCAAGCATCCCCGGATGGCATTCGCGTGATCAGCCCTTGCGGATGAGAGAGCCGGCGCCGTGCTCGGTGAAAAGCTCCAGCAGCACGGCGTTGGGCGCCCGCCCGTCGATGATCACCACCGCCCGCACACCGCCCTCGATGGCGTTGAGGGCCGTTTCCGTCTTGGGGATCATGCCGCCGCCAATGATGCCCTCGCGGATCATGTCGTGGATCTGGCTGGCGGTGAGCTCGGTCAGCACGTTGCCCTCGGTATCCTTCACCCCGTCCACATCCGTCAGCAGCAGCAGGCGATCGGCCTTGAGCGCCGCGGCGATGGCGCCTGCGGCGGTGTCGCCGTTGATGTTGTAGGTCTCGCCGTTGCGGCCCCCGCCCAGCGGCGCGATGACCGGGATCGTGTCGTCGCCGAAGAGCGTGCGCAGGATCGACGGGTCGACATCGGTCGGGTCACCCACCAGACCCAGCGCCGGGTCGGCCGGGTCGCAGGTGATCAGGTTGGCATCCTTGCCCGACAGGCCCACGGCCTTGCCGCCCTGCCGGTTGATCGCCTGCACGATCCGCTTGTTGACGCGGCCGGAGAGGACCATCTCGACCACTTCCATCGTGGCCTCGTCGGTCACGCGCTTGCCGCCGACGAAATCTGACTTGATCTGGAGCTTTTCCAGCATCTCGTTGATCATCGGCCCGCCGCCATGGACGATCACCGGGTTCACCCCCACCTGCCGCATCAGCACGACGTCGCGGGCGAAGGTTTCCATGGCCTCGTCGCTGCCCATGGCATGGCCGCCCAACTTGATGACGACGATGGCGCCGTCGTAGCGCTGCAGGTAGGGCAACGCCTCGCTGAGGGTTCTGGCGGTGGCGATCCAGTCGCGGTTCATCTCTCGTGTCTTCATCCCGTGGTCCCTTGCTGGGGCCGGGTTATCCCCGCATCGGGGCCCGGTATCAAGAGATTATCCGCGCGCGGGGGTGTCTACTGCACGGGCGTGCAGCCCTCGCCCTTCATGCAGCCGATCACCTGGTCAAGCATCTGCTCGCTCGGGTCCGGGATGGTCACGCTGGAACAAGGGTCGAGCGTCAGGACCGGGCCGCTTTCGCGCAGTTCGACGAAACCCAGCACCTCGATCCCCGAGCTTCCGCCGGCGCACCACGGGCCGAAACACCGCACGTCGAGCGTGACGGGCCTGTCGAAGGGCGTGGTAAACCCTTCGGCCGACAGCGACATACCGGTAAGCTGCGCCGGAAGCGGGGTGCTTTCCGGGATCGACCCCTGATCCTGCAGGTCGGTCTTGGGCAGCTTCGTTTCGTCGAAGGCCAGCGTACCGTGAACGACGATGTACCGCTCCGCGGCCTCGTCGGCCCGCTGGTAGCTGCGGGCGGCGTCCGGGGCCATGCAGCTCAGCGCCAGCGCGGGGCCGGCAAGCAGCGCCGCGAGTGCGGCGGGGGCAAGGGTGCGGTAGAGTGTCATAGCCGGTCTCCGAATTCTTCCAGAACCTGTTGATAGACCTCGCGCTTGAAGGGCACGATCGCGTCGACCAGCTCTTCCGGCGGAAGCCAGCGCCACTCGGAAAACTCCGGGTGTTGCGTGGCGATGTTGATGTCGCTGTCGCTGCCCTGGAAGCGCAGCAGGAACCATTTCTGCGACTGGCCGCGGAACTTGCCGCCCCAGATGCGCCCGGCGATCTCGGGCGGCAGGTCGTAGGATATCCAGTCCTTCGTCTCCGCCTCGACCTTGACCAGAGAGGGTAGCACGCCGGTTTCCTCCCACAGCTCGCGCAGGGCGGCGCGCTGGGGGTCCTCGTCTTCATCGACACCGCCCTGCGGCATCTGCCAGGCGGGGCCTTCGTTGTCGATCCGCTGGCCGACGAAGACATCTCCGGCGGTGTTGGCGAGCATCACGCCGACGCAGGGGCGATAGGGCAGGTCGTCTTTCGTGTCCTCCGTCATGCCGCAAGCCCCCGCCCCTTGAGCAGCGCTTCGACGCCGGGCATTCGGCCCCGGAAGGAGGTGTAGAGCGCCTCGGCCTCGCGCGAGCCGCCGGTCGAGAGGATGTTCTCCTCCAGCGATTTCGCCGTGCCGGCGTCGAAGGCGTCGCCCGCCTCGCGGAACGCCTCGAAGGCGTCGGCATCCATCACCTCGGACCACATGTAGCTGTAATAGCC
Source organism: Roseovarius sp. (assembly GCF_040223625.1). Classification (GTDB taxonomy): domain Bacteria; phylum Pseudomonadota; class Alphaproteobacteria; order Rhodobacterales; family Rhodobacteraceae; genus Roseovarius. The sequence goes on along the minus strand of NZ_JAVKFX010000008.1, from coordinate 74,734 downwards.
GCTGGAATAGCCGTCGCCGGCGAAGACATGGGCGAAATGCGGCGTGGCGTGGCGCATGGTGATGGCGTGGGGCATCCCCAGTTCCGCCAGCACCTCGGCCTGTTTTGCCATCGGATCGGCGGGGGCGGCGCCCTCGTGAAACGCGAGGTCGACCATGGCCGAGGCCACGTATTCCACCGTCTGGAACCCCATGTCGAAATTCGCGGCCTCGAGTACCTTGTCGAGCATCTCCTTGGGCATCGCCTCGCCCGTGTCGGCATGGGTGGCGAATTCCTCGAGCACGCGGGGCACCTCGAGCCAGTGCTCGTAAAGCTGGCTGGGCAGCTCGACGAAATCGCGGGCGACATTGGTGCCGGACAGCGATTCGTAGGTCACGTTCGAGAGCATCTGGTGCAGGGCGTGGCCGAACTCGTGAAACAGCGTGCGGGCGTCGTCGTAGCTCAGGAGCGCGGGGTTGCCCTTGGCAAAGTTGCAGACGTTGATGACGACGGTGCCCTGCTCCTCGGGGAATTTTGCCTGCCCGCGCATGGCGCTGCACCAAGCGCCCGAGCGCTTGGAGGCGCGGGCGAAGTAATCGCCGATGAACACGGCCACGTGGCGGCCGTTGCGGGTGACCTCCCACGCGCGGCAGTCGGGGTGGTAAAGCGGCACGTCGAGCCGCGCGAATTCCAGCCCGAACAGGCGGTTGGCGCAGGCGAAGGCCGCCTCGATCATGCGGTCGAGCTGCAGGTAGGGTTTCAGCGCGGCCTCGTCGAGGTCATGCTCGGCCTTGCGCCGCTTCTCGGCGTAGTAGCGCCAGTCCCACGGCTCGAGCGGGCCGTTCACGCCGTCGCGCTGCATCATGTCGGTCAGCACGGCGGCATCCGCCTCGGCCTGCGCCTTGGCCGGGGTCCAGACGTCGTTCAGCAGGGTTTTCACCGCCTCCGGCGTCTTGGCCATCTCGGTTTCGAGCTTGTAGGCGGCGAAGCTGTCATAGCCCAGCAGGCGGGCGCGTTCCTCGCGCAGCTGCAGGATTTCGGCGGCGATGGCCCGGTTGTCGGTCTCGCCGCCGTTGGCGCCGCGCGCCTCCCACGCGCGGAACGCCTTTTCCCGCAGGTCGCGGCGGGGCGAGAATTGCAGGAACGGCACGATCAGCGAGCGTGACAGGGTGATCACCGGACCGTCTTCGCCCTTCTCTTGGCCCGCCTCGCGGGCGGCGGGGATCAGGAAATCGGGCAGGCCCTCAAGCTCGTCCTCGGCCAGCACCATGTGCCAGCCCGCCTCGTCGGCCAGCAGGTTCTGGGTAAAGGCGGTGCCGAGCTCGGCCAGCCGCGACATGATATCCCGCATCCGGGCCTCCTCGGTCCCTTCGAGCGCGGCGCCGGCGCGGATGAACCGGCGGCGGGTGAGGTAGAGCAGGCGCTCCTGCTCGGGCGTGAGGTCGAGCGTGTCGCGGTTTTCCCAGAGGGTCTCGATGCGCTGGAAGAGGGGCTTGTTGGCATAGACCTCGGAGGAATAGGCGGCGAGCTTGGGGCTGAAGGCGCGCTGCAATTCCTGCCGCTTGGGGTTTGTGTCGGCGCCGGCCACGCTGAAGAACACCGACAGCACCCGGCTGAGCGGTTTGCCGGCGATTTCCAGCGCCTCGATCGTGTTGGCGAAGTCGGGCTGGGCGGGATTGTCGGCAATGGCCGCGATCTCGGCGCGCGCCTCGGTCAGGGCGGTCTCGAAGGCGGGGGCGAAATGCGCGTCCTCGATACGGTCGAAGGGGGCGATCTCGTGGGGGGTGGACCAGTCGTCCAGCAACGGATTCGTCATGGGACATCTCTCCTTTGAGGGGAAGCTAGGCAGTTCGACCCGGTTCGGCAATGGCACGTGGCGCAGAAGTGAGGGCGTCAGGCGCCTTTCGCCGGGCTGCCGCAGACCGGGCAGTCGGCACGCCGCGACAGGCCGATCTTGCGGGTTTCGCCGAAGAGCGCGTCGTGGATCAGCATCTCGCCCCGCAAGGGCGCGCCCGCCCCGGTTATGACCTTCACCGCCTCGGCCGCCATCATCGTGCCCAGCACGCCGGGCAGGGGCCCAAGCACCCCGGCCTCGGCACAGCTGGGCGCCAGTTCGGCAGCGGGCGCCTCGGGGAAGATGCACTGGTAGCAGGGGGTGCCTTTTACCGTGTCGAACACGCTCAGTTGCCCTTCCCATTGCGACAGGGCGCCGGAGATCAGCGGCTTGCCGGTGGCGTGGGCGGTGGCGTTCGACAGGTAGCGCGTTTCGAAATTGTCGGTGCCGTCGAGGATCAGGTCATAATCGGCAAAGAGCTCTGCCGCGATGTCTTCGGTCAGCTTGCGGTGATAGGGGCGCACCACCACGTTGGGGTTCTGCGCGCGCATCGCGTCGGCGGCGGAATGGGCCTTGGGCCGGCCGATATCGGCGTCGCGGTGGATCACCTGCCGCTGCAGGTTGGAGTTCTCGACGAGGTCATCGTCGATCACCCCGATGGTGCCGACGCCCCCGGCGGCGAGGTAGAGGAGCGCCGGGGAGCCGAGGCCGCCCGCGCCGATCACCAGCACGCGCGCCTCTTTGAGCCGCTTCTGCCCCGGCCCGCCGATTTCCCGCAGGACGATATGGCGGGCGTAACGGTCAAGCTCGGCCTCGGAAAAGAGGCCCTTGCGCTCGGGCTCCGGCGTACCTTCCGCCCTTTGCCGCAGGGCGCGCAGCCCCTTGCGATAAACCAGCACCAGCGCCACGAAGCCGGCCAGCAGCAGCCACAGCGCCGGGCTTTCCCCCGTCGCCATCCGCAGCGGGTGGCCACCGGGCAGGACGAGGTGCAGCAGCACCACCCCGAGCCACAGCATCAGGATCATGCCCCAGCGCAGCCGGTGCGGCGTGCCGAGCATCGCGCCCAATCCCCAGAGCGCCGCCGCGATGACCAGCACCAGCAGCATCAGCCGGCCCCGGTCGAGCCGAACCCGCCCGCCCCGCGGGAGGTGTCGTCGAGCCTGTCGGCCAGTTCGAACGTCGCCGAAACCACCGGCGCCACCACCATCTGGGCGATGCGCATGCCGTGCTCGATGCGGAACGGCTCCTGCCCCGCGTTCATCACGATCACCCCCAGCGGCCCGCGATAGTCGGCGTCGATGGTGCCGGGGCTGTTGGGCAGGGTGATCCCGTGCTTGAGCGCCAGCCCCGAGCGCGGGCGGAGTTGCACCTCGTAGCCTTCGGGGATCGCCAGCCGCAGCCCGGTGGGCACCAGCACGCGCGCGCCCGGGGCAAGGTCGACGGCGCCGCGTTCGGGGAAGTTGGCGCGCAGGTCGGCCCCTGCCGCGCCCGCGCTCTCGTAGGACGGCAGACCAAGGGACCGGTCCGCCCCTTCCTCCCAGACAAACCTGACTGTCACCATGCCCGCTCTTTCATTGTTCCGAAAATACTCCCGCCGGAGGCGTCCTGCCGGTCAGGCCAGCGCATCGGCGATCTTCTGTGCCAGCCGGTCGGCGACCTGCGCCTTGGTCATGCGCGGCCAGGTCTCGGCCCCGTCGGCGGTGATCAGGGTCACGGCGTTCTCCTGCCCGCCCATGATGCCGGTGGCGGGGCTCACGTCGTTGGCGAGGATCCAGTCGCAGCCCTTGCGCTGGCGCTTGGCGGTGGCGTTGTCGATCACGTCGTCGGTCTCTGCCGCGAAGCCCACGACAAGCGTGGGGCGTCCGCTTTCCATGCCCGAGACGGTGGCGAGAATGTCGGGGTTCTCCTCGAACTCGAGCGGGGGCATGCCGCCCCTGGTCTTCTTCAGCTTCCTGTCCGAGGCGCTTTTGACGCGCCAGTCGGCCACCGCGGCGGCGAAGACGGCCGCATCCGCGGGAAGCGCGGCCTGTGTCGCCTCGAGCATCTCGCGGGCGGAGCCCACGCGCACCACCTCGAACCCTTCGGGCGGCGGAATGTCGGCCGGGCCGGTCACGAACACCACCTCGGCGCCGAGACCGGAAAGTGCGCGGGCGATGGCGGTTCCCTGGGCGCCCGAGGAGCGGTTGGCGATGTAGCGCACCGGGTCGATCGGCTCGTGCGTGGGGCCGGAGGTGACGAGCACCCGCTTGCCCGCCAGCGGCCCGGCGCCAAGGCGGGCCTGCGCGGCCGCCACGATCTCCAGCGGTTCGGCCATCCGCCCCGGCCCGTATTCACCACAGGCCATGCCGCCGTCATTGGGGCCGACGAAGGCGATGCCGTCGTCCTTCAGCGTGACGATGTTGCGCTGGGTCGCGGCATGTTCCCACATCCGCACGTTCATCGCCGGGGCGATCAGCACGGGCGTGTCGGTGGCCAGAAGCAGGGTCGAGGCAAGGTCGTCCGCCTGCCCGGACGCCATCTTCGCCATCAGGTCGGCGGTGGCGGGTGCCACGACGATCAGGTCGGCGCTGCGGCTGAGTTCGATATGGCCCATCTCGGCCTCGGCGGTGAGGTCGAAGAGGTCGCGAAAGACCTTTCGGCCCGCCAGCGCCGACACCGACAGGGGCGTCACGAATTCCTCGGCCGCGCGGGTCAGCACCGGTGTGACCGATGCGCCGCGTTCGCGCAGGCGCCGGGTCAGGTCGAGCGCCTTGTAGGCGGCGATGCCGCCGCCGATGATCAGCAGAATGCGTTTTCCAGCGAGCATCCGAACCCCCGGTGTTCCTGTCTGCCCGACAGTAGGGTCTGCCCCATGGCGATACAAGAGCGCCCTACCGGAAGGCCGCGCAGGGGTCGTCGCGCTGGGCCGGCGGGGCCGAGAGCACCTCGTCGAACCCGCCCACAAGCGGCATCTCGTTCTCGGTCTGGCCCACCACGTGCAGATCGAGCTCCGGCGCGGCCAGCGCCAGGGCGGCGGGCATCCCCCAGTCGCGCCGCGCATGGCCATTGCCGGTGATCACCACGACCGGGCCGCCGGTCTCTTCGTGCGCCCGAAGGGCGGTGCGGGCCAGCATGGCGTCGCGCAGGCGCTGGATCCGGACCATGCCGGGCAGCATATCCTCGGGGATGGCGTTGCAATGCGCTTCCATCTGCAGGGCTTCACGGGCCTCCTGCTGATCCTCGGGAAGGGGCCGGTCGAGGCCGAAGCGCGCGGCCTCTCCGCCCATCGGGCCGTCGAAGCCGCCCTCCATCGCCGCGCGCGCCTCTTCCCGGCCGACGCCAGCGCCGTAGATGCGGGCGTCGGGCGCGGCGGCGAAGATCGGGTAGTACATCGCGAAATCGGGCCAGCCGCTGTTGTCCCAGTCGAGCGCCTTGGCCAGCGTCTCGGCGTCACCGCGCAGCTCGGGTGTGACGCGCGCCGCCTGTTCCGGGGTCAGCATCTCGAAGACGAGGGCCGCGGGGGCGATGGCGGTCACCCGTTCAGCCTGGGCCGCGTGGTGGGCCGGGTTGTCGTGCACCTCGCCCAGAACGGAAATGTCCTGTGCCGATGCGGCACAGGACAGCGTCGAAAATATCGCGAATGCAAGGCTTCTCATACGAGAAGGTTCTGCACCTCCGAACCGTGACGTTCAAGGTGCTTGCGCATTTTCTGGAACGCCGCCGCCTCGAGCTGGCGGACGCGCTCCTTGCTGAGGCTCAGCTCGGTGCCGAGGCTTTCCAGCGTGCGCGGGTCGTCGCGCAGCTTGCGCTCGCGGACGATGAAGCGTTCGCGGTCGTTGAGGCGTGCCATCGCATCGCCGAGCCACAGGCGCAGCGCAACGTTGTCATGATCCTTCTCGACCAGTTCGTCGCCGCGGGCGCCGTCATCCTCGATCGTGTCGATCCATTCGCGGCCTTCCTCTTCGGTCGACTGGGTCGCGTTGAGCGAGAAGTCGGTGCCCGACAGCCGGCCCTCCATCATCTCGACATCGCGCAGGGGCACGCCGACCTCGTGCGCGATCATCTCGCGCAGCTGGTGGCCGTCAAGCTCTTCTCCCCGGGCCATCGCCTCGCGTTCGATCCGGGCCTGCACCCGGCGCATGTTGAAGAACAGGGATTTCTGGCTGCTGGTCGAACCGGTACGCACCATCGACCAGTTGCGCATCACGTAATCCTGGATCGAGGCCTTGATCCACCAGACGGCATAGGTGGAGAAACGGACGCCGCGATCAGGGTCGAACTTGTCGGCGGCCTTCATCAGGCCCAGCCCGGCTTCCTGGATCAGGTCGTTCATCGACGCGCCGTAACGGCGGTACTTGGCGGCCATCGAAATCGCGAGGCGCATATAGGCGGTGATCAATCGGTGTAGCGCGGCTTCGTCGCGCTGGTCGCGCCATGCGTAGGCAAGGCTCAGCTCGGTTTCCGCGTCCAGCAGCTCGGCTTTCATCGCGGCCCGTGACATGTCTGTGGGTTGGTCTGCGTCAAGCGGCATAATATTCCCCCTGTAGGGCAGACCTCGGTGATCTGCTCTTTTGTCGACATTCACCCGGTGGTACGGACATAGGAACGGTTCGGATCAATAAAAAGAGGCAGGGGTAAGATGCTTCCGGGGTTGAGCCTTGTACTGGGCGGCGCTGCATCGGGAAAATCCGTTTTTGCAGAAGGGCTTGTCAAGGGTACAGGCCGGAACCTAATTTATTTTGCGACGGCCCGTGCGCATGACGATGAGATGCGCGCCAAGATCGAGCGGCACCAGCGGCTGCGCGGCGCCGGGTGGCGCACGATCGAGGAACCGCTCGATGTCGGCCGCACGCTGGCGGGGCTCAGCGGTGACACGGCGATCCTGCTCGATTGCGCGACGATGTGGCTGAGCAATCACCTGTTGGCGGAGAACGACATCGAAGAGGCCGAGGCGGGGTTGATGGCCGGGCTGTCGCTCTGTGCCGCGCCGGTGGTGATCGTGTCGAACGAGGTGGGCATGTCGGTTGTGCCCGAGAACACCCTGGCCCGCCGGTTCCGCGAGGAGCAGGGGAGGTTGAACCAGAAGCTGGCGGCGAAGGCCGGTTTGGTGGTGAACGTGGTCGCGGGCCTGCCGCAGGTGCTGAAGGGCGAATTGCCGTGAGCCGCCTGCATTGGGTACGGCATGGGCCGACCAATGCGAAATCCATGGTCGGCTGGTCCGACCTGCCGGCCGACCTGAGCGATACGGCGCGGCTGGAGCGCCTGTCGCGGCATTTGCCGGCAGAGGCGGTTGTCGTCTCTTCCGACCTCATGCGCGCGGTGCAGACGGCGGACGCGATTGCCGGCAGCCGGGCGCGGCTCGACCCTGATCCGGAGCTTCGGGAAATCCATTTCGGCGCGTGGGAGCTGCAGGGCTTCGACGGTGTCGAGGACCAGACCCTGCTGCGCGCCTTCTGGGAAACGCCGGGGGATATCTGTCCGCCGGGCGGGGAAAGCTGGAACCAGGTCTCCGCCCGGGTCGACCGGGCCATCGGCCGGGTGCTGAAGGCCTATCCCGGGCGCGACGTGATCGTCGTGGCGCATATGGGCACGATCCTGACGCAGGTGCAGCGGGCGCTTGGCCTGTCGGGCTATGACACATTTGCGCACAGGATCGACAACCTCTCCGTCACCGAGTTGCACTGGCAGGGCAATGGCTGGGAGGCGGTGAGGATCAATCACTGTCCGTGATGAACCACCCCACGAAATAGCGTTTCTTGACGGGTCCGGCGCGGGGTAGCGTGGACGCCATGACATATGACCTTTTCATCGGCGATCGCGCCTTTTCCAGCTGGTCCCTGCGGGGCTGGCTGATGTTCGAGAAATTCGGCCTTCCGGTGCGGACGCACATGGTGGGCCTCTACGACGGGACCATGCAGGCGGACCTGGCCGAGCTGGCGCCCGCGCGGCTGGTGCCGGTGATGCGCGACGCTGATGGCGTGGTGGTGGGCGATACGCTGGCCATGGCCGAGACCCTGGCCGAGCGGCACCCCGAGGCGGGGCTCTGGCCCGCCGATGCGGCGGCGCGGGGGCTGGCCCGCTGGATGGTGGCGGAGATGCATTCGGGCTTCGGCGCTTTGCGCGGTGAGTGTCCGATGCAGTTGTTGCACCGGGTCGAGGGGTTCGCGCCGTCCGAGGCGGTCAGGGCCGATGTGGCGCGGATCGAAGAGCTTTGGGACACGGCGCGGACCCGGCACGGGCACGATGGGCCCTGGCTGTTCGGGATGTATTCGCTGGCGGATGTCTTCTATGCGCCCGTGGCGGCACGGATCGCGGGCTACGGCCTGCCGGTGGGCAAGGCGGCGCAGGCATATGTCGACCTGACGCTGGCGGAGGGGGCATTCCGGCGGTGGCGGGCGCTGGGGCTGACCAAGAGCTACGATCCGGTGCCCTACGACATGGACCTGCCGAAGGCGCCATGGCCCGGCCCGACGCCACGGCCGGCCCGGCCCGTCGAGAGCGGACAGCCGGAGAACGACGCCTGCCCCTATTCCGGCGGGACGGTGACGCATCTGATGGAGACGGAGGGCCGCATCTTCGGGTTCTGCAACGCCACCTGCCGCGACAAGACGGTGAACGATCCGAACGCATGGCCGGCCTTCGTGGCGCTCAGGGATGCCGCGCTGCGGCATGAAATTTAGGTTGAAATTTTCACGGAATCACCGCAGCGTGAAATTATTAACAAATATTTCACAAGAGGTGTTTCCTTGGATCACAGCGACCCCAGCCGCTTGCGCACCCTCGGGGCCGACCTGCGCGCCCTGCGCAAGGCGCGCGGGCGGACGCTGACGGACCTGGCCGAGACGCTGGGCCGCTCGGTCGGCTGGCTGAGCCAGGTCGAGCGCGACCTGTCGGAGCCCTCCATCTCCGACCTGCGCCAGATCGCCGAGGCGCTGGGCGTGCCGATGTCGCTTCTGTTCGGCCATGCCAGCGCCCCGGCGGACGAGCAGGGCTATGTCGTGCGCGCCGGCGCAAGGCGGCCCATGGGCTCGGGCGAGGAAGGGCTGATCGAGGAATTGCTGTCGCCCGACCTGACCGACGATTTCGAGGTCATCCATTCCACCTTCCGCCCCCGCTCGCGCATGCAGACCCCGGCCAAGCGCCCGACGCAGGAGGTGGGCTATGTGATTTCCGGCAAGCTCGACCTCACACTTGGCGGGCGGCAGTTCACGGTGGGCCCCGGCGACAGTTTCCGCTTTCGCGGCGAGGCGTATTCCTGGGCCAACCCCTACGACGAACCGGTGGTTGCGATCTGGGTGATCGCGCCGCCGGTGTATTAGGAGGCGAGATGGTTAACGGCGGGTGTCTCTGCGGTGCGGTGCGGTTTCGGGTGGCGTCGGAGTTGCATGATCCCATTGCCTGTCACTGCAAGCAATGCCGCCAGCAGTCGGGGCATTTCTTCTCGGCGGTCCCCGCGCCCAAGGCGGCGGTGCAATTCGAGCGCGACGAGGGACTGCGCTGGTACCGTCACACCGATATTGCCGAACGGGGCTTCTGCGGGCGGTGCGGCTCGACGCTGTTCTGGCGTGGCGACGAGGGCCCGGACGTGATGGTCGCTATGGGGTCGCTTGACGACACCGGCGGGCTGAAACTGTCCGGGCATTACTGGGTCGATTTCATGGGCGACTATTACGACATCGACGATGGTCTTCCACAGCATGAAGGGGTGGAAACATGACGACGGGACGCTGCCTTTGCGGCGATATCACCTTCACGGTGAACACCAAGCTTACCGATGCCTCGGTTTGCCATTGCGGGCAATGCCGCAAGCAGTCGGGGCATCTCTGGGCCTCGGCGGTGGCACCACTGGCCGAGGTCGAGATCGAGGGCCCGGTGCACTGGTACGAGGCGAGCGGCAGGGCCAAGCGCGGCTTCTGTCCGCGCTGCGGGTCGTTCCTGTTCTGGAAGGCGCATGACGAGGACACGATCGGTATTGCCCTGGGCGCGCTGCACGAGCCGACGGGCATCACGCTGGAGCGGCATATCTTCACCGCCGACAAGGGCGACTATTACGAGATCACGGACGGGCTGCCGCAGAGATGATCACCGGGGCCTGCCACTGCGGCGCCAACGCCTTCGAACTGGCGGCCGGGCCGGGCCCAGTGACCGCCTGCCATTGCGGGCAATGCCGGCGCTACTCGGGGTTTCATGCGGCCAGCATCGACTACGATGCCAAAGACATGCGCTGGCTGCGACAGGGGCATGTGACCCGGTTCACCCATCCGGGCGGCAGCACGCGGGTGTTCTGCGGCCAGTGCGGCACCAAGCTGTGGTTCGAGTATGCCGATGGCGGCCTGAGCCTCGAGGCCGGGGTGATGGACGCCCCCACCGGCGCGCGGCTGGCCGGGCATATCTTCGTCGCCGACAAGGGCGACTTCTACGACATCGCGGACGGGTTGCCGCAACAGCAGGGATGGGAAGCTTAGAATGGCGGATTTTCCGAACACGGCCCGGGTGGTCATCATCGGCGGCGGCGCGGTGGGGGCCTCGGCGCTCTATCACCTCGCCAAGGCGGGCTGGACCGATTGCGTGCTGCTCGAGAAGAACGAGCTGACGGCGGGCAGCACGTGGCACGCGGCGGGCAACGTGCCGACCTTCTCGACCAGCTGGTCGATCATGAACATGCAGCGCTATTCGACCGAGCTTTACGCGCGGCTGGGGGCCGAGGTCGATTATCCGATGAACTATCACCAGACCGGCTCGATCCGGCTGGCGCATTCGAAGGAGCGGATGCAGGAATTTGAGCGCGCCAGGGGGATGGGGCACTACCAGGGGATGGACCTCGACATTCTCGGGCTGGACGAGATCAAGGACAGGTATCCGTTCATCGAGACGCATGATCTGCAGGGCGCGCTCTATGATCCCAACGATGGCGATATCGACCCCGCGCAGCTGACCCAGGCGCTGGCCAAGGGCGCGCGGGACATGGGCGCGCGGGTGCTGCGGTTTACGCCGGCCACCGGCGTCAGCCGCGAGGGTGACGAGTGGATCGTGCAGACGGAGAAGGGCGATATCCGCTGCGACTACGTGGTGAATGCCGCCGGGTATTATGCACAGCGCGTGGGTGAGTGGTTCAAGCCCTATGGCGGGCGGACCGTGCCGATGATGGTGATGAGCCACCAATACATGCTGACCGACGAGATCCCGGAGCTGGAGGCATGGAGCAAGGAGGCCGGCCACAAGCTGCCGCTGTTGCGCGACGTCGACAGCTCCTATTACCTGCGGCAGGAGAAGTACGGCCTGAACCTCGGGCCCTACGAGCGGAACTGCAAGGCGCACTGGCTGCAGCCGGATGACCCGATGCCGGAGGATTTCAGCTTCCAGCTTTATCCCGACGATCTCGAGCGGCTGGAATGGTATGTCGAGGATGCGATGGCGCGGGTGCCGTTGCTGGGTACCGGGGGTGTGAACAAGGTGATCAACGGTCCGATCCCCTATGCGCCCGACGGCCTGCCGCTTCTGGGGCCGATGCCGGGGGTGCCGAACGCGTTCGAGGCCTGTGTCTTCACCTTCGGCATCGCGCAGGCCGGGGGTGCGGGCAAGGTGCTGGCCGAATGGATCACGGAAGGGGCCACCGAGTGGGACATGTGGGCCGTCGATCCGCGGCGCTACACCGATTACACCGACCGCGATTACTGCATCGCCAAGGGCATGGAGGTGTATGGCCACGAATACGCTATGCATTTCCCGTGGCACGAATGGCCGGCGGGCCGTGACCGGAAGCTGTCGCCGGTGCATGACCGGGTGAAGGCTCTGGGCGGCGTGATGGGTGCCTATAACGGGTGGGAACGGGCCAACTGGTTCGCCAAGCCCGGCGACGATACCTCGGACGAGGCCACCCAGACGTGGAACCGCGCGGGCCCGTGGGAGCAGCGGATCCGCGAGGAATGCGAGGCGGTGCGCGACGGCTGCGGCGTGCTCGACCTGCCGGGGTTCACCCGGCTGTGGGTGTCGGGCGAGGGGGCCGATGACTGGCTGCGCGGGTTCGTGACCGGTGGGCTGCCCAAGGTGGGGCGGATGAACCTGGTTTACGTGGCCGATAGGCGCGGGCGGATCGCGACCGAGTTTTCCTGTGTCCGGCTGGCCGAGGACAGCTTCGTGCTGATCACCGCCGCCACGGCGCAGTGGCATGACGGCGAGCTGGTCCGCAACGCGCTGGCCGAGGGGTTGAACGTGCGCGAGACCACGACCGAGCGCGACGCGCTGCTGCTGGCCGGGCCGAAAAGCCGCGAGGTGCTGGAGGGGCTGACCGATGCCGACCTGTCGCTGCCGTGGCTGAGCCACCAGCATTGCACCGTGGCCGGGCAGAAGGCGTTCCTGATCCGGGTGAGCTTTACCGGCGAGCTGGGCTGGGAAATCCATGGCGAGTTCGACGCGATCCCGGCGATCTATGACGCGCTGATCGGGAAGGGGGTGAAGCCCTTCGGGATGTACGCGTTGAACAGCCTGCGGGTCGAGAAGGGGTATCGGGCGTGGAAGGGTGACCTGTCGACGGATTACTCGATGCTCGAGGCCGGGCTGGAGAGGTTCGTGAAGTTCGACAAGCCGCAGGATTTCACCGGCAAGGCGGCGCTTCTGGCCGAGAAGCAGCAGGGTCGGAAGAAGGCCTTCGTGACGCTCAAGGTCGACGCGGGGGAGGCGGACGCGCCCTACATGTCGACCGTCTGGCATGATGGCCAGATCGTGGGCGAGACCACCTCGGGCGCCTGGGGCTATCGCGTTGGCGCGAGCGTGGCGCTGGCGATGATCCGGCCGGAGCTGGCGGAAGCGGGCACGGAGGTGGAGGTCGAGATCTATGGCGAGCGCCGCCGCGCCGAGGTCCAGCCGGACGGCCCGCTGTGGGATCCTGAAAACGAAAGGCTGCGGGCATGAGTATCGAGACCTACCTTCTGTATCTCGGTGTATTGGCGGCCTTCTTCGCGACGCCGCCGGATACCAGCCAGTTGCTGATCATCTCCAACAGCCTGCGCCACGGCATGCGGCGAAGCATGGCGACGATGGCGGGCGATTTGTCGGCCAACGCTTTGCAGATGACGCTGGCGGCCTTCGGCCTGACGGCATTGATCGCCGCATCGGCCGATGCCCTCTGGGTCGTGAAGTGGCTCGGCGTGGCCTATCTCGTGTGGATCGGGCTGAAGCTGATGCTGTCGAAGGGCGGGGCCGAGACCCCGGCGGAGGCAAGGCACGGGCGGCTTTTCCGGCAGGGATTCGTCACCTCCTCGGCTAACCCCTACGCGGTGGTGTTCTTCGGCGCGCTCTTCCCGCAGTTCATCGATCCGGCGCTGCCGGTCTGGCCGCAACTCTTGATCCTCGGGGTGACCTACCTCGTCGTCGACGGGCTGATTTTGCTGCTTTGGGGCTGGGCGGCCACGCATACGCTGGGCCGAGTGAGGCAACTGACCGGCGTCTGGCTCAACCGGGTGTCGGGTGCATTGATGCTGGGAGCGGCGGTGCTGCTGGGCCTGAAAGACCTCGACCGGACGGCGGAACGGTAGAGCCGTTGGAAAAAAACAGGATCGGGGAGAGAGACCCATGACGAAGATCACGTTGCTCGACGGTTCGATCGGGCAGGAACTGGTGAAACGCTCGGGTGATCGGGCCACGCCGCTTTGGTCGACCCAGGTGATGATCGACCACCCCCATATCGTGCGCGAGGTGCATGATGCCTATTTCGCAGCTGGCGCAACGGTGGCCACGACCAACACCTATGCCGTGCTGCGCGACAGGCTGATGCGGGTGGAGTTACACGAAGAGGTGGGGCGGCTGACCGAGACCGCCGTGACCATGGCGCGCGAGGCGCAGCGGCATGCCGGCAAGGGGCTGGTGGCGGGGGCGCTCGGGCCGCTGGGGGCCTCGTACCGGCCGGACTTGTGCCCGCCGGTGGCCGACGCGGTGCAGCTTTACGAGGAGCCGATTGCCAACCTGCGCGACCATGTCGACCTGTTGCTGTTCGAGACGATGGCCTCGGTCGAGCAGGCCGAGGGCGCACTGGTGGCGGCGGCGCAGCATGGCAACGGCCTGCCGGTCTGGCTGGCGGTGACGGTCGAGGACGAGGACGGCACGCGCCTGCGCTCGGGCGAGAAGCTGGACCTGATCGCGCCGCTGGTGGAGCGGCACAAGCCGGCGGCGGTATTGATCAACTGTTCGCCACCCGAGGTGATCGCGGCGGGGCTGGAGATCATCGGGACCTTCGGCCTGCCTTATGGCGCCTACGGCAACGGGTTCACCCGGATCAGCGAGGGGTTCCTGAAGGATGCCCCGACGGTTGACGCGCTGGAGCAGCGGACCGATCTGACGCCTGACGCCTATGCCGGGTTTGCCATGGGCTGGGTCGAGCAGGGCGCCACCATCGTCGGCGGCTGCTGCGAGGTGGGGCCGGATCACATCTCGGAACTGGCAGGGCGGCTTCGGTCGGCCGGGCACGAGATCGTTTGAATTGGACAGAGGCGGCGCGGCTCTTCGAGCCTTGCGGCCCGCCTCGCGAAGGAGAGTGAAAGATGGAGCTTCCCGACAAGGCCCGCGTGGTGATCGTGGGCGGTGGCGTGATCGGTTGTTCGGTGGCCTATCACCTGACCAAGCTGGGCTGGAAGGACGTGGTTCTGCTGGAGCGCAAGCAGCTGACCAGCGGGACGACGTGGCACGCCGCCGGGCTGATCGGCCAGTTGCGGGCCACCGCCAACATGACCAGGCTGGCGCGCTATTCGGCCGAGCTGTACCTCGGGCTGGAAGAGGAGACGGGCGTCGCCACCGGCATGCGGCAGGGCGGCTCGGTCTCGGTCGCGCTGACGAAAGAGCGACTGGAGGAGCTCTATCGCAGCGCCGCCATGGCGCGGGCCTTCGGCGTGCCGGTCGAGGAGTTGAGCCCCGACGAGGTGAAGGCGCGGTACGAGCATATCAACCTCGACGGCGTGACCGGCGGCGTCTGGCTGCCCACGGACGGACAGGCCGACCCGGCGAACATTGCGCTGGCGTTGGCCAAGGGCGCGCGGCAGCGGGGCGCGCTGGTGAAGGAGCGGGTGAAGGTTACCGGCATGTCGCGCGATGGCCGGCGCATCACCGGCGTTGACTGGCAGAGTGATGACGGCGAGGCGCAGGGCCACATTGCCTGCGACATGGTCGTGAATTGCGCGGGCATGTGGGGCCGTGAAGTGGGCCGGATGGCCGGCGTCAATGTACCGCTGCATGCCTGCGAGCATTTCTACATCGTGACCGAAGGCATCGAGGGGCTGGGACAGATGCCGGTGCTGCGGGTGCCGGACGAGTGCGCCTATTACAAGGAGGATGCCGGGAAGATCCTGCTGGGCGCCTTCGAGCCGAATGCCAAGCCGTGGGGGATGAACGGCATTCCGGAAAGCTTCGAGTTCGACCAGCTTCCGGAAGATTTCGACCATTTCGAGCCGATCCTCGAGGCCGCCTGTCACCGGATGCCGATGCTGGCCGAGGCAGGCATTCACACCTTCTTCAACGGGCCGGAAAGCTTCACACCCGACGATGCCTATCACCTCGGGCTGGCGCCGGAGATGGACAATGTCTGGGTCGCCGCCGGATTTAACTCGATCGGTATCCAGAGCGCGGGCGGCGCCGGCGTGACGCTGGCGCAGTGGATGGAGGATGGCGAGAAGCCCTATGATATCGGCGATGTGGATATCTCCCGGATGCACCCGTTCCAGGGCAACCGGCATTACCTGTTCGAGCGCTCGAAGGAGACGCTGGGCCTGCTTTACGCCGACCATTTCCCCTATCGCCAGAAGGCCACAGCGCGGGGTGTGCGGCGCTCTCCCTTCCATGCGCAACTGGTGGAGCAGGGGGCCGTCATGGGCGAGGCCGGGGGCTGGGAACGGGCGAACTGGTTTGCGAAGGACGGGCAGACGCCCGAGTATGAGTATAGCTGGAAGCGGCAGAACTGGTTCGACAACGCGGCGGCCGAGCACAAGGCGGTGCGAGAAAACGTCGGGATGTACGACATGTCCTCCTTCGGCAAGCTGCGGGTCGAGGGGCCGGATGCGGAAGCCTTCCTGAACCATGTCTGCGGCGCGAACCTGTCGGTGCCTGTGGGCAAGATCGTCTATACGCAGTTCCTCAATACCCGCGGCGGGATCGAGGCGGATGTGACGGTGACGCGACTGTCGGAAACCGCTTACCTCGTGGTCACCCCGGCGATGACGCGGCTGGCCGACGAGACGCGGCTGCGGCGGCACGTGGGCGACCGGCGGGTCGTGATCACCGATGTGACCGCCGGTGAGGGTGTGTTGGCGGTGATGGGGCCGAAATCGCGGGAACTGCTGAAGAAGGTGTCTCCCAACGATTTCTCCAACGCGGTCAACCCGTTCGGAACCGCGCAGGAGATCGAGATCGGCATGGGCCTCGCCCGGGCGCACCGGGTGTCCTACGTGGGCGAGCTGGGTTGGGAGATCTATGTCTCGGCCGACATGGCCGGCCACGTGTTCGAGACGTTGATGGAGGCCGGGCAGGATGTGGGGCTCAAGCTTTGCGGGATGCACATGATGGATTCATGCCGCATCGAGAAGGCGTTCCGGCATTTCGGGCATGACATCACCAGCGAGGATAACGTGATCGATGCCGGGT
Source organism: Roseovarius sp. (assembly GCF_040223625.1). Classification (GTDB taxonomy): domain Bacteria; phylum Pseudomonadota; class Alphaproteobacteria; order Rhodobacterales; family Rhodobacteraceae; genus Roseovarius. The sequence goes on along the minus strand of NZ_JAVKFX010000008.1, from coordinate 58,318 downwards.
TGGGCTTTGCCGTGGAGTTGTCGAAGGACGACTTCATCGGCAAAGCGGCGGTGGCGGCGCGGAAGGAGAGCGGGCCGGAGAGCCGCATGGTGCAGTTCCTGCTGGAGGATCCCGAGCCACTTCTGTTCCACAACGAACCGGTGATCCGGGATGGGGAGTACGTGGGCTACCTCAGCTCGGGCAATTACGGCCACCACCTCGGCGCGGCGGTCGGCATGGGCTACGTGCCCTGCAAGGGCGAGAGCGCGCAGGATGTGCTGGGGTCCACCTACGAGATCGACGTGATGGGCACCAAGGTCAAGGCCAAGGCTAGCCTGAAGCCGATGTACGACCCGAAATCGGAGCGGGTGAAGGCCTAGCTCAGCCGAGCAGCGCCGCCACCGCCTCGGCGGCGCGGAGGCCTTCCTTGTGCGCGCCGGAGACGGTGCCGGGTTCGGCGTCGTGGGTGGCTTCGCCGGCGAAGAAGACCCGCTCGACATGGGGCTGGCGCAGCAGGGGGCGCTTGTGGGCCTGGCCGGGCAGGGCGCCGGAATAGGAACCCTTGAAGAGCGGGTCGCGGCCCCAGGCGGTGGCGGCGCCCTTGAGGAAGGCGGATTTCAGGTCGGTGCCGAAGATCTCGGTGAGGCGCGCGAGGGCGTAGTCGATGGCCGCCTCGGGGCCGGCGTTTTCCAGTTCGGTGGCGAAATCTCCTGCGTTTTCAAAGGCGCAGAGGCCGGTTCCGGAGATGTTGCAGAGCGCCCCGCCGCCGCGGAGGACGCCGTCTTCTGACGGCTCGACCTTGTAGGTGACCCAGGTGTCGGGCTGAACCGGCAGGGCCTCGGGCCGGAAGTGCAGGGCGACGTGGTTGTAGGCGCCGAGGGTGATGGCGCCGATGGCGTCGAGATGGGCGGTGTCGAGCGGTGGGTCGAAGCGGATGTCGCCGGCGGCGAGGATGCCTTGCGAGACGGTGACGATGGCGGCCTTTGCGGTCAGGATGCCCTTGTTTGTAAGGACTTCTACCCCGTTGGCCGTCGTGGTGACCTGCTGGGCGCTGGTGTTCAGGGTTACTGGAATGTCGGCGGCGGTCATCGCGACGAGCGTGCCGTAACCCTGGCGGCAGAACCAGTCGGGGCTTTCTTGGTAGTCGGCGAAATCCTTGGTGGAGATCTCGTGCAGGTTCCGGCCCATGGGCAGGACATGCATCATCGCGGCCGTGAAGGACCAGTCTGTCAGAGGCTTGAAAAGGCTGGACAAAGCGATGTCGTTGCCGGCGTCGGCCTCGCGGCGCATGGCGTCGCTGATGGCGTCGACCTCGGCCCAGAGGGCGGTGCCGTCGGGGTCGTCGCCCGCGGTCAGGGTGTGGTCGGGCGCCGGGTAGAGGTCGAGCCCGAGGGCCTTGCCCTTGTCGATGAAGGCGTTGATGGCCCCGTTGTGGAGCCAGTGGGCACCGCGGTCGAAGGGGAGGCCGAAGGTCTCGGTGTCGGTGAAAACCCGCCCGCCGATGCGGTTCCCGGCCTCGATGCAGGTGACGGTTTTGCCAAGGGAAACAAGGGCTTCCGTGGCGGCCAGTCCGGCGGCGCCGGCGCCAATGACGATGACGTCCGTTGAGGGCATGGGCTTTCCTTTTGGGCGAACCATAGGGGAGAGGCCGGGAGGGTCCAGCGATTTTCGGGCGCGGTGTGGCCCTGCGGGCATGGCTGGTGTAAGCGGGCAGCATGGATGAATACGCCCCGCCGACCGAGCCGATCAAGGTGCTGCACGAGGATCACGAGATCGTCGTGGTGGACAAGCCGTCGGGTCTTTTGTCGGTGCCGGGGAAGGGCGAGCACCTGGCGGATTGCCTGCTGTCACGGGTGCAGGAGGCCTATCCGATGGCGCTTTTGGTGCACCGGCTGGACCGGGATACATCGGGCGTGATGATCTTCGCGCTGAGCCCCCATGCGCAGCGGCACCTTGGCCTGCAGTTCGAGAAGCGGCAGGTGAAAAAGACTTATGTTGCAAGGGTTTGGGGAAAGCTGGAGCCGCGGAAGGGGACGGTCGACCTGCCGCTGATCGTGGACTGGCCGAACCGGCCGAAGCAGATGGTGTGCCACGAGACGGGCAAGCCTGCGGTGACGGATTGGCGGGTGCAGCGGTATGGCGAGGGGGAGACGCGGGTGCGACTGATGCCGAAGACGGGGCGGAGCCATCAGCTGCGGGTGCATATGCTGGCTTTGGGCCATCCGATCCTGGGCGATCCGTTCTATGCGGAGGGGCCGGCGCGGGATTTTGAGCGGCTGATGCTGCATTCGGAGGAGCTTCGGCTGCGGCATCCGGACGGGGGGGCTGGGATGACATTTCGGTCGAAAGCCCCGTTCTGAAAAGCCCTTTGTTTGCTGGAAATCCAACGTCGGTATTACGTCGGTATTTTGTCGGTATTACGTCGGTGCGTCAGCGCGACCTGTCCGTGAGATTCAGGCGGGCGGTCACGATCGGTTTCAGGGTGGCCGCGAGGGCGGGGTCGGGTTTCTGCATCTCTTCGAGTTCGTCGAGCCGGTTGGTGGCGACGAGGCTGAGCGCGTCCATGCGGGGCGTGCCGTCGGGATGGCGGGGAAGGGCCGCGACGGGCTGGATGTGCTCGGGCTTCGGCTCGGGGGCGAGGGCGCGGAGCTCGGGTTCGGACAGGTCGGTTTCGACGAAGGCGTAGAGGCCCACGCCCTTGGCCGGGAGGGCGAAGGTGCAGAGGGCGACGTCTGAGACACGGTCATGGGCGAGGAGGGCGGCGCGGAGGGCGGGGCCGTCGCGCTCTATCCGGTCCTCGGTGCCTTCGCCGTCGGACCAGTTCATCAGGCGGCGGGTGATGAAGTTGTAGGCCTTCTTGCCGGTGGCCATCCAGAGGCGGGAGGGGAGCGCCTTCTGGGCGAGCATGGCCTTCTCGGAGGGCGTCAGCAGGTCGGGCGCGTAGGCACGTTTCTGTTTCAGCAGGTGGCGGAGGTCTTCGCGGGCCATGGTGCGGAAGAGCGGGCCGCGGCGGCGGTGGACGGAGGCGAGCTGAAAGTCGATGACGGCGGCGCGGCCTTCGGGCGTCATCAGCCAGTTCTGCGGCTTGGCGATGTCGTTATGGGTGACGCCCGCGCGGCGCATGTCGCGGAGGAGGCGCTTGGCATCCTTGTACCATGCGGCGTCGGCGGGTTTGGCGAGGTGGAGGGGCGTGCCCTTGGTCCAGCTGCGAAGCAGGCCGGTGCGGTCGACGCGGACGAGGACGGGGCAGCCTTCGATGCCCTGCACCGCACGAAGGCCGCGGATTTCGCGGCGGGCGAGGGCCCAGGCGATGGGTTTCGCCCAGAGCGGCACGCCGTCGAGCTTGCGCAGGACCACGGGGAAATCCTCGATGTCTTCGAGGGTGCCCGAGACGGTTTCCGAAAAGACATCGCGCTTGTGCACGGTGTCGGGGCGGAAACGGGCCTGCGATATGTCGGGGGTGGGGCTCATGCTGGGGGGTTTAGAGATTTTTGGTGGCGTGGGAAAGCGTGCTCGCCAGCCCTTGCGGGCTGTCTCGCGTTTGGTGGGTGTGGCGCGAGGTCCCGGGTCAAGCCCGGGACGGGGAGGGATTGGGGGGCGAGGTCCCGGGTCGGGCCCGGGACGGGGAGAAGAGGGGCGCGAGGTTCCGGGGCAAGGCGCGCCCCGGGCTTGACCCGGGGCCTCTGGCGGGAGGGTTCAGAGGCGGACCCAGTCGGGCGGGCAGAGGTCGGCGTTGCCGGGTTTGCCGGGGGCGAACCAGTTCTTCGGTGCGATGACGGTCTTGGAGGGATTGTCGTTGAGCCATGCGCCCCACCACGAGAAGGTGGAATTGGCGATGATGTTGTGGTCGCAGAGCGATTGCAGGTGCATGTCGAAATGGCCCTTCGTCTCGTCATTGATGTCGACGACGATGGTGTCCTGCCCAAGGGAGAGGTTGTCGCGCGCCCAGGCGGGATCATTCGAGAAGACGAAGCAGGTGAGGGGCTGGCCCAGCTTTTGCGTCAGGTGGTCGACGGCGGCGCTGTAATATTCCGGCGGGCAGGCAGCGAAGCCGCCACCCGAGAGGTAGTCGCCGCGGCGGACATGGACCGAGACGGCGACGGGGGCGGCGACGATGCTGTCGGCCATGTCGGCATTGGCGGCGTCGAGCGGGGTGGTCAGTTTCAGGTCATGGCGCAGGCGCTCGGCGGAGGCGCCGAAATAGCGGGGCGATTGCCAGTAGCCGTGCAGGTAGGTGTTGTCGGGGAGGTCGAAGAAATCCTCGTTGAAGCCGAGATCGCCCTCGCGGTGGAAGCGGGGATTACGGCCGAACCAGCGCCAGAGGGCGTAGCGCGGAAGGCTGTCCATCTTGGTGGGGGGCAGGCTGGCGGCCTCGATGAAGCGGGTGTTTTCGTAATGCGGGAAGCAGTCGCCACGGGTCTCGTCCCACAGCACCATGTAACGGCGGTCGAGGGCGAGGTCGGTGCCGAGATGGTCGGCGAGCGCGCGGCCGGCGGCGTATTGGAACATCTGGTTCCCGGCGCCGCCGAAGAGACGGGTGACGATCATTCCGTGCCCTCCGGCAAGGGCGCCGCGCTTTGCTGCGCGTGGCGGGCGAGGGCGCGGCGGTAGCGGAAGCGGGCGGCTTCGCGCCAGAGCTTCTCGGTGAGGGATTTGCGGCCGCCCTGAATGGTGGAGCCGTCGAGCTGGTCGGCGATGGTGCGGATGCCCGCCGGGTGGATGGCGGCGGGGCGCAGGCCGGTCTGCCAGTGGCATTGCAGGAAGGCGTCGATCGGGCGGTCGATGACGTCGCTGGCGTCGAGCAGGCGGCGGGCGGCGTCGCGGCTGACGAGCTGGGCCGAGGTGCGGAGCTGGGGAATGTCGGCGAGGGTCAGGCGGCAGGGGCCGGACTGGTCGAGCAGGCGGGGGCTGTCCTTGGGGGGCCTGTCCTGAAGCTGGATGTAGCCGCAGGCGGCGATATTGGCGGTGGCGAGGGCCAGGGCGCGCGGGAAGGTGGCGGGGTCGAGCGTCACGTCATCCTCGAGGATGAGGGCATGATCGAGGTCGCGGCGGAGGATCTCGGCCCAGATCTGCCGGTGGCTGAGGAAACAGCCGATCTCGCCCGGTTTGAGGGGGAAGGGGTAGGCGGGCGCGAAAAGCCGCGTGCCGGTTTCGGCGGCGATGTCGGCCGGATCGCGCGCCGCGCCGTCGACGGCTGCCCAGAGTTCACCGGGCAGGCCGCAATCTTCCTTGAGCGCATGCGCATTGTCCCGCCGTTTCCGCGCGCGGGTCAGGTGCAGGACAAAGGCATGCGCCTGCATCGATCCGCGCTCAGGCGTCCGGGGTCCACCCGGAGACGGCCTTGACCTCGAGGAAATCCTCGATGCCCCATTTGCCGCCTTCGCGCCCGTTGCCCGACTGTTTCATGCCGCCGAAGGGGGCGCCCATGCCGCGCGACTGGCCGTTCATCTCGACCATGCCGGAACGCAGGGCGCGGGCCACGCGGTTGGCGCGGGCGCTGTCCTGGGTCTGGACGTAGTTGGTGAGGCCATAGGGGGTGTCGTTGGCGATGCGGATGCCGTCTTCTTCCGAGTCGAAGGGCATGATCGACAGGACCGGGCCGAAGATCTCCTCGCGCGCGATGGTCATGTCGTTGTTGACGTCGGCAAAGACCGTGGGGCGGACGAAGAAGCCGCGGTTGAGGCCATCGGGGCGGCCGGTGCCGCCGGCGACGAGGCGGGCGCCTTCGTCGATGCCCTTCTGGATGAGATCCTGGATCTTGTTGAACTGGGTCTCGTTGACCACGGGGCCGATGTGGCGGCCTTCCTCGTGCGAGGAACCGACGGTGATCTTGTTCGCGACTTCCGCGGCGGTTTCGACGGCCTGGTCGTAGACCTCGCGCTGGACGAGCATCCGGGTGGGGGCGTTGCAGGACTGGCCGGAGTTGTTCATGCAGTGCAGCACGCCGCGCTTGACGGCTTTCTCGTCGGCGTCGGCGAAGATCAGGTTGGCGCCCTTGCCGCCCAGCTCGAGGCTGACGCGCTTGAGGGTGTCGGCGGCGGCCTTGGAGATGAGCTTGCCGGCGCGCGAGGAGCCGGTGAAGGAGATCATGTCGATATCCGGGTGCGCCGACATCTGCGAACCGACGCCTGCGCCGTCGCCGTTGACGAGGTTGAAGACGCCCTTGGGCAGGCCGGCCTCGTCGATCATTTCGGCGAAGAGCATGGAGGAGAGGGGGGATTCCTCGGAGGGCTTGAGCACCATGGTGCAGCCGGCGATGAGGCCCGCGATGACCTTGAGCGTGACCTGGTTCATCGGCCAGTTCCACGGCGTGATCATGCCGACGACGCCGATGGGCTCGTGGATGATCCGGTCATTGGGAGCGTGGTCGCCCAGCGGTTCGTCGAAGTGGAAGGTCTTGGCGGTTTCGAGGAAGGCCTTGATGTGGCCGATGCCGGCGCCGACCTGCTGTTGGCGGGAGAGGTCGATGGGGGCGCCCATCTCGAGGCTGATCGCCTTGGCCATGTCCTCGGACCGGGCCTTGTAGGCCTGGTAGAGCTTCTCGACATAGGCGATGCGCTCGGCCGGGGGCGTGGCCATCCAGGCGGGGAAGGCGGCCTTGGCGGCGGCGACCGCGGCGTCGGTGTCGGCCTGACCGCCGAGGCTGATGATGGCGCAGGGATCCTCGGTGGAGGGGTCGATGACGTTGTGGTCTTTCCCGTCTTTCGGGTCGACCCAGGCCCCGTCGATGTAGAACTGGCGTTTCTCGATCATGGTCTCAGGCTCCGTTCCTTCAGAATGGCGGACGGCCGGAGCAGCGCACGCCCCGGCCGGATTCGGCGTTACATTGTCACCGGCGCATGGCCGCTGCAAGGGAGAGGGCTTCAAATTCGCCGGACAGAGCGTATCTTGCTGGCGAATCCCGAAGCTCGAAAAGGAGATCACCATGGGACTTCGCATCAACGACACGATCCCCGACCTGATGGTCGAAACCGACCAGGGTACCTTCTCGCTGCATGAATGGATCGGCGACAGCTGGGCCATCCTGTTCTCGCATCCGAAGGATTTCACGCCGGTCTGCACCACCGAGTTCGGCGCCGTGGCACGGCTGACCGATGAGTGGGAGAAGCGCGGCTGCAAGGTGATCGGCGTGTCGGTGGACGGCGTCGAGGACCACAAGAAGTGGAAGGGCGATATCGAGAAGGTGGGCGGCGCCAAGGCCGGCTTTCCGATCATCGCCGATGCGGGGCTCGAGGTGTCGAAGGCCTTCGACATGCTGCCCGCCGAGGCCTACCTGCCCGACGGACGCACGCCCGCCGACAGCGCCACGGTACGCAGCGTCTTCATCATCGGGCCGGACAAGCAGCTCAAGCTGAGCATGACCTACCCGATGACCGTGGGCCGCAATTTCGGCGAGGTGATGCGGGCGCTCGACGCGCTGCAGATCAGCACGGGCAAGGGCGTAGCCACCCCCGCCGACTGGCAGGTGGGCGAGGACGTGATCATCCCGCCGTCGGTAAACGACGAGGACGCCAGGGCCAAGTTCGGTGAATTCGAGGCGGTGCTGCCCTACCTGCGGAAGACCAAGCTGCCGGGCTGAGCCTGGCTTCGGAGCCCGCGCCAAGGCGGGCGGGGCCCGGAGGCGATGTCTTCGCCTCCGGATATCCGAAGGCTCCCGCCCGCATCCCTTTTCGTACAATCTCGAGGGACCGGATGGTTCCGGCCGGAAGACGCGCGGGCCGGGCGCTGTCTTGACGTGGTCGGGGGTGAGGCATGGATGTCTTTGCATCCATGCACCGAACCGGCCTATCCTGTGGCAAAGCTTGGATAATCCGGGGGGCAGATGAGCAAGGTCAGGGAACAGTACGAGGCGTTTCCTTATCCCGAGAGGGACCCGGAGGAGGAGCGCAGGCGGCTGATCACCGGCTCGCCCTCGCTGCCGCAGGAGATCGACCATTTCGTCTTTGGCGGGCAGAGGGACTGGTCGCGGCCCCTGCGGGTTCTGGTGGCCGGGGGCGGGACGGGTGACGGCCTGATCCAGTTGACCGCTTTGCTGACGCAGTATGGCAAGCCCTACGAGGCGGTTTACGTGGACCTGTCGGAGGCCTCGCGCCGGGTGGCGGAGGCACGGGCCGAAGTGCGGGGGCTGAAGAATATCCGCTTCGTCACCGGGAGCCTGCTGGACGCCGCCGAGTACGGCGAATTCGATTACATCGACTGTTGCGGGGTGTTGCATCACCTGCCGGAGGCGGAGGCGGGTTTCGAGGCGTTGCGGGCCGCGCTGGCGCCCGGGGGCGGGATGGGGTTCATGGTCTATGCGCCCTATGGCCGGTCGGGGGTCTACCCGTTGCAGGCGGCGTTCGGGACGCTTTACGGCGACCTGCCGCCGGGGGAGCGGATCGCCAAGGCGCGGGAAGTATACGAGCGGCTGCCGGAGGGGCATCCGTTCAAAGCGAACCGGAACGTCAACGATCACAAGAGCGGGGATGCTGGGTTTTACGACCTGCTGCTGCACACGCAGGACCGGGCCTATGACGTGCCCGATCTGCTGGACGTGCTGGAGCGGACGGGCTGGGCGCTGAGCGGGTTCACGGTGTCGGCTTTGTATGATCCGAGCCGGCTGGCGGAGGTGCCGGAGGGGCTGGACAAGGCGGCGCGGATGGCGCTGGCCGAGCAGTTGCTGGGCACGATCCGGACGCATACGGGCTATGCCGTGCCGAAGGCCGAGGCGCGGGGACCGGCCAGCGGCCGGAACCGGGCGCTGGTGCCGCAGATCAAGGGCGTGCAGGCGGCGCAACTGGCCCGGGCCGTGGCGCAGGGGCAGACGGTGACGCTGGGCTCGGACGGGCTGACCGAAGCGCTGGTGCTGCCGAAGGAGGCGGCGCCGCTGATCGGGGCGGTGGACGGGCGGCGGACCCTTTCGGAGATCGCCCAAGCCTGCCGAGCCGATCCGATCGGGTTCGGGGCGCTTTGGGGGAAGGTCGAGGCGAAGCTGATCCCCTGGGGAATGCTGCTTTATTCCTCGGTGCTGCGGTAAGGAGCTGCGGTCACGCGCTCGTGCGGGAGTGTTTGTTGATAGGGCCGGGGGTGGGCCCTTAGGCTGACCGGATCGACAGAAGGAGAGCCGATGACGGACAGCAGGGCGCGCAAGGGCTGGATCGACGCCATCATTTTCGACCTCGGCCGACAGGTGCGATGGTCATTCCTGCCGCCGCTGATGGTCTATTTCGCGTACGGGTTCACCGGGCTGACGGCGATCGTGGGCACCTTCTTCGTCAAGGATTATCTCGACCTGTCGGCCGCCTACCTGGCGGGGCTCGCCTTCTGGGCGGGGTTGCCCTGGGCGCTGAAGATGCCGCTGGGGCACCTGGTGGACATCATCTGGAAGTGGAAATGGCTGCTGGTCTGGATCGGGGCCGGGTTGCTGGCGGTGAGTGTCTTCATCATGTACCTCGTGCTGACCGAGCGCGAGATGATGGTGGCGGTGATGCCGCTGAGCTCGTGGTACGTGACCAGTTTCCTGCTGGCGCCTTGCGGCGTGGTGCTGCAGGACGCGGTGGCCGATGCCATGTCGGTCGAGGCGGTGCCCAAGGTCGACGAGGCGGGCAACCCGATCTCGGACGAGGACGAGAAGGCGATGCATGTGACCATGCAGACGCTGGGGCGCTTCGCGCTGATTTCCGGCACGGTCGTGGTGGCGGCGCTCAACATCTACATGTTCCGGGATATCGGCGGGCTGAGCCCGGCGGCCAAGGCGGAGATCTACGCGGATATTTACTTGGCCGCGCTGGCGATCCCGGTGATCTCGGTCTCGGGCGTGGTGCTGGCCGGGGTGCAGAAGGCGGTGAAGAGGCGGCGGCTGGAACGGCAGGGGCTGGCGCGCGAGGAGGTCGAGGCGGCCTTTGCCCGGCCCGACGAGGAGACCACGCCCAATATGTGGTACTTCATCGGCGGCGGTGCCTTCGTGGCGCTGACGCTGATCTTCGGGCTGGGGCAGGTGCCCTACGGGCAGGAGATGATTTTTGCCGGGTCGCTGATCATCGTGATCCTGCTGATGCGGCAGTTGGTGGCGGTCCTGCCGGAAGCGCAGGCGAGGACGCTGATCGGGACGGCGGTGATCATCTTCGCCTTCCGCGCCGTGCCGAGGCCGGGCGACGGGGTGACATGGTTCAATATCGACGTGCTGGGCTTCGACCAGCAGTTCCTGTCGGTGCTGTCGCTGATCACCTCGGTGCTGACGCTGGCGGGGATGGTGGTGCTGCGGCCGCTGATGGCGCATCGGTCGATCGTCTATATCGTGGTGCTGCTGGCGCTGGCGGCGGGGGTGCTGACCCTGCCGAATATCGGGCTGTATTACGGGATACAGGACGTGACCGCGCCGCTGACTGGCGGGGTGGTGGACGCGCGGTTCATCGCGATCCTCGATACGGCGATCGAGTCGCCGCTGGGGCAGATCGCGATGATCCCGATGCTGGCGTGGATCGCGAAGAACGCGCCGGGGGACCTGAAGGCCACGTTCTTCGCGGTGATGGCGTCGTTCACCAACCTGGCGCTGTCGGCGAGCACGCTGGGGACCAAGTATCTCAACCGGGTCTACACCATCCGGCGCGAGGTGACGGACCCGGAGAGCGGGGCGGTGACCGTGCAACAGGATTACTCGGAGCTCGGCTGGTTGCTGATCACGGTGGCGGTGGTGACGGTGGTCGTGCCGCTGGTGGTGGTGGCGGTGATCCAGCGGAGCCGGCTCAGAAGCGTGGATTAGCGCTTGCGGACGGACCCGTGGTGTCAATACTCCGTCGGCATGATGGGATTGTTGAGACAATACGTGGGACTTGCGCTGGCGGCCCTGCTGGCGGGGCCGGTGGCGGCGGACGAGATCACGGTTTTCGCGGCGGCGAGCCTGAAGACCGCGCTGGACGAGGTGGCCGACGGGTTCGAGGCGGCGGCCGGGCACGAGGTGACGGTGTCCTATGCCGGGTCGTCGGCGCTGGCGCGGCAGATCGAGCTGGGGGCGCCGGCGGATGTGTTCATCTCGGCCAATCCCGACTGGATGGACCGGCTGGAGGAAGCCGGGACGATCGAGCCGGAAACGCGGATCGACCTGCTGGGCAACCGGATCGTTCTGATCGCCCATGGGCAGGGGGAGCCGGTGGAGATCGGGGCCGGCATGGACCTTGGCGCGATGCTGGGCGAGGGGCGGCTGGCGATGGCGCTGGTCGATGCGGTGCCGGCGGGGATCTATGGCAAGGCGGCGCTGGAGAGCCTTGGGCAGTGGCAGGCGGTCGAGGGCCGTGTCGTGCAGTCCGACAACGTGCGTGCCGCGCTGAAGCTGGTGGCGATCGGCGAGGCGCCGATGGGCGTGGTCTATGCCACCGATGCGGCGGCGGAGGCGGGCGTGAGCGTGCTGGGTGAGTTCCCCGAGGACAGCCACCCGCCTATCGTCTATCCGGCGGCGGCGATGAACGGCCGGGTCGGGCCGATGGTGGCCGAGTTCCTGGGCTACCTGCAAAGCGGCGCGGCGCGCGAGGTGTTCGAGCGGCACGGGTTCACCGTGCTGGCGGACTGACCGGCATGGCATGGCTTGGCCCCGAGGAGTGGCAGGCGGTGGCGCTGTCGCTGAAGGTGTCGTTCTGGGCGACGCTGGTGGCGCTGCCGCTGGGTATCTTCACCGCCTATGCGCTGGCGCGGTGGCGGTTTCCGGGCAAGCAGGTGGTCAACGGGCTGGTGCATCTGCCGCTGATCCTGCCGCCGGTGGTGACGGGGTACCTGCTTTTGCTGACCTTTGGCACGACGGGGCCGGTGGGGGGCTTGCTGGAACAGGTGGGGATCGTCTTTGCCTTCCGCTGGACCGGGGCGGCGCTGGCGGCCGGGGTGATGGCCTTTCCGCTGATGGTGCGGGCGATAAGGCTGTCGATCGAGGCGGTGGACCCGAAGCTGGAGGAGGCGGCGGCGACACTGGGGGCGCCGAGGGCGTGGGTGTTCGTGACGGTGACCTTGCCGCTCATCCTGCCGGGGGTTCTGGCCGGGGCGATATTGGCGTTCGCCAAGGCGATGGGGGAGTTCGGGGCGACGATTACGTTTGTTTCCAACATTCCGGGGCAGACGCAGACGCTGCCATCGGCGGTCTATGCCTTCCTGCAGGTGCCCGGCGGCGAGGGGCCCGCGATGCGGCTGGTGATCGTGTCGGTGGTGATCGCGATGGGCGCGCTGTTGTTGTCCGAAGTGGTGGCGCGGCGCGCGGCGGCACGGGTGGCGGGCGGATGACGCTGGCGGTGGATATCGGGCATACGCTGGGCGGGTTCCGGCTGGACGTGGCGTTCGAGGCGCCGCCGGGGGTGACGGTGCTGTTCGGGCGGTCGGGGTCGGGGAAGACCTCCGTGGTCAATGCCGTGGCGGGGTTGTTGAAGCCCGATCGGGGCCGGGTGACGGTGGACGGCGCGGTGCTGGTCGATACGGACGCAGGCCGGTGGCTGCCGCCGCATCGGCGCAGGCTGGGCTATATCTTCCAGGAGGGGCGGCTGTTCCCGCACATGACGGTGAAGCAGAACCTGTCCTACGGCCGGTGGTTCGCCGGGGATGGCGCGACCGAGAGCATGGATCACGTGATCGACATGCTGGGGATCGGGCATTTGCTGTCGCGGCGGCCGGGGGGCCTGTCGGGCGGCGAGAAGCAGCGGGTGGCGATCGGGCGGGCCTTGCTGGCGGGTCCGCGGCTGTTGCTGGCGGACGAGCCTTTGGCGGCGCTGGACGAGGGGCGGAAGGCGGAGATCCTGCCATACTTTGAAAGGCTGCGCGACGAGGTATCGGTGCCGATCCTCTATGTCAGCCACTCGGCGGCGGAGGTGGCGCGGCTGGCGACCACGGTGGTGGTCTTGCAGGACGGCAGGGTCGTGCGGCAGGGGCCGGCGGGCGAGGTGCTGAGCGATCCGGAGGTGATGCCGACGGGCGTGCGGGGCGCCGGGGCGCTGCTGGTGGCGAAGGTGGCACGGCATCACGAGGATGGGCTGACGGAGCTGGAGGCGGGGGGTGCTGCGCTGTTCCTGCCGCGGATCGCGCAGGAGGCGGGTCGCGAGGTGCGGGTGCGCGTGGCGGCGCATGACGTGATCCTGTCGCGGGAGAAGCCGGTGGGGCTGTCGGCGCTGAATCTGTTGCCGGGGGTTGTCTCGGCGATAAGGGCCGGGGAGGGGCCGGGGATGCTGGTGTCGCTGGACACGCCCGCCGGCATGGTGCTGGCGCGGGTGACGCGGCGCTCGGCACAGGCGCTGGGGATCGAACCCGGGGCGGAGTGCTACGCGGTCATCAAGACGGTGGCGATTGCGCCCGAGGATGTGGGCGGGCTTTGACCGGCAGGGCGGGCGCCGCACAGATTTCTTGACGCGTGCCGCCGCGATGGCCGACAGTGGCAGGACCGAGACCGTCGAAACAGGGGCCGACTGCCATGTCAGGCCGTGACCGGCGGGAAGGGCAGATTGCAGGCGAGACAGGGTCGCGGTGGCGATGGCCACCTCTCCTTTGTTCGGGCAGCGCAACGCTGGCTTGAAACAGGGAGGAACATCATGCGGGTCTTTACGGTTCTCGGACCATCGCAATCCGGTAAATCGACATTGGTGGAGGGGCTGATCGGGCTGGAGGAGCAGCGCGCGCAGGTGCTCGACATTCCCGGCGTGGCGAAGGTGAGCCAGTTCGGTTTCATGGGCGATGACTGGACGGCGGTGGATATCGCGGGCGGCGCGGAAAACCTGTCGACGGCGGGGCCCGCGCTGGCGGGGAGCGATGCGGCGGTGCTCTGCGTCGGGGCCGATCCCGAGGCCGCGGTGCTGGCGGCCCCCTATTTCCGGGTGATCGAAGAAGCAGGGGTTCCCTGCTTTCTTTTTGTGAACCGGGTCGATGCGGCGGCGGGCCGGATGAGCGAGGTGATCGCGTCGTTGCAGGTCTATTGCCGGCACGGGATTGCGTTGCGGCAGGTGCCCATTCGTGTGGATGGGCAGATCGTGGGGGCCGTGGACCTGATATCAGAACGGGCCTGGCAGTACCAGGAGGGCAAGCCCTCGGCGCTGGTGGAAATCCCCGACAGCGTGGCCAGCCGCGAGCAGGAGGCGCGGGAGCATTTACTGGAGGCGCTGGCGGATTTCGATGACGGGCTGATGGAGCAGCTGATCGAGGACAAGCAGCCGCTGACCGAGGATGTCTATCACACGGCGACGAGCGTGTTGCAGCATCACGATCTGGTGCCCGCGCTGATGGGCTCGGCCGAGCATCGCAACGGGATGCTGCGGCTGATGAAGTCGCTGCGGCACGAGGCCCCGGGGGTCGAGGTGGCCTGCGAGCGGCTGTCGGAGGGCGCGAAGCCGGTGGCCGTGGGGCTGCTGGCTGATCACGTGAAGCACCTGGGCAAGACGGTGATGATACGGGCGCTGGGCGATGGCGTGGGCAATGGCAAGAGCCTTGGGGGCAAGGCGGTGGGGAGCATCACCGGGCTCGATGCAAAGTCGCCCCTGCCGGAGCTGGCGCCGGGGGAGGTGGGGCTGACGATGAAGTCGGATCACCTGAAGGCGGGGGAGGTTTACGAGGCCGGCGCGGCGCATCCGTTGCCGGCGTGGGCCAGCGCGCATGAGCCGGGGTACCGGCGGCTGATCGAGCCCGCGCATGAGCGGGATGAGGCAAGGCTGTCCTCGGCGCTGGAGCGGTTGTCGGAAATCGATACCGGGATACGGGTCGAGCAGGATGCGCAGTCGGGTCATGCCGTGCTCTGCGGGCAGGGGCCGCAGCATTTCCGGCGGCTGGCCGCGAAGCTGGCGGACGGGTTCGGGATCGAGGTGACGGAGCATCACGTGCCCCCCGCCTATCGCGAGACGATCCGCAAGCCGGTCTCGTGCCATCACCGGCACCGGAAACAGTCGGGCGGGGCGGGGCAGTTCGCCGACGTGGTGATCGACGTGGCACCGCTGGCCCGCGGCGGGGGGGAAACCTTCGACGAGGTGGTGAAGGGCGGCGCCGTGCCGCGCAACTATATCCCGGCGGTGGAGGCCGGGGTGCGCGATGCGCTGAGCGAGGGGCCGAACGGGTATCCCGTGGTCGATGTGAGCGTGACGCTGAAGGACGGCAAGCACCATTCGGTCGACAGTTCCGACTTTGCCTTTCGCACCGCGGGGAAGAACGCGATGAAGGAGGCGATGGCGGAAAGCGGGGCGACGGTGCTGGAGCCCATTGCGCAGGTGCTGATCCATGTGCCGTCGGTCTATGCCGGGGGCTTGGTGCCGACGATCTCGGGGATGAAGGGGCAGGTGATGGGGTTCGAGGGTCACCCGACCGCTGCCGGGTGGGACGTGTTCCGCGCGATGCTGCCGATGACGGCTTTGGACGAGCTGACGCAAACGCTTGCGAGTGCGGCAAGGGGGACGGCTTGGTTTACGGCGGAGTTCGACCACTACACGGAAGTGCGGGCGGAGGAGTTGGCGAAGGCTTGATCGGCTTGGGCTGATTGTGGCGCGAGGCCCCGGCTCGGGGGCCGGGGCGGGTTACGGACTGAGGGCGGCGAGGGCTTCCTTCAGGTCGAGCGCGCCGTCGTAGAGGGCGCGGCCGGAGATGGCGCCGTCGAGCGGTGCGCCGCAGTCGCGGAGGGCCAGCAGGTCGTCGAGGCTGGAGACGCCGCCGGAGGCGATGACCGGGATCGAGACGGCATTGGCCAGTGCTGCCGTGGCCTCGATGTTCGGGCCCTGCATGGCGCCGTCGCGGTTGATGTCGGTGTAGATGATCGCGGCGACGCCGGCGTCTTCGAAGGAGCGGGCGAGGTCGGTGACCTGCACGTCGGTTTCCTCGGCCCAGCCGCGGGTGGCGACGAGGCCGTTGCGCGCGTCGATGCCGACGGCGACCTGGCCGGGGAAGGCGCCTGCCGCTTCACGCACGAGGGCGGGGTTTTCCACCGCCACGGTGCCGAGGATGACGCGCTTGAGGCCCTTCTTCAGCCAGCGCTCGATGGTGGCCATGTCGCGGATGCCGCCGCCGAGCTGGGCGGGGACGTTCACGCGCTCGAGGATCGCCTCGACCGCCGCGGCGTTCACCGGCTCGCCCGCGAAGGCGCCGTTCAGGTCGACGAGGTGCAGCCATTCGCAGCCCGCCTCGACGAATTGCGCGGCCTGGCTGGCCGGGTCGTCGTTGAAGACGGTGGCCTTGTCCATTTCGCCTTTGAGCAGGCGGACGGCCTGGCCGTCCTTGAGGTCGATCGCGGGGTAGAGGATCATCGGTCGGGCCTTCCCTGAAGTGTCGCGCGGGCTTTGGCATGACGCTGCGAAAAATGCAACGCGACCCGACGTCAGACTTGATCGGTCGCGGGATGGGCCCTCAAGCTGGGGCCATGTTTTCAAGGGAGGAGAACCTATGCGAAAACTCGGAATGATGATCGGCGCGCTTTGCGTGAGCGCGGGCGCGGCCTTCGCCGACCCGGTGGAAGGCACGTGGAAGACCGAGCCGGGCGACACCGGCGGCTATCTGCATGTCAACGTCTATGCCTGCGGCGAGGCGATCTGTGGCGCGATCCGCAAGGCATTCGACGCGCAGGGCCAGTCGAACGACAGTTACGAGCACCTCAACAAGCGGATGCTGTGGGACATGGAGGCGGAAGGCGGCGGCCAGTATGGCAACGGCAAGATCTGGGCGCCGGACCGGGGCAAGACCTACAATTCGAAGATGTCGCTGAACGGGAACACGCTGACCGTCGAGGGCTGTGTCGCGGTGTTCTGCCGGGGGCAGACCTGGACGCGGGTTCAGTGATCTGACTGGGGTTTGGGGGCGCTGCCCCCGCCGCCGCAAGCGGCGACTCCCCCGGAGTATTTGGACCAAGAAGAAGCCGGGGCGGTGTGCTCCGGCTTTCACTTTTCCGGAAATACTCCCGCCGGAGGCATAGAGTCTCTTTTGGGGCTCAGGGTGCCCAGCGGAGGAAGTTCGCGATCATGCGCAGGCCGGTGGACTGGCTTTTCTCCGGGTGGAACTGGGTGCCGACGATGTTGTCGCGGCCGATGACGGCGGTGACGTCGCCGCCATAGTCGCAATGGGCCAGGCGGTGGGCCGGGTCTGCGACCTCGAACTGGTAGGAATGGACGAAATAGGCGTGGTGGCCGGTGTCGATGCCCTCGAAGATCGGGTGGGGGTGGTCGATCACGAGGTCGTTCCAGCCCATGTGAGGGATCTTGAGCGAGGGGTCCGAGGGCGCGATGGCGGCGACGGTGCCGGGGATCCAGTCGAAGCCGGCGGTCTCGGTGTATTCGAGGCCGCGCGTCGCCATCATCTGCATGCCGATGCAGATGCCCATGAAGGGGCGGCCGCCTTTGATGACCGCTTCCTCGATCGCCTCGAACAGGCCACGATGGTCGTAGAGTTCCTTCTGGCAGGCCGGGAAGGCGCCGTCGCCGGGCAGGACCACGCGGGAGGCGCGGCGCACGGTGTCGGGGTCGGAGGTGACGGCCACGGCGCCGGCGCCGGTCTCGGCCGCCATGCGCTGGAACGCCTTCTCGGCCGAGTGCAGGTTGCCGCTTTCGTAATCGACGATGACGGTGGTCATGGGGCTACAGCGCGCCCTTGGTCGAGGGGATCGCGTCGGCCTTGCGCGGGTCGGTCTCGACCGCGTCGCGCAGGGCGCGGGCGACGGCCTTGAACGCCGCCTCGGCGATGTGGTGGCTGTTGAAGCCGTGCAGCGCGTCGACATGGAGCGTAATGCCGCCATGGGTGCTGAGCGCCTGGAAGAATTCGCGGACGAGCTCGGTGTCGAACGTGCCGATCTTGGGGGTGGGCAGGTCGACGTTCCAGACGAGGAACGGCCGGCCCGACAGGTCGAGCGCGGCGCGCACGAGGGCGTCGTCCATCGGCAGGAGACAGGCGCCGTATCGGGTGATGCCTTTCTTGTCGCCCACGGCGTCGCGCAGGGCCTGGCCAAGGGCGATGCCCACGTCCTCGACGGTGTGGTGGTCGTCGATATGCAGGTCGCCGGAGCAGCGGATCTTCATGTCAATCAGCGAATGGCGCGCAAGCTGATCGAGCATGTGGTCGAAGAAGCCCACGCCCGTTTCGTTGTCATACTGGCCGGTGCCGTCGAGGGCGACGGTGACGTCGATCTCGGTTTCCGCCGTCTTCCGGGTGATCTGGCTTGTGCGCATCGTTGAATCCGTCAGTGGTTTCGCGCCCTTATAGGGGCGCGGGAGGCGCAGGCCAAGGGCGAGTTCGGGCGGCGGAGGTCAGGCGGCGGCGGGTTGGGCGCGCATGTCGGTCAGGATCTCGGCGGCGATCTCGAAGGAGCGGAGGCGGGCGGCGTGATCGTGGATCATGCCGGTGACCATCAGCTCGTCGGGCTGGAAGGTGTCGATCAGGGTGCCGAGCTGTTGCCGCACGCGGTCGGGGGAGCCGGTGGCGGAGCAGGAGAGCGCCTCGCGGACCTGGGCGAGGACCGGCGCGGGGATTTCCGCTTCGACATTCTCGACCGGGCGGGGCAGCTTGCCCGGCTTACCGGTTCTGAGACGGGCGAAGGCGAGGATCTGGGAGGAGCGGTGAAAGGTGGCCTCCGCATCGGTATCGGCCGCGCAGACGCCGGCGGCCATCATCAGGTGGGGTTTGTCGAGGAATTCCGACGGGCGGAAGGTCTGGCGGTAGGTCTCGATCGCCTGTTCCAGCATGGCGGGCGCGAAGTGGGAGGCGAAGGCGTAGGGTAGACCCAGATAGGCCGCGAGCTGTGCGCCGTAGAGGCTGGAACCGAGGATCCAGACGGGCACATGGGTGCCGGTGCCGGGGATGGCGCGGACGGTGGCATTGTCGGGCATGTCGCCGAGATAGGCGATCAGCTCCTGCACGTCCTGGGGGAAGCTGTCTTCGGGGGCCATGTGGCGGCGGAGCGCGCGGGCGGTGGCCATGTCGGTGCCGGGCGCGCGGCCGAGGCCCAGGTCGATGCGGTTCGGGTAGAGGGTGGCGAGCGTGCCGAATTGCTCGGCGATCACCAGAGGGGCATGGTTGGGCAGCATGATGCCGCCCGCACCGATGCGCATGGTGCTGGTGGCGGCGGCGACGTGGCCGATCACGAGGGAGGTGGCGGCGCTGGCGATGCCGGGCATGTTGTGATGCTCGGCCAGCCAGTAGCGGTGGTAGCCGAAGCGCTCGGCATGTTGGGCGAGATCGACCGTGCCCGCCAGCGCGTCGGCGGCGGTTTTCCCCTCGGGGACGGGGGAGAGGTCGAGGAGCGAGAAATTCTGCATGAGGGGGCCTCCGTTCCCGGTGAAGCTAATCATCGCGGGGGGAGAGGCCAAGGGTGGAGGTGGGGAGAAATCCGGCGACCCCACGGCACACGGGCCGGGGTGGGCCTAGTCTGATCTGTGGGAAGAAGAATTGGAGCGGGTGATGAGATTCGAACTCACGACATTTACCTTGGCAAGGTAACGCTCTACCCCTGAGCTACACCCGCATCCTTGAGTGAGGCGTGAGATATAAAGACTCGGGCGGCGCTGCAAGGGGAAAATGCAGCGGGGGGCAGGATTTTTCGGCGGAAAGCGGCGGGTTTCAGAAGAGGGCGTGGCCGATCAGGCCGAGGGCCGTGACGATGAACGTGGTGAAGGTGAGGACCATGCCGGCCTGGCGCAGGCGCGGGATCTGGGGGGTGGACCCCATGCCGTAGGCGTGGAGGAGGCGGCCGGCGAGAAGGGCCAGCCCGAGCAGGTGCAGTATCCAGAGCGGGGCGCCCTGCAGCTCGGCCAGCAGCAGGAGGATCACGCCGAAGGGGGCGTATTCGACGCAGTTGGCCTGTACCCGGATGCGTTTCTGGAGGGCCTTGTCCTCGCCGTCGCCGAGGGAGATGCGGGCCGAGACGCGGTAGAAGATGACCCGGAAGCTGAGGAAGACCAGCAGGAGGGCGAGAAGGCCGGCGTAGAGGGGGGTGGCGGTGAGGGGCAAGGGCGCGGTCTCCTGTCTCGGTTTCCGGCCGAGGGTAGCGCGCCCCTGCGCAGGTGCAAGTGGGCGTGGTTATTCCAGCTCGATCATCAGGTCCTTGGCGTCGATCTGGCTGCCGGGCTGGACGTGGATGGCCTTTACCGTGGCGTCATGCTCGGCATAGATGCCGGTTTCCATCTTCATCGCCTCGATGGTCAGCAGCGCGTCGCCATCCTTGACCTTCTGGCCGACCTGCACGGAGACGGAGGCCACGACGCCCGGCATCGGCGCGCCGACATGGTTGGCGTTGCCCGCCTCGGCCTTGGGGCGCTGGGTGGTCTGGGACTTGACCATGCGGTTGGGCACGCGGATCACGCGGGGCTGGCCGTTGAGTTCGAAGAACACGCGCACGTCGCCGTCTTCGTTGGTCTCGCCCACGGCCTGAAGCAGGATCTCCATGGTCTTGCCCGGGTCGATCTCGACGCTGATCTCCTCGCCCGGTTCCATGCCGTAGAAGAAGGTCTTGGTGGGCAGGGTGCGGACCGGGCCATAGGTGCGGTGGCGGCCCATGTAATCGAGGAAGACCTTGGGATACATGAGATATCCGTTTAAGTCCTCGCTGTCGACGGACTTGCCTTCCAGCTCCTTGACCAGCTTGTCGCGGGTTTCCTCGAAATCGACCGGTTCGAGGTGCTTGCCGGGGCGCTCGGTGTTGGGTTTCTCGCCCTTGAGCACCTTGTCGACGATCTTGTCGGGGAAGCCGCCCGGGGGCTGGCCGAGATTGCCGCGCATCATGTCGATGACGGAATCGGGGAAGGCCACGTCGGTGTCGGGGTCTTCGACCTGGTCGCGGGTGAGGCCCTGGCTGACCATCATCAGGGCCATGTCGCCGACGACCTTGGAGGACGGGGTGACCTTGACGATATCGCCGAACATCTTGTTCACGTCGGCATAGGTCTGGGCGACCTCGTGCCAGCGTTCCTCGAGGCCGAGGGAGCGGGCCTGGGCCTTGAGGTTGGTGAACTGGCCGCCGGGCATTTCGTGGAGGTAGACCTCGGAGGCGGGCGCCTGAAGCCCGGCTTCGAAGGCCACGTACTGGGCGCGGACATGTTCCCAGTAGTTCGACAACGCCCGGACATGGGCGATGTCGAGCCCGGTGTCGCGCTCGGTATGGGCCATCGCTTCGACGATGGAGCCGAGGCAGGGCTGGGAGGTGCCGCCGGAGAAGGCATCCATCGCCGCATCGACCGCATCGACGCCGGCATTGGCCGCCGCGAGGATGGTGCCGCCGGCGATGCCGGAGGTGTCATGCGTGTGGAAGTGGATGGGGATCGAGACCTCGTCCTTGAGCGCGGTGATGAGCTGGCGGGCGGCGGCGGGTTTCAGCAGGCCCGCCATGTCCTTGAGCCCGAGGACGTGGGCGCCGGCGGCCTCCATCTCCTTGGCCATCGAGACGTAGTACTTGAGGTCGTACTTGGCGCGGTCGGGGTCGAGGATGTTGCCGGTGTAGCAGATCGTGCCTTCGCAGATCTTGCCGGTGTCGATGACCGCGTCCATGGCGACGCGCATGTTCTCGACCCAGTTGAGGCTGTCGAAGACGCGGAAGACGTCGACGCCGGTTTCGGCCGCCTGGCGCACGAATTCCTGCACCACGTTGTCGGGGTAGTTGGTGTAGCCCACCCCGTTGGAGGCGCGGAGCAGCATCTGGGTCAGCAGGTTGGGCATGGCGGCGCGCAGTTCGCGGAGGCGTTGCCACGGGCATTCCTGCAGGAAGCGGTAGGCCACGTCGAAGGTCGCGCCGCCCCAGCATTCGACCGAGAAGAGCTGCGGCACGTTATGGGCATAGGCGGGCGCCACCCGGATCATGTCGATCGAGCGCATGCGCGTGGCCAGCAGCGACTGGTGCCCGTCACGCATGGTGGTGTCGGTCAGCAGCAGGCGATCCTGCGCCAGCATCCAGTCGGCCACCGCCTTGGCGCCCTGCTCTTCGAGCAGGGTCTTGGTGCCGGGCGGCGGCGTATCGGTGTCGAGCTTCGGCGCTTTCGGCACCGGCGCGTCGGCCTTGGGCTTGGCCCGGCCTTGGGTTTCCGGGTGACCGTTCACCGTGATGTCGGCGATGTAGGTCAGCACCTTGGTGCCCCGGTCGCGCCGCTTGGCGAACTGGAAAAGCTCCGGTGTCGTGTCGATGAACTTGGTGGTGTATTCGTTCGACAGGAAGGTCGGGTGCTTCAGCAGATTCTCGACGAAGGCGATATTGGTGGACACACCCCTAATACGGAATTCACGCAACGCACGGTCCATCCTGGCGATGGCGGCCTCGGGGGTTTGCGCATGGGCCGTGACCTTGGTCAGGAGCGAATCGTAGTACCGCGTGATGACCCCGCCGGAATAGGCGGTGCCGCCGTCGAGCCGGATGCCCATGCCGGTGGCCGAGCGGTAGGCGGTGATGCGGCCATAGTCGGGTATGAAGTTGTTGAGCGGATCCTCGGTGGTGATCCGGGTCTGGAGCGCGTGACCGTTCAGCGTGATCTCTTCCTGGCTGGCCTTGCGGGTGGCCTCGGCCAGGGTCTTGCCCTCGGCGATCATGATCTGGGCCTGCACGATGTCGATGCCGGTCACCTCCTCGGTGACGGTGTGTTCGACCTGCACGCGGGGGTTCACCTCGATGAAGTAGAACCGGTCGGTTTCCATATCCATCAGGAACTCGACCGTGCCGGCGCATTCGTAGTTCACGTGCTTGCAGATCTTGTAGCCAAGCTCGCAGATCTCGGCGCGCTGGGCGTCGGTGAGATAGGGGGCGGGGGCGCGTTCGACGACCTTCTGGTTGCGGCGCTGGACCGAGCAGTCGCGCTCGAACAGGTGGTACATGTGGCCGTGCTTGTCGCCGAGGATCTGGACCTCGACATGGCGGGCGCGGGTGATCATCTTTTCGAGATAACCCTCGCCGTTGCCGAAGGCGGCGAGCGCCTCGCGGCGGCCTTCGAGCACCTTTTCCTCAAGCTCTTCGGGCTTGGTCACGGGCCGCATGCCGCGGCCGCCGCCGCCCCAGGAGGCCTTGAGCATCATCGGGTAGCCGATCTCCTCGGCCTGCTTGCGGATCTTGTCCATATCCTCGCCCAGCACCTCGGTGGCGGGGATGACGGGCACGCCGGCCTCGACCGCGACGCGGCGGGCGGAGGCCTTGTCGCCAAGGGCGCGCATGGTTTCGGCCTTGGGGCCGATGAAGGTGATGCCGTTCTCGGCGCAGGCGTCGACGAAATCGGGGTTTTCCGACAGGAGGCCATAGCCCGGGTGGATGGCGTCGGCGCCCGAAAGCTTGGCGACGCGGATGATCTCGTCGATGGAGAGGTAGGCCTGGACGGGGCCCAGCCCTTCGCCGATGCGATAGGCCTCGTCGGCCTTGAAGCGGTGGAGGGAGAGCTTGTCTTCCTCGGCGAAGACGGCGACCGTGCGCTTGCCCATTTCATTGGCCGCGCGCATCACGCGGATCGCGATTTCGCCGCGGTTGGCGATGAGGATTTTCTTGAAGTCAGCCACCGGCCCGCCCTCCTGACATGCAGTCCATTTCCGGTGGTGCCGCCCCCGCGCGCAATGAAATTGCCGCAGTGCAGCACCGCTTTGCGCATCTTGTAAGATTTGTGAAAGCTTTGCGCAATGGTGGTGCGCGGCGAATTACCCTTTCGCGAGAAATCCTGCCCGTTCGGGGAGGGGGAATTACCCGGTGTGTGGCTAGGTAAAGGGCCTGTTATCAGTCGGTTGGCCTGGGGGTACAGGCCGGGGCTATGGGCGTGGCGGGCCGGGCAATGACCCGGTCGCGCACCTCTGTCAGGGTGCGGATGCCGAGCTGGCCCATGTTGGCCTGAAGGTCGGATCTGAGGATCTGGGCGAGGTGGTCGGGGCCGGCGGGGCCGAGGGCGGCGAGCGCATAGTGCCAGCCGCGGCCCATCATCACGTAATCGGCGCCAAGGGCGATGGCGCGGAGGATGTCGAGCCCGCCCTCGACGCCGCCGTCGAAGACCAGCGGCAGGGAGGTGGCGGCGCGGACCAGCGGCAGGGCGTCGATGGTGGCCGGCGCCGCGTCGAACTGGCGGCCGGCATGGTTGGAGACCCAGAGCGCGTCGACGCCTTCTTTCTCAAGGCGCTGGGCGTCGTCGGGGTTGAGGACGCCCTTGACGATGAAGGGGCCATCCCACGCGTCGCGGAGCCAGCGCAGGTAGTCCCAGTCGGGGGAAGTTCGGAGCAGGTAGCCCGCGTGCTTGTTCGACGGCAAGCCCTTGGTATTGGGGGCATAATCGTCGATCATCCGCATCCTTGGCATGCCGCGTTTCGCCATGCCGAGGGCCCAGGCGGGGCTGGTGGCGATGTGGGCGAGGAGGCGGGGGGTGATCCGGGGCGGCTGGGTCAGGCCGGAGCGGACCTGGCGTTCGCGGCGGGAGCCCACGGGGACGTCGACGGTGAGGATGAGGGTGCGGAAGCCGGCGGCTTTCGCGCGTTTCAGCATGTCGATGCGGATCTCGGGGTCGCGGGGCGGGTACATCTGGAACCAGCCGTGATCGCCCAGCACCGGCTGGACGTCTTCCGGGGTCTGGCTGGCGACGGTGGAGAGGCCGTAAGGGATGTTGGCGGCGGCCGCGGCGCGGGCGAGGTGGCGCTCGGCATCGGGCCAGACGAGGCCGGACATGCCGACCGGCGAGATGCCGACGGGAAGGCCGTAAGTTGTTCCGAGGAAAGAGATTTCCGTGGAGCAGTCCATCTCGCCATGGAGGATGGAGGGCATGAGCTGGACCGCGTCGAGGCCGGTGCGGTTGCGGCGGGTCGTGGCCTCGGTGCCGGTGCCGCTGTCGAGGAATTCCCAGACGAAATGCGGCAGGCGGCGGCGGGCGCGGGCGCGCAGGTCGGAGAGGGCGGGATATGCGGTGTCGAGGCTCATGGGAGAGAGCGATAGCAAGCGGCGGCGGTGGGCGGAAGAGGGGAAGTGGAGGGGGCCGGTTTCTGCGATGCGGCGCGAATCAGGGTTAACGGCGTTGTTTTGAAGGGATTTGGACGTCGGTATCACGTCGGTATTTTGTCGGTATCGCGTCGGTGCGGGGGGCTGGGACGGCGATGGTTGATGTGGCGTACCGGGCGCAACGGGCGAGATGTTGTGTGGGGCGCAAGGGGGGTGGGCGGAATTTGCGCAAATTCCGGGGCAAGAAAATGCGAATTTTCTTGCCCGTTTCCGCGTGGAAAACGGGGGCGGAGGCTCGGTGGGGTGGCGCGAGGTCCCGGCTCGGGGGCCGGGACGGGTGGGCGTGTGTTGCGGGCGGCGGGGGTACGGATTGGCGCTGGTCCGGCGCGTGTTGCGCGGGGCCGGGGGCGGGGGATCGAGTATTTTGGGAACAGTGAATGTGCGGGGGGTGTGGGGGGTCGCGGGTGTGGTGTGTGGGGGGAGCGGGGGGTTGAGTATTTCGGGAAAGGTGAAGCGGGGATGGGGTTTGGAGTTGCGAGCGCAGGAGGGGTGATGTGCGGGGTGGAAAAACTTGTCGGCGGGTCGGAACACTTGCAGAACATCGGCTTTCCCTCGGTGGCGTTGCGCGCTATTCTGGGAGCATGAGCAGTTTCGACGAGTCCGACGCCTTCGAGGGCGCTTCGCTGGCCGCCCGCGCGATGGCGGCGCGGCCTGCGCCGTACCTGGATGATCTCAACCCCGCGCAGCGGGAGGCGGTGGAGGCGCTGGACGGGCCGGTGCTGATGCTGGCGGGCGCCGGGACGGGGAAGACCAAGGCGCTGACGACACGGCTGGTGCATTTGCTGAACACCGGGCGGGCAAGGCCCAACGAGATATTGTCGGTGACCTTCACCAACAAGGCGGCGCGGGAGATGAAGAGCCGCGTGGGCCGGTTGCTGGGCGAGACGGTGGAGGGGATGCCGTGGCTGGGCACGTTCCACTCGATCTGCGTGAAGCTTCTGCGGCGGCATGCGGAATTGGTCGACCTGAAGTCGAACTTCACGATTCTCGATACGGATGACCAGTTGCGGCTGTTGAAGCAGCTGGTGCAGGCGGCGGGGATCGATGACAAGCGCTGGCCGGCACGGCAGCTGGCCGGGGTGATCGACCACTGGAAGAACCGGGCGTGGACGCCGGAGAAGGTGCCGGCCGGGGAGGCTTCGGCCTATGACGGCAAGGGCGTGGCGCTGTACCGGCAGTACCAGGCGCGGCTGCGCGAGCTGAACGCGGTCGATTTCGGCGACCTGCTGTTGCACATGGTGGTGATTTTCCAGACCCACGAGGACGTGCTGAAACAGTACCAGCGGTGGTTTCGGTATATCCTCGTCGACGAGTACCAGGATACCAACGTGGCGCAGTATTTGTGGCTGCGGCTGCTGGCGGGGGGGCACAAGAATATCTGCTGCGTGGGCGATGACGACCAGTCGATCTATGGCTGGCGCGGGGCCGAGGTGGGCAACATCCTGCGGTTCGAGAAGGATTTCCCGGGTGCCACCGTGGTGCGGCTGGAGCAGAATTACCGCTCGACGCCGCATATCCTGGCCGCCGCGGGGGGCGTGATTTCCGGCAACAAGGGGCGGCTCGGCAAGGAGCTTTGGACCGAGGTCGACGAGGGCGAGAAGGTGCGCCTGATCGGCCATTGGGACGGTGAGGAGGAGGCGCGCTGGATCGGCGAGGAGATCGAGTCGATGCAGGGCGGGACGCGGGGGATGCGGCCGTTTTCGCTGGACGAGATGGCGATTCTCGTGCGGGCGAGCCACCAGATGCGGGCGTTCGAGGATCGGTTCCTGACGATCGGGTTGCCCTACCGGGTGATCGGCGGGCCGCGCTTCTACGAGCGGATGGAGATCCGCGATGCGATGGCCTATTTCCGGCTGGTTGTGAGCCCGGCGGATGATCTGGCGTTCGAGCGGGTGGTGAACACGCCGAAGCGGGGGCTGGGCGACAAGGCGCAGCAGAAGATCCAGCTGACGGCGCGGCGGAATGGCGTGTCGTTGGTGGAAGGGGCCGCGATCCTGCTGGAGGAGAAGGGGATTTCCGGCAAGGGGGCGGCGGAGCTGGGCCGGCTCATCGAGGGCTTGCGGCGCTGGGGCCGGATGGCGGGCGACCCGAGCATGAGCCATATCGAGCTGGCCGAGGTGGTGCTGGACGAGAGCGGCTACACGGAGATGTGGCAGAACGACAAGACGCCTGAGGCGCCGGGGCGGCTGGAGAACCTCAAGGAGCTGGTGAAGGCGCTGGAGGGGTTCGAGAACCTGCAGGGGTTTCTGGAGCATGTCAGCCTGATCATGGACAACGAGAGCGAGGAGCAGGGCGAGAAGGTGTCAATCATGACGCTGCACGCCGCCAAGGGGCTGGAGTTTCCGGCCGTGTTCCTGCCGGGCTGGGAGGACGGGTTGTTTCCGTCGCAGCGGTCGATGGATGAAAGCGGGCTGAAGGGCGTCGAGGAGGAGCGGCGGCTGGCCTATGTGGGGATCACGCGGGCCGAGGAGCTGTGCACGATCTCCTTTGCCGGGAACCGGCGGGTCTACGGTCAGTGGCAGAGCCAGATGCCGTCGCGGTTCATCGACGAGTTGCCGGAGGATCACGTCGAGGTGCTGACGCCGCCGGGGCTTTATGGCGGGGGCTATGGCGCCGCCGGGCTGGGCGGCAGCGGGATCGAGACGCGGGCGGCGGAGGCGGACGGGTACAACTCGCCCGGCTGGCGGCGCTTGCAGGCGCGGGCCGGGCAGAGGCCGCTGAGCCAGCCGAGGGAATCGAAGGCGAGCGTGATCGACGCGCAGGCGGTGAGCAGCCACACGGTGGGCGAGCGGGTGTTTCACCAGAAGTTCGGATACGGGGCCATCATCGCGATCGAGGGCGACAAGCTGGAGATCGATTTCGAGAAGGCGGGGGTGAAGAAGGTGGTGGCGAAGTTCGTCAGCGGGGCGGACGATATTCCGTTTTGAGTTGATGGTTTGCGCGAGGGGCGAGGCCCCGGTTCGGGTGGTGTTTGCGGGCCCGGTGGTGGGTTTCATCCACCCTACGCGACATGAGTATTTCCAGAAAGATGAAAGCGCGGGGCGTGGTGGCGCGCGCCCCGGCGCGAGGCCCCGGCTCGGGGGCCGGGGCGGGGTGGTTTTGGGTGGCTCGGTGGTGGGTTTCACCCACCCTACGGGACATGGGTATTTCCGGAAAAGTGAAACGGGCGGGGAGCGGTGGTGTGGACGCTCCCCGGGCCTCGTCTCGGTGCGGGTGAGGGTCAGCCGCGGAGGGCCTTGATCAGCTCATCCTTGCTCATGTCGCTGCGGCCCTCGATGCCGATCTCCTGGGCCTTGTCGTAGAGCTCGTCCTTGGTCCAGTCCTCGTAGGGCGGGTTCTTGCCGCCCTTCTTCGAGGGTTTCTGCTTGTCGTTGGCCTGGGCGTTGGCGATGCGGGCGGATTTTTCCTTGGAGTAGCCCTGGTCGCGCAGTTCCTTGTACGTGTCTTCGTCCTTGATGCTCGGGTTGGGCATGGGGTGGCTCCTGTGACGGTGGGTTCGTAGGGAAACGCGCCGCCGGGCGAAGCGGTTCCGCCGGGAGGCGTGGCCGGCGGGGGACGGCCGGGCGTGTCCTTTCGGTATCTACCGTCGCGGCGTCTCAGTCGACCCGGCGGACGAGGAGCTGATTGCCGGGGCCGGTCTTGGTCTCGAACACCTTCAATTCCTTCACCAGGTCGGAGAGCTTCTTCTTGCCGTAGGTCCGCGTGTCGAAATCGGGCTTGTCGGCCTGGATCTGCTGGCCGATGCGGCCCAGGGGGAACCAGTCGTCGTCCTGGTCGATCTTTTCCATCGCGTCGGTGATCAGCTTGCGGGCCTCGCCCACGCGGCGGTTGTCGAGGCTCTGCTCCTTGCCGCGGGTGGAGGCGGTGTCGTCGGCGATGTTCTCGATCGCGACGAAGCGGTTGCAGGCGTTCTTGAGCGCGTCGGGGGCCTTGGCCTCGCCGATGCCGATCACGGTCAGGCCCTGTTCGCGGATGCGGCTGGCGAGGCGGGTGAAATCGCTGTCGGAGGAGACCAGCACGAAGCCGTCGAAATGGCCGGCATGCAGGATGTCCATCGCGTCGATCACCAGCCCGATATCCGAGGCGTTCTTGCCCTTGGTGTTGGCGGTCTGCTGGTGCTGGACGAGGCCGAGCTTCTGGGCGGTCTTGGTCCAGCCCGAAAGCTGCTGGTTGGACCAGTCGCCATAGACCCGGCGCAGGCCCGGCTCGCCGTAGGAGGTGACCTCTCGCAGGATCGCCTCGGCGTATTTCGAGGGGACGTTGTCGGCGTCGATGAGGACGGCGAGGAGCTGGGATTTCTCGGGCATGGGGGGCCTCCTTTACCGGGGACCATGCCCGATTGCGGCGTCGGCGGAAACCGGAAACCTTGGGGCAGGCCGATAGCGGGGGGTGAAATGCGACCGGCCACCGCCGGGGAGGGCGGTGGCCGGGGCGTGATGGTCCGGGGGCAGGATCAGGCGTTTTCGCCGATCTTGTCCTGTGTCTTCGTGTCGAAATCGCTGGCGTCGTGGCGTTCGTGCAGTTGCTCGTGCGGCTCGCCGAAGGTCCGGTTGACCATCCGGCCGCGCTTGACCGCCGGGCGGGCGTCGATCTTCTTGGCCCAGGCCATCACGTTCTCGTATTCATGGGTGCTGAGGAAGGTCGCCGCGTCGCCATAGGCCCGGCCAAGGGTCAGGTTGCCGTACCAGGGCCAGATCGCCATGTCGGCGATCGAGTATTCGTCGCCGGCGATGAAGGGTTTCTCGGCAAGTTCGCGGTCGAGCACGTCGAGCTGGCGCTTGGCTTCCATGGCGTAGCGGTTGATGGGGTATTCGTATTTCTCGGGCGCGTAGGCGTAGAAATGGCCGAAGCCGCCGCCGAGGAAGGGGGCGCTGCCCATCTGCCACATCAGCCAGTTGATCACTTCCGTGCGTTTCGGCCCGCTTTCGGGCAGGAAGGCGCCGAACTTCTCGGCCAGGTGCATCAGGATCGAGCCGCTTTCGAAGACCCGCAGGGGCGTGTCGCCGGTATGGTCGACCATGGCCGGGATCTTGGAGTTGGGGTTGATCTCGGTGAAGCCGCTGCCGAACTGGTCGCTTTCGCCGATCTGGATCAGCCAGGCGTCGTACTCGGCGTCGTGGCCGGCCTCGAGCAATTCCTCGAACATGATCGTGGTCTTCACCCCGTTGGGCGTGGC
This sequence comes from Roseovarius sp., assembly GCF_040223625.1. GTDB lineage: Bacteria > Pseudomonadota > Alphaproteobacteria > Rhodobacterales > Rhodobacteraceae > Roseovarius. The sequence goes on along the minus strand of NZ_JAVKFX010000008.1, from coordinate 28,274 downwards.
GAGCGAGTAGAGCTGGAACGGATGCTTGCCGACCGGCAGTTCCTTGTCGTGGGTCGGGCCGGCGATGGGGCGGTTGGTCGAGGCGAATTTTCCGCCGTTCTCCTTGTCCCAGGTCCAGACCTTGGGCGGGGTGTAGGTATCGGTCATCTTTCGCTCCTTCGGATGTGGGTTTCCCCAGAGGTAACCGGTTGAGGACCCGATGCAAGGTGCATGAATGCACAGCTACCGCTGCACGGGCTGCGGTTTGCCGCCGACAGGGTGGGCCGGTTCCCGCCCATCACGCAATAACGATCAACTCACACAAGCGTGTCATTGGCCCTTCCGGGCGGTGACGCGCGGGCCCATTTCAGACACCCGGGCCACCCCCATCCCGGAGATAGGAGAGTGTCATGAACATCATTCGCAAACGCCTTCTGGCCGGTGTCACCGCGTCCGCAGTGGGTGTGGCCGGTCTCGTCGGCCTGTCCGCCGCGCCGGCCCATGCCGATAACGATACGGCCAAGTACATCGCCGGCGCTGCCGCCGTGGCGATCATCGGTGCCGCCATCGCCGATTCCAGCAATGACCGGTATTACGATCCGGGTTACGCGACCCGCGACCGGTATTATGGCGGCCACAACCGGTACAGCCGGCACCACGGCTATAACCGGCACCACCGCAATGGCTATCAGCGGGCCTACAACCAGGGCTATCGCGACGGCGCCAACCGCCATCGCAGCTATGGCTATGGCAGCCACAAGGTCTACGACCGGTAAACCCAATGCACCGGGGCCGGGCGAGCCGGCCCCGCAGCATCCTGCCGATCCCCCGGCCTATCCTTGCCGGGCTTGGCTGGCCGCGATGGTGGCTCATATGATCGTTTACGCGGGGTGTACCCGCGCCATTCGCCGAATGGGAGACCACCATGAAATTCACGATACGGAAGACGTTTCTCGCTGCGGCCGCCGCAGCTTTCGTCGTGTCGGCAGGGCCGGGCGCCACGCCGGCCATGGCCGACCCGAACTTTTCGAACATCGTCAATCAGTTCATCGGCCACGCCATCGATCGGCACGACCGTCGCGGGTTCGACCGCGGCTATCGCCGGGCCGAAAGGGTGTACCGGCATCGCGGGTATGACCGCCACCACCGCCACGTGCGGCGGCATTACGAGACGCCCTACGAGCGCCAGCTTCGCGGCATTTACAACCCCCGCTATGACATCAACCCCATGATGCAGAACAATTACTGGGGCAACCGCCACTGACGCCTTGTAGCGAAACGAGATGGGCGCCCCGGTCTCCCGGCGCGCCCGCTGCGATTGTCGGGTCGCGTCCCGCTGATCAGTAGACCACGACGCTGCGGATCGACTCGCCCGCGTGCATCATGTCGAAGCCCTTGTTGATTTCGTCGAGCTTGAGGGTGTGGGTGATCATCGGGTCGATCTCGATCTTGCCCTGCATGTACCAGTCGACGATCTTGGGCACGTCGGTGCGGCCGCGGGCGCCGCCGAAGGCGGTGCCTTTCCAGACCCGGCCGGTGACGAGCTGGAACGGGCGGGTGGAGATTTCCGCGCCGGCGGGGGCCACGCCGATGATGATGCTTTCACCCCAGCCCTTGTGGGCGGATTCCAGCGCCTGGCGCATGACGGTGACGTTGCCGGTGGCGTCGAAGGTGTAATCGCCGCCGCCGCCGGTCAGTTCGACAAGGTGGCCGACGATGTCGCCCTTCACCTCGTTGGGATTGACGAAATCGGTCATGCCGAACCGCTTGGCCATCTCGACCTTGCCGGGGTTGAGGTCGACGCCGACGATCTGGTCGGCGCCGGCCAGCCGCAGGCCCTGGATCACGTTGAGGCCGATGCCGCCCAGGCCGAAGACGATGCAGCGCGAGCCGAGTTCCACCTTGGCGGTGTTCATCACCGCGCCGATGCCGGTGGTGACGCCGCAGCCGATATAGCAGATCTTGTCGAAGGGTGCGTCCTTGCGGACCTTGGCGAGCGCGATCTCGGGCAGGACGGTGTGGTTCGAGAAGGTGGAGCAGCCCATGTAATGCAGGATCGGGGTGCCGTCGGTCATCGAGAACCGGCTGGTGCCGTCGGGCATGACGCCCTGGCCTTGCGTCGAGCGGATCGCCTGGCAGAGGTTGGTTTTCGGGTTGAGGCAGTATTCGCATTCGCGGCATTCGGGGGTGTAGAGCGGGATCACGTGATCGCCCGGCTCGAGCGAGGTGACGCCGGGGCCGACCTCGACCACCACGCCCGCGCCCTCGTGCCCGAGGATCGCCGGGAAGGCGCCTTCGGGGTCGGCGCCCGAGAGGGTGAAATCGTCGGTATGGCACAGGCCCGTCGCCTTGATCTCGACCAGGACCTCGCCGGCTTTCGGGCCGTCGAGATTGACCTCCATGATTTCCATCGGCTTGCCCGCTTCGAGGGCGACGGCGGCGGTGGTGCGCATTGATTGTTCTCCCAATTCGATCTGCCGCGACTTTGGGCGAAAGCCGGGCGGTTTTCAATAACGTGCGGGCGGTCTTGAAAGCGGCCAGCCCCGTGACGACTTCAGTCTTGCACAGAAATGGAAGGACGGCACCATGCGCTTCGCGACACTCATACTGGCACTTGCGGCATTGGGCGCCTGCATGCCCGAAGGCGGGGAGGACGACACCGCCTCGGCCTGCGGCGCGGACGCGCTTCAGCCGCTGGTCGGCACCCAGGTGGAAGAGCACGATTTCGCCGACGGCACGCGGATCATCCCGCCGGGTACGGCGGTGACGATGGATTTCCGCGCCGACCGGCTGAACGTGGAAACCGATGAAGGCGGGACGATCACGCGGATCTACTGCGGCTGATTTTCTGGCCGGCGTTGCGCAGTGAGTATTTCCGGAACAATGAAAGCGGGGTGCGCGCCCGGCTTTCATTGTTCCGGAAATACTCATTGCGCGCCGCTTACCTCGCGCGGTGCCGTGAGGGGAGGACTCGACTCGGGGCGGGGTGCGGCCTAGGCTGGAACAAAACATGAACATGAGTGTTCGCCGCTGCCGCCATGCCTGTTCGCCGTATCCTTTCCGTCTGGTTTCCCCGGCTCGGGGCCGAGCGCCTGTTGCGGCGTGCGGCCCCGCCGGAGGAGGTGCCCTTTGCCGTGGTGCGCGATACCGGGCAGATGCAGGTCTTGTCCTCGCTGTCGGCGGCGGCCGAGGCGGCGGGGCTGCGCGTGGGCCAGCCGCTGCGCGACGCGCATGCGATCTGCGGGCAGCTGGCGACGCGGTTGCAGAACCCGCAGGCGGAGGCGGATTTCCTGAAGGCGCTGGGCCGCTGGGCGGGGCGGTTTTCCCCTTGGGTGGCGGTGGACGGGCCGGATGGGCTGATGATGGAGGTGACCGGCTGTGCGCATCTCTTCGGCGGGGAAGAGGCGATGGTGGCGCGGATGGTCGAGGAGGCCGGCGCCCTGGGGCTGAGCGCGCGCTGCGGGCTGGCCGACACGGTGGGCGCGGCCTGGGCGCTGGCGCGCTATGCCGGCGTGGCGCCGGGGCATGCGCGCTCGGGCGATGCCATCGACCAGGAGGCGCGGGCGACCCGGTCACGGGCGGCGAAGAAGCGGCATTGGGAGCGGGGCGGGGCCGCGCCGCTGCCGGGGGGCGGGGGGACCGAGCTGCCGGGGATCGCGCCGCCGGGCAAGGCCTATACGCTGCTGGCGCCGCTGCCGGTGGCCGCGCTGCGGCTGGAGCCGGGGGAGGCCGAGGCGCTGGCACGGGTCGGGCTGCGCCGGGTGGGCGACCTCTTGGGCCAGCCGCGCGCGCCGCTGGCGCGGCGGTTCGGGCGGGGGCTGGTGCTGCGGCTGGACCAGGCGGTGGGGGCGGCGCCCGAGCCGGTCTCGCCCGCGAAGGAGGCGCCGCGTTTCGCCACAAGGCTGACCCTGCCCGAGCCGATCGGGTTGACGGACGACATGCTGGCCGCGCTCGACCGGCTGGTGCCGCGGCTGTGCGAATTGCTGCGCGACAAGGGGCAGGGCGCGCGGCGGGTGAGGCTGCAGGCGTGGCGGGTGGACGACACGATGCAATGGCTCGATGCCGGGCTGGCCCGCGCCGCGGACGAGCCCGAGCGTATCCGCCCGCTGCTGGCGCACCGGATCGACGAGATCGACGCGGGGTTCGGGATCGACATGCTGCGGCTGGAGGCGGTGCAGACCGAGGCGCTGCATCCCCGCACCATGACCGGCCACGTGGAGGCGACCGCCGCCAACCGCGCCCGGCTGGAGGGTGGCGCGCGGATGGACGACCTGCTGGGCCGGATCGGCGGGCGGCTGGGGATGGAGGCGATCACCCGGCGCCACCCGGTGGGCAGCCACATGCCCGAGAAGACCGCGCAGGTGATGGCCGCCGCGTGGTCGGAGCCTGCCGGGCCGTGGCCCGCCCCGCCCGCGCCGCGCCCGCTTTTGCTGTGGCGGCCCGAGCCGGTGATGGCGCCGGATGCCCCGCGGCTGGCGGGGGAGTTCCGCTGGCGCGGGCGCACGCACCGGCTGGCCGAGGCGCGGGGGCCGGAGCGGATTGCGCCGGAATGGTGGCTGGACGATCCCGACTGGCGCAGCGGGCTGCGGGATTACTGGCAGGTGGTCACCGAGGGGGGCGAACGGCTGTGGCTGTTCTATGCCCATGGCGCCGCGCTGAGCTCCGGCTGGTTCTGCCAGGGGCGGTTCGCCTGAGGCCGTGGCGTCAGGCCTTGGAGCGGCGTTCGCGCCAGAGGGTGAAGAGCCCCGCCGCCACGATCAGCGCCGTGCCGAGCGCGACGTTCATGCGGACCGATTCGTTGAACACGAGGATGCCGAGGATGCTGGCGAAGACGAGCTGGAGATAGGCGAAGGGCTGGACCGCGCTGGCCTCGGCCAGTTCGTAGCACTTGATCAGCGTGTAATGCCCCAGCGCCCCGGTGATGCAGAGCAGGATCATCCAGGTCCAGTCGGAGCCCGTCATCGGTTCCCAGAACCATGCGCCGACGGCGGTCATCGCGACCATGCCGACCGTGCCGGTCCAGAAGAAGCTGGTGGCGGCGCTGTCGCGCAGGCCGACATAGCGGGTGAGCAGGCCGTAAAGGGCGAACATCAGCGCGGCGATGAGGGGGACGACCGCCTCGGGCTGGAAGACGCCGAAGCCGGGTTCGAGGATGATGAGGATGCCCAGGAACCCGACGCCGATGGCGACCCAGCGGCGCCAGCCGACGCGTTCGCCCAGCACCGGGCCGGAGAGCGCCGCGATCAGCAGCGGGTAGCACGCGAAGACCGCGTGGCTTTCGACCAGCCCCAGAAGGGTGAAGCCGAAGACCATGACGCAGATCTCGGCCACCAGCAGCAGCGCGCGGAAGCCCTGCACCCAGGGCACCGCGCTGGCCGCCGCCGCGCGCAGGCCGCCGGCCTTGCGGCTGGCCACGGAAATGACAAAGGCCGCGAAGAACCAGTAGCGGATCATCACCACCATGTAGACGTTGTATTCCGCCGCGAGGTGGCGCGAGAGCCCGTCCTGGGCCGCGAAGATGAAGGTGGTCGCGACCATGAACAGGATGCCGGCGCGGGTGTTCTGTTCGCTCATGGGAGACGCTTTCAGGATGCGGGTTTCACGGCACGGGTCATGTGCCTTTTTCGGCCATAGCCGGGAATGCGGGTGACTTCAAACCCTGCGGATTGCAGCCCGCGGCGGACGAAGCCAGCGGCGGTGTAGGTGGCCGCGGTGCCGCCGGGGGAGGTGTGGGCGAAGACCTGTTGCATCAGTGGCTCTTCCCAGAGTTCCGGGTTCCGCGCCGGGGAGAAGCCGTCGAGGAACCAGGCGTCGGCGCTGCGCTGCCAGTGGGGGAGCGTGGTGCGGGCATCGCCGGTGACGAGGCGGAAATCGAGGTCTGCCAGCGTGATGTACTCGGCGCCCCAATGGGGGGCGAGGTCGGCGGCAAGGGGGGCGAGTTCGGGGAAGGCGCCCTGAGCGCGGCGCATCTCTTCGGGGGTGATCGGGTAGGCCTCGAAGCTGGTGTAGCGCAGCATCCCCTCCTGCCCACTGGCGCGCCAGGCCTGAAGGGTGGCGAGCAGGTTGAGGCCGGTGCCGAAGCCCAGTTCCGCCACGTGGAAGCCGAAGCGGAAGCGGTCGGGCAGGTCGTTGCCCGACAGGAAGACGTGGCGGGTTTCCTCGAGCCCGTTCTCGAGGCTGAAATAGGGATCGTCGAAGCGCGTCGAGACCGGCACGTCGTCGCGCCAGTCGAGCGGTGTGGAAGGCTCCGGGGGCGGGGTCACGGGCGTCCTTTCATGGCCCGGGCGGATATACAGCGGTTGGCGCCCGTGCGATACTTGGGGCGACACTGCAAAGGAGCGGCGGAAATGGCAAGGCCGGACGTCACGGTGATGGGCGCGGGCATCTTCGGGCTGTCGATCGCGTGGGCCTGTGCGAAGGCCGGCGCGCGGGTGCAGGTGATCGACCCGCACGGGCCGGGGGCGGGGGCCTCGGGCGGCGTGGTGGGGGCGCTGGCGCCGCATGTGCCGGAGAACTGGAACGACAAGAAGGCGTTTCAGCTGGAGAGCCTGCTGATGGCCGGGGCGTTCTGGGCGGATGTGGCAGCGGCGTCTGGCATTTCGGCGGGGTATGGCCGGCTGGGGCGGTTGCAGCCGATCGCGGATGAGCGCGGGCTGGAGATGGCAAGGGCGCGGGAGGTGACGGCCAAGGCGTTGTGGGGCGATGCCGCGGTGTGGGAGGTGATCGCGCCGCCCGGGGATAGCTGGGCGCCGGTGTCGCCCACCGGCTACGTGATCCGCGATACGCTTTCAGCGCGGATGCATCCGCGGCGGGCCTGCCAGGCGCTGGCGGCGGCATTGCATGCGCGCGGCGCGTGGCTGGTGAAGGAGGGGGTGCCCGATGGCCGGGTGGTGCATGCCACCGGGGTGGCCGGGCTGGAGGAGCTGTCGCGAGAGACGGGGCGCGCCGTGGGCAACGGGGTGAAGGGGCAGGGGGCGCTTCTGCATTTCGCCGCGCCCAATGCACCGCAGCTTTTCGCGGACGGGATTCACGTGGTGCCGCACGAGGACGGGACGACGGCGATCGGGTCGACCTCGGAACGGGAGTTTGACGATCCGGTGTCGACGGACGAGAAGCTGGACGAGGTGATCGAGCGGGCGATGCGGGCGGTGCCGGTGCTGCATGGTGCAAGGGTCGTGGAGCGGTGGGCCGGGCTGCGGCCGCGGGCGAAGTCGCGGGCGCCGATGCTGGGGGCGCATCCGCTGAGGCCGGGGGAGTTCATCGCCAACGGGGGGTTCAAGATCGGCTTCGGGATGGCGCCGAAGGTGGCGCAGGTGATGGCGGCGCTTATATTGGACGGGAAGGACGGGATCCCGGAAGGGTTCCGCCCGGAGGCATCGCTTTGAAGGGGCGCCGCATGATCCGTTTCCGCGTTTTCTGTCTTGGCCTTGCGCTCGCGCTGCCCGGTGCCGGGATGGCGCAGGGGAGCGGGCCGACGGTCTGGGCGGCGGTGTCGGGCGACGCGGTGAGGCTGGATGGCGAGACCTACCGGCTGAGCGGTGTGAGCTGCCCCGATCCGGAGACCGAGGCGGGCCGGGCGGCGAAGGCGCTGCTGAACACCTTCCTGCGGGGCGGGTATATCGAATGCCGGGTGGAGAGCGGCCGGGCGAGTTGCAGCAAGGAAGGCCGCGAATTTGCCTCTGGGTTGATCCGGAGCGGCTATTGCGTGGGGACGGGCGAGGCGCCGGTGCCGGAGGGCGAGGACGTGCTGGCCCGGGATATGCGGCCCGGTTTCGTGGCGGGCGAGGCGCTCGGGGGAGATTGCGATCCGGGGCAGGCATCGGGGCGGTTCGTGGCGCAGTCGCAAGCCTTTGCCTGCGATGCGGGCGCGCCCTACAGCACCTGCGACGGGGTGACGGGCAAGCGGCAGTTCGGGCAGCATGTGGCCGGGTCGGACAATTTCAGGGCGACGGGGGAGACTCTGCCGTCCTTCCGGCCGGGCGGGTGTGACTGACGCTGTCCGGCGCGCGAGGGGTCAAGAAAATAGATCTGGACAGGAGAAATGTTCCTGTGTGACATTAATTGTCATGTGATTCCAGAATCGGGCAGGACACCCATGGACAGACCAGACGCGGCCGACGCGAACACCCAGATCGGCGCCTGCATCAAGGCGGCGCGGACGGCGGAGAAGATGACCCTGTCGGCGCTGGCGGAGAAATGCGGGCTGACCGAGAGTTTCCTGTCGAAGCTCGAGAGGGGCGTCGCCTCGGCCTCGATCGCCAACCTGCTGCAGATCTGCGCCGCGCTGAATATCGAGATCGGGTCGCTGTTCGACGGGCTGGGCGTGGCACCGGCGCGCACGCGGGTGTCGATTCACCGGCGGTCCGACGATTTCGCCTTCATCCCCTCGACCGGCTATTCGTGGAAGCGGGTCGGCGGCGGCAGCCCGAAGGACGAGATGGAGGTGTTCCACCTCGTCCTGCCCGAGACCGACAGGATGGAGGCCTATGTCTCGCATCCCGGGCAGGAGCATTGCTTCGTCATCAGCGGCGAGGTGCTGTTCGAGGTGGGCGAGGAAAGCTTTCACCTTTCCACCGGCGACAGCATCTTCATCGACTCGCAGCAGCCGCACCGGGCGCGCAGCGCGGGCGGGGCGGACGCGCAGATCCTGATGACCGTGGCGGCCGCCGATATCTCGCGCGTGGAGTTCGACTGGTGGCGCCCCTCAAGCGCCGCCTTGCAGGAAAGACCCCATAGCTCATCCAACGGGAGGACATCATGAGCAAGACCATTCCTGATACGGCCGAGAACAACGCCAAGCTGCAGGTCAGCAGGGAGGCGTCTCGGAAAGACCACCAGCCCTATATCGTGCGCAACCTCGACGACCTCGAGTGGGAGACCATCCGCTGGCCGGGGGAGACGGGCAAGATGGCGTTCCACCCCGAGCCGGAGAACCCGATGAACCCCAATGCCGGTATCCTGCGGCTGGAGCCCGGCGCGTACCATCCGGAGCATTACCACGGCTTCGCGCAGGTCTGGCACATCCTGAAGGGGGAGTTCGAGATCGGCGGCGAGATGTGCGGCGAGGGCAGCGTGATCTTCCATCCGGACCCGCATTACGAGGGCGAGTTCAAGACCGAGACGGGCGGCGATATCTTCATCGTGCAGTACCCGGGGCCGACCACGGGCGAGCGGCCGATCTATGCCGGGCGGTTCAACATGGAGAAACGCAACGCGGTTGAAGACGAACGGGTGGATGTGTGATCTGTTCCCTGCCCGCCAAGGCGGGCAGGGAAATCTATCGAGGACGGGCAGGCAAAGATGACAGTCGAGACGATTCAGTACCTTACGACGATCCGGTTTGGCGAGGGGGCATTGGCCCTGCTGGCCGATGAGCTTGCGGGCCTGTCGCTTCGCCGGCCGCTGGTGATCAGTGACGCGCCGCTGGTCGAGATCGGGCTGGTGGAACGGGTGACCGGTTCGCTGGGGGCGGGTGTGCCGGTGTTCGACGGCACGCCGTCGAACCCCACGGAAAGCGCGGCCGAGGCCGCGGCGGAGATGTACCGGGAGCATGGCTGCGATTGCCTCGTGGCCGTGGGCGGGGGATCGCCAATCGACCTGGCCAAGGCGGTGGCGCTTCGGGTGACGCACGAGGGGCCGCTTGCCGGGTATGCCGCGATCGAGGGCGGGGTGGCGAAGATCACCGACCGCTGCGCGCCGGTGATTGCCGTGCCGACGACCGCCGGTACCGGGTCGGAAGTGGGGCGGGCGGCGTTGCTGACGGTGGCGGACGGGCGGAAGCTGGGTCTGCTGAGCCCCTACCTGATCCCGGTGCGGGCGCTGTGCGATCCGGAACTGACCTACGGGTTGCCGCCGGGCCTGACGGCGGCGACGGGGATGGATGCGATCACCCATTGCATCGAGACGTTCCTGAGCCCGAAGTTCAACCCGGTTGCCGATGCCATCGCGCTTGACGGGCTGGTGCGCGGGTGGGGCCATATCCGGACGGCGGTGGCAGAGCCCGGCGACAGGGCCGCGCGGCGGGAGATGATGATGTGTTCGCTGCAGGGGGCGCTGACCTTCCAGAAAGGGCTGGGCGCGGTGCATTCGCTGTCGCATCCGCTGGGGGCGATCAAGTCGGTGAACCCGCATCACGGGACGCTGAACGCGATCCTGCTGCCGGAGGTTCTGAGGCATAATGAAGAGGCGGCGCGGGAGAAATACGCGCGGCTGCGGGATGCGCTGGGCCTGCCGGAGGGCGCCGATCTCGGCGCGGAGGTGCAGGCGCTGACGGCGGAGATCGGGTTGCCGGCCACGCTGGGGGAATTGGGGCTGCAGGAGGAGATCATCGACGGGATCGCCGAGGCGGCGATGCGCGACCATTCCACGCCCACCAACGCGCGGGAGATGACGGCGGAGGCGTTCCGGCAGATACTGGTGGCGAGTTTTTGACGTGTTTCAGGCGGCGGTGCCGGTGAGGCATTGCCGCCCGCCGGGCCCGCGCACCCAGACCGTGCCGTCGGATTTCCAGCAGACCTCCGCCGCCTCGAAATGCATCAGCGGCGCCGTGGCGCGGAAGGCGAAGCGGGTCAGGGTGCCGAGCTGGCGTTCGGCCAGCAGCATGGCGAGCTGGGCCAGCAGGGGGCCGTGGACGACAAGGCCGTCATAGCCTTCGACGCCCGTGGAGTAGGGCAGGTCGTAATGGATCCGGTGGCCGTTGAAGGTAAGCGCCGAGTAGCGGAAGAGCATGGTGGCGTCGAAGCCGGCGGGCTCGGCCACGTCCTCGTCGGTGGGCGCCTCGGGCGGGGCGGGGTTGGTGCCCGGCTTGGGGTCTTCGCGGTAGACGAGATCCTGCCATTCGGTGAGGCAAAGCCGGTCGGTCTGCCAGATTTCGTGCCGCATGGTGACGAAGCCCAGCGGCCCGGAGCGGCCTTTCTTGTGGGCGGTTTTCTCGACATGGGTGAGGCGTTTGGCGGGGGTTCCGGCAAGCAGGGGGGCCTCGAACTGCAATTGTCCGCCGGCCCACATGCGGCGGGGCAGGCCCATGTCGGGGATCACGCGACCCACTTTCGGGTGGCCGTCGCGGCCCAGTTCGGCGGGGCGTTGGGGATCCCAGAAATAGAGCTGGTGAAAGAAGGGCGGCAGGGGGTCGCCCGGTTCGATCTGCGGCTGGTGGCCGAGAGTGGCCTGCATCGCCCGGGCGCGGGCCGGGTCGATCATGTCGGTGAGGGTTTGCACGGGCTTGCTCATGCGGGCAAGCTAGGGGGGATTTCGGGCCGCCACAACAGGGATGACCATGCCGCAGCTTTCCTCACTCGATCATCTTGTCCTGACGGTGCGGGACATTGCGCGCACCTGTGATTTCTATCGCGAGGTGCTGGGGATGGATGTGGTGAGTTTCCGGCCCGCCGATGGCACGGAGCGCAAGGCGCTGGCGTTCGGGGCACAGAAGATCAACCTGCACCAGGCGGGGGCGGAGTTCGAGCCTAAGGCCGACAGGCCGCAGCCGGGGAGTGCGGACCTGTGTTTCCTGAGCGAGACGCCGGTGGGCGAGTGGGTGACGCATTTTGCTCGCCATGGCGTGGCGGTGATCGAGGGGCCGGTGCGGCGGACCGGGGCGACGGGGCCGATCCTGTCGGTCTATGTGCGGGATCCGGATGGCAACCTGATCGAGGTGTCGAACGGTCAGGAGTAGTCGGCCTCGGCGAAGCTTTCGGCGCAGAAGCGGCGGATTTGGAGCGTGTCGCTCCAGTGATCGCGGGGGAGGCCGGCCTTCTGCTTGAGGGCGGTGAGGAACGCCTCAGGCTCTGGCAGGCTGTCCCAGACCATCGGCAGGAAGACCCCGCGCCGGCCCTTGTCGGAGAGGATCAGGCCGTCGCGGCCGGGGCGCAGGCGGGCGAGGAGGTCGGGCTCGTCCGTGACCGGCATCGGCTCGGACGGGGAGAGGACGGCGATCTTGAGGGTGATACGGTCGAGCTCTTCGGCGGTGAGGGGCGGGAAGCGCGGGTCTTCGGTGGCGGATTTGCCGGTGTTCTCGATCACGTCGGCGATCAGCGGCTGATGCGCGGTGAGCGAGCCGATGCAGCCGCGGAGCTGGCCGTCTTTCTGCAGCGTGACGAAGGCGGCGGCGTGGCTGCGGAGGGGTTGGGCGAAGCTGTCGGTGTCGAGGTGGGGCGGTTTGCCCTTGGTGATGCGGGAGGTGAGGGATTGGCGCGCGGCTTTCAGGAGGGCGGTGCGGTGGTCGGGGAGGAGGATGGCGTCGGTCACGCCGAAGAGCGCCCAGGCGCCGTAGCCGACGGTGCGGGTTTCGTCCTTCGTGACCGCCGCGCTGTTGGCCAAGGCGAGGCGGAGGAGGCGGCTGCCCTGACCGTGGTCCGATAGCAGGAAGCCGCGGATGGCGGCGGCGCCGCAGGCATGGGCGCCGGTGAGGTCGCGGGGTTTGGCGGTTTCGATGAGGCGGGCGGTGGTGGCGTCGTGGTCGCGGGCGTCCGGGAGGGTCCGGAAATGGCTGAGGTCGCTGGACAGGACGAAGAGCGTGTCGCCGATGGCGGCCAGCGCATCAATGGCCGCAGCCACCTGTTCATCCGGCGCGCGACCGATCACCAGCGGGATGACGGGCGTGTCGGGGTGCACCTGGTGCTGGAAGGGGAGCTGGGTTTCGACGCCATGCTCGCGGTCATGGGCGGCGTTCTCGACATGGGCGAGGCCGCGGGAGATCAGCAGGTCGCGGGCGGCGGTGTCGAGCGGGAGGTCGAAGCCGGGCATGGCGTAGCGGTCCTGCGAGGGCAGGGCGATGCCGGTGAAGGCGTGCTGGTGCGAGGGTGAGAGGATGGCGATGCGGGCGGGCCGGGTGGTTTCGGTGGCGCGCCATGCCATGCCGGAGAGGCGGCCCGAGAAGGGGTAGCCGGCATGGGGCGAGATGATCGCTTTCGGCGGGGCGGCGGCGGGCGTCCCGTGGCTCAGGCAGTCGGCCACAATGCGGGCCAGTTCGTCTGCCTCGCCCGGGAAAAAGCGACCGGCCACAGCCGAATGTCGCGCCGTTATATCTGACTGCCGGTTCATCTTGGCCCTTTCGGAACCTACATATGAACCACACCGACGGAAGGAAAGACCACCCCATGCACCCCGCGCACCACTGGACCGAGGAAGAGGATGGCCGGCTGAAATGCACGCTTTGCCCGCGGTTTTGCACCTTGCGGGAGGGTCAGCGCGGCATGTGTTTCGTGCGGATGCGAGAGGGGGACCGGATGGTGCTGGACACCTACGGGCGGTCGACAGGGTTCTGCATCGACCCGATCGAGAAGAAGCCGTTGAACCACTTCCTGCCCGGCTCGCCGGTGCTGTCCTTCGGGACGGCGGGGTGCAACCTGGCCTGCAAGTTCTGCCAGAACCACGAGATTTCCAAGAGCCGGGAGGTCGACAGCCTGGCCCATAGCGCCAGCCCGGAGGCGATTGCGCGGGTGGCGCGGGAGAAGGGCTGTGCCTCGGTGGCGTTCACCTACAACGATCCGGTGATCTTTCACGAATACGCGCTCGATACCGCCGCGGCGTGCCGAGAGGCGGGGGTGCGCAGCGTGGCGGTGACCGCCGGCTACATCTGCGAGGCGCCGCGGGCGGAGTTCTTTCCGGCGATGGATGCGGCGAATATCGATTTGAAGGGGTTCTCGGAGGCGTTCTATCGCAAGCTGACCGGGGCGCGGATCGAACCGGTGCTGGAGGCGATCGAGTACGCGGTGCACGAGACCGGGTGCTGGGTCGAACTGACCACGCTGCTGATCCCCGGCGAGAATGACAGCCAGGCCGAGCTGGAAGAGATGTGCCAGTGGGTGGCCGAGCGCTGTGGGCCGGATGTGCCGGTGCATTTCACCGCCTTTCATCCCGATCACCGGATGCTGAGCCACCAGCGCACGCCGCTGGAGACGTTGCTCAGGGCGCGGCAGGTGGCGCAGGCGGCCGGGCTGCGGCATGTCTATATCGGCAACGTGCATCACGAGCCCGCGCAGTCGAGCTATTGCAGCGGGTGCGGGGAGAAGGTGATCGGGCGCGACTGGCACGAGCTGTCGGAATGGCGGCTGGATGATACCGGCCACTGCATGGCCTGTGGCACGGCATTTCCGGGCGTGATCGAGGGGCCGCCGGGCCGCTGGGGGCGCCGGCGGGAGCCTGTGCTGATGCGGGAGGGTTAGGACACGCGCTCGCGCAGGGCGGTCATCTTGGTGGTGAGCACCTTGAGGTAGCGTTCGTTGAGCAGGCGGTCGTTCTCGTCGAACTCGTCACCGGCAGAGGCGACGCAGAGCAGCGGGCCCTGCAGCACGTCGGGCTGATGCGGCACGAGGCAGTGCAGCACCATGTATTGCCCCGTCTCGCCGCCGGTGCGCCCGGCATTGGCCGACATCACCACCGTGGGCTTGTTCCTGAAAGCGCTGCCCGGCACGCGGCTGATCCAGTCGAGGGCGTTCTTGAGCACGCCGCTGATGCCCTTGTTGTACTCGGGCGAGGAGATCACCACCGCGTCGGCCGCCTTGATCTGCTCGACCAGTGTCTGAACGCTGGCCGGCACGCCCTCGGCCTCTTCGTGGTCGCCGTCGTAGAGCGGCAGGTTCAGGTCGGCCTCGGTCACCTCGGCCGGGCCGAAGGCGCGGATGGCCTCGGCGAGGAGCTTGCGGTTGTAGGACCCTTTCCGAAGCGAGCCGGAAATGGTGAGAAGCTTGGGGTCGGCCATGAGGGTGTTTCCTTCGGTCGGTGTCCTGTTGTCCCCCAATTTGCCATGCAGCGCACGGAAGGCAACCGGCAGGGGCGCACAATCGCTGTGTGACGGGGCGGCAGGCGCGAAAAAAGCCCCCGGATGCGCGGGGCACCGGGGGCGAGGCTGTCAGGTTGGTAACTTGGGAGCGGCTTACCAGTCGGTCGGGCCCTTGTCGGCGAAGGCGTTGACCAGGAAGTCGATGAAGGCGCGGACCTTGGGCTGGGTGAACCGGCCCGGCGGGTAGACCGCGTAGATGCCTTGCGTCTCGTAGGGCAGGTCGGGGATCACGTCGACCACCTGGCCGGCCTTCATGGCGTTGGCGTAGAGGAAGCTGGGCAGGTAGGCGATGCCGAGGCCCGAGATCGCGGCGTTCAGCAGCGACTGGCCGTCATTGACCGACAGCCCGCCCGCGGTGCGCACCTGCCGCTTTTCGCCCGAGGGGGCGGTCAGCTTCCAGACCGAGCCGTTCGACTGGCTGGAATAGTGCAGGAGCTTGTGTTCGTTGAGGTCGTCGATCTTGGCCGGCCGCCCGTACTTGTCGAGGTAGGCTGGGCTGGCGATCATCCGCTTGGTGGTGTCGGTCAGCTTGCGGGCGCGCAGGGTGCTGTCTTCGAGCTCGCCGATGCGGATGGCCATGTCGAAGCCTTCCGAGATCAGCTCGACATAGCGGTTGTTCAGCACCATGTTGACGGTGATGTCGGGGAATTCCTCGAGGAACTGGCCGAGCACCGGGCTCAGATGATTGACGCCGAAATCCGTGGCGACGGAGATGCGGAGCAGGCCCGAGGGATCGGACTGCATCGAGCTGACCAGCGCGTCGGCCTCTCCGGCGTCGTTGAGCACGCGCAGGGCGCGATCGTAATAGGCGAGGCCGATTTCCGTGGGGCTGACACGTCGCGTCGTCCGGTTCAGGAGGCGGGCGCCGAGACGTGCCTCGAGCGACGAGACATGCTTTGACACGGCGGATTTCGAAATCCCCATCTTGCGCGCCGCGTCGGTGAACCCGCCCTGGTCCACCACGGTCGCGAAAGCCTCCATTTCGGTAAGGCGATCCATACTCGATACCTCTGTGCGTTTTTCCCTTGAGGCCTTATCAATTCCAAATCGGGCACAACTGCGGCACATGGCAGACAATATCAGGGTTTTCCTTTGCATCGTTCGTGACGGGGAAACAGGGAAACAGGCGTTTCCGATCTGTGGAAGTCGGGCGGTTTGCGCTATCATGGCGCCCGGGTAAAAACGGAGGACCCGATGAAGGAATTTCTGTTAGGCACCGCGATGGCGGTGGGGCTGATGGCGGCCCCGGCGCTTGCCGGCGACACACCGGCGCCCGAGGGGGCGGAGGTGTATTTCGTCAATATCGAGGACGGGGCGACCGTGTCGTCGCCGGTCAAGGTGATCTTCGGGCTGAGCGGGATGGGCGTGGCCCCGGCGGGCACCGAGAAAGAGAATACCGGGCACCATCACATCCTTGTCGACCGGCCGCCGTTCGGCGACGGGCCGGAGGATGCGGATATGACGGAGGGCGGTCTTTACGCCGACGACAACCACGTGCATTTCGGCGGCGGCCAGACCGAGGTGACGCTCGAGCTGGCGCCGGGCGAGCATACGCTGCAACTGGTGCTGGGCGACCAGAACCACGTGCCGCATGATCCGCCCGTGACCTCGGAGCAGATCACGATCACGGTAGAATAGGCCGCCCGGTCAGAGCGTGGCGGCCAGCCGCGTGCCCTGGTCAATGGCGCGCTTGGCATCGAGCTCGGCGGCGACATCGGCGCCGCCGATCACGTGGACCTTGCGGCCCCTCTCTTCCAGCGCGTCGGCCAGGGTGCGCTGGCTGAGCTGGCCGGCGCAGAGCACGATGGTGTCGGCCTCGATCAGGGTGGGGTTCTCGCGGGCCTCGCCGAAGGTGATGTGCAGGCCGGTGTCGTCGATCTTCTCGTAATTGACGCCGGCGACCATCTCGACATCCTTCATCCGGAGCGAGGCGCGGTGGATCCAGCCGGTGGTCTTGCCGAGGCGTTTGCCGGGGCGCTCGGACTTGCGCTGCAGAAGCGTGACCTTGCGCGCGGCCGGGTCGGGCTGCGGGCCCTCGGGGGCGAGGCCGCCGCGGGTTTCGGCCGGGTCGCCGACGCCCCATTCCTCTTTCCATTCGGCGAGGTTCTCGGTGGGGCTTTCGCCGTCGTGGACGAGGAATTCGGCCACGTCGAAGCCGATGCCGCCGGCGCCGACGATGGCGACGCGCTGGCCCACCTTGGCCTTGCCGCGCAGGACGTCGATATAGCTGAGCACGTTGTCGCGATCCTGTCCGGGGATTTCCGGGTCGCGCGGGATGACGCCGGTGGCGATGATCGTCTCGTCGAAGCCGTCAAGCGCGTCGGCCGTGGCCTCGGCGCCGAGTTTGATGGTGATGCCAAGCTCTTCCACCATCGTCTGGTACCAGTGGACGAAGCCGTGGAACTCTTCCTTGCCGGGGATCTCGCGGGCCATGTTGAGCTGGCCGCCGATCCGGTCGTCGCGGTCGAAGAGGGTGACTTTGTGGCCGCGCTGGGCGGCGGTGATGGCGGTCGAGAGGCCGGCGGGGCCGGCGCCGACCACTGCGATGGATTTGGGTTGGCTGGCCGGTTCGATGGGCAGCTCGGTCTCGTAGCAGGCGCGGGGGTTGACGAGGCAGGTGGAGATCTTGCCGCTGAACGTGTGGTCGAGGCAGGCCTGGTTGCAGGCGATGCAGGGGGCGATGGTGGCGGCCTTGCCGTCCATGGCCTTCTGCACGAAATCCGGGTCGGCGAGGAAGGGGCGGGCCATGCTGACCATGTCGGCGGCGCCGCCGGCGAGGACGTCTTCGGCGACTTCAGGCGTGTTGATGCGGTTGGAGGTGATGACCGGGATGCCGACCTTGCCCATCAGCTTTTTCGTGACCCAGGTGAAGGCCGCGCGGGGGACGGAGGTGGCGATGGTTGGGATGCGCGCCTCGTGCCAGCCGATGCCGGTATTGATGATCGAGGCGCCGGCTTTTTCCACTTCCTGCGCCAGTTGAATCACCTCGTCGAAGGTGGAGCCATCGGGGACGAGGTCGATCATGGAGAGCCGATAAATAAGGATAAAATCGGGGCCGACGGCCTCGCGGACGCGGCGGACGACCTCGAGGGGGAGGCGCATGCGGTTCTCGTAGGAGCCGCCCCAGCGGTCTTCGCGTTTGTTGGTGTGGCGGACGAGGAACTGGTTGAGGAGGTAGCCCTCGGAGCCCATGATCTCGACCCCGTCGTACCCGGCCTGCCGGGCACGGGTGGCGGCGGTGACGATGTCGGCGATCTGCTTCTCGATCCCCTCTTCGTCGAGTTCGTTCGGGGGGAAGGGGGAGATGGTGGACTTGACCGGGGATGGGGCCACGCATTCCTTGCCGTAGGCGTAGCGGCCGGCGTGCAGGATCTGCATGGCGATGAGGCCGCCCGCGTCATGCACCCGGTCGGTGACGATGCGGTGGTTGGCGATGTCCTCTTCGGTGTAAAGCCCTGCGGCGCCTGGGAAAACCCCGCCTTCGCGGTTGGGGGCCATGCCGCCGGTGACCATCAGGCCGACGCCGCCGCGGGCGCGGGTGGCGTAGAATTCGGCGACGCGGTTCCAGTCTTTGTTCTCCTCCAGCCCGGTATGCATCGAGCCCATCAGGACACGGTTTTTCAGGGTCACGTGCCCGAGGTCGAGCGGGGCGAGAAGGTGGGGATATTGGGTCATGTACGGCCTCCCGTGTGTCGGGGCCAACATGGCGTGGGGCGGGCGGAATGTCACCCCGGAACGCTGCGTTAAAGATTGGGGTGGAAGGGGCCGATCCCAACGTCGGTATAACGTCGGTATTTTGTCGGTATTGCGTCGGTGCGGGGAAAGGTTAACGGGCGGCGGTGCTCGTCAGCCCTTGCGGGCTGCCTCGCTGGTGTCAGGCGTCCTTCATCAGGCGGAGCGCGTCGTAGATCGCGGCGTGGGTGTTGCGGGAGGCGACGGCGTCGCCGATGCGGAAGAGGCGGAAGCCTGACGGGCCGCCGGTGAGGGTTTGGGGTTTGCCGGAGACCAGCGCGTCGTAATCGACGGCGCCGAGGTTTTCCGACAATGGCTTCAGCTCGAAATAGAGCTCGTCCATGGGCGTGATGCCGTGGTTGACGACGACCTGGTCGACGGAGCGGTGCCGGGTGGCGTCGGAATAGTCGGAGCCGAGCGTGGCCTTGAGGCGGTTGCCGTCGCGGTCGATGGCGGTGAGGCGCCATGTGACGGTGAAGGTCACGTCCTTGTGCTGCAGCTTGCGGATGAAGGGGACGAAGGTGATGCCGGAGACGTCGACCGAGGCGCCCTGGTAGGGGCTGACGACCTCGACCGTGGCGCCGGCATCGGCGAGTTTTTCGGCGGCCTGAAGCGCGGCGTAGTCGCCGGTCTCGTCGTAGATCAGGACGTTTTCGCCGGGCTTCACGTCGCCCGAGAGGATATCCCATGTGGTGACCGCGAGGTCTTGCCCGTGTTTCACGATATCGGTGTTGGCAATCCCGCCGGTGGCGAGGACGACGATATCGGGGGAGAGGGCGAGGATGTCGTCTTTCTCGGCATAGGTGTTGTAGCGGAAGGTGACGCCGAGCTTCTCGCATTGGGCGACGCGCCAGTCGATCACGCCGATCATGTCGGCGCGGCTTCTGGTCTGGGCCGTCAGGCGGACCTGTCCGCCGGGCTGGTCGGCGGCTTCGAACACGGTGACGCGGTGGCCGCGTTCGGCGGCGACGCGGGCGGCTTCCAGCCCGCCGGGGCCGGCGCCGACGATGGCGATGGTTTTCGGTGCGTCGGTCTTGGCGACCTCGTGCGGGAGGAAGGTTTCGCGGCCGGTGGAGGGGTTGTGGACGCAGAGCGCGGCCTCGCCGTAATAGGCGCGGCCGAGGCAGTAGGTGGCACCGACGCAGGGGCGGATATCGTCTTCGCGGTTCTCGGTGATCTTGCGGACGATATGCGGGTCGGCCATGTGGGCGCGGGTCATGCCGACCATGTCGAGCTGGCCGGTGGCGACGGCGTGGCGGGCGGTGGCGACATCGGCGATCTTGGCGGCGTGGAAGGCCGGGAGGCCCACCTCGTGCCGGATGCGGCCGGCGAAATCCAGGTGAGGCGCGGAGCGCATGCCCTGCACGGGGATGACGTCGGCCAATGCCGCGTCGGTGTGGATGCGGCCCTTGATGATGTTGATGAAGTCGATGAGGCCCGCGTCCTTGAGGCGGCGGGCGAAGGTGACGCCTTCCTCGACCGGGATGCCGCCGGGTTCGCTTTCGTCGGCGACGTAGCGGATGCCGAGGATGAAATCGGGGCCCACGCGCTTGCGGCAGGCGGTGAGCACCTCGGTGGCGAAGCGGAGGCGGTTGTCGAAGTCGCCGCCATAGGGGCCGGTGAGGGCGTTGGTCAGCGGGCTGAGGAACTGGTCCGGCAGGTGGCCGTAGCATTCGTATTCTACGCCATCGAGACCGGCGGCCTTCATCCGTTCGGTCGCGTCGGCATAGTCTTCGACGATGCGGGCGATGTCCCAGTCCTCGGCCACCTTGGGGAAGGCGCGGTGGGCCGGTTCGCGGGAGGGGCCGGCGCCGATGGTGGGGAGCCAGTCGCCGGTGTCCCAGCGGGCGCGGCGGCCGAGATGGGTGAGCTGGATCATCACCGCACAGCCGTGATCGTGGCATTCGTCGGTGAGTTTCTTCATCCAGCCGACCACCTCGTCGTCATAGGCGAGGATGTTGCCGAAGGCCGGGGGGCTGTCGGGGGAGACGACGGCGGAGCCTGCCGTCATGGTCAGCGCCAGCCCGCCCTTCGCGCGTTCCACGTGGTAGGCGCGATAGCGGTCCTTGGGCATCCCGTCCTCGGTATAGGCGGGCTCGTGGCTGGAAACCATCAGCCGGTTCTTCAGCGTCAGGTGCTTGAGCGTGTAGGGCTGGAGGAGGGGATCTGTGCTCATGGATGTCAGGCCGAGGCGGCCCAGTCCCAGTACATGTCGCGCACGCGGCGGGTGACCGGGCCGACCTGGTAGCTGGTGTCGTCGAAGGCGGTGATGGGGGTGACCTTCATCATGTTGCCGGAGAGGAAGACCTCGTCGGCGTCGTGGAAATCGTCGAAGGACATGACGGTCTCGTGGACGGTGACGCCATCGGCGCGGAGGTTGGCGATGTGGCGCGCGCGGGTGATGCCCGAGAGGAACGTGCCGTTGGGCACCGGCGTGAAGACCTCGCCATCCTTGACGGCGAAGACGTTCGCGGTGGCGGCCTCGGCGACATTGCCGAGGGCGTCGGCGACGAGCGCGTTGGTGAAGCCGCGGTCGCGAGCCTCGGCCAGCATGCGGGCGTTGTTGGGGTAGAGGCAGGCGGCCTTGGCGTTGACCACGGCATCCTCGAGCACGGGACGGCGGAAGCGGGTGCGGGTGAGGGTGGCCGACGCGTCGGGGGCGGCCATCGGGATCTCCTCGAGCGAGATGGCGAAGCCGGTGCGGCTGTCGTCTTTCGGCACGATGGCGGCCATGCCGCCGTCGATCGCCCAGTACATCGGGCGGATGTAGACGGCGGCGTCCTTCGGGTACATCTTCAGCCCCTCGCGGACGATCTCGACCATCTCCTCGGCCGTGACGGTGGGGGTGACCATGAGGGCGCGGGCGGAGGCGTTGACCCGGGCGCAGTGCTTGTCGAGATCGGGGGTGAGGCCGTGGGCGAGGCGCGCCCCGTCGAACACGTTGGAGCCCAGCCACATGCCGTGATCGGCGGCGTTCATCACGGCGATGTCGGCATCGTGCCAGGTTCCGTTGAAATAGGTCTTGATGTTGGTGCCTGTCGGCATGGTTCTGCCCTCCCTCGGTCTTCGGGGCGCAGGTTATGCCGGGCGGGCGGTGGCGTCCAGTGGGGCGGGGGCGGAAAGGGGGCGAGGAAAGCGGGTGACAGGCCGGGCGCCGGGCGGGTATTGGTCGGGGCGAGGTTTCGGCCGTGGGCCGGGCGCGCGAAGGGTGAGCAATGGGACGAGGGACGGGGGGCCGGTCGGGCCTCGGATGGTGGCTGGCCGTGCTCGGGCTTGCGTGGCTGGCGGGCTGTGCCGGGGCGCCGCCGCAGGTGGCGGGCGCGGTGCCGCAGCGGGCGGATTTCCGGATGGCGACCTATAACGTGCATTACCTCGACCTTGATGCCGGGGCGGGGGACGAGTGGGGCCTTGCCGAATGGCAGGCGCGGCGCGGGCCGCTGGTGGCGCAGGTGCGGCAGATCGGGGCGGATATCGTCGCCTTCCAGGAGCTGGAGACGCGCGGGCAGGGCGCCGGGGCGGATGTGTGGGAGGCGTGGCTGCTGGCGGCGCTGCCGGAGTATCGCGCCGCCGCCACGGAGTTCGGGCGGGGCGTGGCGGTGGGGCAGCCGATCTTCTACCGGCCCGGGGCGTTCCGGCTGCTGGATGACGGGTTCGCCTTCTTCTCGCGGCCGGACGCGAGTTTTCGCTCGATCCGGGCGATTGCCGGCTATCCCGACGCGGTGACATGGGCGCGGTTCGAGCATCGGGAGAGCGGGCGGGAGGTGACGGTGTTCAACGTGCATTTCCATTTCATCGACACGACGCAGCGGCTGCGCTCGGCCGAGCGGGTGCGGCAGATGGCGGAGGTGGCACGGGCGCGGGGCGACGCGGTGCTGGTGGCGGGGGATTTCAACGCGCGGCGGAATTCGCGGGCGCTGAAGATCTTCTACGAGGCCGGGTTCCGGCGGGCCAGGCAGCGGGGGGCGACGTTTCACTTCAACACCGGGCTGCACCTGTTCGGGGCGATCGACCACGTGCTGCATGACGACCGCGCCGTGCCGCTGGGGCGGACGGGGACGGGCACGGCGAAGGTGGGCGAGACCTGGCCCTCGGACCATTACCCTCTGTGGACGGATTTCCGGTTGGGCCGGGGCGGGTGAGGCGCGAAGGGTCGCAGGGGCTTGAGTTGGACGTGGCGGGTGGCTAGCTGAGACGCAAGGAAAGGATCGGGCCATGTTCAACGCACTCATCGAGAATGCCTTCCGGCGGGCGCAGGAAAACGGCGATCTGGACGATCTGCCGGGGGCCGGCAAGCCGATTGCCGAGAGCAGCCTGAATGCCGATCCGTTCGCGCATGTCTATGCCGAGAGCGGGGCGATGACGCCGTTTTCCGAGCTGCGGCGGCAGATCGAGGAGGCGCGGGCGCGGCTGGCGGCGGCGAGTGATCCGGAGGAGCAGCGGGCGATCCAGACGGAGATTTCCGGGCTGGAGATGCGCAAGGCCATCGAGATGGAAACGTGGAAACGCTACGGGTGAGCGGCCCGGGATTTCGGCAATGCGACGGAGGGCCGTGCCATGACCATTACCCATGAAGACGAGTTGGAGGGCCTGCGGGTCATCGGCCGGATCGTGGCCAACACCATGCAGGCCATGGCGAAGGCGATGGAGCCGGGGATGACCACGGCGGAGCTGGACGGGATCGGGCGCAATTATCTCGACGCCCATGGCGCCGAGCCCGCGCCGGAGGCGGTCTATGGCTTTCCGGGCGCCACCTGTATCAGCGTGAACGAGGAGATCGCCCACGGTATCCCCGGCAAGCGGGTGATCGCGGCGGGGGACCTTGTGAATATCGACGTCTCGGCCTCGAAGGACGGGTATTTCGCCGATACCGGCGCGACCTTTCGGGTGAAGCCGGTGGCGGCGTCGCTCGACCGGCTGTGCCGGGACGGGAAGCGGGCGATGCAGATCGGCGTCGCGCAGGTGGGCGCGGGCCGGCCGCTGGCGGGGATCGGGCGGGCGATCGAGGCGTTTTCGTCGAAGCGGGGTTATACGCTTATCCGCAACCTTGCGAGCCACGGGGTGGGGCGGCCGTTGCACGAGTATCCCGAGACGATCCCCACATGGGCGGTGAAGGGGGAGCGGCGGCGGATCGACAAGGGGCTGGTGTTCACGGTGGAGCCGTTCCTGTCGACAGGCGGGCTGTGGGCCGAGGAGCGCGGCGATGGCTGGACGCTGTATGCCGAGCCCGCGGCGCCGGCGGTTCAGTATGAGCACACGGTGGTGGCGACGGAGCGCGGGGCGCTGGTGGTGACGCTGCCGGGGTGACGGGGGCGCATTCTTGAAAAGAATGCGGGACGAAATCTTTTAAAAATTTCGGGGCGTTGCGGGTTCCTGTTGGGTGATGCAGTGGATGCCGCCGCCGCCGGTGGCGAGCGTGGTGATGTCGACCATGCGGACGCGGTGGTTGGGGAGGTGTTCCTCGAAGAGTTCGCGGACCCGCCCGTCTTCGGGCAGGTTGTATCGCGGGACGATGACGGCGCCGTTGCAGATATAGGCGTTCACGTAGGAATCGCAGAAATTGTCGCTGTCGGTGTCGTAATCGAAGGCGTCGGGGCAGTGGACGAGTTTGAGGGGGCGGCCCTTGGCGTCGGTCTGGCCGTCGAGGGCTTCGAGGTTGGCGGCGTGGATGTGACGCCAGGGGTGGTCGGGGCGGTCGTTGCCCTGCACCATCAGCAGGCCGGGGGCGAGGAACATGGCGATTCCGTCGACATGGCCGTCGGTTTCGGTTTCCTCGACATTGCCGGGGAGCCAGATGACTTTCTCGGCGCCCAGCATCTCCTTCAGTTCGGTTTCGAGCTGGTCGAGCGTCCAGCCGGGATTGCGGTTGGCGTTGGGGAAGCAGCTGAGCGTGGTGATGATCGTGCCTTCGCCATCGGTGGTGATGCCGCCGCCCTCGGCGATGAGGTCGGAGGTGAAGGCACGGACGCCGGCGGCGGAGAGTATGGCGTCGGAGGCGCTGTCGTCACCGTCGAAGGGCGTGTATTTGCCGCCCCAGGCGTTGAAGCGGAAGCTTGTGCCGGCGCGGTGGCCTGTCGCGTCGGTGAGGAAGCAGGGGCCCGCATCGCGGGCCCAGCTGTCGTCGATCGGGTGCGGCAGCAGGTCGATGTCGGACCCGAGGAGGGCGCGGGCGCCGGCTTCGTCCTGGGGCCGGACCAGCATGGTGACGGGTTCAGATTCGCGGATGGCGTGGGCCACCTCGGCATAGTTGCGGCGGGTGGCCTCCATGTCGTCCCACACCTCGGCGCGGCAGGGCCACATCATCCATGTGCGGGCGTGCGGCGCCCATTCGGCGGGCATGGTGAAGCCCGCGGCACGCGGGGTTTCCGGGGGGGTCATCGGGGCGTGATCCTGGCGTGTCATCGGGCAAGGGTAGCCGGGGAAGGCGGGCTTGGCCATGGCGGTGACGGGCGAGGGCGCTATTCCATCAGCCGCCTTGCCCGTTTCCATGTCCTGCGCACCGTCGAGCGGACGCCGGGGCCCTGCGGGTCGGCGTGGTAGCGGGCCTCGTCGTCGGGGGTGACGGCGCCGGCATATTGCTGGATCGCGGCAAGCTGGGCGCGGATGGCGCGGCGCTGTTCCTCGGTCAGTTCGTCGACCTTCATGCCCTCCAGCTTCTTGTTGGCGTTGCGCAGGAGGTTGTGGAGCCGGGCGAAGCCGAGGAGGCGTTCCTGGTTGCCCTTGAGCGTGTCCATCAGCGCCATCGCGGCAAGCGCCGTGGTCTCGGCCTGTGCCGGGTCGCTGACCAGAGGGAGGAGACGGTTGGCGTCGGGCTTGTCGAGGGGGCGGTTCTCGCCCTCGGGCTGGCGCTCGGCGATGCCGTTATCCTCGGCCAGCGAGCGAGGCACCCAGTTGCGGGTGACGGGCGGCACCGGGTCGGTGAAGGGGAAGTAGTGGAGGATGTTGCGGTCGAGCATGTCGCGGGCGCGGATCATGGCAAAGCCGATGCGGCGCCAGAGCTGGGCGAGGTGGGTTTGCTGGACCGAGGCGAGCTGGGTCTGCAGGGCGGTGAAGGTTTCCTCCTGCGCGGCGAGGCGCTGGAAGCGGCCGGGCTCGCCCGCCCAGTCGAGATACGCCTCGGCGAGGGCAAGTTCGGCCAGTTCGCGGTCGATCGCGTCGGGGCCGGGGAAGCGGTAGGCCTCGACCACCCGGTCGGGGCCCATGTCGGCGGCGTGCTGGCGGAGCTTCAGGCGGCGGTTGATCCAGCCGTAATCGAGCTTGAGGTCGGGGGCCATCTGGAGGGCGGCCTCGATGAACTCGATCTCCTGTTCGGTGAGCCCCTCGGGGAGGACGGCGGCGCGGACGGTGGAGAAGCCGCCGTAGCGGTCGGGGTCGGTGGCGACAAGCTGGCGCATGGAGGCGAGGCGGCGGTTGCCGTTGAGCACGGTGCCGTCCTCGCGGATCAGGAGGGGATCGGTCTGGCGGCCGAAGCGTTCGAGCTCGGCATAGATCGGGCCGCCGGGGTCGCGGGCCTTTTCGATCAGGAGGTCATGCAGGAGGTGCTGGATGTCGCCGGTGTCCGCGTTCGACTTGAGGGTGTCGAGCGGGGTGTCGCGGGCCCGGGCGGCGTCGGTCAGCTCCGACAGGACGCGGCCGTTGTCGGCGCGGTAGACGAGGGTTTCCTGGTCGAGCTCCACGACAGGCACCTCGAGATAGCCGGACTCGGCGGGCACGAAATGGGTGGCGTCGCCGGCCCCGGCCACGGCCTTGGCGATGCGGGCCGTGCGCTCGGGTTTGGGGGCGGGGCTCAGGTCGGGCTGTTCCGGGCTCATGCCGTGGGAGATAGGGCCGGGCCGGCGGTTCTCAATGGAAGGCGAGGGTCAGGGCGCCTCGGCCAGCAGCGCCTCGAGGTCGAGCGGGGCGTTGGTCATGGCAAGGTTGCCCTCTGGGTCGCGGGGCCATTCCGCCTCGGGCCGGTCGCGGTAGAGTTCGACGCCGTTGCCGTCGGGATCGTTGAGGTAGATGGCTTCGCTCACCCCGTGGTCGGCGGCGCCGGTCAGCGGAATGCCGGCGGCGACCACGCGGCGGAGCGCGTCGCCCAACTGCGCACGGTCGGGGTAGAGGAAGGCGGTGTGGTAGAGGCCGGTATGGCCCGGGGGCGGGGGCGTGGCGCCCGCGCTCTCCCAGGTGTTGAGGCCGATATGGTGGTGGTAGCCGCCGGCCGACAGGAAGGCGGCGGAGCGGCCGAAGCGCTGTTGCACCTCGAAGCCGAGGACGCCGGAATAGAAGCCGATGGCGCGTTCGAGGTCGGCGACCTTGAGATGGACATGGCCGATGCGGGCGGCGGGATGGACGGGGGCTGTCATGGGTGGGGCCTTTCGTTTCGCGGTTGTCAGACAATAGGTTCGGGCAGGCGAGGCGCGCAATTGCCGGAATACGATCCGCCCCTGTGCATGGTTGCACGGAACGCTGTTCCGGGCCCGGGGCGGAGAAAAGGCAGCATGGCGGGCGGTGGCGTGGTAGGCTGCGGCGGAGCGAGACGGCATTTTCCAGATGGAGGCGATCATGGCCAAGGACGGAACGCGGACGACGAAGGGCCGCGGCAAGCTCTATGACAGCGCGGTGGACACGATCGGCGATACGCCGGTGATCCGGGTCAACAATCTCGCCCCCGAGGGGGTGGAAATCTACGTGAAGGCCGAGGCGTTCAACCCGGCCGCGTCGGTCAAGGACCGGCTGGCGATCTCGATCATCGAGGCGGCGGAGAAGGATGGCTCGTTGAAACCGGGGCAGACGGTGGTGGAGGCCACGAGCGGCAATACCGGCATCGGGCTGGCGATGGTCTGTGCCGCGAAGGGTTATCCGCTGGTGGTGACGATGGCCGAGAGCTTCTCGATCGAGCGGCGGCGGCTGATGCGGATGCTGGGGGCGAAGGTGGTTCTGACGCCGAAGGCGCAGAAGGGGTTCGGCATGTACCAGAAGGCTGTGGAGCTGGCCGAGAAAAACGGCTGGTTCCTGGCGCACCAGTTCGAGACGGAGGCCAATGCCGACATTCACGAGACCACCACGGCGCGCGAGATCATGGGCGATTTCGAGGGGCACCGGCTGGATTACGTGGTGACGGGCTATGGCACGGGCGGCACGGTGAGCGGTTTGGGCCGGGTGCTCAAGAAGGAGCGGCCGGAGACGAAGATCGTTCTGTCGGAGCCTGCCAATGCTGCGCTGCTGTCGAGCGGCACGGCGCAGGAGCGGGACGGGCAGGGCCAGCCTTCGGCAAGCCACCCGGCGTTTGAACCGCACCCCATTCAGGGCTGGACGCCGGATTTCATTCCGCTGGTTTTGCAGGAGGCGATCGACAACGGGTATTACGACGAGCTGATCCCGGTGCCGGGGCCGGAGGGGATCGAGTGGGCGAGGAAGCTGGCGGCGAAGGAGGGGATTTTTACCGGCGTGTCCGGCGGATCGACTTTTGCCATTGCCATGCGGCTGGCCGAGACGGCGGAGCCGGGGACGGTGATATTGGCGATGCTGCCGGATACCGGGGAGCGGTACATGACGACGCCCTTGTTCGAGGGGATCCCGGAGGGGATGTCGGAGGAGGAAGAGGCGATTTCGAAGTCGACGCCGGGGTACCAGATGGGGTGATCGGGTTTCGTGGGGTGTCGTGTGGTGGGTTTGCACCCACCCTTGTCTCTTTGATCTGTGTGATATTCGGTATCGGCAGGCGAGACCCCGTCCCACCCTTGGTCCTTGAGACCGTCGCGTAGCCTGGGGCTCGTCTGCCGACCGTTGTCAAACCTGAACA
>NZ_JAVKFX010000007.1:0-17711 GCF_040223625.1 Roseovarius sp. | reverse complement strand
ACCCCAAGCTCACGAACACCATAACGGCCCGTGGCAGACCTAAGCCACATGCACAGGCCTGACACACGACCGGTACCGATCACGCAACCAGAACCGTCCGAAGATTGCCTTGCTAAACCGGGAGCATCCACACATGACCAGTAAAGTCGGTTCTCTTGATGCGGCATACATGTCGAACTAGCCAAAAATATTCTTAGGATGGTATGCGGTTGGTCGGCCCCGCCGCGTTAGTGTGGAGGTATTCCGCGGATTGGCCCCTGCCCTACGAGGGGCGGGGTTTTTCCATCACGAGGAAGGTCATCATGCCGAGCGGCGGGATGGTCTTGCGGTCGGTGACGGAGAGGTCGTCGCGCAGGACGGTGTCGATGTGGAAATCGGAATGCCAGCCCAGCACGTTGGCGAAGGGCGCCGAGATGCGTTCGAGGAAGGCGAGCGGTCCCTTCTCGTGCACGAAATGGTTGGTGATGACGATCCGGCCGCCGGGGGCGCAGACGCGGGCGATCTCGGCCATGCAGCGCTCGGGCTCTGGCACCACGGAGAGCACGTGCATCGCCGCGACGGTATCGAAGCTGTTGTCGGGAAAGTCGAGCGTGCGGGCATCCATCTGGCGCAGCTCCCTGACATGCGACAACCCGCGCGCCTTGACCTTGGCGCGGGCCTTTTCGAGCATCTCGTCGGAATAGTCGATGCCGGTCACCCGGCAGCCCGGGTTGTAGAGCGGCAGGGCCAGCCCGGTGCCGACGCCCACCTCGAGCACGCGGCCCGGCCGTTCGTTGATGTATTTCACCGCGCGGCGGCGGCCGGCATTGGTGACCGCGCCGAAGGTGGCGTCATAAACGGGCGCCCAGCGGGCATAGGAGTTCTCGACGGCGTTCAGTTCCATGTCAGCGCTTCCTTGTCAGGTGTCGGCGGGAGGCGGTAAGCGCCGCCCAGAGGACTGTGGCGAGGTAGATGCCGCACAGCACGATCATCGTGACCCATTTGAAGATGAAGAACGCGCCCACCAGCAGGACGAAGCCGGCGGCCAGCAGCACGGTGTTGTCGCGGGCCACCGGCAGCCCCTTGAGCGAGAGCGTGGGGATGCGGCTGACCATCAGCCCGGCGATGAGCAGCAGGTAGACGCAGATCGCGAGGTCGGGCAGGATCGGACGGTCGGTGAAGGCGAAGGCCATGAACATCGGCACCATGGCGAGCGTTGCGCCGGCCGGGGCCGGGATGCCGACGAAGCGGTTGCCATCGTCCGGCAGGGTGCCGGCGCGGTTGCCGACGTTGAACCGGGCGAGGCGGACGACGCAGCAGAGCGCGAAGATCAGCACCACCAGCCAGGACAGGACGCGCATCTCCTGCAGCGCCCAGAAATACACCACCAGCGGCGGGGCGACGCCGAAATTGAGGAAATCGGCCAGCGAGTCGAGCTCCGCCCCGATCTCGCCATCGGTGCCGAGCATCCGGGCGACGCGCCCGTCCAGCCCGTCGAGCACCACCGCGACCAGCACGAGGATGACGGCGGGCCCGTAATGCGCCTCGAAGCCGAGGCGGATCGCGGTCAGCCCGGCGCATATCGCGGCCAGGGTCATCAGGTTGGGCAACATCCTGATGAACAGCATTTCGCGTAGGGGTTTTCCGTGCCTGTTTGGCATTCAGTACCGAATGTCAGCTTTCGATTGGCGTGCCGGTCTCTGCGATGACGGTTTCGCCGGCGATCATGGTCTGCCCCGGTTTTGCCAGGAGCCTTGCGCCCTCGGGCAGGTAGACGTCGAGCCGGGACCCGAAGCGTATCAGCCCGAAGCGTTCGCCCCCGTTTAACCGATCGCCTTCCGAATTGAAACTCACAATCCGGCGGGCGACGAGGCCGGCGATCTGGACGGTGACGATATCGCGGCCGTCCTCCATCCGGATGACGAGGCCGTTGCGCTCGTTGTCTTCGCTGGCCTTGTCGAGGGAGGCGTTGAAGAACTTGCCCGGACGGTAGGCCATGCGGGTTATGGTGCCGCTGACCGGCGCGCGGTTCACGTGGCAGTTGAAGACCGACATGAAGACGCTGACCCGTGTGAGGGGGGTGTCGGGCAGGCCGAGCTCGGCCGGGGGGATGGCCGGTTCGATGAGCGAAACAATGCCGTCGGCTGGGCTGAGGATGGCGTCGGGCCGGTCGGGGGGGTGCCGTTCGGGATCGCGGAAGAAGTAGTAGCACCAGATGGTGAGGCCCACGCCCAGCCAGCCGAGCACGTCCCATATGAGGAAGAGGACGAGGGTGATGGCCGCGAAGATCGCCACGAAGCGGCGGCCCTCGGGGTGCATCGGCTTGATGAAGGTGGACATCATGTTCATGGCCGGACCTTCCGGTTGGGGGCGCGGGAGGTCACCGGTCAGAGCACGTAGCGGGAGAGGTCGGCGGAGCGGGAGAGCTCGCCCAGGTTCGCCTCGACGAAGGCGGCATCGACGGTGATGGTTTCACCGGCGCGGTCGGGGGCGGTGTAGCTGAGCTCCTCGAAGACGCGTTCCATGACGGTGTAGAGACGGCGGGCGCCGATGTTCTCGACCGACTGGTTCACCTCGGCCGCGATGCGGGCGAGGGCGGCGATGCCGTCCTCGGTGAAGTCGACGGTGACATCCTCGGTGCCCATCAGCGCGGTGTATTGGCGGGTGAGGGCGTTGTCGGTCTCGGTCAGGATGCGGACGAAGTCACCTTCGGTCAGGGCGCGAAGCTCGACGCGGATCGGCAGGCGGCCCTGAAGCTCCGGCAGCAGGTCGGAGGGTTTGGCGATGTGGAAGGCGCCCGAGGCGATGAAGAGGATATGGTCGGTCTTCACCGCGCCGTGCTTGGTGGAGACGGTCGTGCCCTCGATCAGCGGCAGCAGGTCGCGCTGGACCCCCTCGCGGGAGACGTCGCCGCCGCGGGTGTCGGTCTTGGCGCAGACCTTGTCGATCTCGTCGAGGAAGACGATGCCGTTCTGCTCGACCGCCTCGACCGCGGTGCGGTTGACGGCCTCGTCGTCGAGGAGCTTGTCGGCTTCCTCTCCGATCAGGATCTCGTAGCTTTCGGCCACGGTCATCCGCTTGCGGGTGGTGCGGCCGCCGAAGGCCTTGCCGAAGATATCGCCGAGGTTCATCATGCCCATCTGGCTTCCGGGCTGGCCGGGGATGTCCATCATGCCCATCGGGTTGGAATTGTCGGCGATGTCGAGCTCGATCATGGTGCCGTCGAGCTCGCCGTTCTTGAGCTTCTTGCGGAACATCTCGCGGGTGGATTCACGGGCATCGTCGCCGGCGATGGCTGAGATCACCCGCTCCTCGGCATTGGCGTGGGCCTTGGTCTTGACGTCCTCGCGCATCCAGTCGCGGGTCTGGTTGATGGCGGCATCGACGAGATCGCGGATGATCTGTTCCACGTCGCGGCCGACATAGCCCACCTCGGTGAACTTGGTGGCCTCGACCTTGATGAAGGGGGCGCGGGCGAGCTTGGCCAGCCGGCGGGAGATTTCCGTCTTGCCGACACCGGTGGGGCCGATCATCAGGATGTTCTTCGGGTACACCTCCTCGCGCAGGTCATCGGAGAGCTGCTTGCGGCGCCAGCGGTTGCGCAGGGCCACGGCGGTGGCGCGCTTGGCGTCTTTCTGTCCGATGATGAAACGGTCCAGCTCGGACACAATTTCGCGCGGGGTGAGGTCGGTCATATGGGGCTCCGGCTTTGGCTTTCAGGTCACATACGTATCCTGACGGCAAAGTCCAAGGGGGGTTGAGAATTGTAGCTACATAGTGTAGATACAACCGCCTTTACTCATGATTAAACCTTTTCCAGTAGCAATGACGATACGCCGTCGCGCTATGGATCATCACAGCGCGGAGGGCGCGACGAAATGAGCGGGAAGCATATGACGCGCATGTCGCTCGAGGAGATGCGGAGAACGGAAAGCCGGACTGACTGGGAGCGGGTGACATTGGCCCCGGATCATGAGGGCGAACAGGAAATTGATGTGGACTGGGCAAAGGCCGAGTTTGTCGCGCCGTCGCCGAAGAAGCTGATCTCGCTGCGGATCGACGAGGATATCGTCGAATTCTTCCGCAGCCAGGGCAAGGGTTACCAGACGCGGATGAACGCGGTTCTGCGGGCCTACAAGGACGCGGTGGAGAAGAAGGGCTAGCCTGTCACGCCGAGGGCGGCAGCCGGTCGAGTGGCAGGAAGGGCATGAGCCGGAGGAGCCGCGCGCGGATCCTTTCCCAGAAGGCGCCGAGGATCAGAAGGACGATGCCGAGGGAGAGCACGGTCGTCGGTGCGCCGTCGCCGCCGAGGACGGTGAAGGCCAGCGCCACGGAGTAGCCGATCGCCGCCAGCAGGAAGGAGCGGCGGTCGATCACGATGGCGACGAGGGCGAAGAAGGCCAGCACCGCCATCAGAAGGATGTTGGAGCCGGCGGTGTCGCGGTCGAGCAGGGTGAGGGCGATGGTGTTCACCAGCGCCGGCGCCGCGACCACGTGGAGCCAGAAGCCGTTGGCGGAGCGGCGGGTGACGCGGTGCGGGTCGCTCATGTCGAACCACATGGCGACGACGAAAACGGCAAAGCCCAGGACCAGCGTGATGAAGGCGAATGGGCCGCCCGCCGACAGGAGGAACAGGTCGTCGAGGCTGTCGGGCGTGCCGGCGGAGGTGGCGGCAAGCAGCATGGCGACGGCGAAGAGCCCGATGGCGATCATCGCCATGGCGAAGGGCACCCGGAAGCGCAGCCAGAAGACGAAGAGCGCCAGCGTGGCGAGGAAGGTGGGGAGCGGCAGGCTGGAGTAATCCTCCTGCGCCAGCATGAAGATTTCCGAGAAGCCGGCCGCCAGCCCGCTGACGGCGTTGCCGAAGAACAGAATCGAGAGCGCGATAGCCGGGGCGACCATGCGGCGGCGGCGGATGAAGTATTCCGACAGGAGCCACAGCACGCCCGCCGCGACGAGAGCCATTGTGATGACCTGCGTGCGGTAATTGACGATCTCGGTCAGCATGGTGGCCGCGTTCACCGCGATCCAGCCCGAGGCGAGGATGACGAGGCCGACGACTATGAAGATCTCGTTGAAGCCCTTGAAGAGCTCGAACGGTTCGTCGCCCGGCGCCAGGTTCTCGCGTGCGCCCCGGCGGCTGTCGGCGAGGCTGGCCAGCGAGGCGGCCTGTGCTTCAGAGACGATTCCAGCCGAAACGCCGGCGCGAAGATCGTCGCGCCCGATCATTTGCCGATGGTTTCCACGGTCAGGTTGCCGTTGGTGTAGACGCAGATATCGGATGCGATGGCCATGGCCGCGCGGGCGATCTCCTCGGCCGACTTGTCGCTGTCCATCATGCCGCGCGCGGCGGCGAGGGCAAAGTTGCCGCCCGAGCCGATGGCGGCGATGTCATGCTCGGGTTCCAGCACGTCGCCTGCGCCGGTGATCACGTAGAGCTGTGACCCGTCGGTGACGATCAGCATCGCCTCGAGTTTCTGCAGGTACTTGTCGGTGCGCCAGTCCTTGGCGAGTTCGACGGAGGCGCGCTGCAACTGGCCCGGCGTGGCTTCCAGCTTGGCCTCGAGCCGTTCGAGGAGCGAGAAGGCATCGGCGGTGGAGCCCGCGAACCCGGCGACCACGTCATAGCCGCCCGGGCTGAGCCGGCGGACCTTGCGGGCGGTGCCCTTGATGACGGTCTGGCCGAGGCTGACCTGCCCGTCGCCGGCCACGACAACCTCGTCGCCTTTGCGGACGGCGATGATGGTGGTGCCGTGCCAGCCGGGAAATTCCTGGGTCATGAAGCCTCCGCTTTGTTCTCGGGGGTATATGGAAGGGGCGGGCGCGGGGTGCAAGGGCGGATCAGCCCAGCAGGTCGCGCGCCACCTGCTCGAAGATGCGCACGCCGGGCGCGATGAGGTCGTCGGGGAAGTCGTAATCGGGATTGTGGAGCGCGGCATGGGTTTCGCCCGCGCCGAGAAGGAACATGGCGGATTTGGCGGTGTGGCCGAAGCGGCCGAAATCCTCGGACGCGCGCCAAGGCTGGCCGGTGGTGTCGTGGGGGATTTGCAGGCTGTCGAGGGCGCGGCGTAGGAGGGCGGTGGCCTCTTGATGGTTCTCGGAGTGGAGGAAGATGTCTTCGAAGCTGTGGCTGGCGGTCAGGCTGTGCTGATCGGCCGCGTGGGTGATGAGGGTGAGCGCGTCGTTCACGAGGTCATCCATCCCGTCATCGGTGAGGGTGCGGAGCGTGGCGTAAAGTGTGGCCTCGCCCGGCGCGATGCCGAAGGCGGGCTCGCCCATGCGGAGGTGGGTGACGGTGACGAGCTTGAAGCCGGGCTGGTCGAGCGTGCCCTGGCCGAGGGCGGTCAGGGCGGGCATGAGGGACGCGACCGCGGCCATCGGAGAGGTGCCGCTTTCGGGGTTGGAGGCATGGGCGGATTTGCCGGTGAGGGTCAGGTGCAGCCCGCGGGAGGCGCAGTTGACCGGGCCCTCGGCAAGGCCGATGGCGCCGAGGGGCAGGCCGGGCATGTTGTGGAGCGAAAAGGCATAATCGGGTGAAACAGGGTCGAATTTCGGGTCGGCGATGACCTCGGCCGCGCCGGCGCCGGTTTCCTCGGCCGGTTGATAGAGC
The DNA here is from genome assembly GCF_040223625.1 of Roseovarius sp. GTDB lineage: Bacteria > Pseudomonadota > Alphaproteobacteria > Rhodobacterales > Rhodobacteraceae > Roseovarius. The sequence continues at coordinate 11,122 of NZ_JAVKFX010000007.1, read as the reverse complement.
AGCACGGCGCGGCCCTTGGCGGGGCGTTGCCGGGAGAGGCGGCGGGCGAGGCCGGTGAGGATCGCCATGTGCCCATCATGCCCGCAGAGGTGCCCCTTGCCATCGGTTTCGGAGCGGTAGTCGGGCTGTCCGGTCTCGTGGATCGGCAGGGCGTCGAGCTCGCAGCGGAAGAGTACGGTGGGCCCCGGCTCGGCGCCTTCGTAGACCGCCGCGATGCCATGGCCGCCGAGGCCGGTGATCAACTCGTCCGGCTGGAAGGGCGACAGGGCGAACAGGATGCGCTTGGCCGTCGCCGCCTCCTCGCCCGAGAGCTCCGGCATGCGATGCAGGTCGCGCCGGAGGGTGATGAGCTCGGCGATATCGGAATTGGTCAGCGTCATGTCCTGTAAAGAACCACTCCCGCCGCCAAAAGAAAAGCCGCCCCCGTGTTTCTTCTGGCCGGAAATATCCCGGGGAGCGTTGAAACCCTACAAGGGTTTCAACGTGGGGCAGAGCCCCAGAAAAAACGGGCCGCCACATGGCGACCCGTCTCGATCCAATCCCATGAAGGGCAGATCAGATGCTGTCTTCGATCCAGCTTTGCAGCGCGGCCTTGGGGGCGGCGCCGGCGCGGTTCGAGATCACCTCGCCATCCTTGAAGATGAACAGCGCGGGGATGCCACGGATGCCCAGCTGGGTGGCGGTGTTGGGGTTCGAATCGACGTCGACCTTGGCGATCTTCACCTTGCCGTTCATCTCGGCCGAGATCTCTTCCAGCGCGGGGCCGATCTGTTTGCAGGGGCCGCACCATTCGGCCCAGAAATCCACCACGACGGGGATGTCGGAATTCTTCACTTCGGCGTCGAACGTCTCGTCAGTTACGGCAACTGTGGGCATTTCGGTTCTCCCGGGAAAGAGGTGAGGCTTGGGATCGCAACCTAGGAAGCGGGGCCGGGCGCGTCAAGGTATATGGGTGTTGCGCAGGGTGGCCGTCACAAGATCGTGTGGCAGGTGCATGAGCTGGGCCGTTTGTGTCCAGAGGAGGGCGGTTCCGATTTCGCGGTCGGGGTAGAGCTGTGCGAGCGCGTGGGCATAGGCGCCCATCTGGCGGAGGAGGCCCTCGGGGCAGGCCTCGGGCGTGGCGGGGACGATGGCGTTGGTCTTGTAGTCAATGGCGGTGACGTTTGTCGGGGTAACGATGAGCCGGTCGATGATGCCGTGGATGCGGGCGCCATCGAGGGCGTCGAGCTGGGCGGTGATCGGCACTTCGAGCAGGGCGTCGGGCGTGAAGATGTCGGCCAGGGCGGGGGCCTTGAGCACGGTGCCGGCGGCGGTGGTGAGGGCGGCGAGCTCGTCGCCGGTGGCGGCGTCTTCGCCTTGCGAGAGGAGGCGGGCAGCGAGGTCCGGCCAGCCGGCCTCGGGCGTGCCGGCGAGGGTTTCGAGCAGCAGGTGGATCTGGCGGCCGCGGCGCTTGGCGGTGTCCTCGTCGAGTCCGGCTTCGCCCGGAAGGGCCTTGGCGCCGCCGAGATCGGTGGAGGGGCTGAGGGGAGGCGCGGCGACCTGGGGGTCGGGCGCCATTTGGGTGAAATGGGGTGGAACAGAGACTGTTTCGGTGTCGTCAAGTCGTTCGGTTTCGGTGGCCGAGACCGGCCAGTCGCCGACCTGGTATCGCAGGCCGGGGCCGTGATCGGTCAACAACGGCACCGCGCCCGTCCTTTCCAGCCCGGTGCGGACCTTGTCGTGCCAGCTGAGCCCGTCCTTACCGAGATCACCGGCCGCCGCGACGATGAGCCATTGTTCGGCCCGGGTCATGGCGACGTAGAGCAGACGGTCACGCTCGGCCTGCTGGGCGAGCTTCGCGTCGTCATCGGCCGCGCGCTGGGCCGGGGGTGCGTCAGCGGCGCCCATGCGCCAGACGAGGGTGCCGCCGGTGGGGGCCGTCTGGTTGCGATGCTGCAGACGCCACTGGTTGGTGTCGGGCAGGATCACCACGGGGGATTCGAGGCCCTTGGCGCCGTGGACGGTCATCACCCGGATGCGGTTGCCGGCATTGTCCATCTGGCGCTTGATCTCGAGGTCGTCGGTTTCCATCCAGACGAGGAAGCCGGTGAGGCTGTCGACCGCGTTGCGTTCATAGGCAAGCGCCTGGCTGAGCAGGGCGTCGATGCCGTCTTCGGCCTCCTGCCCGAGACGGGCGAGGAGTTTGCGGCGGCCATCGTGGCGGATGAGGATGCGTTCGATGATCTCGTAGGGGCGGAGGTAGTCGGCCTGGCGGCGCAGATCGCCGAGGATCGCCATGGTGTCGGGGAAATCCGCGGCGCGGTTGCGGAGCTCGGCCCAGAGGTAGTTTTCGACCCTGTTATGGGCCAATTCGTAGAGTTCCGCCTCGGACCAGCCGAAGAGCGGCGAGCGCAGGGCGGTGGCGAGGGCCAGGTCATCCTCGGGCGTGGCGAGAAAGGAGAGGAGTGCGCCCAGATCCTTTACCGCGAGTTCGGCGCCGACCTTGAGCCGGTCGGCCCCGGCGACGGGCAAGCCCAGCGCCTTGCATTCGCGGATGACGTCGTGGAAGAGGGCCGAGCGGCGGCGGACGAGGATGAGGATATCGCCCGCCTCGATCGGCCGGGCGGTTTCGCCGGCCTGGTCGGGGAGCGGCGTGCTGATCATGCCTTTGATGGTCTGCGCCAGCGTCTTGGCCAGAACGCGGGCCGGATCGTCGGGCGCCTTGACGTCGACCGGGTCGTACCAGTCGGGGTCTTCCGGCTTCTCTGGCGCTTCGATCAGCGGCCAGAGATCGACGCGGCCGGGCATGTCCTGTTTGAAGGCCTTGTGCTTGGATTCGTCACTGAACCCGCTGGATTCGTGGCTTTCGAAGGTGGCGTCGACGGTATCGAGGATGGCGCGGGAGGAGCGGAAGGAGAATTCCATCTCCATCTTCTGAAGGGGAATCTCGCTTCCCGAGAGGCGGGCGTCGAATTCGGATTTCATCCGGTCGAATTCGCGCGGGTCGGCGCCCTGGAAGGAGTAGATCGACTGTTTCTTGTCGCCGACCACGAAGATGGTGCGGGGCGTGTCGGGGCGGGTGCCCTGGCCGCTGGTGAATTCCTGGGCGAGGCGTTCGATCACCTGCCATTGGACGGGCGAGGTATCCTGGGCCTCGTCGACGAGGATGTGGTCGAGCCCGCCGTCGAGCTTGAAGAGCACCCAGTCGGCGACCTTGCGATCGGTCAGCAGGTCGCGGGCCTTGAGGATCAGGTCGTCGAAATCGAGCCAGCCGCGGAGGAGCTTGGCCTCTCCATAGGCCGGGAGGAAGACGCGGGCGAAGGCGTGGAGGGCGGCGGTGCGCTCTTTCGCCTGAAGCGCGATGCGCCGGGCGCGGGCGGTTTCGACGCGGGCCATGAGGGACTCGAGCGCGGGCATTAGCGCGGCGTTCGACTCGCGGCAGGCCTTCGTGGGAAAGGAGCCTATCTTGGCGGAAAACGGCTCTTTGGCGCCGGGGCCGGTGAGGAAGACGTTCTCGAGGATCGCAAGGCAGTCGAAGCCTGGGCTGGTTATGCTGGAGAGCTTGGTGCCCGCCCCTTGATCGCTCGGGCCGCTGGCCGCCAGTGCAGTGCAGAGCGATTCCAGCAGCTCCATTTCGCCACCGAGGAAGACGCTGGCGGCGATGCTGTCGCGGGTGGTGCCGGGGGGGAGGTCGAAGAGGTTTTCGAGCCACTCGTCGGAGGCGGGGGTTTCGAAAGCGGCCCTGTTGTTGACGATTTCCTGCGTCAGCTCGTCGAGCGTTTCGCCGGTGTGGTGGCGGGCGAGGGTGTAGAGCGTGTCGGCATGGGGGCCGGAGGCGAGGGCCTCGACGATCTCGGCGCGCAGGAGGGTGGCGGCGCGGTCCTCCATCTCGGTGAATTGCGGGGTGACGCCGGCCTCGAGCGGGAAACGGCGGAGGAGGGCGGAGCAGAAGGAGTGGATCGTCTGGATCTTGAGCCCGCCGGGGGTTTCGATGGCGCGGGCGAAGAGCTGGCGGGACCAGTTGAGCCTGTCCTCTGTGATCACAAAATCATGGCCGAGGGTCCGAAGCTCTTCGGTCAGGTCGGAATCGGGCAGCATGGCCCATTTGCCGAGCTTGTCGAAGAGCCGGTTCTGCATCTCGGAGGCGGCGGCCTTGGTGTAGGTGAGGCAGAGGATGTGCTGGGGGTCGACCTGTTCGAGGAGGAGGCGGGCGACGCGGTCGGTCAGCACCTTGGTCTTGCCCGAGCCGGCATTGGCGGAGAGCCAGGTGGAGCGGTCGGGCATGGCGGCCCGGATCTGGCGCAGGGTGGCTTCGTTGTGACCGGTCATTGGCCCACCTCGCGCGGGTCGGGGTCATCGGTGATGTCCCATTCGCCGAAGCGGGCGAGCTGGTCGTAATCGGCGCTGTCGGTGGTTTTCTCGAGCGCGCGGCGGGAGGTGTAGCCGAGGTCGGGGGACATGTAGCGGGCGATCAGTTCGCGGAACTCGGTCCAGACCTTTTCGGGCGGTTCAGTCTCTAATGGGGCCGGTTCCTCGGGCTTGCCGCTGCCGAGGCTGATGAAGGTGGCGCGGGCGACTTTGGACGGGGCGATGGGGGCGAAGCCGGATTGGGTGGCGATGGCGGCGGAGAGGAGGAGCTGCTTGTCGAAGTGCTTCTGTTGCTTGTCGCCGGGGGCCCGGCCGGTCTTGTAGTCGTAGAGGTGGAGGTTTCCGGCTGGGTCGATGTCGATCCGGTCGGCCTTGGCGGTGAGGCGGAAGTTGAGCTCGGGCAGCTCGGCGGCGCCCTTGGCCTCGAGCGCGGCGGGCTGGGCGAGCTGTCGGCGGGCGTGCTCGCCCTCGATGAAGGTGTCGGCGGCGCGTTCGAGCTTGGCTTGCCACATGGCGCGGGTGTCGGCCCAGGGGACGGCTTCGGCGAGGACGGTGGCGGTTTCGGCGATCAGACGCTCGCGGGTGATCTCTTCGGGAGTGTCGCGGGTGGCGAGGATGAACCGTTCGAGGGCTTCGTGAATGACGGTGCCGCGGAGGAGGGCGTCGGGCACGCGCATCAGCGGATCGAGCGGTTTGAGGCGGAGGACGTGACGGGCGTAGATGGCGTAGGGGTCGCGGATCAGTCTCTGAATCTGCGTAACAGAGAGCTGTTTGGGGCGCGCGGCGGTGGGCGGTTTGGGCGAGGGACGGGTTTCGGCGGGGGTGGAGCCGGGGTTTTCAAAGGCCTTCGCGAGGTCGAGCCAGCGCTGGCCGCGTTGGCGCATCTGGTAGAGCGCGGCCCTGCCACCCTGCTCGGGGAGGCCGGAGAGGAGGTTCTGCAGGCGGTTGAGCCAGCGGGAGGGCACGGTTTCGGTATCGTCGGAGCGGATCGAGCGGGTGATCCAGACCTCGGGGGCGAGGAGCGCCTGCTGGAAGTCGTGGGCGGCGAGACCGATGCGGCGTTCGGGGAGGAGGAGGCCGGCGGCGGCGCGCATGTCGCGGTTGAGCCAGGGGTCGGGGCTGGGCGCTTCGGGCCAGCTGCCTTCGTTGAGGCCGGCGAGGATGAGGAGGTCGGCGCCCTGAACGCGTGCCTCGAGCGTGCCCCAGATCCTGATGAGGGGGTGGGCCTTGAGGCTCTTGCGCACGTCGCCGCGGGAGAGGATGGCGTGGAACAGGGTGGCATAGTCGCGGGCGTTGACGGCGCCGCCGTGCGGGGCGTTTTCGGCAAAGTCAGAGACTGTTCTGAGGGCTTGGGCGCCATCTTCGTCGGCCCAGAGCTTGCCGGTGGTTTCGCCGTCTGCGCCGCGGGCGATGTGTTCGGCCAGCGCGATGTGGCGGGAGGTTCGGTCTTCCAGCGCGACCTCGCCGGGGAGTTCCTTGTCGGTGAAGCAGGCGACGAGCCAGGCGGCCCAAGGTTCGGCGTGGGGGTCCTTGGAGGCGGCGGCCCAGGCGTGGAGGTCTTGCGCCGTGGGGTAGGGTGGGCCGTGGCGGCGGATGTGGAGTTCGAGTTCGCGGGTGAGGCGGAGGTGGGGGCCGCGATCGGCGCCGGTATGGGTGAGCGGGTGCTTGAGGAGGGTGAGCAGGGCCTCGGCGGAAAGGGGGAGGTGGAAGAGCTCGGCGACGTGGCGGAGGAAGCGACCGACCGGGGCGAGGTGGAGGGGCATGCCGGCGCTGTCATCGGGGAGGATACCCCAGCGGTCGAGCGAGGCAGTGACCTGGCGGCTGAGCGTGCGGTCCGGGGTGATGAGCGCGGCGCTTTGGCCGGTTTCGGCGGCGTCGCGGAGGCGGAGGGCGATGGCGAGGGCTTCGGCGCGGGGGGAGGGGGCTTCGAGTAGGGTGACGGGGGCCATGGCAGGCTCTATCCCCGCCAGATTCGGCCCGTCGCGGCGCCATTGGTCGGTAATGGGGGCCGGGCGGAGGGCGAGGGAGACGAGGCGGTTGCGTTCGGGGCTGGCGGGGGTGTCGTCGGACCATTCGGGGAGGTCGGCGGGGGAGAGGTCGAGCGCCTGGAGGAAGGCGGCGAAGCGGTATTGCGGGTGGTCTTCGGAGGTTTTCGGGTCGTTCAGGCGGTCCCACACGTCGGGGGGCATGTCACGGTCGAAGCCGGGGAGGATGACCGCGCCCTGGGGCAGGCGGGCGACGGTTTGCATCAGGAGCTGCGTGGCGCCGCGGGAGCCGGTGGAACCGGCGACGATGATGGGGTGTTGTGGCGGATTCTCGGCCCAGATCCGGGCGAGGGTTTCGACGACGAGGCGTTGGCGGGTTTCGACATCCGGCAGCGTGGTGGCATCTTCGAAATAGTGTCTGACAATGCCCAAAAACGCCTGGATGCGGGCCCAATGGCCGGATTGGTCGGTGACGTCGAGCGCGGCGATCGTGTCGGGGGAGACGCCTTCGCCATGCATTTCGTCCATCAGCCCGGCAAGGCTGTCGGCGAGGTCGTAGAGGGCGCTGCGCGGGGCGAGGTCGGGCTGGGCGTCGAGGAGCTTGGAGACCAGTTGCAGGAGTTCGAGCCGGCGGCGGAGGGGGGAGACCGGATCGGGGATGTCGGCCATCAGGGCGTGTTCGCCGAGGTCGGTGACGAGGCCGATGCGGGGGAGGAGGGCGGCGGGGCCCGCGTCGTAGATCGTGCGGATGCGGCGGGCCATGCGGCGGGTGTTTACGAGGAGGCGGGCGCGGGCGAGCGTCTCGGGCGGGTGGCCGGCGGTGCGGGTGGAGAGGCCGCGGACGAGGGCTGCCGGGAAATCCACCCCGAGCGGGACGGCGAAGACGCGGGGGCGGTCGGATGGCTCAAACATGGGTGTATTGAAGCATGTCCTCGGCCAGTTCGATACCCTCGGGGCGGCCGACATCGCACCATTTTCCGGGATAGGTCGTGGCGTAGAGACTGTTGGTTTTCAGCATCTCGTCCCAGAGGCGGTTCAGGGAAAAATAGTCCTCGGGAATGGTGGCGAGGCAGTCTGTCTTGATGATCTGCAGGCCGGAATAGATGGCGCCGGGGCCGCGGCGGACCTGGCCGGTTTCGGATATCTCGAAATCGCCCTTGCCGGTGTGGCCGATGGAGTTTTCGGGGGGGATGCAGAGGAGGAGGCCGTCCATCCTGTCGGGGTCCCAGATTTGGGCAAGTTGCCTCAGCGGGTTGGGGCCGGACCAGACGGCGTCGGAGTTCATGGTGTAGACGGGGCCGGGGCCGAGAAGCGGCAGGGCGTGGCGGAGGCCGCCGCCGGTTTCCAGGATCTCGGGCTGTTCCTCGGAAAAGAGGATGTCGGTATCGGAGAGGTATGAGCGGAGTTGATCGGCTCTGTAATGGAGGTTCATGACGATACGGGTGACGCCCGCGTCATGGACGAGGCCGAGCGCATGGTCGATCAGCGGTTTGCCGGCGACGGGGATCAACGGCTTGGGCCGGTCCGCGGTGAGGGCGCCCATGCGGGTGCCGAACCCCGCCGCGAAGATCATGACAGGGAGGGGATCGTCGCGCATTTGTCTTTCAGCCTATGAAGGATGTCGGGGCTTGGGGCGGGGAGCGTGTCGAGCATGGGGCGGACGGGGGCGAGGGCCGGGTGGGCGAGGTCGCGCTGGAGGAGGTTCCAGACGCGGGGGATCATGTCGACATACCATGCCTTGCCGTCGCGGACGCAGAGGCGGGCGAAGACGCCGAGGATACGCAGGTTCCGCTGGGCGCCGAGGAGGTGGTAGGCGGTGCGGAATCTGTCATCGTCCTGCCTCGTGGCCTCGATGTAGCGGGCGAGCATGGCCTGTTCGGTCTTTTCCGGGACGTCGCGGCGGGCGTCCTGCAGGAGGGAGACGAGATCGTAGGCGCGGTGGCCGATCATGGCATCCTGGAAATCGAGCAGGCCGACGCGGGCGGTGCCGGAGCGGTCGGGGAGCCAGAGCAGGTTCTCGGCGTGGTAGTCGCGTTGGATCAGGACGGATTGGGCGGTGTGATCACAAAGGAGCTGCTGGAAGGTGTCGTGGAAGTGCTGGCGGGCGTCGGAGGGCTTTTCGCCGGTGGCGGCGAAGGCGTACCAGTCGAAGGCCAGCGCCGCGAGATCGGTCATCAGGGGTGGATCGTAGGGGTCGAGACCGGTGGGCGGGTCGTTATCGTGCAGCTCGGCGAGGAGATTGGTTGCGGTGGAATAGAGACTGTTTTCGAGCTCTGGCGAGGTTTCGAGGACGCGCGCGTAGAGCGCGTCGCCTAGGTCTTCGAGGAGGAGGAGGCCGGTGGTTTCGTCCTGGGCCAGGATTTCCGGAGCCGAGAGGCCGAGGCCGGTGAGATACTGCGCGATGTGGACGAAGGGGCGGACGTCTTCGCCTTTTTCGGGGGGCGCGTCCATCAGGACGGCGGTGCCGGTGTCGGAGGTGAGCCGGAAGTAGCGGCGGTTGGAGGCGTCGCCGGCGAGGAGGGCGCATTGCGCGGCGGACCAGCCGGCGCTGTCGATGAAGGCGTCGATCAGGTCGGTGCGGTCAGACATGGCGGAGGCTTTCGAGTTTGGCGGGCCACTTGGGGTCGGTCCAGGTGAAGGCGAGGGTTCGGACATCCTCCGGCCCCGGGGCGGTGAAGGTGATGGTCAGCGCGTCGGGCGGGGTGAGCGGGCCGAGCCGGTCGGGCCATTCGATGAGGCAGATGGCATCGGTGAAAGCGGCGGCGAGGCCCAGCTCCTCGATCTCGGAGGTGTCGGTGAGGCGGTAGAGGTCGGCATGCCAGATCTCGCCGGGTGTGGCGTTGTAGGTCTGGACGAGGGTGTAGGTGGGCGAGGGCACGTCTTCCGGCACGTCGAGCAGGGAGAGGATGGCGGCGCGAGTGAAATGGGTCTTGCCGGCGCCGACATCGCCGGCGAGCAGGAGGGTGTCGCCGGGGGCGAGGGTCCGGGCCAGTGCACCGGCGGCGCGGGCGGTCGCGTCTGGGCTGTTGCAGGTGAGGGTGAGGGGCGCGGCGGACATGGGGGGGAAATTACACGCGCCGCCGCCGCCTGCAACAGGGTTCAGAGCGCGGGCAGCCCGGCCTCGTGCATCGGCGAGAGGGAGAGCATGGTGAAGCCGCCGGTGAGCGGGCTGGTCCGGAGCCGGACGTGGCCGGTGGTGGCGTTCCCCGCGGGGCCGGTGAGGGGGGGGTGGCCGGGGCCGGCGAGGAGGTCGGCCCAGAGCGTGTCGTTCGGGTAGAGGGTGCGGCCCTTCTGGACGAGCTCGGCCAGCGTGGTTTCGGTGAAGGTGTCGTCGGCGACGGCGAAGCGGTCGCGGAAGGGCTGGTTGCAGAGGATCAGCGTGCCGTCGGGGCCGAGGACGGCGATGGCGTCGTCGAGCCGGTCGAGCACGGCCTGGCGGATCTCGAGCTGGCTTCTTGTGCGGCGGGTGAGGGAAATCTCGTCGGTGATGTCCTCGAACAGGAAGGCGATGGCGCCGTCGGGATGGGGGCGGCCGGTGACCCGGTAGGTGAGGCCGCAGGTGAGCGACCAGGCCTCGGAATAGAGGCCGCCGGCGGCGGTTTCGATCATCTCGTTGATCTGGGCGCGCCAGGAGGCGTAGTTCTTGGGTTCCGGCAGGACCTGGCGGTCGCGCAGGCGGTCGAAGAAGTCGAGCAGGCCGGGGCGGGCGCTGAGGAATTCGATGGGCAGGTCGGTGAGGTCGACCAGCGCGGGGTTGAAGAGGGCGAGCCGCTGGCCCCGGTCGAAGACGGCGAGGCCGGTGGCGAGGTCTGCGAAGGTCTTAGTTAGGGTCTGGATGAAGCTGCTGCGCATGGCGTCGGTGTTGACGAGGTCGGTGACGTCGGCGGCGTAAAGGATGCGCTGATCGCCGGTGCCGGTGAGGGTGAGGGCGATGTGGCGGGCGCGGCCGGTGTCGGGGTCGGTGAGGGTGACCGGTGCGGTGCCGGTGTCGGCGGGATGGCTGGCGGCGTGGAGGAGGCGGGATTCCTCGGCGTCGGAGAATTCCTGGAAGACGGCGTTGCGCCAGGCGATGTTGCCGTCGCGGTCGAGGGTGCAGATGGCGATGGGCGCGGTTTCGGCGGCCCTGCGGAGCAGGCGCTTGGCGGCGAGGCGGGTGAGGGCGTCGTGCCAGTCGGCGGGCGAGGGCAGGGCCGGATCGATCAGGGTGATGCGGTGGCCCTGGCGGATGGCGGCGATGGTGATGACGGCCGGATCGGCCGGGTCCTGCGCCTTGTGGGTGGTCACCTGGCCACGGGACATCGGCGGCAGGTCGGCGGGCAGGCCGGGAAAACGCGGGTCGAGCCAGGCGCGCAGGTCGGGCCATTCGGTGACGCCGGTGAGCGGGTCGCCGGGGCGGTCGGGCGGGCCGGTGTCGTGGTCGATCAGCAGGCCGTCGCGGAACAGGAAGAAGTTCGTCGCGCCGCGGCCCGCCCTTGACCGTGCGCCGGGCCTGCGCCGCAGCCACAGGGGCCAGCGGGCAAGCGCCCATATCACCAACCCGGCCATCAGCCCCGAAAGGACGACGGCGACCGGCATCCCCAGCAAGATGCCTTGCATCCCCAATCTCCTGTCTTCCCCGGGTCAGGGTTGCGCAAAGCGGTTAACGGAAGGTTAGAGCGTTTCTATGAAAACCTGAATCGCCGGGGATTCCCAGAAGACGCTGATTGTGCTTCCCTCTCCCTGGGAGGATCGGATCATGTCAGCACCTTTGCCGAAGGCGCTTCGTGCGCGGTTTCAGCAGTATATCGAGG
>NZ_JAVKFX010000006.1:0-66156 GCF_040223625.1 Roseovarius sp. | reverse complement strand
TGGTTGGAAAAGGGTATTACAGGCATGGTCGAGTTCCAAGGACAGGCTTAACAAAGTCTTAAACATTATGCGTCTCTTTCTTTGTGGTGTCCAGTCACCAATAAACATTGGCATGATGCTTAGGTCCGCTGAGATCTACGGAGCGGGCGTGTGTATATGGGATCGCTATGGCGTACTCAATGACCCGGAAAAATTGCGCACGATCAGTGATTTTGCCTGCGGCGCGCTCCAGCGATCGCCGCCCTCAGTCACCAACGACTGGAAATCTGCGCTCGGCAGAGGTCGCTGCATAGCCACTGATATCGATCCCGACTGCCCAGCCCACGTCACCTTTTCTTGGCGCAGGACCGATCAGATCCTTATCGGTAACGAGTATGATGGCATCCCGCTGGACATTCTGGCACGGGCGACGGAGAGAGTGACCATTCCAATGCCCGCGGGACATTTCCCCAAGCCTAAGTCGAACTCTCCTATTGACCCCAATCGCGCTGGTCTACCCCGCGCTTCGGGAAAACCTAGCCTCAACACCGCGATCGCCGCCTCAGTTCTTCTCAGTACGGCCTATGCTGTCTGCGGAGTTTGATCGCCGCTCGACTCGGGCCTTGACGTATTCCTGACGGTATTCGGGCTCATCCATTTTGCGGAACAGTCGCATCAAATCGTTTACCACGTCCAAATCGACGTGCTTCATCGCAACGACGCACCCCTCCGGTTCGGCCTTTGCTTCGGCTTGCGACGGACTTCTAGGTTCAAATTTCAGTATACTTGCCATGGTGCCCTCTTTGAGGACGACCCTAGGTTGACATGGTTAACAAATAGTTATTAAATTTATATCAAATTTTATTGTTTGTCGGTGCCAGAACAAAGGGGTTGAAATGACAGATTCCAAGACTCCCGAGGCGATCCGCAAGGCCACCGAGCAGGCCAAGCGCGGCATGATCCGCGTGCCGCTGCGCGAAGGCCGCACGCTGCACCATGACGGTTACGGTCGTCACGGCGCCGGCAAGGTGATCGTGCGCACCGCGCCGCAAGGTACCGGGATCATCGCCGGTGGTCCGATGCGCGCCGTGTTCGAGATGCTGGGCGTTCAGGACGTGGTGGCCAAGTCGGTCGGCACGCAGAACCCCTACAACATGATCCGCGCCACGCTGGACGCGCTGCAGTTCCAGGCCAGCCCGCGTCACGTGGCACAGCGCCGCGGCAAGAAGGTCGCCGACATCCTGAAACGGGATGAAGGTCCGAAGGGCGAACACCCGGCCGATACGGCCGCGGAAGCGTAAGGAGACAGGGACATGGCCAAAACCATCGTCGTCAAGCAGGTGGGTTCGCCCATCCGCCGCCCGAAGGACCAGCGCGCGACGCTCGTCGGTCTGGGGCTGAACAAGATGCACAAGACCCGTGAGCTGGAAGACACGCCGTCGATCCGCGGCATGATCCAGAAGATCCCCCACCTGGTGGAGATCGTCGAAGAGCGCGGTTGAGTTCGGGTGAGGTGGGTTGACACCCACCCTACGGATAGGCGCCCCGGTCAGAGATGGCCGGGGCGTTTTTCTTTGGCGGAGCGGTTGTGGGGGAGTGCCCGTCCGGAATCGAGCGCGAAGCGCGCCGGGCGAGCGCCGGCCCGTACGGGCGGGCAGGCGCTTTGGCGGGTGTTGTACGAGGTATATAGGTAGGATGTTCTTGGCACCATAAAGCGTGAGCCAATTCCGTTGCAGCGCCACCCCACGGGCCGGCGCTCGCCCGGCGCGTCTGCGGTGTCGTGACCCGGGCCAGACCCGGGGCCTCTGGCGGCGCGAGGTCCCGGCTCGGGGGCCGGGACGGGGGGCTGCGGCATTCCTCCCGTTGCCCCGGCGCGGGCGGTCTGCCACAAGGGGAAGACACCCCCCGGAGACCCGCCCCCGTGCCCGCCATCGACTTTGAAACCCTGATCCGCGAGTTCATCACGCTTTTCGTCGTGATCGACCCGATCGGCACGCTGCCGGTCTTCTATTTCGCCGTGGCGGGTGTGCCGGAGAAGCTGCACTGGCGGCTGGCCGTGCGGGGTGTGTTGGTGGCCGGGATCGTGCTGATGGCGTTCCTCGTGCTGGGGCAGGTGGTGCTCGAGGCGATCGGGCTCAGGCTGGGGTCGTTCCAGATCGCCGGCGGGCTGATCCTGTTCGTCTTCGCGCTGCAGATGATCTTTGGCGAGCCCAAGGCCGAGCGCGAGATCGAGGCGGCGGAGAAGGACCACATGAGCGGCGCGGTTTTCCCGCTGGCGATGCCCTCGATCGCCTCGCCGGGGGCGATGCTGGCGATCGTTATCCTGACCGACAACAACCGGAATTCCATTCCGGATCAGGCGGTTACGGCGGGGCTTTTGCTGTTGGTGCTGGCGATCACGCTGCTTCTTCTGTTGCTGGCGAGCCGGCTGAAACGGGTGATCGGCAACACCGGGGCGAACGTGATCAGCCGGGTGATGGGGATGATCCTGGCGACCGTGGCGGTGGACGCGGTGCTGAGCGGGCTGGAGCTTGTGGGCGTGTTGGACCTGGCGGGGGCGGCGTAAGATAGGTGGGTTTCACCCATCCTACGGGCGGCCCCTAGCGGACGCGATGTCCTAAGCGCCGTGGATCAGTGGCAATGGTAGGGTTTCGACCCGGCGTGGCAGCATTTTCCCGGAGGCGAATTCTTGCGGCATCCGCCGCTATGCCAGACCTCGTCTGCCTGTAAGCCCTGCGGCGCGCCCTGGTTGACTGCAAATACCGGACTGGACGAGGCCAGCATGCTGATGATCGCCGCTGTCATGAACCGCTTCATGTCATTCTCCCCCCACATGATGCGTTAACAGTTTACTAACTTTTTCCCTTTCGGGGAAAAATTTAACGACCTTGGGGAGGGGCAGGTTCGTCTAGCCGACCGAGTTTACGGGACGGGCAGGGGTTCGCCCGATAAGCGCACATCCCAGCGTGTCGCGCAGGGCGTCTGCCAGTTCGTCGACGGTTTCGGTGGAGACGTACATGCCGCCGGTCCTGTCGGCGAGGCACTTGGCGACGGTCGTGCCGTCATAGCCCTCGGCCTCGGGGCTGTTCCAGCTGAACGGGTCGAAAACCACGCGGAAGCCGATGACATGGACGGTGAGGTCATGGCCTTCCGCCGCCAGCGCCGACCCCAGCGCGCAGGGGCGGCCGCCGCAGGTTTCGTTGCCATCGGTGACCAGCACGACGATGCCGGGAATGCTGCGGTAGTCCAGCGTTTCCGCGGCGGCGAGGACGGAGGCGGCAAGCGGGGTGAGGCCCTGCGGCGCGAGGGTGTCGATGGCGCCGGTTATCGCGTCGGCCGCGTCGGGGATGGGGGCGAAACGGAGGTCGATGCCGGTGCAGCTTCGATCGCCGCCGGGGCCGTAGACGAGCAGGCCCACGCGTCGCAAGGGGGCGATTTGAGGCATGGCGCGGTGGAGGGCGGCGCGGGCCTCGGCGATGCGGGTGGGTTGGCTGATGTCGGCGCCGATCTCGGCCATGGAGGCGGAGCCGTCGAAGACCAGCATGGCATCGGTGGCGCAGCTGGGGGCGGCGGGGCTGGCCGAGAGGGCGAGGGCCGAGGCGAGGAGGGCGGCGCGGAGGGTCATGGGAGAAGGAGATAACGCGTGGGGCGAGAAATCAATCGGGGATGGTGGGTGGTGGCGGTTTCGGCTGGGGGCGCGCGTAACAACGGGCGAAGCCCGCCGCGCGATCGACAGGCCGCCCCGACGGGCTGGCGATTGGGAGAGGGAAGCGCCACATTGCCAGGTTTTTCCGATGCGGAGAGATAAAGTGGTGTCCACGAAGGTTGGATCGCCATCCCGCGGCCTGTCGATCGCGCGGCGGGTGTCACCGGGGCCGTTGCGCCGCCGGTCTGCCCCGCGACCTCCGCCCCTCGCACACGCCCCTTGATCCGCCCGCGCAACCCGTCTATACGCGCCCGGTGGCCCGGGATGGGCCCGACTCGAAAACCAAGACATGCCGAGGTTGTCCTCACCCGCTTCGGGGGGCACATCCGGCTCAGGAGAAGCGATATGAAACTGAACGAACTGCGCGACAACGCGGGCGCGACCAAACCCCGCAAACGTGTCGGCCGTGGCCCGGGCTCGGGCATGGGCAAGACCGCCGGCCGCGGTATCAAGGGCCAGAAATCCCGTTCGGGCGTGGCCATCAAGGGCTATGAAGGCGGCCAGATGCCGCTCTACCAGCGTCTGCCCAAGCGTGGCTTCAACAAACCGAACCGCAAGAAATACGCTGTGGTCAACCTCGGCCTGATCCAGAAATTCGTCGATGCCAAGAAGATCGACGGCGGCAAGCCGATCACCGAGGACGTGCTTGTCGAAAGCGGGCTGGTGCGCCGCAAGCTCGACGGCATCCGCGTTCTGGCCAAGGGCGAGATCAGCGGCAAGCTGACGCTGGAAGTCACCGGCGCGTCGAAATCGGCCGTCGAGGCGGTCGAGAAGGCGGGTGGCTCTCTGAATGTCACAACCGCGCAGGCGGCCGAATAAGAGGTTGTGAGCGGCTTTCGCGCCGCTTACATAGCCCCTAGTTTTCCTTAGGACGCCGCCTTTGCCGGAAAACGGCTCTGGCGGCGTTCGTTTATAAAGAAAAAGAGACCCGCGCATGGTATCCGCAGCAGAACAAATGGCCGCCAACACCAGTTGGTCCGCCCTTGGCAAGGCCACCGATCTTCGCAAGCGCATCCTCTTCACCATCGCCCTGCTCATCGTCTATCGCCTCGGCACCTATATTCCGGTTCCGGGCATCGACGGGGCCGAGCTTCGCCAGTTCATGGAAGATGCCAGCCAGGGCATCGGCGGGATGCTGTCGATGTTCACCGGCGGTGCGCTGGGGCGGATGGGGATCTTCGCGCTGGGGATCATGCCCTATATCTCGGCCTCGATCATCGTGCAGCTCATGACGGCCATGGTGCCGGCATTGGAGCAGCTCAAGAAAGAGGGCGAGCAGGGGCGCAAGAAGATCAACCAGTACACCCGCTACGGCACGGTGGCCCTTGCGACGCTGCAATCCTACGGGCTGGCCATGAGCCTTGTCTCGGGCGGGCTGGTGCAGCAGGATCTGGCGACGCCGTTCTTCGTGGCCTCCTGCATGATCACGCTGGTGGGCGGCACGATGTTCCTGATGTGGCTGGGCGAGCAGATCACCGCGCGCGGCGTGGGCAACGGCATCTCGCTGATCATCTTCGTGGGCATCATCGCCGAGATCCCGGCGGCGCTGGCGCAGTTCTTCGCCTCCGGCCGGTCGGGCGCGATCAGCCCGGCGGTGATCGTCGGCGTGATGATCATGGTGGTGGCCGTGATCGCCTTCGTGGTGTTCATGGAACGCTCCTTGCGCAAGATCCACATCCAGTATCCGCGCCGCCAGGTCGGCATGAAGGTCTATGACGGCGGGTCGAGCCACCTGCCGGTCAAGGTGAACCCGGCGGGCGTGATCCCGGCGATCTTCGCCTCGTCGCTGCTGCTTCTTCCGGTGACGCTGTCGACCTTCTCGGGTCAGAACAGCGGGCCGGTCATGTCGACCATCCTGGCCTATTTCGGGCCCGGTCAGCCGCTCTACCTTGTGTTCTTCGCGGCGATGATCGTGTTCTTCGCCTATTTCTATACCTACAACGTGGCCTTCAAGCCCGATGACGTGGCCGACAACCTGAAGAACCAGAACGGCTTCGTTCCCGGCATCCGGCCGGGCAAGCGGACGGCGGAGTATCTCGAATACGTGGTCTCGCGCATCCTCGTGCTGGGTTCGGCCTACCTTGCGGCAGTTTGTCTCCTTCCCGAAATCCTTCGTAGCCAGTTCGCCATTCCCTTCTATTTTGGCGGCACGTCGGTTCTCATCGTGGTGTCGGTGGTCATGGACACGATCCAGCAGGTGCAGTCGCATCTTCTGGCGCACCAGTACGAGGGCCTTATTGAAAAATCGCAATTGAGTGGCAAGGGACGCAAGCGCGCCCGTCGGAAAGGAACGGCACGCCGATGAACATCATTCTTCTTGGACCGCCCGGCGCGGGCAAAGGCACGCAGGCCCAGATCCTTGTCGAGAAACGGGGCATGATCCAGCTTTCGACCGGCGACATGCTGCGCGAGGCCAAGGACAGCGGCACCGAGATGGGCAAGGTCGTGGCCGAGGTGATGGCGCGCGGCGATCTGGTCACCGACGAGATCGTGATCGGGCTGATCCGGGAGAAGATCCAGGGCGACAATGGCGGCGGGTTCATCTTCGACGGCTTTCCGCGCACGCTGGCCCAGGCCGATGCGCTGGCCGATCTGCTGGAAGAGCAGGGCCAGACGCTCGACGTCGTGGTCGAGATGCAGGTGGATGACGACGCGCTGGTCGAGCGCATCACCGCGCGTTCGACCTGTGGCGGCTGCGGCGCGGTTTACAACGACATCACCAAGCCGTGGCCCGAGGACGGGAAATGCGCCAATTGCGGCTCGACCGAGGTCAAGCGCCGCGCCGACGACAACGAGGAGTCGCTGCGCAACCGGCTGATGGAATATTACAAGAAGACCTCGCCGCTGATCGGATATTACTACGCCAAGGGCCAGCTCAAGACGATCGACGGGCTGGGCGAGATCGACGAGGTATCGGGCGCCATCGAGGGTGCGCTCGCCTGACGCTTGGCGCAGTGGCGCAAAGCGGGTAGCCTCCGGTCCCACGGGTCGGAGGTTTTTTCATGAAGATCATTTGTATCGCGGGGCTTGCCCTTCTGGCCACGCCGCTTCGGGCGGAGATGGATTTCGTCACCGACCGGGCGCTTTGCGGGCTGGAGATGATCGAGCGGCACGAGCGCGGCATGAGCTTCGACGGCCGGTGGTTTTCCGAGATCGAGTATTACTGCGAACTGTCCGAGCCCATCCCGCGCCCCGACTGGACCAGTGACCAGACCCATATCCGCCCCGGTTATTGCGAGGAGCCCGGCGCGCTTTACCCCAAGGTTTTCGTGTTGCGGACCTTCCAATCGGAGCCGGGCCTGCTATATGTCTACGAGGACGAAACGGGCAGTGCGCAGGCTTATTTCCTGTGCAGTGACTGACAGGCCCCGCGGGGGGCTTGACGCCCTTGGCATTTGCTCCTAAGCACCACCATCTCATGAGAGAAAATGATTCTTTCCGGGTCGCACCCGGGGCCGAATCGACCACCTGTATCAGCTGCGGCCCGGACGGAACCGTCTCGGGCCTACGTTGTGAAAAAAGGTTCTGGCACTACGGAACCGCAACACAAGAGGACACGACACTTGGCACGTATCGCCGGCGTTAACATCCCGACCCACAAACGGGTCCCGATCGCCCTGACCTACATCACTGGTATCGGCCATTCTTCGGCCAAGGCCATCTGCGAAGCCGTCAACATCGACGTCACCCGCCGGGTGAACGAGTTGAGCGACTCCGAAGTGCTTGCCGTGCGCGAGCATATCGACGCCAACTACACCGTCGAGGGCGACCTGCGCCGCGATGTTCAGATGAACATCAAGCGGCTCATGGATCTCGGCTGCTACCGTGGTCTGCGCCACCGCCGGAACCTGCCGGTTCGCGGCCAGCGGACCCACACCAACGCCCGCACCCGCAAGGGCCCGGCAAAAGCCATTGCCGGCAAGAAGAAGTAAGGGAGGGCAGCAGATATGGCACGTGATACCCGCCGCGGCGCACAGCGCGGCAAGAAAAAGGTCTCGAAGAACATCGCCACCGGCGTGGCGCATGTGAACAGCTCCTTCAACAACACCAAGATCCTGATCTCGGACGTGCAGGGCAACGCGATCGCATGGTCGTCGGCCGGCACGATGGGCTTCAAGGGCTCGCGCAAGTCGACCCCCTATGCCGCCCAGATGGCCGCAGAGGATGCAGGCCGCAAGGCGCAGGAACACGGCATGAAGACCCTCGAGGTCGAAGTGCAGGGCCCCGGTTCGGGCCGTGAAAGTGCCCTGCGCGCGCTGGCCGCTGTCGGTTTCAACATCACCTCGATCCGTGATGTGACCCCGATCGCGCATAACGGCTGCCGCCCGCCGAAGCGCCGCCGGGTCTGATCTTCACGATTATCGGTGGGGCCGCGTGTTCATTCACGGCCCCATTCCGTCATTTTAAACCTCGGGCGTTCTTGGCCTTCGGACATGGGGCCGAGAACAGGAATGGAGGGACCGCATGATCCACAAGAACTGGGCAGAACTGATCAAGCCGACGCAGCTGGAGGTGAAGCCGGGCAACGACCCGCTGCGCCAGGCCACCGTCGTGGCCGAACCGCTCGAGCGCGGCTTCGGTCTGACCCTCGGCAACGCGCTGCGCCGCGTGCTGCTGTCGTCGCTTCAGGGCGCCGCGATCACCTCGGTGCAGATCGACAACGTGCTGCACGAATTCTCGTCGGTGGCCGGTGTGCGCGAAGACGTGACAGATATCGTCCTGAACCTCAAGGGCGTGGCCCTGCGCATGGAAGTGGAAGGGCCCAAGCGCCTGTCGATCTCGGCCAAGGGGCCGGGCGTCGTCACCGCCGGCGACATTTCCGACAGCGCGGGCATCGAGATCCTGAACAAGGATCACGTGATCTGCCACCTCGACGAGGGCGCCGGCCTGTTCATGGAACTGACCGTGAACCAGGGCAAGGGCTATGTCGCCGCCGACAAGAACAAGCCGGAAGACGCGCCGATCGGCCTCATTCCGGTCGACGCGATCTATTCGCCGGTCGTCAAGGTCAGCTATGACGTGCAGCCCACCCGCGAGGGCCAGGTGCTGGACTATGACAAGCTGACCATGAAGGTCGACACCGACGGGTCGGTCACGCCGGACGACGCGGTGGCCTATGCCGCCCGCATCCTGCAGGACCAGCTTTCGATCTTCGTCAACTTCGAGGAACCCGAATCCGCCGGCCGCCAGGACGAGGATGACGGGCTGGAGTTCAACCCGCTGCTTCTCAAGAAGGTCGACGAGCTGGAGCTTTCGGTGCGCTCGGCCAACTGCCTGAAGAACGACAACATCGTCTATATCGGCGACCTGATCCAGAAGACCGAAGCCGAGATGCTCCGCACCCCGAACTTCGGCCGCAAGTCGCTGAACGAGATCAAGGAAGTGCTCTCGGGCATGGGCCTGCATCTCGGCATGGATGTCGAGGACTGGCCGCCGGACAACATCGAGGATCTGGCGAAGAAATTCGAAGATCAGTTCTGAGGAATTGATCTTCGCCCCGGGCCTGGCCCGGGGCCTCGCGGGCCGGGCCGTTCGCGAGGAGGTCACGAGGTCCCGGGTCACGCCCGGGACAGGCCCCAAGGAGAGCCGGTGACACGCATCGCCGGCCGGACAAAGCAAAACCGCCCGTAGAGGGCAAATAGGAGTAAGAAACATGCGTCACGCACGAGGCTACCGCCGCCTGAACCGCACCCACGAGCACCGCAAGGCGCTGTGGGCGAACATGGCCGGCTCGCTCATCGAACACGAACAGATCAAGACCACCCTGCCCAAGGCGAAAGAGCTCAAGCGGGTGATCGACAAGCTCATCACGCTGGGCAAGCGCGGCGACGTGCATGCGCGCCGCCAGGCCGCCGCCCAGCTCAAGCAGGACATCCACGTCGCCAAGCTGTTCGACGTGCTGGGCCCGCGCTACAAGGAACGCTCGGGCGGTTATGCCCGCGTCCTGAAGGCCGGCTTCCGCTATGGTGACATGGCGCCGATGGCGATCATCGAACTGGTCGACCGCGACCTCGACGCCAAGGGCAAGGCCGACAAGGAGCGCGTCGCGCTCGAGGATGCCGACGAAGAATAAGAAACCGCCCTTCCGGGCTCGTTTCCACCCCCCGCTGACACGCTCGGCGGGGTTTTAATTTTGCCCACCCCATTTTTCTTCTGGCTAAAAGTATCCCAGGGGGTCGCAATTGTCGCGCCATTGGTCCGAGAGACAATGGCGACGGGGCTGGCCCCCCCGGGTAACGGCCCCGGGCGCCAACGCCCGAATTTTTCGCGTGACATGGCCACCCGACCCCGCTAGCCTGCCCCCCATGACACGCACCTTTGCCGCATTCTGGTATTTTTATGCTCCGAGCCATATGGCGGCGGGAAGGGTCTGCGCGTTCTGACACAACGTTGACAGTGACACACCAAACCGAACCGCCCTCACCGGCGGTTTTTTCATGTCACCGCCGGGGGCCAGCCCGAAGGACCGATCCCATGGCGACGACGACCCAGAACCTCCGCATCACGAAGATGCACGAACTTCTCTCTCCCGCGACGGTGCGCGCGCGGCATCCCGTCAGTGACCCGGCCGCGCAGACCGTGCAGGAGGGCCGCGACGCGATCCGCGCCATTCTCGACGGGCGCGACGACCGGATCGTCGCGGTGGTCGGGCCCTGCTCGATCCACGATCCGGTGGCGGCGGTCGAGTATGCCGGCCGGCTGCGTACCCTGCGGGACGAGCTGTCGGATGCGGTGGAGGTGGTCATGCGGGCCTATTTCGAGAAGCCCCGCACCATCGGCGGCTGGAAGGGGCTGATCAACGATCCGGGCATCGACGGCTCGTTCCGCATCAACGAGGGGATCGAGACGGCGCGCACGCTTCTGCTGCAACTGGCCGAGATGGGCTTGCCCGTGGGGACGGAGTTCCTCGATACCACGGTGCCGCAATACATTGCCGACCTCGTGGCCTGGGGCGCCATCGGGGCGCGGACGACGGAAAGCCAGATCCACCGCGAGATGGCTTCCGGCCTCAGCTGCCCGGTGGGGTTCAAGAACGGCACCCGCGGCAACGTGCAGATCGCCATCGACGCGGTGCGCTCGGCCGCGCAGCCGCATCATTTCATGGGGCTGACGGAGGAGGGGCAGGCGGCCATCGTCGGCACCGGGGGCAATGCGGATTGCCACGTCATCCTGCGCGGCGGGGGCGGCACGAATTACGATGCGGCCTCGGTCGAGGCGGCCTGCGCGAAGATGGTGAATGACGGTTTGCGGCCGCAGGTGATGATCGACGCGAGCCATGCCAATAGCGGCAAGGATCCGGAGCGGCAACCGGAGGTGCTGCGGGAGATCGGCGCGCAGGTGGCGGCGGGTGACGCCCGGATCACCGGGGTGATGGTGGAAAGCCACCTTGTCGCAGGGGCCCAGAAGGTTGGGCAGGGGCCGCTGGTCTATGGCCAGTCGATCACCGATGGCTGCCTTGGCTGGGAGGACACGGAAACCGCGCTGCACGGTCTGGCCGACGCGGTGCGTGCGCGGCGGGGCGGGCTGGCCCGCAAGGCGGGCTGAGCCACGCCCGGGCCGGGCCCTGCAGCGGGGCCCGGCGACCTTCATGACAGCTTGCAATCCGCCCGCCGGCCCAGCATATCAGAGGGGCAGCCGAGCAGAACGGAGGGCGGGAATGCGTTGGATACTGGTCATCTGTCTCCTCCTCGCCGGCCTGTCCGCCCGGGCCGAGATGCAGGTGCCGACCAGCCAGATCGAGATCCAGACCGGTTTCGTGCCGGTGGTGAAGAAGGTCTCTCCGGCGGTGGTCAACATCTATGCCCGCCGGGTGGTCAGCGTGCAGAGCCCGTTTTCCAGCGACCCGTTCTTCCAGGACCTGTTCCGCGATTTCGGCACGCCACGGCAGCGGGTGCAGAACAGCCTTGGCTCGGGTGTGATCCTCGGAAAAGACGGGATCGTGGTGTCGAATTACCACGTGGTGGGGGAGGCGACGGATATTCGCGTCGTGCTCAACGACCGGCGGGAGTTTTCGGCCAAGGTGCTTCTGGCCGACGAGGAGAGCGACCTTGCCATCCTGCAGATGGAGGACGCCCGCGACATGCCGGCGCTGACGCTGCGGGACAGCGATACCGTGCAGGTGGGCGAGCTGGTGCTGGCGCTGGGCAACCCGTTCGGGGTGGGGCAGACGGTCAGCAGCGGGATCGTCTCGGGGCTCGCCCGGTCGGGCACCGCGACCGGCAACGCGCGGGGCTATTTCATCCAGACCGATGCGCCGATCAATCCCGGCAATTCGGGCGGCGCGCTGGTCGACGTGAATGGCAGCCTGATCGGCATCAACACCTCGATCCTCAGCCGCTCGGGCGGATCGAACGGGATCGGTTTCGCCATCCCCTCGCGGCTGGTGTCGCAGTTCGTGGCGCAGGCGCGCGACGGCAAGAGCGCGTTCGAGCGGCCATGGGCCGGGATGGATGGCCAGCCGGTGACGGCGGATATGGCCGAGGGGCTGGGGCTTTCCGCGCCGGGCGGCGTGGTGATCTCGCAATTGCACCCGGCCAGCAGCTTTCTCGAGGCGGGCTATCAGCCGGGCGACGTGATCACCGCGGTCGAGGGGCATGCGGTGAACACCCCGGCCGAGATGATCTTTCGCATGTCGGTGACCGGCATCGGGGCGGAGGCGCGGATTGCCCATGTCCGCAACGGCGAGGCGGGGGAGGCCACCGTGCGCCTGATCGCGGCGCCGGACGTGCCGCCGCGCGGGCAGCGCACCACGGGGCGGGACGCGGCCATTCCCGGCATGGTGCTGTCGACGGTGAACCCGGCGGTGATCGGGGAATATGGCCTGCCGCTGACGGCGCAGGGCGTGGTGGTCGACGACCCCGGCCAGATCGGGCTGCGCGCCGGGCTTCGGGCGGGGGATATCCTGCGCGGGATCAACGACGTGACGGTCGAGAGTGCGACCGAGGCCGAGGCGGCGCTGGAGGAGGCGCGGCGGCACCTCTTCCTCGACGTGCAGCGCGGCACCCAGCGCATGACCATGCGGTTCCGGTTGTAAGCCGATGAGCGACCTGTTCGACACCCAGCCCGAGGCCCTGCCCGACACTGCGCCACGCCCGCTGGCCGACCGGCTGCGGCCGCGCAAGCTGTCGGACGTGATCGGGCAGCAACAGGTGCTGGGGCCGGAGGGGCCGCTGGGGGTGATGCTGGCCTCGAACAGCCTTGGCTCGCTGGTGTTCTGGGGCCCGCCGGGGGTGGGCAAGACCACCATCGCAAGGCTTCTGGCGGACGAGACCGACCTGCATTTCGTGCAGATCAGCGCGATCTTTACCGGCGTGCCGGACCTGCGCCGGGTGTTCGACGAGGCCAAGCACCGCCGTGCGAACGGGCAGGGCACGCTGCTGTTTGTCGACGAGATCCACCGGTTCAACAAGGCCCAGCAGGACAGTTTCCTGCCGCATATGGAGGATGGCACCATCCTTCTTGTCGGCGCCACCACCGAGAACCCCAGCTTCGAGCTGAACGCCGCGTTGCTGAGCCGGGCGCAGGTCTTCGTGCTGGAACGGCTGTCGCTGGCCGACCTGGAGCTGCTGACGCAGCGGGCCGAGGCGGAGATCGGCAAGCCGCTGCCGCTGGACGGCCCGGCGCGCGAGGCGCTCTTGGAGATGGCCGATGGCGACGGGCGGGCGCTGCTGAACCTGATCGAGCAGGTGGCGGCGTGGAAGACCGACGGCAAGCTCGACGTCAAGGGCCTGACCTCGCGCTTGATGCGTCGGGCGGCGAAATACGACAAGAGCGGGGACGAGCATTACAACCTGATCTCGGCGCTGCACAAATCGGTGCGCGGGTCCGACCCCGACGCCGCGCTTTACTGGTTCGCGCGGATGCTGGAAGGGGGCGAGGACCCGCGTTACCTGGCCCGGCGGATCACCCGGATGGCGGTGGAGGATATCGGCCTGGCCGACCCGCAGGCGCAGACCCATTGCCTGCACGCGTGGGAGGTCTACGAGCGGCTGGGCAGCCCCGAGGGGGAACTGGCCATCGCGCAGGCGCTGACCTACCTGGCGCTGGCGCCCAAGTCGAACGCGGCCTACAATGCCTACAAGGAGGCCCGCCGGCAGGCCCAGAAAACCGGCAGCCTGTCGCCGCCCAAGCATATCTTGAACGCGCCCACCAAGTTGATGAAGGAACAGGGTTACGGCAAGGGTTATGCCTATGATCACGATGCCGAGGACGGGTTTTCGGGGCAGGATTACTTCCCCGAGGACATGAAGCGCCCGGTGCTCTACCAGCCGGTCGAGCGCGGCTTCGAACGGGAGCTGAAGAAGCGGGTGGACTATTTCGCCAAGCTCCGGACCAAGCGGAACGAGTGAGGCCGGCCGGGCCGGCGGATACCACCGCCGCGTCAGGAAGTGTCGTTTTTTGACCACCCGGTCGGAACAGGGCCGGGGCGGGGCGGAGGCGCCGCGACGTCACCCGCTTTCACAGCGGGCCCTATCCATGCGGCTTTCTTCAAAAAATCGTGGAAAGGCAAACTCCACACTGGAAGACTCGCCGATTTCGTGTTTTGCTATCAATATGTCGCATTCAAGCCGCCCGAAAACCTTCAAGGGAGAGAAGCTTTGACGGTGATGCCGCAATCCTGCGGTCCGTACGACATGATGAAGAATTCCAGGGAGACAATATGACCAAGAGAACAGATCAATTCATGATTGATCGGCTCGCCGAAGCCGCCCGTCAGGGCAAGATTTCGCGCCGGTCCTTCATGAACTATTCGCTGGCCGCCGGCATGTCCGCGTCGGCCGCAACCGGCCTCTGGACCACCAAGGCCAGCGCCCAGCCCAAGAAGGGCGGCACCTTCAAGGTCGGGATGCATGACGGCAACTCGTCGGACACGCACGACCCCGGCCAGTACGTGTCGCGGCAGCAGATCTACCTCGCGCACCAGTACCGCAGCTACCTGACCCTGATCGAGCCCGATGGCTCTCTCGGTCCGGACCTTGCCAGCGACTGGTCAGCGAACGAGGATGCGTCGGTCTGGACTTTCGAGATCAACCCGGATGCGTCGTTCCACAGCGGCCGGCCGGTGATGGCCTCCGACGTGGTCGCCTCGCTCAACCACCACCGCGGCGAGGAAAGCACCTCGGCGGCCAAGTCGCTTCTGACATCGGTCACCGACGTGCAGGCCGATGGCGACCACACCGTCGTCGTCACGCTGGAAAGCGGCATCGCCGACCTGCCGTGGCTGATGACCGACTATCACCTCGCCGTCTGCCCCGGCAACGAGGATGGCAGCATCGACTGGCAGTCGGGCGACGGCTCGGGCCCCTACAAGATCGACCAGGGCGAATGGGGCGTCAGCTGGAAGCTGAGCCGGCATGACGGCTGGCACCTCGAAGGCGCCTATTTCGACAATGTCGAGATGCTGGTGCTGAACGACCCGAACGCGCGCCAGACCTCGCTGGTCACCGGCGATGTCGACGCGGTCTCGCTCATTGACATCAAGACCTCGTCGCTGCTGGAACGCGACCCGAACATCGAGATCGAGAACGTGCCCTCGGCCGCCGCGATTACCATGCCGATGTTCTGCGACACGGCGCCGTTCGACGATGTCAACGTGCGCAACGCGCTGAAACTGTCGATCGACCGCAACGAGATCATCGAGAAGATCGCCTTCGGCGCGGCCACGATCGGCAACGACTTCCACCACTCCCCGGCCCAGCCCTACTGGCCCGAGGATATCGAACAGCGCGAATACGACCCGGACCAGGCCAAGTCGCTGCTGAAGAAGGCGGGCGCCGAGGACCTGACGGTCAGCATCTCGACCGCCGACAGCCTGTTCTCGGGCGCGGTCGACATGTGCGTTCTGTATGCCGAGCAGGCCAAGCAGGCCGGCATCACCGTCAAGGTCGTGCGCGAGCCGAACGACGGCTACTATTCCGATGTCTGGCTGAAGAAACCGTTCTGCGCGGTGTCCTGGGGCGCGCGTCCCACGCCCGACGTGATGTACACGCTGGCCTACAAGTCCGACGCCGACTGGAACGAGAGCCGCTGGCAGAACGAGGAGTTCAACGAGCTTCTGCTGAAAGCCAAGTCCGAGCTCGACGACAGCCTGCGCGCCGAGATGTACCACGACATGGCGATCCTCGCGAAGGACGATGGCGGGACGATCATCCCGATGTTCAACAACTTCGTCTATGCGCGCCGCTCCAACGTCAAACGTGGCGACAACCTTGCCGCAAGCTGGGAGCTTGACGGCGCCCGCGCCCCGAGCCGCTGGTGGTTCGAGGACTGATCATGCAAGGGCCCGGCGCCATGTGCGCCGGGCCTGCTCATTCGGCCGCGCCGGCGGCCCAAGACGAAAGAAGAAAAGGGGATCAGGACCGACAGCACACGACAATCGAAGAATCCGGTCTTCGTACGGCCTCTGAACGATATGCCCTTTGCGGCATGGGGGAAGGCACCGGACCAGAATGACCAAGAATAACCCGGCATCGACCGGGAAGAAGTCCAACAAGACGACATACCAGGGAGAAGATATGACAAAGAAACCCGATCAGATGATGATCGACCGGCTTGCGGATGCTGCCCGCGAAGGCAAGATTTCCCGCCGCTCGTTCATGAACTATTCGCTGGCCGCGGGGATGACCGCCTCGGCCGCGACCGGCCTCTGGACCACCTCTGCCAAAGCCGAGCCGCAAAGCGGCGGCCATTTCCGCCTCGGCGCCCATGACGGCAACACCTCCGACACGCATGACCCGGGCACCTACCTTTCGTTCTCGATGATCCAGGTCGCGCATACCTTCCGCAGCTACCTGACCCTGATCGAGCCCGATGGCTCGCTCGGGCCGGACGTGGCGACCGAATGGTCGGCCACCGAGGACGCGAAGGAGTGGACCTTCAAGCTGAACGGGGACGCCACGTTCCATTCCGGCAACAAGGTCACGGCCAATGACGTGATCGCCTCGATGAACCACCACCGCGGCGAAGACAGCACCTCGGCGGCGACCGCGCTGCTGACGGATGTCGAGGATATCGTCGACAACGGCGACGGCTCGATCACCTTCAAGCTGGCCTCGGGCAACGCCGACCTGCCGTGGCTGATGACCGACTATCACCTGGCCATCTGCCCGGCGAACGAGGACGGCTCGATCGACTGGAAATCGGGCGACGGCTGTGGCCCCTACAAGCTCAACAATGCCGAGTTCGGCGTCAGCTACGAGTTCGAGCGGCACGAGGACTGGCACCTGGAAGGCGCCTATTTCGACAGCGTCACCGTGACCGTGCTCAACGACCCCAACGCGCGCCAGACCGCGCTGGTCACCGGCGATCTCGATGCCGTCACGCAGATCGAGCTGAAGACGCTCGCCCTGCTGCAGCGCGACCCGAACATCGAGATCGACCAGGTCGCCTCGGCCGCCGCGATCACCATGCCGATGTTCTGCGACGTGGCGCCGTTCGACAATGTCGACGTGCGCAACGCGCTGAAACTGTCGATCGACCGGCAGGACATCATCGACAAGATCGTCTTCGGCACGGCCACGATGGGCAACGATTTCCACCATTCGCCGGCCATGCCCTACTGGCCCGAGGATATCGAACAGCGCCCGTATGACCCCGACCAGGCCAAGTCGCTGCTGAAGAAGGCGGGGATGGAAGACCTCACCGTCGAGATCAGCGTCGCCGACTCGGTCTTCTCGGGTTCGGTCGACATGTGCGTGCTCTATGCCGAACACGCCAAGGCGGCCGGCATCAATATCAAGGTCAAGCGCGAGCCGAACGACGGGTACTATTCCGACGTCTGGCTCAAGAAGCCGTGGTGCTGCGTGCAGTGGGGCGCGCGTCCGACGCCGGACGTGATGTACTCGCTGGCCTACAAGGACGACGCGGCCTGGAACGAAAGCCACTGGCAGAACGAGCGGTTCAACGAGCTGCTGCGGATGGCCAAGTCGGAGATCGACGACACCAAGCGGGCCGAGATGTACCGCGAGATGGCGATCCTGGCGAAGGACGATGGCGGCACCGTCATCCCGTTCTTCCCGGATTTCGTCTATGCCCGCCGCAAGAACGTCAAGCATGGCGAGGATCTTGCCCCGAGCTGGCAGATGGACGGCGCCCGCGCCTGCAGCCGCTGGTGGTTCGAAGGCTAGAACGACACGACCGGCCCCGGCGCAGATGCGCCGGGGCTTCACCGTCCGGGCCAAGGCGCCACGCCCCGGCCCGGACCCACAGCCGAGGCGGGTCATTCACATAGTCATACCCAGCCCGCCACGGCCAAAAATATCTGTATACCCGGCCACCCGGACAGCCATGAGCGCGGGACCACGGGGCAACAGCAGGAGGGACAGATGGGAGACATACTTGGGCTCGTTGGAAGACGGCTCGGGCTGGGGCTGATCATTCTACTGATCATCTCGGTCATCATTTTCTTCATGGTCGAATTGCTGCCGGGCGACATCGCCCAGGCCGTGCTCGGCCAGGGGGCCACGGAAGAGAACCTGCGCGCGCTGCGCCGGGAGATGGGGCTCGATCAGCCGGCGATCATACGGTATCTCGACTGGCTCAGCGGGGCCGTCATGTTCGACTTCGGCAACTCGATCGTCACCGGCGAATCCGTCGCCCGCACGATCAGCGACCGATTCATGAACACGCTCTTCCTCGCGGCCTATGCCGCGGTCATCGCGGTGCCGGTCTCGATCGTCCTCGGCGTGATCGTGGCGCTGCTGCGCAACTCGATCTTCGACCGCGTGGCCAACGTGGTCTCGCTGTCGTTCATCTCGTCGCCGGAATTCTTCCTGGGCTACATCCTGATCCTCTACTTCGCGGTCACCTGGGGCATGTTCCCGGCGATCTCGAGCCTGAGCGAGGGGATGTCCTTCCTCCAGCTTCTCGAGCGCACGTTCCTGCCGGCGCTGACGCTGGTGCTGGTGGTGATGGCGCACATGATGCGGATGACGCGGGCGGCGATCATCAACCTGCTGGCCTCTCCCTATATCGAGATGGCCCGCCTCAAGGGCGCGCCGCCGTGGCGGGTGATCGTCAAGCACGCCCTGCCGAACGCCTGGGCGCCGATCATCAACGTGGTCGCGCTGAACCTCGCCTACCTGATCACCGGCGTGGTTCTGGTCGAGGTGGTCTATGTCTATCCCGGCATCGGGCAGGCGCTTGTCGACGCGGTGTCGAAGCGTGACTTCCCGGTCGTCCAGGCCTGCTGCCTGATCTTCGCGGCCACCTTCATCCTGCTCAATCTCGCAGCCGATGTGGGCGCCATTCTCACCAACCCGCGTCTGCGGCATCCGAAGTAAGGGGGCAGTTACATGAGCTGGTTTGTAATCGGATATTACACGCTGCTTCTGGGCGGTTCCTGCCTTGCAGCTTACTTCAACAAGAGAGCGGCCTTCCTGCTGCTGTTCTCGCTGACGCTGGTGTCCTTCGTTCTGGGGATCATCGGCGGCACGGGCGCGCTTCGGGGGGTGGCCATCTGTGCCGGCGTCCTGGGTCTGGCGGCGATGGTGTCCTATGCCTTCCGCGAGTTCCTGATCGCGCTGGCCTCGGAAGAGATGGCCAAGGAGCTGCGCACCGCGCCGCTGACGGCGGCCTTCGGGATGTTCGTCATCTTCACCTACGCGGTGATGGGCATCTTCGCCCCGCTGATCGCGCCCTATGGCGAGGCACAGGTGATCGCCTCGGCCTTTGCGCCGGCCGACGAGAACATGCTGCTCGGCGCCGACCAGCTGGGCCGCGACATGTTCAGCCGGATCGTCTATGGCACGCGCAACTCGGTCGGGCTGGCCCTGTCGGCGACGCTGGCGGCGTTCTTCTTCGGGGCGCTCGCCGGGCTTCTGGCGGCCACCAAGGGCGGCTGGTTCGACCAGTTCATGGGCCGGTTCGCCGACGTGATCATGTCGATCCCGTCGCTGATCTTCGCGCTGCTGATGCTGTCGATCTTCGGGCCGCAGATCATCGTGATCATCGTTGCCGTGGCCATCATCTACGCGCCGCGCGTCTTCCGCCTGACACGGGCGGTGGCGGGCAACGTCGTGGTGATGGACTATATCGAGGCGGCGAAGCTGCGGGGCGAGGGCACGTGGTACCTCATCCGCAAGGAAATCCTGCCCAACTCGACCGCCCCCCTGGTGGCCGAGTTCGGGCTGGAATTCTGCTTCGTGTTCCTGCTGGTGGCGGGCCTGTCGTTCCTCGGCCTCGGCATCCAGCCGCCCACGGCGGACTGGGGCTCGATGGTGCGTGAGAACGCGACCCTGATCTCGTTCGGAGACATAACGCCGCTCATACCGGCGGCAGCCATCGCGCTGCTGACGGTGGCGGTCAACTTCGTGGTCGACTGGATGCTGTTCCGGTCCTCGGGCCTGAAGGAGAGATAACAATGGCGACCAAGTTCAAGGAAAGCGATGTCCTTCTCAAGATCCGGGACCTGAAGATCCAGGGCTACACGGACGAGACGTGGATCGACATCATCAAGGGGGTCGACCTGACCCTCCACCGCGGCGAGGTGATGGGCTTGATCGGGGAATCCGGTGCCGGCAAATCCACCATCGGCGCGGCCGCCATGGGCTATGCCCGTGACGGCACGCGCATCTCCGACGGCTCGATCGAGTTCGACGGGATGGAGCTGACCACCGCCAGCGAAAGCGAGAAGCGCGCCCTTCGGGGCTCGCGGATCGCCTACGTGGCGCAATCGGCGGCGGCCTCGTTCAACCCGGCGCACAAGCTGATCGACCAGCACACCGAAGCGCCGGTGCAATACCGCATCAAGAAACGGATGGAGGCGCAGGAGGACGCGGTGGAGCTTTACCGCCGCCTGCGCCTTCCCAACCCCGAGGAGATCGGCTTCCGCTACCCGCACCAGGTGTCGGGCGGGCAGCTTCAGCGGGCGATGACGGCGATGGCCATGTCCTGCCGGCCCGACCTGATCATCTTCGACGAGCCGACCACCGCGCTTGACGTGACCACCCAGATCGAGGTGCTCGCGGCCATCCGCGACATCGTCGACCAGTTCAACACCGCCGCGATCTACATCACCCACGACCTTGCGGTCGTGGCGCAGATGGCCGACACGATCAAGGTGCTGCTGAAGGGCGAGGAGGTCGAGGAGGCGCCCACCAAGGAGATGCTGGAAAGCCCGAAGGAGGACTATACCAAGTCGCTCTGGGCCGTCCGCAGCTTCAAGCGGGATCAGAAGTACCGGCCCAAGGACGCCACGCCGCTCATCTCGGTGCAGAATATCGACGCCTCCTATACCGGCGGGGCCAAGGTGCTGGATGACGTGTCCTTCGACATCTACGAGGGCATGACCGTGGCGGTCGTGGGCGAATCCGGTTCCGGCAAGTCGACCACCGCGCGGGTGATCACCGGGCTGCTGCCCCCGTCCAAGGGGCAGGTGCTGTTCAAGGGAGAGCCTTTCCCGCCCTCCTACAAGGACCGCAGCCGCGACCAGTTGCGCCAGTGCCAGATGATCTACCAGATGGCCGGCACGGCGCTGAACCCCAAGGTGCGGATCTCCGAGATCATCGGCCGGCCGGCGCAGTTCTATTCGGGCCTGTCCGGCGCGGCGCTCAAGAACCGGGTGGACGAATTGCTCGACCTGATCGAGCTGGAACCGTCGAAGTTCTACAACCGCTTCCCGCCAGAGCTGTCGGGCGGGCAGAAGCAGCGGATCGGCATCGCCCGGGCGCTGGCGGCGGAACCCACCTTCATCGTCTGCGACGAGGTGACATCGGCGCTCGACCAGCTTGTGGCGGAGGGCATCCTGAAGCTGCTCGACCGGCTGCAGAACGAGCTGAACCTGGCCTACATGTTCATCACCCACGACCTTGCCACCGTGCGGTCGATCGCCGACGAGGTGGTGGTGATGCAGCACGGCAAGGTGGTCGAGCAGGGGCCCAAGGACGACATGTTCACGCCCCCGCACCACCCCTATACCGACCTGCTGCTCAGCTCGGTGCCCGAGATGGACCCCGACTGGCTCACCACGCTGCTGGAAGAGCGGGGCGTCGACAACGTGGGCGATGCGGCCTCGGCCAAGATCGACCCGGGCGACGAGAAGGTCGAGGGCAGCGATACCGAGAAAAGCGGCTGACGCTGACGGCCTGACACAAGCAAGAACGGCGGAGGGTCACCCCTCCGCCGTTTCGCATTCAGTACCAGATTTTTGCTGATCGTCAGCCGATGATCCACATGGCAGAGCCCACCATCGACGCCACGATGAGGCCATAGACGATCACCACCGATTGCCAGGTTGCGCTGTGCATGCGCAGTTCGCGGTTCAGTTCGTCACGTGTCATTCTCAGCTTCCTTCCCGGAACGGGGGACAGCACGATGCCGTCCGGGGTGTCAAACTACAAACGCCGCGCGGTAGATACCGCCCGGCGCCTTTTCGGTTGTGAAGAGCGTGGTCCCGGGCGCGGAGGAAGCGCCCGTCCTGCCTTTATGCGGTGATGGCCATTGCCGAGAGCACCAGCGTACCGACGAGCAGACCGTATACCAGCACAACCGACTGCCAGGTGGCACTATGCATACGAAGTTCGCGGTTCAGTTCATCGCGGGTCATGTCCAGCCTCCTGGGTCTAGAGTGGGTCAGGTCCGAGTCGCGTTACGCTGCGGCTCATAGCCCGCATATAAGGCGCAAGCGGATTCGCGCAACAGAAATGAAGATTAAAATCTATGCAATTCCCGCATACCCGCCCAGACCGCCGGTCATGGCTGTGGATAACGCCAAAAAATACTGTGTTCGCAAGGGCTTGCGTTTTTAGTGCCGTCGCGTCAAGCGGCGGTCTTGCCGGGCCCCTGTAGCGCCATTACCACAAGATCGCCCTCGTCGCGGGCCTTCATGGCCATGGCGGCGGCATGGGCGGCGGCGGCGGTCGTGTAGTAGGGGATCTTGTCGTAGAGCGCAACCGAGCGAATCTCGCGGCTGTCCTCGACCGCCTGCGCGCCCTCGGTGGTGTTCATCACCAGCGCGATCTGCCCATCCTTGAGCATGTCGACCACGTCGGGCCGTCCCTCGTAGACCTTGTTGACCACCTCGCAGGCGATCTCGTGCCCTTCGAGGAAGGCCGCGGTGCCGCGGGTCGCCACGATCTCGAAACCCATGTCCACCAGCGTCTGCGCGGTCTCGACCAGTTGCGGCGTCTTGTCGGCATCCTTGATCGAGAAGAACACCTTGCCGCTTTCGGGCAGCACCGCGCCCGCGCCCATCTGCGCCTTGAGGAAGGCGCGGGGGAAGGACACGTCCCAGCCCATCACCTCGCCGGTCGAGCGCATTTCCGGCCCGAGGATGGTGTCGACACCGGGGAAGCGGGCAAACGGCATCACCGCTTCCTTGACCGAGAACCACGGCATCGCCGGGTCGGCCAGCGTCATCTGGTCGGCCATGGGCAGGCTGCCGGGCTTGGCATCGGCGGGGTAGGGGCCGCGGTTGGGGAAGGCATCGAGCGTCTCGCCCGCCATCAGCCGCGCGGCGATGGAGGCGATGGCACTGTCGGTCGCCTTGGCGACGAAGGGCACGGTACGGCTGGCGCGGGGGTTCACCTCGATCAGGAAGATCTCGCCTTCCTTCACGGCGAACTGCACGTTCATCAGCCCGCGCACGCCCAGCTCCAGCGCCAGCGCCTCGGTCTGGCGCTTGATCTCGTCGATCGTGTCCTGCGCCAGTGAATACGGCGGTAGCGAGCAGGCTGAATCGCCCGAGTGCACGCCCGCCTCCTCGATATGCTGCATGATGCCCGCCACGTGCACCCGCGTGCCGTCGCAGAGCGCGTCCACATCGCATTCGATGGCGCCCGACAGGTAGCCATCCAGCAGCACCGGGCTCTTGCCCGAGACCACGACCGCTTCCTTGATGTACCGCTCCAGATGGGCCATGTCGCGGACGATCTCCATCGCCCGGCCGCCCAGCACGTAGGAGGGGCGGATCACCAGCGGGAAGCCGATGCTGTCGGCAATCTCCAGCGCCTGTTTGTCGCTCGAGGCAATGCCGTTCTTCGGCTGCCGCAGCCCCAGCTTGTTGACCAGCGCCTGAAACCGCTCGCGATCTTCCGCAAGGTCGATGGCGTCGGGCGAGGTGCCCAGGATCGGGATGCCCTCGGCCTCGAGGTCATTGGCCAGCTTCAGCGGCGTCTGCCCGCCGAACTGCACGATCACCCCGTGCAGCGTGCCGTTCTCCTGCTCGACCCGCAGGATCTCCATCACGTGCTCGAAGGTGAGCGGCTCGAAATAGAGCCGGTCCGAGGTGTCGTAGTCGGTCGACACGGTCTCGGGGTTGCAGTTGATCATGATCGTCTCGTAACCCGCATCGGTCAGCGCGAAACAGGCGTGACAGCAGCAGTAATCGAACTCGATCCCCTGCCCGATCCGGTTCGGCCCGCCGCCGAGGATAACCACCTTCTTGCGGTCACTGGGCCGCGCCTCGCATTCCACCTCGCCCATCATCGGGGCCTCGTAGGTGGAATACATGTAGGGGGTCTGCGCCTCGAATTCGGCCGCGCAGGTGTCGATCCGCTTGAAGACGGCGGTGACGTTCAGCGCATGGCGCGCCCGGCGCACCTGCCCCTCGGTCCGGCCCGTGAGGGCGGCGAGCCGGGCATCGGTAAAGCCCATCATCTTGAGCGACCGCAGCCCGTCCTCGTCGACTGGCAGGCCGTCCTTGCGCACCCGCTCCTCGGCCTCGACGATCTCGCGGATGCGGGCCAGGAACCAGGGGTCGTACTTGGTGGCGTTGAAAATCGCGTCATCCGACAGCCCGTGGCGCATCGCCTGGGCGATGGTGCGCATCCGGTCCGGTGTCTGCAGGCTGAGCGCCTTGATCACGGCGGCCTCTTCCGGCGCGCCCTCGATCTCGACCTCGTCGAAGCCGGTCAGGCCCGATTCCATCGAGGCCAGCGCCTTTTGCAGCGATTCGTGGATGGTGCGGCCAATCGCCATCGCCTCGCCCACCGATTTCATCGCGGTGGTGAGGTAGGGCTGCGAGCCCGGGAACTTCTCGAAGGCGAATTTCGGGATCTTGGTGACGACATAGTCGATGGTGGGCTCGAAGCTGGCGGGCGTCACCTTGGTGATGTCGTTGTCCAACTCATCGAGCGTGTAGCCCACGGCCAGCTTGGCGGCGATCTTGGCGATGGGGAAACCCGTGGCCTTCGACGCCAGCGCCGAGGAGCGCGACACGCGCGGGTTCATCTCGATCACGACCATCCGGCCGTCATCGGGGTTGATCGCCCATTGCACGTTCGAGCCGCCAGTCTCGACCCCGATCTCGCGCAGCACGGCGATGCTGCCGTTGCGCATGATCTGGTATTCCTTGTCGGTCAGCGTCAGCGCCGGGGCCACGGTGATCGAATCGCCGGTATGCACGCCCATCGGATCGACGTTTTCGATCGAGCAGACGATGATCGCGTTGTCCGCCTTGTCGCGGACGACCTCCATCTCGTACTCCTTCCAGCCCAGAAGCGATTCGTCGATCAGGATCTGGCTGACGGGTGAGGCATCGAGCCCCGACTTGCAGTAATATTCGTAATCGTCGCGGTTATAGGCCACGCCCCCGCCGGTGCCGCCCAACGTGTAGGCAGGGCGGATGATCGCCGGCAGGCCCACGGTATCCAGCGCCGCCATCGCCTCTTCGAAATTGTTGGCGATCGTCGCGGCGGGGTTCTCGATGCCCAGCCGGTCCATCGCCTCGCGGAAGAGCTTGCGGTCCTCGGCCATCTCGATGGCCTCGCGGTTGGCGCCGATCAGCTCGACCCCGAACTTGTCCAGAACGCCCATATCGGCAACGGCCAGGGCGGTGTTCAGCCCGGTCTGCCCGCCCATGGTGGGCAGCAGGGCGTCGGGGCGTTCCTTCTCGATGATGCGGGCCACCACCTCGGGCGTGATCGGCTCGATATAGGTGGCGTCGGCCAGGCCCGGATCGGTCATGATCGTGGCGGGGTTCGAGTTCACCAGGATCACCCGGTAGCCTTCCTCGCGCAGGGCCTTGCAGGCCTGTGCGCCGGAATAGTCGAACTCGCAGGCCTGCCCGATGATGATGGGACCGGCGCCGATGATCATGATGGACGAGATATCGGTTCTCTTCGGCATTTTCTTTCCCCGGGGCAGCGCAAATTGTTGGCGGTTATATCCATCACGCGCCTCTGTGCAAGGGGGATCGCCCAAGCGCGCCCGGATGGCCATTTTGCGGCCACGCCCTTGGGCCCCGCGCCTCCGTGGCGGGGGCTGTGAACAGGTCTCACGAGGCGCGCCTGCAAGGGCGCGACGCGTGGCGCTACTCCGCCGCGTGGCGCAGGTCGTCCTTCTCGTCTTTCCCGTCCTTCTCGTCCGGGCAATACAGGTAATCCCGCGTCAGCGGCACCGCGTCCTGCTGCTTGGTGAGCTGGAACTGGAACACCACCTGCCGGTTGTGGCGGAACGTCATCTCGCAGGCGATCAGGTAATAGCGCCACATCCGGCAGAACCGCTCGTCATACAGCTCCCGCGCGCGGTCGATATTGGCCATGAACCGGTCGTGCCAGTGGCGCAGCGTCTCGGCGTAATGCAGGCGCCAGACCTCGACATCTGTGGCGAACAGGTCCTGGTTCTCGATCGGCCGCATCGCCTCCGACAGGGCCGGGCAGTAGCCGCCGGGGAAGATGTATTTCAGGATCCACGGGCTGGTGGTGCCCGGCGGGTCGGACCGGCCGATCGTGTGGATCAGCGCGATGCCGTCATCCTTCAGAAGCTCCCGGACATTCCGGAAATATTCCTCGTAATGCGGAATGCCCACATGTTCGAACATGCCGACCGAGACGATCCGGTCGAACTGGCCCTTCACGTCGCGGTAATCCATCAGCTCGAACTTGCAGCGGTCGGCCAGCCCGGCCTCCTCGGCGCGCCGGTTGGCCATGTTGTACTGCTCGGTCGAGAGGGTCACGCCGGTGACCTCGGCGCCGTAATCGCGCGCCAGCGTCAGGCCCATGCCGCCCCAGCCGCAGCCGATATCCAGCACCTTCATCCCCGGCTCGATCAGCAGCTTGCCGGCGATATGGTGCTTCTTGGCCGCCTGTGCCTCCTCGAGCGTCATGTCGGGGCGGCTGAAATAGGCACAGGAATACTGCCGGTCGGCATCGAGGAACAGGTCGTAAAGCTCGCCCGACAGGTCATAGTGATGCGCCACGTTGGCGCGCGACCGGCCCACGGGGTTGAATTGCTGCAGGTAGCGCATCATGTGCCGCCCGAGCGCCAGCGGCTTGCGGAACCACGGGTCGCCCTGCATGCCGACGTTGCGGATGGCCAGTTCGAGGAAGCCGGACAGGTCGTCGTTCTCGATGGTCAGGCGCGCGTCCATATAGGCCTCGCCCACCGCCATGTCGGGCGACATGATGATTTTCCGGGGCAGGGTCGGGTCGTGCAGCGTGACCGAGATCGGCTTGCCGGTCCCGTCGCCATAGCGCCGTGTCGTGCCGTCAGGAAAGGTAAGCCGAAAATCGCCGACATGCATGAGATGGGTGAGAAACCCATCGAAAATCTTGTCCCACATGTTTCACCCCATCTTGGTCTTGCGGATCTGCGCCCACCCACGGCGCCCTGGCGCGATGTAGTAAAACCTGCCCAAAAACATCCGGTTCCCCCGGCTTTCTGCTCGCTATCCGGTATTTTCGCCGAAAATCATGTACCTGTAAACGATTTTGCAACCTTTCTGTGGCGGCTGGCCGGGCAGCGCCCCTTGACTTTGCCGCCCCGGCCATGTGTATCGGCGCGGATCGAGAGCAAGGGCCGCCCGGGCCCGGTGAGAGGGTATCATGCACGCATTCCGCAGCCACACCTGCGCAGAACTGACCAAGTCGAACGTGGGCGAGACCGTCCGCCTGTCGGGCTGGGTGAACCGCATCCGAGATCATGGCGGCGTTCTGTTCATCGACTTGCGCGACCATTACGGCATGACCCAGGTGCTCTGTGATCCCGACAGCGCGGTGTTCTCGCAGGTCGAAAAGGTGCGCTCGGAATGGTGCATCCGCATCGACGGCGAGGTGAAGGCGCGCGACGAGAGCCTGATCAACCCGCGCATCACCACCGGCGAGATCGAGGTCTATATCCGCGACATCGAGGTGCTGGGCGCCGCGGCCGAACTGCCCCTCATCGTCTTCGGCGACCAGGAATACCCCGAGGAAACCCGCCTTCGCTATCGCTACCTCGACCTCCGCCGCGAGGCGATGCAGCGCAACATGACGCTGCGCTCCGACGTGGTCGCCTCCTTCCGCCGCCGCATGTGGGAGAAGGATTTCCGCGAGTTCCAGACGCCGATCATCACCGCCTCCTCGCCCGAGGGCGCGCGCGACTTCCTCGTGCCCTCGCGCCTGCACCCGGGGAAATTCTACGCCCTGCCGCAGGCCCCGCAGCAGTTCAAGCAGCTGATCATGATGTCGGGCTTCGACAAGTATTTCCAGATCGCGCCGTGCTTCCGCGACGAGGACCCGCGTGCCGACCGCTCGCCCACCGATTTCTACCAGCTCGACATGGAAATGAGCTTCGTCACCCAGCAGGACGTGTTCGACACCATCTCGCCCGTCATCGCGGGCGTGTTCGAGGAGCATGGGCAAGGCGCCAAGGTCGACGACCCGTCCAGCTGGCCGCAGATCCCCTACAAGGAAGCGGCGCTCAAATACGGCACCGACAAGCCCGACCTGCGCAACCCGATCGAGATGCAGGACGTCTCCGAGCATTTCCGCGGCTCGGGCTTCGCCATCTTCGCCAAGCTCTTGGAACAGGACGGCACCGCAATCCGCGCCATCCCGGCGCCCACGGGCGGCAGCCGCAAGTTCTGCGACCGGATGAACAGCTTCGCCCAGAAAGAGGGCCTGCCGGGGATGGGCTACATCTTCTGGCGCGACCAGGGCGAGGGGATGGAAGCGGCCGGCCCGCTGGCCAAGAATATCGGCCCCGAGCGCACTGAAGCCATCCGCGAACAGCTGGGTCTCGGCGTGGGCGATGCCGCCTTCTTCCTCGGCGGCAAGCCCTCGGCCTTCGAGCGCGTCGCCGGCAAGGCCCGCGACGTGATCGGCGAGGAGCTGAACCTCACCGAACAGAACCGCTTCGCCTTCGCCTGGATCGTCGACTTCCCGATCTACGAGAAGGACGAGGAGACCGGCGCCATCGACTTCGAGCACAACCCCTTCTCGATGCCGCAGGGCGGGATGGAGGCGCTCGAGGGCGACCCGCTCGCCGTCAAGGGCTACCAGTACGACCTTGCCTGCAATGGCTACGAGATCGTCTCGGGCGCCATCCGCAACCACAAACCGGAGATCATGTTCAAGGCCTTCGAACTGGCCGGCTATGACGAGGCCGAGGTGCGCAAACGCTTCGGCGCCCTCGTCAACGCCTTCCAGTACGGCGCGCCCCCGCACGGCGGCTGCGCGGCGGGCATCGACCGCATCGTCATGCTGCTGGCGGGCACCTCGAATATCCGCGAGGTCATCATGTTCCCGATGAACCAGCGCGCCGAAGATCTGATGATGAACGCACCGTCCGAGCCGACCTCGGATCAGCTGATGGAGCTGGGGTTGCGGGTCATTCCGCAGGAATAGATCGCGACTGCGGGGTCAATCCTCCAGGCTGTCCTCGCGCTTCTCCTCGATCAGCCCGCGCTCCTCTTTCTTGCGCTTGAGGAAGCGGTCGCCGAACGCCTCGTCCTCGCCCGCGTCGAAAACCTCCCTGGCGCGGGCGAAGACGTCTTCCTCCTCCTCGTCCATATGATGCTCGTAATCGTGCTTCAGCGTCTCGAAGCGCTGCAGCCACCCCGAGGATGACATGTCCTTCTCGTTCAGCTCTTCCAGGATATCGTCCATCTGCTGATGCTCGTGCACGGAATGACGCGCGGCATCCTGGCCCCAGGTCTTGTTCATCAGCTTGGAATAGAACGTC
This sequence comes from Roseovarius sp., assembly GCF_040223625.1. GTDB lineage: Bacteria > Pseudomonadota > Alphaproteobacteria > Rhodobacterales > Rhodobacteraceae > Roseovarius. The sequence goes on along the minus strand of NZ_JAVKFX010000006.1, from coordinate 36,590 downwards.
TCCTCCTCGGCGGCGGCGTGCGATTTCACGTCCTCGTAGAAGGTGGTCCACGCCTTGCGGCGCTCCTCGCTGTCGCCGGAGGTATCGGCGATCCGGTCCAGCAGCTTGCGGTGGGTGTCGTGGTCATCCTGGATGGCATCGTAGATCGACGGCATGTCTGGGTCCCTTGCATTATGTCAAAAACGTACCAACGCAGAGCCTTCGGCGGAGTTCCGCACGCCGCCGCGTCAGCCCTCACAAAGCTGCGACGGAAGGTGAAACGCCGCGCGTTCCATGCTATGTAAGACCCGACATTTCGCCCTTTTCCGAGCCCTGCCCATGAGCTTTGATCCCGAACGCGCGGCCATCCGCTTTGGATGCGGATTGTCGCCGCGCATCGCCCCCCCCTGAAAGCGCCGAGGCGATGCTGTCGCAGCTCTCGGGCCGCGACCGCGCGGCCGAGGCCTTCCCCGTTCCCGGCTTTCAGGCGGCGGTGGCGCATTACGTGGCGATCCGCGCGGCGCGCAAGGCCCAGAAGGCGGCGAAGACCGAGGCCGAGCTAGAGAAAAAGCTGACGGCCCGGAAGAAGGTCACACGCGAGATGACCCGCGACGGAAGCCGCTGGTTCGCCAGCACCATGCTGCGCCGCGCGCTGACCGAGGACGGGTTCCGCGAGCGGCTCGTGGCCTTCTGGTCGGACCATTTCACCGCCTTCGAACAGGGCGGCCCGCTGCGGTTCAGCCATGTCACCTATGCCGAGGAGGCGATCCGCCCCCATGTCGCCGGCCGCTTTGCCGACCTGCTGCGCGCCTCGGCGACCCACCCGGTGATGCTGCGCTATCTCGACCAGGCGCGCTCGTCGGGGCCGAACAGCCGGGCGACCGAGAAGAACGAGAAACTCGGCGGCCTGAACGAGAACCTCGCCCGCGAGATGCTGGAGCTGCACACGCTCGGGGTCGACGGCCCCTATACCCAGGCCGACGTGCGGCAACTGGCCGAGCTGCTGACCGGGCTGAGCTACCGCATGAAGACCGGGTTCGAATTCCGCCCCAACCAGGCCGAGCCCGGCGCCGAAACCGTGTTGTCGGTGGAATACGGCGGCAAGAAGGCCCGGCTCGAGGATATCTACGCCGCCTTCGAGGATCTCGCCCGCCATCCGGCCACCGCCCGGCACATCGCCCGCAAGCTGGCGGTGCATTTCGTCTCCGACCGGCCCGACGAGGGGCTCGTCGATGCCATGGCCGCGCGATATGCCGACACCGACGGCAGCCTGCCCGAGGTCTATGCCGCGATGCTCGAACATCCCGCCGCATGGGCCGACCAGCCCGGCAACATCAAGCAGCCGGTGGATTTCATAGGCTCCAGCCTGCGCGCGCTCGACGTCGTGCCGCGCGCCATGCCGGCGGGGAAATACGGGCCGATGCGCAAGATGTTCTTCACGCCGCTGCAGCTGATGGGGCAGGACTGGGGCCGCCCCGCCGGACCCGACGGCTGGACAGAGCAGGACGCCGAGTGGATCACGCCGCAGCGCCTGTCGGCCCGGCTGATCTGGAGCATGACCGTCCCCTACGAGCTGCGCCGCGCCTTGCCCGACCCGCGCGACTTCGTCGAGACCGCCCTTGGCCGCCGCGTGCCGGAAGAGGTGCGCTTCGCCGCCCGCGCCGCCGAAACCCGGGCCGAGGGGATCGGCATCGTGCTGGCCTCCCCCGCCTTCCAGCGCATGTAGCAAGGACCGTTGCCATGACCCGCCAGACCCTCTCCCGCCGCCTGTTCCTGACCCGGTCCGTGGCGCTCGGCTGTTCGCTCGCGGCCAGCCCGCTGGTGACGCCGGTGACCATGGCCAGCGCGCCGGGCGAGAACCGGCTGGTCGTGCTCATCCTGCGCGGCGGGCTCGACGGGCTCGACGCCGTGCGCCCCTATGGCGCGCCCGAGTTCGACAGCTATCGCGGCCGCCTGCTCGACGGCGCCGTGCCGGGCGAGCTCGACCTCGACGGGTTCTACGCGCTGCACCCGGCGCTGGCGCCGCTCATGCCGCTCTGGAAGGCCGGCGAGCTGGGCTTTGCCCAGGCCGTCTCGACCCCCTACCGCGACAAGCGCAGCCATTTCGACGGGCAGGACATCCTCGAGGCGGGCACCGCCTCGCTCGACCGCGCGCAGGATCGCGACGGCTGGCTCAACCGCCTGCTGCAGGGGCTTCCCGGCGCCGAGGCCGAGACCGCCTATGCCATCGGCCGCTCCGACATGCTGCTGACCCGCGGCAAGGCGGACGTGTCCAACTGGTCGCCCGACGCCGCCCTGCCGCTCAGCCCGCAGGCGGAGAAGCTGCTCGACATGGTCATGCATGACGACCCGCTATTCCGCGACGCCACCGCCGAGGCGATTGCGCTGTCGCAGATCAGCCTCGGCATGGCCGCTGCGTCTGACGATGAGGACGAGGCGCTCGACAGTTCCGGCATGATGGGCGCCATGCAGAACAGCATGACCGGCGCCGGCAAGAAGGGCGGGCTTGACGAGATCGCCCGCTTCGCCGCCGGCCGGCTGCGCGCCGACACCCGCATCGCGGCGTGGTCGGTCAACGGGTTCGACACCCATTCCAACCAGTCGAGGCGCCTGCCGCGGACGCTGACGGACCTCTCCGACAACATCTTCGCCCTGCGCGAGGCGCTGGGCCCGGTCTGGGAAAAGACAGCCGTCGTCGCCATGACCGAGTTCGGCCGCACCGCGCGCGCCAACGGCACCGGCGGCACCGATCACGGCACCGGCGGCGCGGTGCTCTTTGCCGGCGGGGCGCTGCGCGGCGGCCGGGTGCTGGGCGACTGGCCGGGACTGGCCGAGGCCGACCTCTACGACCGGCGCGACCTGATGCCCACCCGCGACGTGCGCGCCCATGCCGGCTGGATGATGCGGCAGCTCTTCGGGCTCGACACCGGGCTGATCGAGCGCAGCGTCTTTCCGGGGGTCGAGCTGGGGGCGGACCCGAAGCTGATCCTCTGACGCGCGCGGCAGGCGCGCGTCCCGCGTGACCCGCCAGCCAGCCGGTCGCGTTTTCCTTTCCAATTTCCGCGCGGCGGGCCTATTCTGCCCCCAAAACGCAGGCAGAAGAGGGCAATCCGATGCAAGATGCGCGGCCACTGGGGCCGGCCGTTCCCGACTGGACACCGCCACCCCTGCCGCAGGGAGAGGCGATGGACGGGCGCTATGCCGAGCTCGAGGCGCTCGACGCCGACCGTCATGCCGCCCTGCTCTACAAGGCGTTCGACGGGCATGACGAGGTCTGGGATTACATGCCCGACGGCCCCTTCGCCTCGGCCGCGCAGTTCCACCGCTGGATGCGCGGCGCCACGCAGCGCGACGATATCCTGTTTCACGCCATCCGCGACAAGGCCAGCGGCACCTATGGCGGCTTCGCCTCCTACCTGCGGATGCAGCCGGCGGCGGGCTCGATCGAGGTGGGCTTCATCGCCATGTCGCCCCAGCTTCAGCGCACGCGGGCCGCGACCGATGCCATGTACCTGATGATGAAATGGGCCTTCGAGGCGGGCTATCGCCGCTACGAATGGAAATGCGATGCGCTGAACCGCCCCTCGCGCCGCGCGGCCCAGCGGCTGGGCTTTACCTACGAGGGCGTGTTCCGGCAGGCCACCGTGGTCAAGGGCCGCAACCGTGACACCGCGTGGTTCGCCGTGATCGACAAGGAGTGGCCCGCGCTGGAAGAGGCATTCCGCGCCTGGCTTTCGCCATCGAATTTCGACGCCGAGGGGCACCAGAAGGAACGGCTGAGCGATCTCACCCGCCTTGTGCGCGCCGGCTCGGACCCTTCGCTGAAGTAGCCGCGCCCGGCTGGCCCGCCATGGCCCTCCGGGCCAGCGTTTTCGGCTCCCGGTCCGTCCAACCATGCCGCGCCCGCCAGACCCGGCTGCCTCGCCACGCCTCAGATCGCAGCCCGGCTCTCGATCCGGGCATGCACCATCTGCATCAGCCGCGCCACCTTCTCGCGCTGCGGATCGCCCTGGCACCGGCTGCGGGCGAGGTCGCTTGCCGCGCGTTCCAGCGTGTGATCCCGGGCCGAGCGTGCCACGCCGCCGAGGAACTGCACCACGTAATCGATGGTCGGCCCGTCCTGCCGCTGTTCCAGCAGGGTCGCCACGTGGGACATGTCATCGCAGAACGCCACCCGGTCCGGGCTGACCGCCTCCTGCGCCACCGCGCGCGGGCCGCTGGGCACCGCGTCGGGGGGCAGGGCCGACAGGATCGTCTCCTGGAACGTGGCCAGGCTGTCGAGCGGCTTGGCGAGGAACCCGTCCGCGCCGGCTGCCAGCGCCTCCGTCTCGGCCCGGTCATCGCCGCTCAGCCCGAGCAGCACGCCCACCCGCGGCACCGCGCGGGCCAGCTCGTCGATCAGGTCGAGCCCCGAGCCATCGGGCAGCCCCATGTCGATGATCGCCGCCGAGGGCCGGTACACCTTCAGGTGCCGCCGCGCCGAGGCGAGGCAATCCGCCCGCCTGATCCGCGCGCCGCTTCGCAGGCACATCAGGCGCAGGGTCTCACAGGTATAACGGCTGTCCTCGACCACCAGGATGGTCATGCCCAGAAGCGGGCGGCTGGCCGTCGGCCGGGTCTGGCTGCGGAAACTGTCGGGCGTTGTCATCGGCTGCTCCCTTGCTGCGATGCGACTCACGCTAGGACATCACGCCTAACGAAGGGTTAAGCGCCACCGGGCGGGCGGGGGGGGGTGCGCTGTCCTGCCGCTTGCACGCGCCCCGCGGCCCCGGCATAACGGCCCCAGCCAACCAGCCCGAAGGATGCCCCCATGATCGGACGCCTGAACCATGTCGCCATCGCCGTGCCCGACCTCGAGGCCGCGGCCGACCAGTACCGCACCGCGCTCGGCGCCAATGTGGGCGAACCGCAGGACGAACCCGATCACGGCGTCACCGTCATCTTCATCGAACTGCCCAACACCAAGATCGAGCTGCTCTACCCGCTGGGCGAGGACAGCCCGATCAAGGGCTTTCTCGACAAGAACCCGTCGGGCGGTATTCACCATGTCTGCTACGAGGTCGACGACATCCTCGCCGCGCGTGACCACCTGAAAGAGACCGGCGCCCGCGTTCTTGGATCGGGAGAGCCGAAGATCGGGGCGCATGGCAAGCCGGTGCTGTTCCTGCACCCGAAGGATTTCAACGGCTGCCTCGTGGAACTGGAGCAGGTCTGATGGGCATCGCCTCGGGCATCGTCCTGTTCATGGTGGTCTGGTTCATGACCTTCCTCGTCGTGCTGCCCCTGCGCATCCAGACACAGGGAGAGGCGGGCGAGGTGGTGCCGGGCACCCATTCCGGCTCGCCGGAGAAGCATCACCTGAAGAAGAAGGCGCTGATCGTGACGGGGATCTCGGCGGTGATCTGGTCGATCCTCGCCTATATCATCATCACCGGCACGATCACCGTGCGCGATATCGACATGTTCGACCGTATGGGCCCCGCGACCGAAGAGGCCTCCTGAGCCGCTCCCCGCCCCGGACCCCGATCCGGGGCCTCGTCGCCGCAAAAACGCAACGCCCGCCCGGTTAACCCCGGCCCTCCGGGCCCGGTGCCGGTCAAGAACACCGACAAAATACCGACGTTTGACCGACGCGATACCGAAACCGGAAATTCCGCCGTTTCAACGCGTTAACCCCGATTCGCCGGGATCCTGCCGTCACAGCGGCAATTCCGTCGTCTCCTTGATCTCCTCCATCACGAAGGAGGCCGACACATCCCCCATCGGCACCTTCGCCACCAGCCTCTGGTACAGCCGGTCATAGCCCTTCATATCCGCCACACGGGCCCGGATCAGGTAGTCGAGCTCGCCCGTCATCCGGTAGACCGCCTGCACCTCCGGCATGGTCTTCGTGGCCCGCGCGAACCGCTCCAGCCAGTCGGCATCATGCGCCGCGGCCTTGATCTGCATGAACACCGTCAGCCCGAAGCCCAGCTTTTCCGCATCCAGAAGCGCCACGCGTCTCCGGATGATCCCCGCCGCCTCCATCGCCTTGACCCGCCGCCAGCAGGCGTTGCGCGACAGGCCCACCCGCTCGCCCAGCTGGTCGAGCGGCAGGTCGGCGTTGCGCTGGAGCTCGGTCAGGATGCGTCGGTCGATATCGTCAATTTCGCTCATGATAAGCAGGGTAATTGGGATAGCATCCCAAAATCAATCCGGTTCTTGGCGAGAATGGGAAAACTGCCACGGCGCGCCGCGTTAAACATATGGCAAGGAAACCGGTGCAGACAGGAGCATGCGATGATCACGAAAACCTTTCTCGACCACCCCCGCAGCGTGAATGAAACCTATCTCGAACACGCGGGTTTTGCCGGCAAGTTCAGCGTCAGGCTGTTCGCCGCCGGGTTCTGCGCGCTGGTCCACGCCATCATCCCCTGCCTGTTCGAGAAGACGGCCAGCCGGATGATCGCCGAGATGTACGCCAAAACCCACAATCGCGGATCCTGAGCGAGCTCAGTGGGTGGCGGTTTTCGAATACAGGTTGATCACCACGATGCCGGCCACGATCAGCGCCATGCCGAGGATCGCGGGAAGATCGACCCCCTGCTTGAAGAACAGCCAGCCCAGGAAGGCGGTCAGACAGATCCCCAGCCCCGACCAGATCGCGTAGGTGATGCCCAGCGGCATGTATTTCAGCACGATCATCATCAGGTAGAAGGCCGAGCCGAACCCCGCCACCACGCCCACCGAGGGCCAGAAGCGGGTGAATTGCTGCGATGCCTGCAGACAGGTGGAACCCACGCCTTCGCAGAGAACGGCCAGCAGCAGGATGAGGTAGACTTTCAGCATGGGGCGCACCTGGGTGTCGGGATGGGAATTCCCGCCCATATCGCAGGGGTTTCACGGCGGGGTCAAGCGACGCCGCCGCGCGCCCCTGCCGCCTGAGCCCTTCCTGCCACCAAGAGCGCCGGGGTGCCTAGCCCGCCAGCGCCTTGTCGAGGTTTTCGTCGATCTTTTCGAGGAAGCCGATGGTGGTCAGCCAGCCCTGATCGGGCCCCACCAGCAGGGCGAGGTCCTTGGTCATCGACCCTGATTCCACCGTCTCGACGATGACCCGTTCCAGCGTGGTGGCGAAACTCATCAGCGCCTCGTTGCCGTCCAGCTTGGCCCGGTGCTTGAGCCCGCCCGTCCAGGCATAGATCGAGGCGATCGAGTTGGTCGAGGTCGCCTCGCCCTTCTGGTGCTGGCGGTAGTGGCGGGTGACGGTCCCATGCGCGGCCTCGGCCTCGACGATCTTGCCATCGGGCGTCATCAGCTGCGAGGTCATCAGGCCCAGCGATCCGAAGCCCTGCGCCACGGTGTCCGACTGCACGTCGCCATCGTAGTTCTTGCACGCCCAGACGAACCCTCCGCTCCACTTCATCGCACAGGCGACCATGTCGTCGATCAGCCGGTGCTCATAGGTGATCCCGGCCTCCTCGAACTTGTCCTTGAACTCGGTCTCGAACACCTCTTCGAACAGCAGAAGGAACTGGCCATCATATTGTTTCAAAATGGTATTCTTGGTCGACAGGTAGAGCGGCCAGCCCATCGAAAGGGCGTAATTCATCGAGGCCCGCGCGAAATCGCGGATCGAGTCGTCGAGGTTGTACATGCCCATGTAGACGCCCGAGGTGGGGGCGTCGAACACCTCCTTCTCGATCACCTCGCCGTCATCGCCCACGAACTTGAGGCTCAGCTTGCCGGGGCCGGGAAACTTGATATCCGTCGCGCGGTACTGGTCTCCGTAGGCGTGACGGCCGATCACGATGGGCTTGGTCCAGCCCGGCACGAGGCGCGGCACGTTGCGGCAGATGATCGGCGCCCGGAACACCACGCCTCCCAGGATGTTGCGGATCGTGCCGTTCGGGCTGCGCCACATCTCCTTGAGGCCGAACTCCTCGACCCGCGCTTCATCCGGGGTGATGGTGGCGCATTTGACGGCGACGCCCACCTCCTTGGTTTTCTCGGCGGCGTCGATGGTGACCTGGTCGCTCGTCGCATCCCGGTTCTCGATCCCGAGGTCGTAATAGAGCAGGTCGATATCCAGATAGGGCAGGATCAGCTTCTGCTTGATGAAATCCCACATGATTCGGGTCATCTCGTCGCCGTCCATCTCGACCACGGGGTTGTCTACCTTGATCTTCGACATGTCATGCTCCTCGGCAAGGGTGCCCGCAAAAGAATACGGGCCGCCTTGGGGATGACCCAGGACGGCCCGTCTTGCAAGGGGAAGGGGCCGTTACCCCATGATCGCGTTCAGCGTCTCGCTCGGCCGCATGACCGAGGCGAGCTTCTTGTCATCGGGGTGGTAATAGCCGCCCGTGTCGGCCGGCTTGCCCTGAACGGCGGCCAGTTCGCCGGTGATCTTTTCCTCGTTTTCCGCCAATGCCTTGGCGATCGGCCCGAACTCCTCGGCCAGGGCGGCATCGTCGGATTGCGCGGCCAGTGCCTCGGCCCAGTAGCGGGCGAACCAGTAGTGGCTGTCTCGGTTGTCGGGCTCGCCCACCTTGCGGCTGGGCGAGCGGCCGTGATCGAGGATGCCCTGCGTGGCGGTCTCGACGGTTTCGCCAAGCACGCGGGCGCGGGCGTTGTTGCGGGAATCGCCCAGGAACTTGAAGCTTTCGCCAAGCGCGCAGAACTCGCCCAGGCTGTCCCAGCGCAGGTGGTTTTCCGCCTGCAACTGCTGCACGTGTTTCGGCGCCGAGCCGCCGGCGCCCGTCTCGAACAGCCCGCCGCCGTTCATCAGCTTGACGATCGACAGCATCTTGGCCGAGGTGGCCAGTTCGAGGATCGGGAACAGGTCGGTCAGGTAGTCGCGCAGCACGTTGCCGGTGATGGCGATGGTGTTCTCGCCCTTGGTGATGGTCTCGAGGCTGGCGCGGGTGGCCTCGCGCGGGGGCATGATCTCGAACTTGTCGGCCACGCCCTTGGCTTCGAGGATCGGCTTCACGAAGCGGATCAGCTCGGCATCGTGGGCGCGGTTTTCGTCGAGCCAGAAGATCGCGCGGTAGCCGGTGGCCTTCTGCCGTTCGATGGCGAGGTTCACCCAGTCCTCGATCGGCGCCTTGCGGGTCGAGGCGGAGCGCCAGATATCGCCTTTTTCAACGCTGTGCTCATGCAGCACCGTGCCGTCTTCCAGCACCATCTTCACGGTCCCGTCCTCCGGGATCTCGAAGGTGGTGGGGTGGGAGCCGTATTCCTCGGCCTTCTGGGCCATCAGGCCGAGATTCTGCACCGTGCCGGCGGTGGCTGGGTTCAGTTTTCCGTTGGCTTTGAAGAACTTGATCGTCTCGTCATAGACCGGCGCGTAGGAGCTGTCGGGGATCACGCAGACCGCGTCATGTTCCTTGTTGTCCGGGCCCCAGCCCTTGCCGCCCGAGCGGATAAGGGCGGGCATCGAGGCGTCGATGATCACGTCGGAGGGGACGTGCAGGTTGGTGATGCCGCGGTCGCTGTCGACCATGTACATGGGCGGGCGGGTGTCGCGGGTTTTCTCAATGGCTTCAAGGATTTCCGGCTTGTCCTTGACCCGTTCCAGCAGGTCGCCAAGCCCGGAATTCGGGTTGACGCCGGCCGCCTTCATCTCGTCGCCGTACTTGTCGAAGACGGGCTTCAGCCATTGCTTGACCGCGTGGCCGAAGATGATCGGGTCGGAGACCTTCATCATCGTGGCCTTCATGTGCAGCGAGAAGAGCACGCCTTCGGCCTTGGTCTTCTCGATCTCGTCGGCGAGGAAGGCGTCGAGGGCGCTGGCGCTCATGTAGGTGGCGTCGACCACGGTGCCCTCGGGGTAGCTGACGCCGTCTTTCAGAACGGTTTCGCCGCCCGCGGTTTCAAGGACGATCTTCGCTGTCGCGGCCTTGTCGAGGGTGGCGGATTTCTCGTTTGAAAAGAAGTCGTTGCCCGACATGGAGGCGACGCGCGTCTTGCTGTCAGAGGTCCATTCGCCCATGCGGTGCGGGTTGTTCTGGGCGAATTTCTTGACCGGGGCGGCGGCGCGGCGGTCGGAGTTGCCTTCGCGCAGGACGGGGTTCACGGCCGAGCCCTTGATGGCGTCGTAGCGGGCGCGGATCTCCTTTTCCTCGTCGGTCTTGGGGTCGTCGGGGTAGTCGGGGATGTCGAAGCCCTGGCCCTGAAGCTCGCGCACGGCGGCGACGAGCTGGGGCACGGAGGCCGAGATGTTGGGCAGCTTGATGACATTGGCGTCGGGCTGTTTCACCAGTTTGCCCAGCTCGGCGAGGTCGTCGGTGACGCGCTGGTCATCCTTCAGCTTGTCGGGGAAGGTGGCGAGGATGCGGCCGGCCAGCGAGATGTCGCGGGTGCCGATCGACACGCCGGCGGCGGCGGCGAAGCGCTGAATGATCGGCAGAAGCGAGGCGCTGGCAAGCTCGGGTGCCTCGTCGACCTTGGTGTAGACAATATCGGGATTGGAGTTGTCGGCCATCGGTGATCCCTCTTGATCCGGGTAAGACACGTTTGGGCGCGTCATAGACTATCGCGGCGTCTCTGGAAAGACGGTATGCGACAGTATACCGGAAAAAGTGACGAGGGCCAGCGGGAGGCCGCGCAGGGAGGGTGCGGCGGGGTCAGCCGTCGCGATGTTCGATCTTTTCCAGCTTCCGCATCAGCAGGGTGCCGCCCAGCACGCAGGCGAGGACGCCGGTGAAGAGCGGAAGGGGCGTGCCGTTGAACGCAAGGCCCACGGGGACGGTGAGGATCACCGAGCCGACCGTGCCGATGCTGGCGATGACGCTGGCGGCCATGCCGGCGATGTGGCCCAGCGGTTCCATCGCGAGGGCGTTGAGGTTGCCCAGCGTCAGCGCCGCCTGGAAGAAGACGGTGGTCTGCCACGCGACGTAGACGGCGAAGTCGATGCCCGGAGGCAGGCCGATCAGGAACAGTGTCAGGGTGATCGTGGTGAAGCAGGCCTGCGAGATGAGCGCGAAGCTGACCAGCCGACGCATCCCCAGCCGCATGACCAGCGCCGCGTTGACGAAGCTGCCGGTGCCGGCGAGGAGGGCGATGACGAAGAACCAGTAGGGGAAATCGTCGGTGCGATCGAAGGTGGCACTGAAGATCTGCTGGATCGAGCTGATCGAGGAGAAGAGCGTGGTGAAGCAGAGGATCTGCACCGCAATCGACAGGCGGACGGTGCGGTAGGAGAGCACCTCCTTCACCGCGGACCAGCGGGCTCGGGGGCGGAAGGGGCGGCGGCGTTCGGCGGGCAGGGGTTCGGCGAGGCGGAGCAGCATCCACAGGGTGGTGCAGATGGTGAAGAGGATGAAGATGCCGAAGATGCCGCGCCAGCCGGTCAGCGCGATGACACCGCTGCCGGCGAGGGGGGCGATGGCGGGGACGAGGGTGAAGACCATCATCACGAAGGAAATGAGCCGCGCCATCTCGCGCCCGGCATAGAGGTCGCGGATGATGGCGAGCGCGACGATGCGGGCCGCGGCTGCGCCGAGCCCCTGCAGGATGCGCGCCGCGACGATCAGTTCGAGCGAGGGCGCGATCATCGCCATCAGCGCGCCGGTGATATAGACCGCCGCGCCCGCGAGGATGACCGGCTTGCGCCCGAAACTGTCGGAAAGCGGGCCGGTGAAGAAGGTGCCGCAGCCGAGACCCAGCAGGAAGGAGGCCACGACGAGCTGGGCCCGGTTGACCGCGTCGGGCGTGAGTTCCGCGCCGATCCGGGGCAGGGCGGGCAGCATCGCGTCGATGGAGAACGCGACGGTGGCCACGAGCATCGCCATCAGGGCGACGAACTCGAAACGCCCGATAGAGGCGCGGCCGGGCTGGGGAGTTTCGGAAACGCTCATCCCCGCGCGCTATCATGCTGTGCGGATATGCGCCATAGGCGGGTTGCGCACATGTCGAGGGCCGTTCGCGCACATATGCGGGCGGGAACCTTTCCGCCCGGTTAATGCGCCGGACCGGGGTGGCGCGCGCCCCGCAACAGGGAAGGAGCGGAGACGCGCGCCGGGTGACGGGCCTTAGTGGGCCGTCATCTCTTCGACGATCTGGTCGACGCTCAGATCGGCCGGGTAGTAGGTGGGCCAGTTGGTGACCTCTTCGAGCAGGGCGGCGCGGTCGTCGCCCCAGTAGAGATGGTAATGGTCGGCCTTGGCAGGCGCGATGCGGTGATCGCTGAACTGGATGTAATCGGGGGCGTCCTCGTCGCCCTCGGTCTTTTCGAAGATGAAGCGGACGCCGCGATTGCCCTTCTTGTAGGTCAGGATCTCGTAGCCGTCATCGGCATAGGTGCCCGAGACCGAGCTGTCGCCCTCGTGGAAGGTGACCTGATCGCCGGCGATCTCGATGCGGTCGACATCAGTGGCGTAGCCGATCTCGTAATAGGCGCGGTATTCCTCGGCGGTCTTGTCGCCGTGCTCGGCCTTGTGCTCCATCACCGGGGCGAGGCTGCCATCCATCAGGTAGGGGTAGACCGATTGCCAGTCGCCTTCCCAGTCGGAGAGGGCGCGGGCTTCGATCTGGCTGTCCTCGAAATAGCCCTTGTAGATCTCGGCCTGCTCCTTGGTCTCGGAATGGGAATGATCGTGGTCGTGATCATGGGATTTCTCGGTGGAGTCCGAGGCGAGCGCCGGGGTTGCGAGGGCAAGCAGGGCGCCGGCGGCCAGGGCGGCGGCATGTCTGAGGAAGAGCGTTTGCATGGGCAATGTCCCTTTTGGATCGGTGTTGGCAGGGCCGGGCGGGCGCGCCGCCCGGCGTGATTCGCTACGTTATATCGTAACAATCGGTTTGTTAAAGGAACCGGTCCGGGGAGGCAACGGGCCGGGTGGGGAGGAGAGGTGTTGCCGAGGGGTTAACGGGCGGGGTGCGCGGGGCCTTGCCGGTGCGGCTGGGCGCTGCGGAGGTGACCTGTCTGGGGCCGCCGCGTTGGCAATTTGCGAAGGCAGCGCGCGGTGGTGGCGCAACTTCGCCGGAGTGCCGCTCAGCCTTTGCCGGCCTGCGCGGGCTGGTTGTTGATCTCGTCGATTACCTTGATCCAGAGCTCGGGCGGCTGGCAGCCGGGCACGGCATGCTTGCCGGCGACGATGAAGGTGGGCACGCCGGTGATCCCCATTTCACGAAAACCGGCATCCTTCTTGTGGATACCTTCGAGGTCGGCATCGGATTTGAGCAATTTCAGCACCACGGCGGCATCCATCTCGGCCCCGTCGGCGATATCGGCCAGCGTGTCGTGATCGGCGATATCGCGGCCCTCGTGGAAATAGGCGCGGAAGAGTGCCATGGCGACGGCCATCTGCCTGCCCTCGATGCCGGCCCAGTGGATCAGGCGGTGGGCGTCGAGCGTGTTGGGCGTGCGGGTGATGCCGGCGAGATTGAGCTCGAGCCCTGCGTCCTCGGCCGCCTCGACGATGGGCGCATAGGCGCGCGCGGCGCCTTCCTGCCCGCCGAATTTCCGTTCGAGGTAGGTGTGGCGGTCCATCCCCTCGGGCGGCATGTCGGGGTTGAGCTGGAACGGGTGCCACTCGATCTCGAACGGGTGGTCGGGGCGTTCGGCCAGCGCCTTGTCGAGCAGGGTTTTCCCGATATAGCACCAGGGGCAGATCGGGTCGGAGATGATATCAAGCTTGACCATGGAGCGCCTTGTAGATCGGCCGCAATTCGCGGCGCAGGATTTTGCCGTTCGCGCCGGTGGGCAACGCGTCGAGGTGGAAGAAACCGCGGGGGCATTTGTAGCCTGCCAGCCGCTCTTTCGCAAATGCGTGCAGATCGGCCTCGGGCAGCGGTTCGGGGCCGGTGTAGAAGGCCATGATCAGGCGGGCGTCGGCCTTGACCTCGATATCGGTGACGGCGGCCTGAAGGATGCCGGGATGGGCGTTGAGCACGGCCTCGACCTCCATTGGCGAGACACGGAAGCCGCCGGCGTTCATCATGTCGTCGGCGCGGCCGAGATAGGTGATGGCGCCGGTGTCGTCCATCGCGCCCTGGTCGCCGGTGAGGAACCAGTCGCCGCGGAACTTGGCCGCCGTGGCCTCGGGGGCGCCGAGATATCCGAGCATCAGGCCGGGGTCGGAGCGGTGGATGGCGATGGTGCCTTCCTCGCCCAGCGGCACGAGGCCGTTTTCGCCGATGACGGCAACGCGGCGGCCGGGCTGGGGGTAGCCGAGCGTGCCCGGCGGGGCCTGATGGCCGGGAGCGGCGGAGATGAAGGTGGAGCATTCGGACATGCCGTAGGCCTCGAAGATCTCGGTGCCGGTGGCGGTGCCCCATGCCTCGCGGATCGTGTCGGCGAGCTTTTCGCCGGCGGAGAGGCCGTGGCGGAGCTTGGGCAGGTCGAGGGTCGTGCCGTCCTTGAGGAACTTGCGATAAACGCCCGGGGCGGCGGCGAAAATCGTGGCGTCGTGGCGTTTCATCAGCAGGGGAAGCTGGCCCGCGTCGATGCCGGATTGGGGGATGAGGGCGGTGGCGCCGGCTGTCCACGGGTCCATCAGGCCGGTGCCCAGCGTGTAGGTCCAGTTGAAGGCGCCGGCGTGGCAGAGGCGGTCGGTGTCGCGCAGGCCGTACCAGCCGTCGACCATCATCTGCCGGGCCCAGATGGCCCGGTGGGCGTGCATCACCGCGCGGGGCGTGCCGGAGGTGCCGGAGGTGTAGATGATGTAGGCTATGCGGTCGGGGTCGCCCATGTCGTAAGCGGCGGGGGGCAGGGCGCGCATGGTGGCGAGGGCATCGGGGGTGATGACGGGGATATCCGTGTCCGGGCAGGCGATGGCGGGGTCGCGGAGGATGGCGCCGGGGGCGGTGGTGGCGATGATGCTGGCGACCTCGCGCTCGGTGAGCTGCGAGGAGGTGGGGACGGGGACGAGGCCCACGGCGATGGCGCCGAGATAGGCGATGGGGAATTCGACGGTGTTGCCGAGGCGCATGAGGACGCGGTCGCCGGGCTGGAGGCCGGATTGCAGGAGGCCCGTGCCGGTGCCCAGCACGGCGGCCTTGAGTTTGGCGTAGCTCCAGCGTTCGGCGCCGGAGAGGCCGAGGACGGCGAGGGCCACCTTGTCGGGGGTCGCGTCGGCGTGGCGCAGGACGTGGGCCGCGAGGTTGAAGGGCGCGGGGCAGGGCGCGAAGGCCGGTGAATGCGTCTGGGACACCATGGGTTTGCTCTAGGCACAGGCGGGCTCAGTTGCAAGTCGTTCGGGCCGGGCGTATAGCGTTTCGCATGAAGGAAACGCTGCCCGGAAACCTTATCAGGATCTCGCGCCAGGACGGGGCGGAGGAGCAGGCCGAACCGCTCAATCTGGGCGAGCGGGTGCGGGAGCTTCGGAAGGGGCGCGGCTGGACGCTGGAGCAGGCGGCGAAGCAGGCCGGGCTGGCACGCTCGACCTTGTCGAAGATCGAAAACGGCCAGATGTCACCGACTTACGAGGCGTTGAAGAAGCTGGCGGTGGGCTTGCAGATCTCGGTGCCGCAACTGTTCACGCCGCCGCAGCGGGACCAGATCAGCGGGCGGCTGGCGGTGACGAAGGCGGGCGAGGGGACGCATCACGCGACCACCACGTACGAGCATGAATTGCTGGGCGAGGCGCTCTCGAAGAAGCGGATGCTGCCCTATCGGGCGCGGATCAGGGCAAGGTCGGTCGAGGAGTTCGACGGCTGGGTGCGGCATGACGGGGAGGAGTTCCTCTACGTGCTGACCGGGGTGGTGCGGCTGTTCACCGAGTTCTACGAGCCGATCGAGATGCGTCGGGGCGACAGCGCCTATTACGACGCGACGATGGGGCATAACGTGGTGTCGGTCAGCGACGAGGATGCCACGATATTGTGGGTGACGTCGCTGGCGTGACGACTCGGTGGTTAACGGCGTTGTTTTGCTGGGATTCCGACGTCGGTATCACGTCGGTATTTTGTCGGTATCGCGTCGGTGCGGGGTCGGTGGCCGGGGGCCGTTGACACAAGGCGCGTTGCGCAACGGCCCGGTTTAAACGCTATTTTCAGATTTGCCGGTCAGGGTGCGGCTCAGGCGTTGCCCGACAGCCGGTGATAGATGTGAGTGAAGGTCGCCGCGCCGAGGATCGGGATGATGAGGTTGATGAGCGGGATCGACAGCGGCAGGGCCATCAGGATGCCCGCCAGCCAGATCGTCGTGACGTGGCGGCGGCGCTGTTCCTTGGCCTTTTGCCGGCCGACGCGGCGGATGGCGACGAGGGTGAAATACTCCATCCCCAGGAGGTAGCCGTTCATCGCGTAGAAGATGAAGGGCGCGGCGGGGGTGAAGGCGACGTAGAGGAATAAGGCGAGAAGGTTGGCGGCGATGATGATGCCGAGGAAATTGATCGTGTCCTTCACCGCCTCGCCGAAAGGTACGCGGTTGGCCGGCGGCAGGCGCGGGTAATGGCGGTCTTCGACGGCCTGTGCGACCTCGTCGAGGAACATCGACGTGATGGCCGAGGCCACCGGCACCATCAGGAAGGCCGAGAGAAACAGCATCAGGAAGAGGGAGCCGAAACTGAGCAGGTCGCCGACCCACGTGACCTCGCCCACGATGGGGAGGTTGGTCGTCTCGCCCGTCAGCCATTCGATGACGGCGAGAAGCCCGGCATAGGTGGCGATCAGCAGCGCCAGCGTCAGGCCGATGCCGAGAAACAGGACCTTGCGGAAGCGCGGGTCGCCCAGTTGGCCCAGGGCCTTGAAGAAGCTCGAGAAGATCATTCGCTTACCCAGGTGGTGATGGCGTCGAGATCGGGGCGGGGGCGGTCCGGCGGGGCCGAGGTTTCGGTGCCGATATGGATCAGCCCGGCAATGCGTTCGCCCGCCTCGAGGCCGAAGCCCGTCTCGGCGAAGTCGCGGTCATGGACAGCCCAGCCCGTGAGCCAGTTGGCGCCCCAGCCCGAGGCCAGCGCGGCGTTCAGGAGTGCGAGGCAGACGGCCCCGGCGGAATAGGTCTGTTCGAGGAGCGGAATTTTCCCCGAGGGTTTCTGTACCTCGACCACGGCGACGGCGAGATGGGCATCGGTGTACTGGGCGCGGGCCTTGGCGATATCCTCGGGCGGCTTGCCGAGGCGTTCGCCGCATTCATCGACCAGCGCGGCGAGGCGCAGGAGGGCACCCCGTTCCAGCACGATGAAACGCCAGGGTTCGAGCTTGCCGTGATCGGGGCTGCGGGCCGCGGCGGTCAGGATCGGCATCAACGCCGCGCGGTCGGGCACCGGGGTGGTGAGCGTCTTGGCGGGGCGCGAGCGGCGGTTGAGCAGAAACTCCATCGCGGCCGGGTTCGGATCGGGCATGCACGTCTTCCTGTCCTGTTGCGCGCCTACATGTCGGGTGCCAGCGCGCGGGGGTCAACCCTGCATCTTCCGCAGGACAGGGAAAGCGGCTAGGGCTTGGGTGCATGAAACTGCCCGATCTGAGCCATCTTGCCGAGGCCAGCGCGACCGTGACGGTGCGGGTGACGCCGGGGGCCGCGGCCAACGGAATCGTGCTGCGCGAGGGGCAGATCCGGGTCAGCGTGACGGCCGCGCCCGAGGGCGGCAAGGCGAACGCGGCGGTGCAGAAGCTGTTGGCCAAGGCGATGGGCGTGCCGAAATCGCGGCTTGAGCTGATCCGGGGCGCGACGGCGCGCGACAAGGTGTTCAGCGTTCGTTGAGCGTCTTGCCGTTCAGCGAATAGACCCCTTCGGGCAGGTTGAGCGCCGCGCCGAGATCGCGCAGCTGGGCCGGCGAGAGGGTGATCTTCTCGACCCGGTCGGTGCGCGGATCGTATTGCTCGATCGTGACGCATTCCTCGAAGGCGTTGATGATCACGTCTTCCTCGAGCCGCGGGCGGCCTTCGTCGACGAGGGTGATGACGGTGGCGTCGAATTCGTGTTCGATGGAAAACATGGGGCCACCTTATTCCCTTGGCGGGGCATTGCAAGCGGGGCCGTGCGTTTCCATTCGGGGGCTGGCGGGCGGCGCATTCCCTGCTAAAACCTAGGGAGACGACGATTGAGGAATGCGATGCGCTGGTTTCTGTTGTTGAGTGTGATGATCGGTCTGGCGGGCTGCGTGACGACGGCGCCGGCGCCGGGGCCCGACGCCGTGGCACGGGCGCCGCAATCGCCCGGCGCGAGCGACATTCAGCGGTTCCGGTCGGTGGTGAGCCGGGTGGAGCCGGTGGCGGAAGGGTTCTGCCGGAGCCGCGCGCGCTCGTCGAATTGCGATTTCCGCATCGTCCTGGACGATCGCGAGGGGTTGCAGCCCAACGCCTACCAGACGCTCGACAAGAACGGGCGGCCGATCCTGGCCTTCACCCGGTCACTTCTGGCGGATGTGCAGAATGCCGACCAGCTTGCCTTTGTCATGAGCCACGAGGCGGCGCACCATATCGCGGGCCACATCCCGCGGCAGCAGCAGAACGCCATGGCCGGCGCGATCCTGATGGGCGGGCTGGCCTCGCTCTCGGGGGCGAATTCGGCCGGGATCGAGGCGGCGGTGAACATGGGCGCGGGCGTGGGCGCGCGGCGGTATTCCAAAGATTTCGAGCTGGAAGCGGATGCCATCGGCACGGTGATCGCCCACGAATCGGGCTATGATCCGGTGCTGGGGGCAGAGTATTTCATGCGGATCGCCGACCCCGGCGACACCTTCCTCGGCACCCACCCGCGCAATGCCGACCGGATCGAGACGGTGCGGCGCGTGGCCGCCGGGCTCTGAGACGCGGGGCATGCAGCAACTGCCGGATGTGGTGCGCGACCGGGGGTCGAAATACGCCGTCTCGGGCGGTGTGGCGGCCAGCCGGGAGGCGGCGGAGGCCTTCCTAGCCGAGCTGAAGCGGGACAAGAAATTCGCCAAGGCCACGCATAATACCTGGGCGGTGATCCTGTCGGACGGGACGCCGCTGAAGGGGGATGACGGCGAATCGGGCGCCGGCAACGTGATCCTGCGGATGCTGGAGCGGGATGGCGTGACCGACCGGATCCTGGTGGTGACGCGCTGGTATGGCGGCAAGCATCTGGGCGGCGACCGGTTCCGGCATGTGCAGACCTGCGTGCGGGCGTGGCTGGAGGCGTTCGGTTGATGCAGGTCAAGGACGGGAGGGTGCGGGGCGGTCTAGCCTTGGTGGCGTATAACGCGACGGGAGAGACGACATGCCCAACCTGACCTACAAGCGTCATGCCGATCTGGTGGACCGGATGGCCAATGCGCTGGGGATCGACCTGGAAGAGAAGATCATGCAGGGCAAGCTGCAGATCGACACGCTGGGGGATGCGGTGCTGCGCTGTACCGGTTGTGCCGATCCCTGTGGCTGCGAGCGGTGGCTGGCGGCGCGGGTCGAGGTGGCGGAGCAGGCGCCGGCGATGTGCCGGAATGCGGAGCTGTTCGACGGGCTGAAGCGGGGGCGGCGGTTCTGAGGCCGGGTCAGAGGGGGATCTGGACGGCGTTGGCCAGGGCGGCGGAGATGCCCATGAAGAAGCAGCCCGTCGCCACCAGCACGAAGGCGTGCCAGATGGCGTTGGAATAGCGCAGCGATTCCCAGCAGTAGAAGATCACCGCGACCGAGTAGATGATGCCGCCGGTGAGGATCAGCCAGAGGCTTTGCGGGGGCAGCAGCGTCCAGAGCGGGACGATGAGGGCGACGCCGATCCAGCCGAGCGCGACCTGGGGCCACCAGCCGGTGCTCATGGCGCCACGGGCCGACATGAGTTTTGCCGCCGCGCCGACGAGGGCCAGCAGCCAGACCATCCCGAGCACGATGTAGCCGAAGGCGGTGCCGAGCAGCACGCTGAGGGGCGTGAAGGTGCCGGCGATCTTGAGGTAGATGGCGGCGTGGTCGATGCGGCGCAGGATCGGGCGGGCGGCGGTATGGGCGCCGAGGTGATAGGCGGCGGAGGCGGTGAGCATCAGGATGAGGCCGGCGGCATAGACCGAGGTGGCGACGAAGGTCGACCACGGCATGTGCTGGTACCACATCCAGAAGATCGTGGCGACGCCGGCCAGCGCGGCGGTGACGCCGATCACGTGGACGATGCCGTCGGCCCAGCGTTCGGCGCGGGTGTAATTGGGATAGGACATGGTCCCGGTACCTCCTGCCCGGTTCTTGGCATCTCTCCACGACATCCTGATGTCGGCATCCGTGCGAAACTGTGGTTTGTTTTCGGCCGGTTTGAAACCGGGGGCGACGCGACGTCATGGGGTAGATCAAGCGCTGTGGTGGCGGAATGGTTCCCTGCGCGCCACGAGTAGTTTAGAAGATCTTTGGATCTTCCATATTTTCACGGCGCCCTATTTCTTCTTCCAAGCCCGCGTCGAGCGAAGCGACCATCAATCTTACGGTGAAGACCCCGCGCAGGTTCAATACACCGAGATCGGTTTCAATATGTGTTTCTTCGCCACGAGCGAATTCATAGCAATTACCGACCATTCTCAATAGAACTGCCCAGTCTACGGCTTGTTCGTGATTGACCACCAACGAACTTCGTTCAGAGAACAGGAAACCTTTCGTTCTTGAAAACAAAACTTGGTACGTGCAGAACTAAGTCTGCCAGATGATCTTTGTCGGAAGGATCTGAAAATTGAATTGTTTCCTTGATTGCCGAGAGTGACTCCTTTGACAGAAGAAGCTCTTCAATTAAGGGGCCCGGTTCTATGTCACCCGAACTCGAAAGTGGACCTGCATTTCGTTTGAGACTAAGCTCCGCTCCTCGTTCGCAAATATGGCTCAGTTCTGTAAGCGCGAGAGGCAACGTGGCTTTTGCAGCTGACAATGCTGCATTTCGAACCTCTTGAGCCACTTGGTTTTGATTTTCAATGTTGGACAAGGCTGCTGTCAGTGCGAGCGTAGAGGCGACGAGCCCGACGATTACTGTAATGCCATAAGTACCGTACTTGACGTAATCACCATCTAAGTCGGACTCTATTATACAAACGAACGCACCCCCAATCACCACTCCGAAAAGAGCTCCGAGACTGGTATTTTGAAGTAGGAACTTCCGAGTTTCTGGCTTCATCCGAATGATCTACCTCAATCGTCCCCACAGATCATATTCTCCCGCCTCGTCGACCTCGACCGTGACGATATCGCCGACGGAAAGGTTCCCGGTGCCCTCGTCGATGAAGAGGCAACCGTCGATTTCGGGGGCGTCGGCCTTGGTGCGGCAGGTGGCGATGCCGTCAGCGTCGATGTCGTCGACGATGACGTCTTGTACAGATCCGACCTTGGCGGCCAGTTTATCCCCGGAAATGGCCTGTGCCTTTTCCATAAACCGCTGCCAGCGCTCTTCCTTGACCGGTTCGGGCACGTGGTCGGGGAGGGCGTTGGAGCGGGCGCCTTCGACGTTTTCGTATTTGAAGCAGCCGACACGGTCGAGACGCGCTTCGTCGAGCCAGTCGAGGAGGGTCTGGAATTCCGCCTCGGTTTCGCCCGGGTAGCCGACGATGAAGGTGGAGCGCAGGGCAATATCGGGGCAGATAGCGCGCCACGCGTTGATTTCATCGAGGGTTTTCGCGGCCGCCGCCGGACGCGCCATGCGTTTGAGCGTGTCGGGATGGGCGTGCTGGAAGGGGATGTCGAGGTAAGGCAGGATACGCCCTTCGGCCATCAGAGGGATCAGGTCGCGCACATGCGGGTAGGGGTAGACGTAGTGCAGCCGGACCCAGGCGCCGAGATCGCCGAGGTCACGGGCGAGGTCGGTGATATGAGCGCGGTGGCCGCCGGTTTCGGCGTGTTTCGTATCGACCCCGTAGGCGGAGGTGTCCTGGCTGATGACGAGGAGTTCGCGCACCCCGTTCTCGACCAGCTTCTCGGCCTCGCGCAGCACGGCGTGGGCCGGGCGGGAGGCGAGGCGGCCGCGCATGTCGGGGATGATGCAGAACTTGCACTTGTGGTTGCAGCCCTCTGATATCTTTAGGTAACTGTAATGCCGGGGTGTGAGTTTCACTCCCGAGGAGGGCAGCAGGTCGACGAAGGGATCGGGGCTGGGCGGGACGGCGGTATGGACCGCGTCGAGCACCTGTTCGTATTGATGCGGCCCGGTCACGGCGAGCACCTTGGGATGGGTGCCGGTGATGTATTCGGGCTCGGCGCCGAGGCAGCCGGTGACGATCACGCGGCCGTTTTCCTGAAGCGCCTCGCCGATGGCCTCGAGGCTTTCGGCCTTGGCGCTGTCGAGAAAGCCGCAGGTGTTGACGATGACCGCGTCGGCCCCGCCGTAATCGGGGGAAATGCCGTAGCCCTCCGCCCGGAGCCGCGTGAGGATCCGTTCGCTGTCGACCAGCGCCTTGGGGCAGCCGAGGGAGACCATGCCGATGACCGGCTGGCCCGGGCGGCTTGCCTCGGAAATGGTGGAGCGCGCGAGATCGGGGCGCAGGTCGGGGGGGTTGGTGCTCATGTGGCGCGATATAGTGGCTCGCGCCCCCCTGCGAAAGTGAAAACGAGGTTGTTGCGCGGGGCGGCGGGGCCTAACCTTGCGGGAAAAGACGCGGAGGGGTGAGCGGTATGCGTTGGATCGTGCGGGCCTTCGGGCTGTTGCTGCTGGCGGTGGTGCTGGTGGCCGGGGTTTTCCTGCTTCTGCCGGGCGAGAAGATCGCCAAGGTCGCGGCGAGCCAGTTGTCGAGCTGGACCGGCCGCGAGGTGACGATGAGCGGGGAGACGACGCTGAGCTTCTATCCGATCCTCGGCGTCAGTACCGGGGCGGTCACGGTGGCCAATGCCGAGTGGAGCGACGGCGCGCCGATCTTTCGCGCCGAGAGCCTGAAGATCGGGGTGGAGCCGCAGGTTCTTTGGGGCGGCGATATCCGGATCACCGGGCTGGAGGCGGTGGGGCCGGTCATCAACCTCGAGAAGGCCGCCGACGGGCGGGTGAACTGGGAACTGAATGTCGAGGGCGTGGCGCCCTCGGGGCAGGCGGGCGAGGACGCGGCGCCGAGTGGGGGCGAGCGGATGGCGCGGTCGGACCGGCTGGCGCTGACGCTGGACCGGGCGTTGGTGCAGGACGCGACGTTTCTTTACACCGATCACGGTACCGGCGAGCGGACCGAGATGCGCGGCATGGCGTTCGATTTCCGCTGGCCGGAATACGAGGGGCGGGCAACCTTCGACATGACGCTGCGGCCGGCCGGGGAGGCGGTGCGGATCGAGGGCTATCTCGACCGGGTGGGCGAGTTCATCGACGGCGCGGTGAGCGACGTGAAGGCGACGGTGAGCACGAAGGGGGGCGAGGCCACGTTCCTTGGCCGGGCGAGTGCCGCGCCGGAGGTGCAGGGCCGGGTGACGGCGGCGGTGTCGGATACGCGCGCCTTCATGGCGGCGCTGGGCGGGCCTGCGGCGGATATTCCGGCCGGGCTGGGGCGGAGTATCAATGGCGAGACGCTGGTGACCTACAGCGCCGATCAGCGGCTGTCGCTGCGCGAGGTGGCGCTGCAGCTTGACGGCAACCGGATCGGCGGGGCGGCGGATGTGGATCTGGGCGGCGAGCGGCCGGTGGTGTCGGCGCAGATCAATGCGGGCGCGCTGGACCTGACGGGGATGGAGAGCGAGAGCGGCGGCGAGGCGAGCGCGGGGCGCGCGTCGGTGGCGGCGGAGAAGGGATGGTCGACCGAGCCGATCGACGCCTCGGCGCTGGGCCTGGCGAATGCGGAGGTGGCGCTGACCGCCGAAAGCGTCGACCTCGGCGATCTGAAGGTTGGCACGGTGCGGTCGATGATCACGCTGGACCGGTCGCGGCTGGTGTTCGATCTGCGTGAAGTTCGGGCGTATAACGCGTTGATTGCCGGGAATTTCGTGGTCAACAACCGCTCGGGCCTGTCGGTGGGCGGCGACCTGAAGGCGGCGGGGATCGACATGGAGCGTTTCCTGACCGATGCGGCCGGGATCACGCGGTTTTCCGGCGAGGCGGATGCCAGCCTGAGCTTCCTTGGCGTGGGCAACACGGAGCAGGCGATCATGAGTTCGCTGAGCGGTGAGGGCGCAATTCAGACCGGGCGCGGTGTGATCAAGGGTTTCGACCTCGACAAGCTGATGCGGTCGGGCGTGGCGACGGGCGGCACGACGATCTTCGACACGATGGGGGCGACGTTCAGGATGGAGAACGGGGTGGCGCGGAACGACGACCTGTTGCTGCAACTGCCGCTGGCGAAGGCCGAGGGGGAAGGCATGATCGCGCTGGGTCAGCGGCGGATCGATTACCTGTTCACGCCGGTTCTGCTGGAGGGGGAGAGCACCAAGGGGCTGGCCATTCCGGTGCGGATCCGGGGGTCGTGGGACGATCCGGAGATCGTGCCGGACCTCGAGGCCGCGATCGACCGAAACTTCCGGGAGGAGCGGAAGGAGCTGGAGGAGAAGGCCGAGGAGGAGGTGCGGCGCGCGGTCGAGAAGGAGCTGGGCGTGAAGGTGGAAGAGGACGAGTCGGTCGAGGATGCGCTGAAGCGGAAGCTGGAGGAGGAGGCCACGAAGGGGCTTCTGAAGCTCTTCGAGTGATGCAGGATCGGCGCGCAAGGGGTTGAGATGGTTTTGAATTCGGTTGACGAGGCCTTTGTCGGGCGGCTGCGGGAGGTGCTGCCGGAGGCGGCGTTTCGCGAGGTGACGCCCGCCTACCTGGAGGAGCCGCGCGGGCGCTGGGCCGGTCAGGCGGGCGTGCTGGTGGCGCCGGATTGCGTGGAGGATGTGGCGGCCTGTGTGAAGGCGGCGGCGGCGGCAAGGGTGCCGGTGGTGCCTTATGGCGGCGGCACGGGGCTGGTCGGCGGGCAGATCGTGGCGGAGGGGCCGGCGCCGATGCTGCTGAGCCTCGAGCGGATGCGAAAGGTGCGGGGCGTCTGGCCCGAGGAGAACGCGATGGAGGTCGAGGCGGGCGCGATCCTCTCGGATATCCACGCGGCGGCCGAGGCAGTGGACCGGCTGTTTCCATTGTCGATCGCCGCCAAGGGGAGCGCGCGGATCGGCGGGATGCTGGCCACCAATGCGGGCGGGGTGAACGTGCTGCGCTATGGCAATGCGCGGGCGCTGTGCCTCGGGCTCGAGGCGGTGCTGCCGGACGGGCAGGTCTGGCACGGGCTGCGGCGGCTGCGGAAGGACAACATGGGGTATGACCTGCGCGACCTGCTGATCGGCTCGGAAGGGACGCTGGGGGTGATCACGGCGGCGACGCTGGTGCTGCACCCGAAGCCCGCGGGCGAGGGGACGGCGCTTATGGCGGTGCCGGGGCCCGGCGAGGCGCTTTCGCTGCTGGCGCTGGCGCGGGAGCACATGGCGGAGGGGGTGTCGGCCTTCGAGCTGATGCACCGGGCGGGGCTGGAATTCCTGGCCGAGACGATGCCGGATGTGCGGTTGCCGTTCGACGACGCGCCGGAGTGGCTGGTGCTGATCGATATCGGGCTGGCCAAGGGGCTGGAGCCGGCGGAGGCGCTGGAGCGGCTCTTTGCCGAGGCGTTCGAGGCGGGGCTGGTGAGCGACGGCATGGTCGCCCAGTCGGAGGCGCAGCGGGCCGCGTTCTGGGAGGTGCGGGAGACGATCCCCGAGGCCAACCGGCGGATCGGGTCGGTGAGTTCGCACGACATTTCCGTGCCGCTGGGCGCGCTGCCGGAGTTCATGGCGCGGGGGAACGAGGCGATGGCGGCGTTGGGGGCGTTCCGGGTCAACTGTTTCGGGCATGTGGGCGACGGGAACCTGCACTACAACGTCTTCCCGCCGAAGGGGGAGCGCAAGGAGGCCTTCACCGGGCAGCGGGACGAGATCAAGCGGGTGGTGCATGACCTCGTGCATGAACTGGGCGGGTCGGTGAGTGCCGAGCACGGGGTCGGGCGGCTGAAGGTGGATGATTTGGAGCGCTATGGCGATCCGGCGAAGCTGTCGGCGATGCGGGCGATCAAGCGCGCGCTGGACCCGGAGGGCATCATGAACCCGGGGGCCGTGCTGCGGGCGGATTAGGGGGCGCTGCCCCCCGCATTGAAATCAGGAGATTTCAACGCTCCCCCCGGGATATTTCCGGCCAGAAGAAGCCGGGCGTTGGCTCTTTCATTGTTCTGAAAATACTCAAAATCCGACGGTCAGACCGGGAGCGACGTTGTCCGTTTGAGCGCCTTCAGGGAGAAGCTGGAATGGACGGCGCGGACCACGTCGCTGCGCAGGAGGGCGTTGGTCATGAAATGCTCGTAGCTTTCGACGTCGGCGGTGTGGATCTTCAGCATGTAGTCGGCGCTGCCGGTGATGGCGTGGCATTCGAGGATTTCGAGGTGCCGGTCGATCAGTCGGGAGAAGGCGGCGAGCGAGGCCTCGGAATGGTCCTGCAGCGAGACGGTGGCGAAGACGCAGAGCTTGGCCCCGACCTTGGCGGGATCGAGGATCGCCACGCGGGCGGTGACGATGCCGGCGGCGTCGAACTCCTGCAGCTTGCGCCAGAGGGTGCTTTGGGCCATGCCGACGCGGTCGGCCAGCGTGGCGAGGGAGGCGGCGCTATCCTGCTGGATTTCCCTAAGAAGGGCTGTTTCCTGATCGGAAAATTTCATGGAAATCGGGGGGTGTTCGGGAAAACCCTTCAGGCGGGGCGTGGTAGGATGATGGAAAGGAGAGAGACCATGGACACGGACACCACCTATACGTCGAAAACGCCGGATGCGGAGGGGTTTTACAGCTATTCGCCGGAGGAGGATGCCGTCTGGGGCGAGCTGTTCGAGGCGCAGATGGCGTATTTGCGGGACAAGGCGACGCCGGAATATTTCGAGGGGGTCGAGCTGCTGGGGCTGAAGGCCGGGAAGGTGCCGCAGGTCAAGGAGATCGACGCGCGGCTGGCGGAGCTGACCGGCGCGGGTGTCGAGGGCGTGCCGGCGATCATTCCGCCGAGCCGGTTCTTCGACCTGCTGAGCCAGCGGAAGTTCCCGGTGGCGACCTTCCTGCGGCGGCGGGAGCAGATGGCGTATATCGAGGAGCCGGACCTGTTTCACGAGGTGTTCGGCCATTGCCCGCTGCTGACCAACCCCGATTACGTGGCCTTCATCGAGGGTGTGGGGAAGAAGGCGAAGGCGCTGGGCAAGGGCTATAGCTGGCACCTGTTCCGGCTGTTCTGGTTCACCGTGGAGTTCGGGATGATCCGTCATGGGGACGGGTACCGGGCGTTCGGCGCCGGGATCGTGTCGTCGCCGGCGGAGGCCGCCCATGCCAAGGGCGGGCAGGCGGTGATCGAGCCGTTCGATCTGCACCGGGTGCTGCGGATGCCCTACCGGATCGACATCGTGCAGCCGGTCTATTTCGCCATCGACGATTTCGCGCAGCTTGCCGCGACGCTGGAGGAAGACTGGCAGGCGGCGATCGACGCGGCGCGGGAGCAGGGCGACCTGCCGGCGCCGTTCGACAAGGCGGCCTGAGCGAGGTTTCGTTTCCTATACCGGCCCGTCTCGGCTAAGCCCCTTCGTGTGATTTTCAAACGCGAGGGGCTTTTCCCATGGCCGATCTTCTGACCATCGAAAACCTTGGCAACCTGCTGATGCTGTGTTTTTTGCAGGCGGTGCTGGGCTTTGACAACCTTCTCTACATCTCGATCGAATCCCAGCGGGCGCCGGTGGCGCAGCAGAAATCGGTGCGGTACTGGGGGATCATCATTGCCGTGGCGCTTCGGGTGATCTTGCTGTTCGTGATGATCGAGCTGATCGATGCGCTGGCCGAGCCGTTCTACGTGTTCGACTGGGAGGGGGTGCTGACCGGCGGCGTGAATTTCGCGACCTGCGTGTTCATCATCGGCGGGATTTTCATCATCTACACGGCGGTGAAGGAGATCGGCCACATGCTGACGATCGAGCATCTGGACACGGACATGAGCGACAAGCCGGGCAAGTCGGCGGCGCAGGTGGTGATCATGATCGTGATGATGAACCTGATCTTTTCCTTCGACTCGGTGCTGTCGGCGCTGGCGATCACGGATGTGTTCCTCGTGCTGGCGACGGCGATCATCCTGTCGGGGCTGGCGATGCTGCTGCTGGCGGACGGGGTGACGCGGTTCCTGGAGAAGAACCGGATGTACGAGGTGCTGGGCCTCTTCATCCTGCTGATCGTCGGTGTGGTCCTGCTGGGCGAGGCGGGGCAGGCGGCGGCGCATGCGGTGCATGACGAGGCGCTGGCGCTTCGGTTCTTCGGCTACGAGGTGGTGCCGATGTCGAAGACGACCTTCTACTTCTCGGTCATCGTGCTGGTGGCGGTAGAGGTGATCCAGTCGGGCTATACGCGCAAGCTGAACGCGCAGCGGCGGACGGCCTCGCGCCACTGAAGCGGTTATCGGGTCGTGACAGGGTGTTAAGGCGATGTTTACCCTAGCAACGCCTGACGCCATGACCTAAGTTTCGGGGGAGTGAAGAGCCACCGACAGCGGGAGATGGCCCGGCATGGCGCGCCTGTTAATGCTCGTTATCCTGGCACTGGCGCTGATTGCGCTGGCCGGTTTCGCCGTGTCCGCCTTGACCCGGGCCACGCGCGAGGCCCGGTCGCTGGGCCAGGAGATCGCGCTGACGACAAGGGGAACGAGTGTGCAGAAAATCGCCTATGCGGCCCTGTTCATCCTGATGCTCGGTGTCACGAGCGGCCTGCTTGGAGGGCTGTGAGCGGCATGGCAAGGAAATTCGGCGGCAAATACAGCCCGGACGGACGCGATGTGCAGGGGCCGGACGAGACCGACGCGGTTCTGTATCGCGGGGCAAGGGTCGACCCGGCGGGGGCGCGGGCGAACCTGATGTTCCTGCCCGCGGCGGTGGTGCTGTTCACCTCGATCACCGCAGGCGCGACCGGGCTGGCGCTGGGCGCGGTGGCGGCCGGGGTGCTGACGCTGTCGGCGTGGATGCTGCGCAACGGGCTGAGGGCCGAGGCCGCGTATAATGCGAGGAAGGTGGCGCGGAGCCCCGGCATTCCGCGCAAGCTGTTCTCGTCGGTGCTGGCGGGGCTGGGGATCGCGATTGCCGCCTACAAGGCCGAGCCGGGCATGGTGGCGCCGATCATCTTCGGCGTGGTGACCACGGGCCTGCATGTGTTTTCCTTCGGGGTCGACCCGATGAAGAACAAGGGCATGGAGGGGGTCGACCAGTTCCAGACCGACCGGGTGGCGCGGGCCGTGGACAAGGCCGAGGCGTATCTGAAGGAGATGATGGACGCCGTGCAGCGCGCCGGCGACCGGCAGGCCGAGGGCCGGGTGGAGCGGTTCCAGGTGAGCGTGCGGGAGATGCTGCGCACCATCGAGAACGACCCGCGGGACCTGACCGGGGCGCGCAAGTACCTGACCGTGTACCTGATGGGCGCGAAGGACGCGACGGTGAAGTTCGCCGATGTCTATGCGCGGTCCCGCGATGCCAAGGCGCGGGAGGATTATTTCGGTCTGCTGACCGATCTTGAACAGAATTTCAACGCCAAGACCCGGGCGCTTCTGAGCGACGATTCCGCCGATCTGGAGATCGAGATCGAGGTGCTGCGCGACCGGCTTGAACGCGAGGGCATTCGCCCGGCCAACCCCAACGGATAAGGACCCGAACGTCATGTCTGAAAACAGCCGTCAGAAAGCCGAGGCCTCGCTGGCCGAAGTCGAGGAAGTGAGCCGCGTGATCCTCCCGGAACCGACGGAGGCGAATGCCATCGTGCCGCTGGAGAAGGCGGACCCGGCGCAGGGGGCCGAGATCCGCAAGCGGATGGACGAGATCGACATGAGCGACACGAATTCGATCGTGTCCTTCGGCTCGGGCGCGCAGGCGGAGTTGCAGGAAATTTCGCAATCCATGCTGTCGGGCGTGCGCAACAAGGATGTGGGCCCGGCGGGCGACAGCCTGCGGAATATCGTGACGACGATCCGGGGCTTCTCGGTCTCGGAGCTGGATGTGCGGCGCGAGCGGACGTGGTGGGAGAAGCTTCTGGGCCGAGCCGCGCCCTTTGCCAAGTTCACCGCGCGGTTCGAGGATGTGCAGGGGCAGATCGACCGGATCACCGACGATCTGCTGGAGCATGAGCATGTGCTGCTGAAGGATATCAAGTCGCTCGATCTGCTCTATGACAAGACGCTGACCTTCTATGACGAGCTGGCGCTGTATATCGCGGCGGGCGAGGAGAAGCTGAAGGAGCTGGACGAGCAGGTGATCCCGGCGAAGGACAAGGAAGTGCAGGCCGCGCCGGAGGACCAGCAGGTGATGAAGGCGCAGGAGCTGCGCGACCTGCGGGCGGCGAGGGACGACCTCGAGCGCCGGGTGCATGACCTGAAGCTGACGCGGCAGGTGACGATGCAGTCGCTGCCGTCGATCCGGCTGGTGCAGGAGAACGACAAGAGCCTTGTGACCAAGATCAACTCGACGCTGGTGAACACCGTGCCGCTGTGGGAGACGCAGCTGGCGCAGGCGGTGACGATGCAGCGCTCGGCCGAGGCGGCGGCGGCGGTTCGGGATGCCAATGACCTGACCAACGACCTGTTGACCGCCAATGCCGAGAACCTGCGCGAGAGCAACAAGATGATCCGGCAGGAGATGGAGCGCGGCGTGTTCGATATCGAGGCGGTGAAGAAGGCCAATGCCGACCTGATCGGGACGATCGAGGAAAGCCTGCAGATCGCCGACGAGGGCAAGGCGAAACGGGCCGCCGCCGAAGAGGATCTGAAGAAGATGGAAAAGGATTTGCGCGACACGCTGGCATCGGCCAAGTCACGCCGCGACGGTGTGGGCGACAATGCCGGCACCGCCGTGCCCAGGACCTGAGGCGTCAGTTGGACAGACCAGTTGGCATAGGGCGGCTCCGGCCGCTGTGGATCGGTGCGCTTGCGGGCGCGGTTCTGCTGGCGTCCTGTGATACGCCGCAGGAGCCGGCCAGCAAGCCGCATGCCCGGCCCGACGGGCTGGTGACCGAGAAACCCTACGAGCCCTCGGCCGAAAGCGCGGCGCTGAGCCGGTATTACACCCGGCTGCAGTCGCAATTGCTGACGCAGGGCCTGCTGCGGACGGGCGGGGGCGGGGTGGACACGCCCTATACCGAGCGGGACGTCTCGCGCAATTTCGAGCGTATCGCGTTCTACAACGAGTATACGCCGGGTGGGGGGCTCGAGGAATCGAAGGACGGGCCGGACGTTCTGCGCAAGTGGGTCAAGCCGGTCCGGATGACGATCGAGTACGGCAAGACGGTTCCGGAAGAGATCAAGGAAGGCGACACCGCCGCCATCAGGGGCTATGCCGCGCGGCTGTCGCGGGTCACGGGGCATGATATCGCGCTGGATGACGGGGCACCGAATTTCCACGTGATCATCGCCTCGGAGGATGACCGGCAGGATACGGTGGCGCGGGTGCTGGAGCTGGCGCCGACGATCGGGGCGGCCTCGCGGGACATCTTCGAGAACCCGCCGCGCAAGTTCTACTGTTTCGTGATGACGTTCGGGCGTCCCGGCGCGCTGCATACCTTCGACAAGGCGATCGTGCTGATCCGCAGCGAACAGCCGGACCTGATGCGCCGGTCCTGCATCCACGAGGAGCTGGCGCAGGGGCTGGGGCTTGGCAATGACAGCTCGACCGCGCGCCCGTCGATCTTCAACGACGACAATGAATTCGCCTTCCTGACAACGCATGATGAAGAATTGCTGCGGCTGTTGTATCATCCGACCCTGACACCGGGGATGACGCTGGATCAGGCCCGCCCGCTGATCAGCCGGATACTGGACGGGGACCCGGGGCAGATTTGATTTTTTGAGGAGACCTGAGACATGGGCATTTTCGATTTCCTGACGGGCGAGTTCATCGACGTCATTCACTGGGTCGACGATACGCGCGACACGATGGTCTGGCGGTTCGAACGCGAGGGGCACGAGATCAAGTACGGCGCCAAGCTGACGGTGCGGGAGGGGCAGGCGGCGGTGTTCGTGCATGAAGGCCAGCTGGCGGACGTGTTCACGCCGGGGCTCTACATGCTCGAGACCAACAACATGCCGATCATGACGACGCTGCAGCACTGGGATCACGGGTTCCAGTCGCCGTTCAAGTCGGAGATCTATTTCGTCAATACGACAAGGTTCAACGACCTGAAATGGGGGACGAAGAACCCGATCATGCTGCGCGATCCGGAGTTCGGGCCGACGCGGATCAGGGCGTTCGGGACCTATTCAGTCAGGGTGAGCGACCCGGCGAAGTTCCTGACAGAGATCGTGGGCACCGATGGTGAATTCACGATGGACGAGATCAGCTTCCAGATCCGCAACATCATCGTGCAGAGTTTCAGCCGGATCATTGCCGGGAGCGGTATTCCGGTGCTGGACATGGCGGCGAACACGGCCGACCTGGGCAAGCTGATCGCGTCGGAAATCTCGGCCGTGGTGGCGGAGTACGGGCTGATCATTCCGGAGTTCTATATCGAGAACATTTCCCTCCCCCCCGCGGTGGAGGAGGCGCTGGACAAGCGCACCTCGATGGGTCTGGCGGGCGATCTGGGCAAGTTCACCCAGTACTCGGCGGCCGAGGCGATGACGGCCGCGGCGAAGAACCCCAGCGGGGGCGCCGGGATCGGGGCCGGGCTTGGCATGGGAATGGGCATGGCGATGGCGCAGCAGCTTTCCGGCAATAACGGGCCGTGGGGGAATAACGGGCAAGGCCAGCAAGCGCAGGCGCCGGCTGCCGCGCCGCCGCCCCCGCCGCCGGTCGAGCATGTCTGGCACATCGCCGAGAACGGGCAGACGCATGGGCCGTATTCCAAGGCCGCAATGGGGCGGATGGCCAGCGAGAACAAGCTGACCCGCGAGAGCCTTGTCTGGACCGCAGGCCAGGATGGCTGGCTCAAGGCCGGGGAGGTGCAGGAGCTGGCGCAGTTGTTCACCATCCTGCCGCCGCCCCCGCCGGGGGCGTGATGGGGCCAAGCGCCGGGTGTCGCCGGTTCCTGCTTCCAGGTCTTGGCCTTGTGGCCGGGATTGTGCCCGCCGTGGCCGTGGCCGGCGCCGGGGTTGAGCATCTGGAGGTGCCGGTGGCCCATCGCGAGGCCGCGGTGGCGATCACCCTGTTCTATCCTGCCGGTGATGTCGAAACGGAGGCCGTGGGCGGAACCGCCGTGTTCACTCCGGTCGACGCGGCGCCGGGTGCCGTTGCTCTGGAGGGACAGCATCCGCTGGTGCTTTTGTCGCATGGCGGAATGCGCTCTGCGCCCGGGGGTGGCGATTGGCTAGCCATCCGGCTGGTGAATGAGGGGTACGCCGTGGCCGTGGTGCGCGGCCCGGCGCTTGGTCCTGCGGATGCGGCACGGGCGCCGGCGGAGCTGTGGCAGCGGCCGAAGGACATGTCGGCGGTGCTGGACGTTCTTGCGGATGATCCGCGCGTCGACACGGGCCGGGTGGGCGCCGTGGGCATTTTCCTTGGCGGCACCGCCGTGCTGCAACTGGCCGGGGCGCGGCTTTCGGCCGGGGCCGTGGCGGCTGCCTGTGACGCACCGGGGCAGAGCATGGATTGCGGGTGGTTCGATGCGGCCGGCGTGTCGTTGCACGATGTGGCGACCGGCCCGCTCGAGGGGCCGTTGCAGGAGGGCCGGGTGGCGTCGGTGGTCGCCATCGATCCGGAATTCGCCGCCGCGTTCGAGACGACGTCCTTTGCCGACCTGTCGGGGACTTCGCATTTGCTCAACCTCGGTGGGGCGGAGGATGTGCCGGCGGCACTGGATGCCGCGCATCTGGCCGGGGCGATGGCCCATGCGCGGGTCGACGGGGCGGACCGGTTCGATGCCTTCCCCGAATGTACCGAGCGTGGGCCGGCCATTCTGGCGGAGGAAACGGGGGACGACCGGCTGTGCACCGGTCTGGAAGAACACGATCGGGCGGAAATTCACGATCGGATCGCCGAAGAGGTGGCGCGCAGGCTGGGCTCGGGTATGCTCGGCGCCGATATCACGCAGTAATTCAGGGTTTGCCCATGGTCGACACTCCGCCCCCCGCGCCCGACACCCAAGTCGACGCCACGCCGCCCGCCCCGGAAGAGCACCGCTTTCCCTGTGACCAGTGCGGGGCGGATTACCGGTTCGACCCGGACAGGGGGGAGCTTGTCTGTGACCATTGCGGCCACGTGGAGGAGATCGCGCAGGCGGGGCCGTGGCAGTCGACCATCCGCGAGCTGGATTTCCAGTCGGCGCTGGCCGGAGAACTGGGCGACGAGGAGATCGAGGAGACGCGGGTTCTGGAATGCCCGAGCTGCGGGGCGCGGGTGGAGTTCGACGATGCCACACATTCCAAGGAATGCCCGTTCTGCGCCACGCCCGTGGTCACCGGCACCGGCACGCACCGGCATATCAAGCCCAAGGGGGTGCTGCCCTTCGCGCTGGACGAGCGGGCGGCGCGCCAGGCGATGACCGAGTGGCTGGGCCGGCTGTGGTTCGCGCCGGGGGGCCTGCAGGAGTATGCCCGCAAGGGGCGGAAGATGCAGGGGATCTACGTGCCCTACTGGACCTTCGATGCCGATACCAAGTCGAGCTATCGGGGCGAGCGGGGCACGGTCTATTACGAGACCAAGACGGTGACCCGGAACGGCAAGCGCGAGCAGGTCAGGGTGCAGAAGGTGCGCTGGCGCTCGGTGTCGGGGCGGGTGGCGCGGTTCTTCGACGACGTGCTGGTGCTGGCCTCGCGGACGCTGCCCAAGCGGTACACCGATGCGCTGGAGCCGTGGGACCTGTCGGCGATGGAGCCCTACCGGCCGGAATTCCTGGCCGGGTTCCGGGCCGAGGGCTATCAGGTGGAGCTGGAAGAGGGGTTCGTCGAGGCGCGGGCGCATATGGACAACGTGATCGCCCGCGACGTGCGGTTCGACATCGGCGGCGACCGGCAGAGGATTCATGACATCGACACCGCGATCAGCGACGTGACCTTCAAGCACGTGCTGCTGCCGGTGTGGCTGGCGGCCTACAAGTACCGGGGCGAGACCTATCGCTTCGTCGTCAACGGGCGCACCGGCCGGGTGCAGGGCGAGCGGCCGTGGTCGGCGTGGAAGATCGCCGTGGCGGTGGTGCTGGGGCTGATCGTGGCGGGCGGCGTGGGCTACCTGATTTCGCAGAACAGTTGAAGGAGGCCCGGGTGCCGGAGGATTTCGACGCGCTCAATCGCGTGATGGACGGGCGTTACAGTTGCCGGGGGTTCCGGCCCGAGCCGGTGCCGGAGGAGGTGACCCGCCGGATCGTGGAGACGGCGGGCAAGGCCGCCTCGTGGTGCAACGCCCAGCCGTGGCGGGTGCTTGTGACGCAAGGGGACGAGACGGAGCGGTTTCGGTCGGCCTTGCTGGAGGAGGTGGCCGGTGGCAAGCCGGGGCCGGATCTCGCTTGGCCCGAGGACTATCCGGGGGTTTACGGCGAGCGGCGGCGGACCTGTGGCTACCAGCTTTACAGTGCCGTGGGGATCGACCGGAAGGACCGGGCGGCACGGGCCGAGCAGGCGATGCGGAATTTCCACCTGTTCGACGCGCCGCACGTGGCGATCGTGCATTCGGAGGCGAAGCTGGGGGCCTATGGCGCGCATGATTGCGGGGAGTTCGTGCTGGGCTTCATGCTGGCCGCGACGGCGCAGGGGGTGGCGACGGTGGCGCAGGCCTCGGTCGCGGGCTATGCCGATTTCATCCGGGGGCATTTCGGGCTGGACGAGAGCCGGATGGTGCTGTGCGCGATTTCCTTCGGGTACGAGGATCCGGATCACCCGGCCAACGCGTTCCGGACGGAGCGGGCGAAGGTGCGGGAGCTGCTTGATTTGCGGGGGTGAGGAGTGCGGGGCCTGCTAGTTGATCCGTTCCTCGGCCAGATAACTCCTCACATCCCGGATCATCAGAAGGAACTGATGTGTGTAAAGCTCCGGGAAGGCGACGTTCCGGTCCAGAATGTTCCGCGCATAGGTGAAGGCGAGTGAGAAGATCGGCGCCTGAAGGGTGCCGCTGCGCAAACCGATGTCGTGATAATAGGGATGAATCGGATCCTGTTCTTCAAGGATCGCCCATTCGAGGTCAGGGTGCCTCAGAATGGCGGTTTCGCCGATGTATGTGCCTGTGTCCAAGCAAACTTCGGCCCATTCGAACGAAATGTGATCGTGTAGCGCGTGTGGTTCCAATCCTTCTGAAACAAACGCGTTGAGATCCATGAGCGATTGATCGGAATGATCGAGTACAACACTGTATTTGCCAACCAACGCCGCCAGCTTTCGAAGCCTTTCCTCTTTCTGGTGAATGAGCAGGTCTAGTCCCGCGCGGACAGCAGCGAGGTCACCCCCCGAAGCTGTGGGCCCGGTCACAAATGTTTCCAGCGGGTAGTAATCGTTTTTCCAGTCGATGCTTTTCATGGCAATCGCGGTGGTTCCCCTGCGACGATTGGAGCAGGGGCGCTGCCGTGCGTCAATGCCCTGATGCTACTGTTCTCAAGGATAGAGGGAAGGTGGGTCTTCAAAGTTTACGACCAGCCGGGCAGGGCCCGACCGCGGGTGGGCGCACCGACGGGTGTTTTGGTTGATTTATGGTGCAACCCACATCCGACGATGGCACTGCATGGTGTCGGTGCAGAAGCGCCCGCCCGGGGGCGGTCGGGCGCTGCCTATCGTGAATTGCGTTGCAATTCACTTGCGGCAGGCGATTGCAAGCAATCGCCGATAGCCCGGCGGGGGGGGCCCGGGGGGCCCGGGGTTTGGGGGGGGACCGGGGGGGGGGCCGGCGGGAAAAAAAAAC
>NZ_JAVKFX010000005.1:0-40694 GCF_040223625.1 Roseovarius sp. | reverse complement strand
CCTCGATATACTGCTGAAACCGCGCACGAAGCGCCTTCGGCAAAGGTGCTGACATGATCCGATCCTCCCAGGGAGAGGGAAGCACAATCAGCGTCTTCTGGGAATCCCCGGCGATTCAGGTTTTCATAGAAACGCTCTAACGGCTCACATGTTGGGATAGTTCGGGCCGTCGCCCCCCTGCGGCGTGACCCACTTGATGTTCTGGGGCGGGTCCTTGATGTCGCAGGTCTTGCAATGCACGCAGTTCTGGAAGTTGATCACGAACTCCGGCCCGTTTTCCTTCTCGACCACCTCGTAGACGCCGGCAGGGCAATAGCGCTGCGCCGGTTCGTTGAACTTCGGCAGGTTGTGCTCGATCGGTACGCTCGGATCCAACAGCCGCAGGTGACAGGGCTGGTTTTCTTCGTGGTTGGTCATCGAGTAGCTGACATTGGTCAGCCGGTCGAAGCTCAGCTTGCCGTCGGGCTTGGGGTAGTCGATCGTCTTGTGCTTGTCGGCAGGCTCGGTCGCCTCGGCATCGGTCTTGCCATGCCCCAGCGTGCCGAACAGCGAAAAGCCCAGCGTGTTGGTCCACATGTCCAGCCCGCCGAGGCTGAGGCTGGCCAGCAGCCCGTATTTCGACCACAGCGGCTTGACGTTGCGGACCTTCTCGAGGTCCTTGCCGATCGCGCCCTCGCGCACCTCGGTCTCGTAATCGTTCAGCTCGTCGCTGGCCCGGCCCGCCTCGATCGCGGCATGGGCCGCTTCGGCCGCGGCCATCCCCGACAGCATCGCGTTGTGGTTGCCCTTGATCCGCGGAACGTTGACCATGCCCACCGCACAGCCCAGCAGCGCCACGCCCGGTGCGACCATCTTCGGCATCGACTGATAGCCGCCCTCGGTGATCGCCCGGCCGCCATAGGCCACGCGCTTGCCGCCTTCCAGCAGTTCCTTGACCATCGGATGATGCTTGAACCGCTGGAACT
This sequence comes from Roseovarius sp., assembly GCF_040223625.1. Taxonomy (GTDB): domain Bacteria; phylum Pseudomonadota; class Alphaproteobacteria; order Rhodobacterales; family Rhodobacteraceae; genus Roseovarius. The sequence goes on along the minus strand of NZ_JAVKFX010000005.1, from coordinate 39,729 downwards.
CCATGTAGGGATACAGGTTCGGGTTCTTGTAATTCAGGTGAACCACGAACCCCACGTAGACCTGGTTGTTGTCGAGGTGGTAGATGAACGATCCGCCCCCGGCGTTCGACCCCAGTGGCCAGCCCATCGTGTGGGTCACGCTGCCGGGCTTGTGCTTGGCCGGGTCGATTTCCCAGATTTCCTTCATGCCGAGGCCGAATTTCTGCGGCTCCTTGCCTTTCGACAGGTCGTACTTGGCAATCACCTCCTTCGACAGGCTGCCGCGCACGCCTTCGCCAAGGAAAACATACTTGCCATGCAGTTCCATCCCCGGCTCGTAGGACGGGCCCGGCGTACCATCGGGGTTTCGCCCGAACTCGCCGGCCACCACGCCCTTCACCTCGCCATTCTCGCCATAGATCACTTCCGAGCACGCCATGCCCGGGAACACCTCGACGCCCAGCGCCTCGGCCTGCTCGGCCATCCAGCGGCAGACATTGCCCATCGAGACGACGTAGTTGCCGTGGTTGTTCATCAGCGGCGGCATCGGGAAGTTGGGGATGCGCACCTTGCCCGCCTCGCCCAGCATGAAGAAGTTGTCATCCTTCACCGGCACGTTCAGCGGCGCGCCCTTCTCCTTCCAGTCCGGGATCAGCTTGTTAAGCCCGCACGGGTCGAGCACGGCGCCCGACAGGATATGCGCGCCCACTTCCGACCCCTTCTCCAGCACCACCACCTCGCGCGAGGGGTCGAGCTGCTTCAGCCGGATCGCCGCGGACAGGCCCGCCGGGCCCGCCCCCACGATCACGACATCGTATTCCATGGCTTCGCGTTCGATCTCGGACATGTATCTTCCTTCCAAAGGCGCGGCACAGGGCCGCCGGAATTCGTTCCGCACGTGGTTATCGTCTCGGAAACACCCGCGTCAATTGGAACACGACGTTCCAGACGGGGAAAAACGGCAATATGCCGCGATTCCGCCAACGGAATGTAACCCGTTCAAGGATCGGCTATTGCAAAAACCTAGAGCATCGGGGCAATCTGTCGCGACATCTGAAAAGGGAAAAGGCCGGGGCCGACACGCGCGGCCCCGTCAGCATGAAGGGCATTCCGAATGGAAAAAATCCCGATGACACGCAAGGGTTACGAGGCCATCGAAGCCGAGCTGAAACAGCTCAAGTCGGTGGAACGCCCTGCCATCATCAAGGCGATCTCCGAGGCGCGCGAACATGGCGACCTGTCGGAGAATGCCGAGTATCATTCGGCCAAGGAGAAGCAATCCTTCATCGAAGGCCGGATCAAGGAACTGGAAGGCGCGATCAGCCTCTCGGACGTGATCGACCCCGCCAAGCTGTCCGGGCCGATCAAGTTCGGCGCGACCGTCACGCTGGTCGACGAGGACACCGACGAGGAAAAGACCTATCAGATTGTCGGCGAATACGAGGCGAGTATTGAAAAAGGCCTGCTGAACATCAAATCGCCCATTGCACGGGCCTTGATCGGCAAGGAAGAGGGCGACAGCGTCGAGGTGCACACGCCCGGTGGTGACAAGGCCTACGAAGTGCTAAAGATCGCCTATATCTAGCAGGTCCAGACCATGGCCGACCGTCAACAGACCCCGCCCACGCCGCTGGGGATCTACGACAAGTCACGCAGCGAACGGGTCTCGGGGGTCGAGGTGGCCGCCGCGGTACTCTCCGTCGTCTGGCTGGTTCTGGCGGCTGTCTTCTTTCTCTTCATGGATGCCGGGGCGCTGATCGGCGACGCTGGCGGTGCGGCGTGGTTCATCCTAGTGATGTTGCTGGTCTTCATGCCGGTGGCGATGATCTGGGTCGCCGCCACTGCCGCGCGCTCATCGAAGGTGATGCGCGAGGAAAGCCAGCGGTTGCAGGTCGCCATCGACGCCATGCGCCACGCCTACATCACGCAAAGCCAGAACCGGAACGCCGTCAGCGAACCGTCGGTGACCAAGAAACTCGAAGAGATCGCCGCCGCCCAGCGCAAGACCGAAACCGCGCTCGCCACCTTCTCCTCGACCCGCCACGCGCTTGCCCCGCCGCAGCCGCCGAAACAGATCGAGGCCGCCCCGCCCCAGGGCGAAGACCAGGTCGCCCTGCCCCTGGGCACCCCGGCCGAGGACATGCGGCCGCCGCTGGCCAGCTCCGATTTCATCCGCGCGCTGAACTTTCCCGAAACCGCCGAGGACAAGGAAGGCTTCGCCGCCCTGCGCCGCGCGCTCAAGGACCGGCCCACGGCACAGCTTATCCAGGCCGCGCAGGACGTGCTGACGCTGATGTCGCATGATGGCATCTACATGGACGACCTGCGCCCCGATCTCGCCCGCCCCGAGGTCTGGCGCCGGTTTGCCGCCGGCGAACGCGGCCGCTCCATCGCCCAGCTTGGCGGCATCCGCGACCGGTCCTCGCTTGCGCTGACGGCCGCGCGGATGAAGAGCGACCCGATCTTCCGCGACGCCGTCCACCACTTCCTGCGGATCTTCGACCGGATGATCTCGGCCTTCACCGAAACCGCCAGTGATTCCGATCTGACCGAGCTGTCGAACACCCGCACATCGCGCGCCTTCATGCTGCTCGGGCGGGTCACCGGTACCTTCGACTGAAGGCGCAAACCGGCGCCGCGTATCCTGATATTGCCAGCACCCGGTGTTCCGGGCATCATGCCCAACGGGCGAGGAGTGAGACCATGCGCAAGTTTCTTGTGGTTCTGGACGACAGCAGGGAGTGCCTGAACGCCATGCGCTTCGCGGCGATGCGGGCAGCCCATACCGGTGCGGGCGTCGAGGTTCTGGCGGTGATTCCTCCCGAGGAATTCAACCACTGGATCGGTGTGGGCGACATCATGCGCGAAGAGGCGCGCGAGCGCATCCACGCGCATTTCGAGGTCTTCGCCAAGTGGATGCGCGACAAGCAGGGGGTCGACCCAGAACTGGTCATCCGCGAGGGCGAACCGGTGACCGAGATCATGGCACAGGTGCAGGAAGACCCGGAAATCGGCGTTCTGGTCCTCGGTGCCGGCACCGACAAGAAAGGCCCCGGCCCGCTTGTCACGCAGCTTTCCAAGAACTCCGGCACGCTGACGATCCCGCTGACCATCGTCCCCGGCGACCTTTCGAAGGAGCGGCTGGAAGCCATCACCTGAGGGCAAGGCGGCGGGAAAACCCCGCGCACGGCCGGCAAGAGCGCCCGTGACACCGCGGCCAGCGGCGCATTTTTCTTGATTTACGCGTCACTTGGCGCAACTCTGACGGCATGACATTCCAATCCACACCGTTTCCCGCGCAACACGACCCCGCGCAGGTGGCGTTCCAGAGATCGGAACTCGGCATCATCCTGTCCCTTTATGGCCGCATGGTCGCCGCCGGCGAATGGCGGGACTACGGCATATCGTGCCTGCGCGAGGTGGCCGTGTTCTCGGTGTTCCGGCGCACGGCGGAAAACCCGCTATACCGCATCGAAAAACGCCCGCGCCTGCGCGGGCGGCAGGGGCAGTATGCGGTGATCGGCATGGACGGGCAGATCTTGAAGCGCGGGAGCGACCTGAAAACCGTTCTGCGGGTGCTCGAACGCAAGCTGATCCGGCCGGTGGAATAGGCCGAACCGGCGGGCCGACCCACGATTTAGAATCGTTCCAAACCTTGACAGGCGAAGCCATGGGGCGCATATCCGTTGCATCTATGGAAAGGCGTGACCCATGTTCATTCAGACCGAATCCACCCCGAACCCCGCGACGCTGAAATTCCTGCCCGGCCAGACCGTGCTGGATGCCGGCACCGCCGACTTCCCCACCTCGGAAACGGCAGGCAAGTCGCCGCTGGCCGAGCGCCTGTTCAAGGTGCAGGGTGTGACGGGTGTGTTCTTCGGCAATGATTTCGTCACCGTCACCAAGGCCGATGAGACCGAGTGGGACCACATGAAGCCCGCCATCCTCGGCGCTATCATGGAACATTTCCAATCGGGCAAGCCGGTGATGACGGGCGAGGCCGACGCCTCTTCCGGCCATGCCGACCATCACGGGGAAGATTCCGAGATCGTCGGCCAGATCAAGGAACTGCTCGACACCCGCGTCCGTCCGGCCGTGGCGCAGGACGGGGGTGACATCACCTTCCACGGGTTCGAACGCGGCGTGGTCTATCTGCACATGCAGGGCGCATGCGCGGGCTGCCCCTCGTCGACCATCACGCTGAAGATGGGCATCGAGAACCTGCTGCGCCATTACATCCCCGAGGTGACCGAGGTGCGCCCCGTTGGGATCTGACGCCCTCGTCCTGGGGTTCGACACATCGGCCGCGCATTGCGCGGCCGCTTTGCTGTCCGGCGACCGGGTTCTAAGTGTACGTGCCGAGGAAATGGGACGTGGGCAGGCGGAGAGGCTGATGCCCCTGCTGGAAGAGGTGCTTGGCGAAGGCGGTGTAGCCTGGCGCGATCTGTCCCGGATCGGCACCGGCGTGGGGCCGGGAAATTTCACCGGCATTCGCATTGCCGTCTCGGCCGCGCGAGGGCTGGCGCTCGCAATGGATATCCCCGCGATAGGCATTTCCACGTTCGATGCGGTCCGCCTGGCCACCGACGGGGGAGGTATTCCGGCTGTACCTGCCCCGCGCGACCAGGTCTACATCCGGCCGGACGGCTCAGAGCCACGCCTCGTTCCGGTGGAGGAGGCCCAGCGCCTCGGTCGGCTCGCCTACCCGCCGGAGCCCGGTCCACTGGCGCTGGCCATCGCCCGGGCGGCGGCCGCGGCCGATGTGCCGGCGCCCGCCCCTGCCCCGCTCTACATCCGGCCGGCCGACGCGGCCCCGCCGCGCGAGGCCCCGCCGCTCATCCTAGACGATGACGCCTGAAGAGATGGCCGCCTGCCACGCTCGTGCCTTTGCCGGCCACGGGCGGGCATGGTCGGCACGGGAGTTCGCCGACCTTCTCGACAGCCCGCACGTTTTTGCCGTGGGCGATGGGCGGGCCTTTGCCATTGGCCGCGCGGTCGCGGACGAGGCGGAATTGCTGACCATTGCGACCGATCCGGCGCGCCGCCGGCAGGGGCTGGGGCGCGAAACGCTGACCGCCTTCGAGATCGGCGCGGCCGAGCGTGGGGCAAGCCGGATCTTCCTTGAGGTCTCTGCCGGGAACGCGGCCGCCATCGCGCTTTACCGCTTCGCCGGATACGACGAGACCGGCCGGCGCAAGGGCTATTACCAGGGGCCGGACGGACGGGAGGATGCCGTGCTGCTGGAGAAGCAGCTCGACTGATCCCGGGTGCTGCCCCACGTCGCCCTGTCGGACGCCTCCCGCGGGAATTTTTTCGAGAAAGATGAACGTCGGGGCGCCTTCCGTCGGGCGCCATGGCGGCGGCAGGGGTTTGACGCGGGGGCAGGCCGTATCTTCTATTGACCCGAGACGGCAAACGCGGGCTTACTTGCCGCCATCACATCGCGACCGCGCACGCGAAGAGGCCGAACCGCCCGGCGTGTGCAGTCAGGTTCAGGGAGAGACAGAATGACGATGATGAAGCACATCCTTGGCGCGGCGGCGACGCTGGCCCTCGGCGCGGGCGCCGCACTGGCCGACCCGGCGCTGATCTTCGATCTGGGGGGCAAGTTCGACAAGTCGTTCAACGAAAGCGCCCATAACGGGGCACAACGCTGGGCAGAGGAAACCGGCGGCAGCTACAACGAGGTCGAACTGCAATCGGAAGCCCAGCGCGAACAGGCACTGCGCCGCTTCGCCGAGGCAGGCAACAACCCGATCGTCATGGTCGGCTTCGCCTTCGGCGAATCGCTGGGCGAGGTCGCGGCGGATTATCCGGACACCAAGTTCGCCATCATCGACATGGTGGTCGAAGAACCCAACGTACGCTCGGTTGTGTTCAACGAGCACCAGGGCAGCTACCTTGTCGGCATGATGGCCGCGCAGGCCAGCGGAAGCGGTACGGTGGGCTTCATCGGCGGGATGGACATTCCCCTGATCCGCAAATTCGCCTGCGGCTACGTGCAGGGCGTGAAGGCCGTGAACCCGGATGCCACCGTGATCCAGAACATGACCGGCACCACGCCCGCAGCCTGGAACGACCCGGTGAAGGGCTCGGAACTGACCAAGGCGCAGATCAGCCAGGGCGCCGACGTGATCTATCACGCCGCCGGGGGCACCGGCACAGGCGTGCTGCAGACGGCCGCCGACGAGGGTGTGCTCGGTATCGGCGTGGACAGCAACCAGAACCACCTGCATCCCGGCTCCGTCCTGACCTCGATGGTCAAGCGGGTCGACAACGCCGTGTACGAGGCGATGTCGGCGGGGCCGGAGATGGAAACCGGCATCGAGGTCATGGGCATCTCGAATGACGGCGTCAGCTATGCCATGGACGAGCACAACGAAAGCCTTGTTACCGACGAGATGAAGACAGCCGTCGACGAGGCCGCCGAGAAGATCGCCAGCGGCGAGCTCGAAGTGCATGACTACATGTCCGACAATACCTGCCCGGTCGAATAACCGAGCATGACAAGCGAGCACGATACGGGGCGGCAGGCATCTGCCGCCCCGGCCATTGAACTGAGGGGCATCTCGAAGGCCTTCGGCCCGGTTCAGGCGAACAAGGATATCTCGATCACCGTGGCGCCCGGCACGATCCACGGGATCATCGGCGAGAACGGGGCGGGCAAATCGACCCTGATGTCGATCCTCTACGGGTTCTACAAGGCTGACAGCGGCAAGATCTTCGTCAAGGGCCGCGAAACGCGTATCCCCGACAGCCAGGCCGCCATCGCGGCGGGCATCGGTATGGTGTTCCAGCACTTCAAGCTGGTCGAGAATTTTATCGTCCTGGAAAACGTGATCCTCGGCGCCGAGGACGGGCGGTTGCTGAAGCCCAGCATCGCCAAGGCGCGCAAATCGCTCGAAGAGCTGGCCGACGAATACGAACTGCACGTCAAACCCGATGCGCTGATCGAGGATATCGGCGTCGGCATGCAGCAGCGGGTCGAGATTCTCAAGGCGCTGTACCGGCAGGCCGATATCCTGATCCTCGACGAGCCGACAGGCGTGCTTACCCCCGCCGAGGCGGACCAGCTTTTCCGAATCCTCGCGCGGCTGAAGGAAGAGGGGAAGACGATCATCCTGATCACCCACAAGCTGCGCGAAATCATGGAAATCACCGACACCGTCAGCGTCATGCGCCGCGGCGAGATGGTGGAGACCGTCAAGACATCCGAAAGCAGTCCCGAGCAGCTGGCCGAGCTTATGGTGGGGCGCAAGGTCCTGTTGCGGGTCGAGAAATCTCCCGCCAGGCCAGGCAAGCCGGTGCTGGAGGTCGAAGGTCTGAAGGTCACCGACAGCCAGGGCGTGGAGCGGCTGCGCGGCATCGACCTGACCGTGCGGGCGGGCGAGATCGTGGGCCTGGCCGGCGTGGCCGGCAACGGTCAGTCGGAACTGCTGGAGGTGCTGGGCGGCATTCGCGAGGCGCGGGGCGAGATACGGGTGAACGGCCAGCCATTGACCCTGAGCGGCAGCGGGGCCAACGGGCGCGACAGGCGGGCCGCCGGCATCGGCCACGTTCCCGAGGATCGCCAGCGCGAAGGTCTGATCATGGATTATACCGCGTGGGAGAACATGATCTTCGGCTATCACCGCGACCCGGCGACCGGCGGCGGCGTGCTGATGAACAACGCCGCCATCATGGCCGAGGCCCGCGACAAGATGGGCCGCTTCGATGTGCGCCCGCCCGACGAGAAGCTGTCGGCCAAGAATTTCAGCGGCGGCAACCAGCAGAAGATCGACCTTGCCCGCGAGATCGAGCGCAACCCTGATCTCCTGCTGATCGGCCAGCCGACACGGGGCGTCGACATCGGCGCGATCGAGTTCATTCACAGCCAGATCATCCGCCTGCGCCACGAGGGCAAGGCGATCCTGCTTGTCAGCGTCGAACTGGACGAGATCATGGCTCTGTCGGACCGCATCGCCGTGATGTTCGATGGCCGGGTCATGGGCGAGCGGCGCCCAGACGAGACCGACGAGACGGAGCTGGGCCTGCTGATGGCCGGGATCGAAGGCAAGCCTGAGGATGCCTTCAGGGCCGTCGAGGAGGCGCAATTCGCCCAGGCCGCAGAGACCGAGGAGGAGAAGCATCATGGATAGGATGCCGGCCTGGGCCGATGCGGTGCTGGTGCCCCTTATTTCGATCATCCTGGCGGCGCTGATTTCGGCGCTGGTGATCCTCTTCATCGGTGAAGACCCGATCGCGGCGGTCAAGCTGATGGTGACGGGGGCGCTGGGGTCGACCTATGGCTGGGGCTACACGCTCTATTACGCGACGAACTTCCTGTTCACCGGGCTGGCCTTTGCCGTGGCGAGCCATGCGGGATTGTTCAACATCGGCTCGGAGGGGCAGGCGATGATCGGGGGCTTGGGCGTGGCGCTGGTCTGCCTGGCGATCCCGTGGCCGCACTGGGCGCTGGCCCTGCCCGCCGCCATTGTCGGCGGGGCGGTGTTCGGAGCGCTCTGGGCGCTGATCCCGGCGTGGCTTCAGGCCAAACGCGGCAGCCATATCGTGATCACCACCATCATGTTCAACTTCATCGCGGCCGCCGTGCTGAATTACATGCTGGTCAACATCCTGCGCCCCGCCGGCTCGATGGACCCGGCGACGGCGAAATTTCCCGAAGGCGCGCATTTGCCGACCCTGCACGACCTTCTGGCGCCCTTCGGCATCGCCTTCTCGAAATCGTCGCCCGCCAATATCAGCCTTGTGGTGGCGGTCGCTGCCTGCGTGCTGGTGTGGCTGTTGATCTGGCGCACCCGGCTGGGCTTCGAGATCCGGGCGCTGGGACATTCGCAAAGCGCCTCGCGCTATGCCGGGATTCCACCGGTGAGGATCGTGGTCATCGCGATGCTCATTTCCGGCGCGCTCTCCGGCTGCATGGCGATCAACAACGTGATGGGCGAGGCCGAACGGCTGATCCTGAACGCGACCGAAGGGGCGGGCTTCATCGGTATCGCCGTGGCCCTCATGGGGCGCAATCATCCGCTGGGCGTGTTTCTCGCGGCGATCCTGTTCGGATTTCTCTACCAGGGCGGAGCGGAGCTGGCCCTGTGGACAACGATCCCCCGAGAGCTGATCATCGTCATCCAGGCGCTGGTGATCCTGTTCACCGGCGCGCTCGACAACATGGTACGGATGCCGCTGGAACGGGTCTTCATGGCGATGCGCAGGCGGAGGCGGACATGATCGACCTTGCCCCTTACCTTCCCGGGTTCATCGCGGCCTATGCCATCCTGCTGGTCGGCGCGGCCTCTCCCGGCCCGGCCGTGGCGATGCTGTTGGGAATTTCCACGGTGCAGGGGCGCGGGCCCGCGCTGATTACCTGCGCGGGGATCGCCACGGGCAGCATGACGATCAACCTGTTGACCATGATCGGCATCGGGCTGCTGTTGTCGCAGGCGGCATGGGCCATGAACCTCTTGCGGCTTGTCGGCGCCGCCTACCTGCTCTGGCTGGCCTGGGGGGCGTTCCGCAAGGCGATAAATCCGCCGAAGGTGACTGTGGAGGCCGCGCCGGTACAATCTGCCGCCACGCTCTTCACCAAGGGTTACCTGTTGCAGGTGACCAACCCCAAGGCCATCGCCTTCTGGTTGGCCATTGCGGCAGTGGGCGCGGTGAACGGGGCACCCACGTCGGTGATCGCGGCATTCGTGGCCGGCGCCTTCGTCATTTCCTTCGCGATGCATGCGGCCTGGGCTTTGGTGCTCTCCTCGCGACCGGTGCGCGCGGCCTATGCCGGCGGGCGGCGGTGGATCGAGGCGGGGCTCGGCAGCTTTTTTACCTTCGCCGCGTTCAAGCTGGCCACGGCAGAGAGGTAGCGCGATGGATTTCATGACCGTCCTGCAGGTGCTCGACAGCACGGTCCGGCTAGCCACGCCGCTTCTGCTGGCCTGCCTTGCCGGGCTGTTCAGCGAGCGGGCGGGCATTTTCGACATCGGGCTGGAAGGCAAGATGCTGATTGCCGCGTTTTTCTCGGCGGCGGTCGCCTATGCCAGTGGATCGGTCTGGCTGGGCCTGCTGGCCGGGATCGGGTCGTCGATGCTGCTGTCCGGGCTGCACGGGCTGGCCTCGATCACCTTCCGGGGGAACCAGCTGATTTCCGGAGTGGCAATCAACTTCCTTGCGGCGGGCATGACGGTGCTGATCGCGCAGGACTGGTTTGCCGAGGGCGGGCGCACCCCGTCGCTCATCGGGGCCGCGCGGTTCGAGCCGATCACCCTGCCGCTGGCCGAGAGCCTGAGGGGCGTGCCGCTGCTCGGGCCGGTCTATGCCGAGCTGATCTCGGGCCACACGATCCTTGTCTATCTCGCGGTCTTCTGCGTTCCGGCGACGTGGTGGGTGCTGTTCCGCACCCGTTTCGGCCTGCGGCTTCGCGCGGTGGGGGAGAACCCGGCAGCGGTCGACACGGCCGGCATTTCGGTCGTGGGGATGCGTTTTGCGGCCGTCATGATCTGCGGCGTGCTCTGCGGCATCGCCGGGGCCTATCTCGCGACCGCCCTGCAGGCCGGGTTCGTCAAGGACATGACGGCGGGCCGGGGCTACATCGCGCTTGCCGCGTTGATCTTTGCCAAATGGCGGCCGTGGTACGCGCTGTGGGCCACCCTGCTGTTCGGCCTGCTTCAGGCGGTGGCCCTGCGCTATCAGAACATCGAAGTGGGCGGGCTGATCATCCCCGTGCAGCTCATGGATGCGCTGCCGTACATCCTGACGGTCATCATCCTTGCCGGGTTCGTGGGCCGGGCGATCCCGCCACGGGCCGGCGGCCAGCCCTATGTGAAGGAGCGTTAGTCGCTCTGGCGGTCCGCATCGGCCGTCAAAGCATACACAAGGCGGACCATCGGGACACAAATTGGTACGATGGTCGGCGCGTGGATGAACATCGGATACGTGCGGCGCCTGCTGATGCTTCTGATAGCGGAAGCCTGTCCCGAACTGAATGTCTTCGCGTATTGATGCCGGTCGACCTCTGTTCAGGCAGCCGGCGACCGTCAGATCGCGGGCGCATTTTCACGCAATTGTAAAGCCAGTTCACAACATGTGATCCGACCAGAAAGGCTTGCAACGGCGTGCCCGCTTGCAAAGAACAGGGACATGGGGCTAAGGGGCTTCATGCTGATATACCTTCCGATCGCCGAGGTCTCCGTCAACGCCTTCCTTCTGCTGGGGCTGGGCGGGCTGGTCGGTGTCCTGTCGGGTATGTTCGGCGTTGGTGGCGGCTTCCTGATGACGCCGCTTCTGTTCTTCATCGGTATTCCCCCCGCCGTCGCCGTGGCGACAGAGGCGAACCAGATCGTCGCCTCGTCCTTCTCGGGCGTATTGGCGCATTTGCGGCGAAAAACCGTCGACCTGCGCATGGGCACGGTGCTGCTGATCGGCGGTCTGATCGGGGCGGCACTCGGGGTGGTGGTGTTCAACTACCTGCGCTCGCTGGGCCAGGTCGATCTGCTGGTCCGGCTTTGCTATGTCGTCTTCCTGGGCGTGATCGGCGGGATGATGTTCTTCGAAAGCCTGCGCGCGATTCGGAAATCGCGCCGCGGCGGCGGGGCACCGGCCCGACGGAAGCATACATGGGTGCAGAAGCTGCCGTTCAAGATGCGGTTCCGCACCTCCGGCCTTTACATCAGCGTCATCCCCCCGGTGATCGTCGGCATCCTTGTCGGTATTCTCGCGGCCATCATGGGCGTCGGCGGCGGCTTCATCATGGTGCCGGCGATGATCTATATCCTCGGGATGCCCACCAAGGTGGTTGTCGGCACGTCGCTCTTCCAGATCATCTTCGTCACCGCCTTCACCACCATGCTGCACGCCACCACTAACTACACGGTCGACGTGGCGCTTGCGGTGCTGCTGCTGGTGGGCGGCGTCATCGGTGCGCAGATCGGCACCAGCATCGGCACCAAGATGAAGGCCGAGCAGCTGCGTATCCTGCTGGCCCTGATGGTGCTGGCCGTCTGCTTCAAGCTGGCCCTCGACCTTCTGTTGCAGCCGAGCGAGCTGTATTCCATCGGCGCGCTAGGGGGGCACTGACCGATGGCGCGGCTCCTGGTCATCCTCCTGCTCTTCGCCCTGCCCGCCCGGGCCGAGGAAGTCGTGCTCGGCCTCAGCCAGAGCGAAGTGGCGATCACCGCCAATTTCGACGGCTCGCACATCCTTGTCTTCGGGGCGGTGAAACGCGAGGTGCCGATCCCCGCGGGCCCGCCGCTTCAGGTGGTGGTCGCGGTCTCCGGACCCTCTAAGCCGGTTCTGGTCCGCCGCAAGGAACGGCGGTTCGGCATCTGGGTGAACACCGACAGCGTCCTGGTCGACAGCGCGCCCAGCTTCTACGCCGTCGCCACCAGCGGACCGTTCGAGGAGGTGCTGACCGATGTCGAGGACCTGCGCCACCGGGTATCCATCGAACGGGCGATCCGTTCTGTCGGGGCGGCGATGCATATCCGCGGGGCTCAGGATTTTGCCGATGCAGTGGTGCGCATCCGCGAACGCTCGGGGCTTTACAAGATCGTCGAGGATTCGGTGGCCGTCGATCAGCAGACGCTGTTCCGTACCGCCATCGACATGCCGGCGAACCTGACCGAGGGGGAATATTCCACCCGCATTTTCCTGACCCGGGAAGGCAGGGTGGTTTCGGTCTACGAGACCACCATCGACGTGCGCAAGGTGGGGCTGGAACGCTGGCTTTACAACATGTCCAGGAATCAGCCGCTGATCTACGGCCTGATGTCCTTGGCCATCGCCATTGCTGCCGGCTGGGGTGCTTCGGCGGGGTTCCGGATGCTGCGGCAGGGGTGATTTCCCGTCAGTACCGGAACAGGCGCCGCTGCCCTGCGTTTTTTCCCGGATGACGCCCCTACCCAACCGTGCTACCTCACTCCCATGAGCCAGATGCCCTCGAAGGACGAAATCCTCAAGTGGATTTCCGACAACCCGACCCTCACCTCGAAACGCGATATCGCCAAGGCTTTCGGGATCAAGGGCGCTGCGCGGATCGACCTGAAACGCGTGCTCAGGGAACTCGAGGACGAAGGCCATCTCGAGAAGCGCAAGAAGACCTATCGCGACCCCGACAAGCTGCCGCCGGTGAGCGTGCTTCAGGTGTCGGGCCAGACCAGTGACGGCGAGCTGCTGGCCAAGCCGCTGGAATGGCATGGCGAGGGGGTCGAGCCGGTCGTCCTGCTGATCCCGCGCGCGTCGGACCCGGCGCTGGGCGAAGGCGACCGTATCCTGGCGCGTTTGCAGGAGGTGAAGGGCGAGGATCACCATTACGACGCCCGCCTGATCCGCCGCATCGGAACCAACCCCCGCAAGATCCTCGGCGTGTTCCGCAAGGGGGCCGAGGGCGGGCGGATCGTGCCCATCGACAAGGGCGACGGCAAGGAATGGACGGTGGCGGCCGATGCGGCAGGCGGCGCCAAGGATGGCGAGCTGGTCGAGGCCGAACAGGCCGGGCCCAAGGGCCGGATGGGCCTGCTCAAGGCGCGCATCGTCGAACGGCTGGGCGATCCCTCTGCCCCCAAGGCCGTGTCGCTGATCGCCATTCACCAGCATGGTATTCCCGACGATTTTCCCGACGAGGTGATCACCGAGGCCGACAGCATGAAGCCCGCCGGCCTGTCGGGGCGCGAAGACCTGCGCGACATGCCGCTCGTCACCATCGACCCTTCGGACGCGCGCGACCATGACGATGCGGTCTGGGCCCATGCCGATGACGACCCGAAGAACGAGGGCGGCCACGTGCTATGGGTCGCCATCGCGGACGTGGCGCATTACGTGACCCCCGGTTCGGAACTGGACGCCGAGGCGCGCAAGCGGGGCAATTCCAGCTATTTTCCCGACCGCGTCGTGCCGATGCTGCCTGACCGTCTGTCAGGCGACCTGTGCAGCCTGCACGAAGGCGTGCCGCGCGCCTGTATCGCCGTGCGGATGCAGATCGACGCGAACGGGCAGAAGGTCGGCCACCGCTTCGTGCGGGGGCTGATGCGCTCCGCTGCCTCGCTGAGCTACGAGGAAGTGCAGCGGGCGATGGACGGGGAGCCCAGCGACAAGTGCGGCCCGCTGATGGACGAGGTGATCAAGCCGCTCTACGCCGCCCACGCCGCCTTGCAAACGGCCCGCAATACCCGCCAGCCGCTCGACCTCGACCTGCCGGAACGCAAGGTCGTACTGAGCAACGAGGGCAAGGTGCTGTCGGTCAATTTCGCCGACCGGCTGGATGCCCACAAGCTGATCGAGGAATTCATGGTGCTGGCCAACGTGGCCGCCGCCGAGACCCTAATCGCCAAGAAATCCCCCCTGCTCTTCCGCGTCCACGAAGAGCCGCCGCCCGAAAAACTCGACACCCTGCGCGAGGTGGCCGAGGCCGCCGGGCTGGTGCTGGCGAAGGGTCAGGTGCTGCGCACGTCACACCTGAACCAGCTTCTGCACGCCGCCGAGGGCACTGACCATTCCGATGTGATCAACATGTCGACCCTTCGCGCCATGACCCAGGCCTATTACAATCCGTCGAATTTCGGTCATTTCGGGCTGGCACTGCAGGCCTATGCGCATTTCACTTCGCCGATCCGGCGCTATGCCGACCTCGTGGTACACCGGGGGCTGATCTCGGCCCATGGCTGGGGCGATGACGGGCTGAGCCGGGCCGACGAGGAGCGGCTGCAGAGCACCGCCGAGCATATCAGCGAAACCGAGCGCCGCTCGATGACCGCCGAGCGGGACACGAACGACCGCTACCTTGCCGCCTACCTGTCGGAACGGGTGGGCGAGGAGTTCACCGGCCGGGTCAGCGGCGTGGCCCGGTTCGGCGCCTTCGTTCGGCTGGACGAGACCGGCGCCGACGGGCTGATCCCGGTGCGCGCGCTGGGGCGGGAGTTCTTCCATTTCGATCGGGATGCCGGTACGCTGATGGGGGCCGATACCGGCCTCACTATCGGGCTCGGCCAGAGGGTTACCGTGCGCCTGTCCGAGGCGGCGCCGGTGACGGGGGGCATCGCCCTCGACCTAATCAGCATCGACGGCAAGACCGTGCAGCAGGGCCAATCGGCCAAGCGCGGCAAGTCCCGCGGCAAACCGGTCAAGCGCAAACCGGCACGTGCCGCGAAGAAGGACGCCAAGGTTAAGCGGAAGGTCAAGCGCAGCCGGCGTTAGACCGTGAGGATCAGCCAGCCGATATAGACCACGTAGGCCGTGACCAGCGCGGCCCCTTCGCGCCGCCCGACGCGCCAACCGGTGCGCGCGAAGACCAGGAACACCACGGTCGCGGCCAGCATGACC
Source organism: Roseovarius sp. (assembly GCF_040223625.1). Lineage (GTDB taxonomy): Bacteria > Pseudomonadota > Alphaproteobacteria > Rhodobacterales > Rhodobacteraceae > Roseovarius. The sequence goes on along the minus strand of NZ_JAVKFX010000005.1, from coordinate 24,441 downwards.
CAGATGTCGAACCCGGCGATGCTTTCGGGCACGGCAAGGGGCGACACGATGGCGGTGATGCCCAGAATGCCGAGAATGTTGAAGATATTGCTGCCGACGACGTTGCCGAAGGCCACGTCACCCTGCCCCTTGCGCGCCGCGATGACAGAGGTGACGAGTTCGGGCATCGACGTGCCGATGGCGACAATGGTCAGGCCGATCACCTCCTCCGGCATGCCGAACCGTTGGGCCAGCCCGATGGCCCCGTCTACCAGGAACCGCGCGCCAAGCAGGGTCGCGGCCAGACCGGCGAACAGGATCAGCCCCGCGCGCCAGATGGTTCCACGGGGTACGGCAAGAACGTCCGCCTCGTTCTCGTACATTCCTGCCGCGGCGGTGTGGCGGCGGCGTTCGATGACGATCGTCGCGATCAGATAGGCCAGAAGTGCGCCGACGAAGACCGTTCCGGCCAGCCGACCCACGTTGCCGGCGAACACGACACCGACGCAGGCGAGCGATGCCAGCAACAAGACCGATCCGTCGCGGCGAAGCACCTCGGGCGCGACGCCAATGGGGGCGATCAGGGCGCCGATGCCGAGGATCAGAAGGATATTCCCGCTGTTGCTGCCGACGATGTTGCCGATGGCGATGCCGGGCGAGCCGGCAAAGGCCGCCTGAAGGCTGGTGACAAGCTCCGGCGCCGAGGTGCCGAAGCCCACGATGGTCAGACCGATCAGAAGGGGCGAAACGCCGAACCCCCGCGCCAGCGCCACGGCGCCGCGCACCAGCATGTCGCCACCGACCAGCAGCGCGACCAGTCCGGCCAGAACGAGGACAATGTCCATTCCCGTGCTCCCTTGCGTCTTGGCGCCCGGAGACTGGGCGTTCAGACTCGGCACATGCGCCTGCAGCGGGCGCCTTTCAAGGGGAGGCGGCGGCGATATTTCGACGGCGCCGGCGCTGTCAGAGGTGATAGGTCAGCGCATGCCGAACTAGGTGTGCCAATCTCTCGGGTTCGACCTGGGACGGTGTGTCGAACAGCACCGCGCGATCTCCGTCGAGCCTGTCCCATGCCGGAAAGGTTTCGCCGTAGGTCGAGATGATCGTGATCTGGCAAGGGGCGAAGAGCGCGAACCGCGCTTCCTTGTGAAGGCCGATCCGAAGGGTGGTTCCAGTCCTCGGTCGCCGGGGCAGATAGGCGGGCTGACCCCATTTGAGCGTCTCGTCGAGCGGCCCGACCTCGGGCAAGCGGCTGGCCACCGCCAGGATCAGGCCGCGCAATGCCAGAACGCCCTTGCGCGCCTCGGGCGGATAACCGTCGATGACATCGCGCACCGGGTCGGGGATGCCGTCGAGGCTCATGAAGGGTAAAGTGCGGCCGCGGCACGGTCGAGATACGCACCGATGCGATCGTCGTCACGGACCAGCGCCTTCAGCTCCGTTTCGCAAGGCAGCGCGCGGATCATGTCGAGCACCGGCACAACGGCCGCATCGGCGGAACTGGGCGCCGGGCCAAAAAGATAGTCGGTGTTTCCGAGCGTCTCGCGAATGGCCTTGAGGTCTCGCGCCATGCGGTCCAGACGGTCGGCCTCGGAAAACTGGCCGGTGCCCTGCATCTCGAGCATGCGGCGGGTGCGTTTGCGGGCGGTCCCGGCAATCGTGCCACGCAACGGCACCGGCAGCGCGCCGAAGAAATGGTCGCGCAGCACCTCCCAGCATTCGTCGCGCAGCCAGCGGTCGTGCACCAGGCCATAGCGCAACCCGTCCTCGACCATCCGCACGAGCGCGTGGCTGTGCGCCCGCTCGCCGGCGGTCAGGGCATCGTCGAAGGCAGCGCCACGTTCCTCCAGCCAGAGCTGGATACGGCCGCTGTCGGGGATCAGTGCTTCGGCCGTCTTCAGCACCGGCAGGCGGCCATAGGGCATTTTCGACGGATCGGTCGTGAAGCTCGGCTCCCAGTCCTGCCCGGACATGTCGAGCAGGCACATCGCCTTCAGGCAAAACGGGCTGAAGCTCGGGTGCCGGTCGTCGCCGGGAAAGGAAAGCAGGGTCAGCATGGGCGCTCTGAAACAGTCAGGATCATCTGGACGCTATCACCCATTAATGACAGTATCTGTCAGGAGTTCCAGCGATACTGACGCAATGAGCCGCACCGACAGATTGTTCCAGCTTATGCAGGCGCTGCGCAGCGTTCCGCCGCCGGCGACGGCGGCGCAACTGGCCACCATGCTCGACGTCACACCGCGCACCATCTATCGCGATATCGACGCCCTGCGCGGGCTGGGCGCGGTGATCGATGGCGCGTCGGGCTTCGGCTACACGCTGATCGAGGATGCCGCGCTGCCGCCGCTCAGCTTCGATACTGACGAGTTGGAGGCGCTGGTGCTGGGGCTGCGCGAGGTCGATCAGGTGGGTGACCCGGTGCTGGCCGCCGCCGCCCGCTCGGCGCTGGCCAAGCTGGGCGCACGGCTGCCGGCCAGCCAGGCGCATCGCCTGAAACACGCCGTCCTGACGGCGCAGCGCTTCACCCCCCTGCCCGAGCCCGGCATCGACGTGAGTCTGTTGCGGCAGGCCACGTGGGACGAGCGCACGATCCGCTTCGACTATACCGATGCCGAGGGACGCGGGACACAGCGCGAGGTCGATCCGCTGTCGGTGATCTACATGCAGGCGTCGCACTGTTTGCTGGCGTGGTGCCACCTGCGCAACGACTTCCGCGCCTTCCGGCTGGACCGGATGCGCGAACTGTCGCTTACCGGGGCGTCGTTCCGACCCCGCCGTGTGCCGATGCTGCGCGCCTATCTCGCCGAAATGAGCACGCATGCAAAGGAACGGGCGGCGGGATAGGCCTTCGGACCGCTCCGCGATGGACAGCACGCTTTCGCAAAAGGCGTCTTCGCGTTACGATACGGCAAAACACCCAGGAAAAGGGTCAGGCATGAGCAGCGGATTGATAACGGGAATAATTGCGGCGTTGGCGACGGCCGGGATGGCCTTGGCATCGCCGGTCGACACGTCCTTGCGGCCCAAGGCGCGGCCCGACGGCAGCACCGAGGCCGATGCGGTGCCGGCGGTCGCGGATACGCAGGCCACGGTCTATGCCGGGCTGGCCCGCAGCATCCGGCCGCTCGCGCGGCCGAACGATCTCGACACGGCCGAAGGCGCCCCGGCGGCCACGTCGAACCCCGCGTTCGACAGGTGGGTGCGCGGCTTCCGCGGCCGGGCGCTGGCACAGGGGATCAGCCCGCGCGTCTTCGACGCGGCTTTTCAGAATGTGCGCTATACCCCCGACGTGATCGCGAAGGACCGCAACCAGACGGAATTCAAGAGCAATATCTGGGATTACCTCGATAATGCGGCGGCCCCGCCGAAGGTCGAGGAAGGCCAGCAGGCGATGCGCCGCCACGACAGCACCCTGAGCCGGGTTGAACAGCGCTACGGCGTCGAAAAGGAGGTCGTCGCGGCGGTCTGGGGGCTGGAAAGCCGGTATGGCACCCGGATGGGGACCTATCCGATGATCGACGCCCTGGCGACGCTTGCATTCGACGGGCGGCGGGGCAGCTTCTTCGAGAAGCAGTTGGTAACCGCTCTGAAGATCGTGCAATCGGGCGACGTGACCCAGGGCGACTTCAAGGGGTCCTGGGCCGGGGCGATGGGGCACACGCAGTTCATCCCGACCTCCTACATGGCCTACGCGGTCGATTTCGACGGCGACGGCAGGCGCGATGTCTGGTCGGACGATCCCGGTGACGCGCTGGCATCGACTGCCGCCTACCTGCGCCGGTTCGGGTGGATCTCGGGCCAGCCCTGGGGTGTCGAGGTGCGGGTACCCCGCGGCCTGGGCAACACGGGCGGTCAGCGGATGCCGTCGCAATGGGCACAGCTTGGCGTGGTGGGCATGGATGGCCAGCCGGTGCGCGATTATGGCAGCGCGTCGCTGCTGATGCCCGCGGGGCGGAACGGGGCCGCCTTCCTCGTCTTCAAGAACTTCTCGGTCATCAAGCGCTACAACAACTCCGACGCCTATGCGCTTGGCGTCGGTCACCTGTCGGACCGCCTGAAGGGCGGACCGCCGATCCAGGGGGCCTGGCCGCGCGGATACGAGCCCCTGTCCTTCACCGAAAAGATGGAGTTGCAGCGCCAGCTCAAACAGCGTGGTTACGATCTCGAGAAGATCGACGGCCTGATCGGGCCGAACACGCGCTCTGCCATCGCGGCCTACCAGCGCTCGGCCGGCATGACCGCGGACGGCAACCCGTCTCAGGAAGTGCTCAAACGCCTGAAGGGTGGGTAGGCGGGGTCAGATCCGCAGGAACGGCTGCGCGATCCGCGGCAGCCAGCTGTTGAAGCGAAGCGGCGCGTCGGTGGCGGCGAGGCAGATGCAATCCTCACCGATATCGGCAATCGGCGTGTGATCGAGGTCTTCATTGGCGACCTCGATATCGCCAGGGCCGAAATGGTCGACCTTGTCCTCGAAAGCGCCCCGGAGCACCAGCGTCAGCTCGGTGCCCCTGTGGCCGTGGTCCGGCACGGCGGCCCCGGCGGGGATATACAACAGCCGCGCGGTCGCCTCCCCTTTCGTGGGCAGGATCGCCTGTTTGACACCCATGCCCACCGGCCGCCAGCGCACCGCATCGAGATCGCCGCCGACATAGGCGCGCACCGGCGCGGGCAGCACGCCGCCATCGGCGGTCACATTCCGTTCGACAGGCTGCGCTTCAGCCAGGTCGATCTTCGCCAGTGTCGCGCCAAGGCTGTCGGCCGACATCTCGGCCGCATCGCAATTCGCCATCAGAGCGCCGCCGACGGTATCGAACGCCCCCAGCCGGGCCCGGCATTCGTCGCACATGGAGATATGGGCCGCCACGGCCAGGCTGAACGCCTCGGGCAGCGTGCCGGCAGAATAAGCCATCAGCAGAGCGTCGGTCAGGTGATGTTTGATCGTGTCGTGTGTCATCGTCTTCTACTTCATCGCGTGGCGCAGTCGGTCCAGCGCCAGCCTTATCCTCGATTTGATCGTGCCGAGCGGCAGCCCGGTTTCCTCGGCGATTTCACGGTGGCTCAGGTCGCCGAAATACGCCTTCTCGATCAGGTCCCTCTGTTTTGCCGGAAGCGCGGCAACCGCCTGTTCCAGCTTCTCGCTCTCCTGTTGCAGGGCCAGGCTGTCCTCCTGGTCCGGCTCTTCCTCGGGGCCCCATGGAAGGTCTTCCGGTTCGGGCCGCTTCATCTTGCGCAGCGCATCGATCTTCCGATTCCGCGCGATGGTGAAAATCCAGGTCGCCGCGCTGGCACGGGAGGGGTCGAACAGGTGGGCCTTCTGCCAGACGGCGGCCATCACCTCCTGCGTGCATTCCTCGGCCATGGCCGCATCGGCGCCAGAGCGCATCAGGAACGCCTTCACCCGCGGCGCGAAATGGCGGAACAGGGCGGCGAAGGCAGCCCTGTCGCGCGTCTCGCGGATGCGCAGGATGCATGCCGACCATTCCAGCCCTGGGTGTTCTTTCTCTTCCTTCACTTTCACCGGTTCCACTACCGTCCTCTGGCGTCCCCGGGGAATAGCACGCCCGATCACGACGGGCGAGACTATCGGTTCTTCCAACGGTGCGGATTGACTGTACATGGTCAATCTACGGACGTCCCGGCGCGGCGGATCACCGCCGAGAAATAATTTTCCGTTTTCATCCGATCCCCGACCGGCTGCGTAGAACCCTCAAGAACAACGAAACAAGGTATTGGGGAACGGATGCCGTTTGAGAGTGGCGCGATGACGCGCAGACGAGTTGCCGTGGTCGGAGCAGGCATATCGGGCATGGGCGCGGCCTATGCCCTTTCGCAATCGCAGGACGTGACCCTGTTCGAGGCAGAGCCACGGCTGGGCGGTCACGCCCGCACGGTCATGGCCGGCAAGAACGGCGATCAGCCGGTCGACACCGGCTTCATCGTCTTCAACCATGCCAACTATCCCAAGCTGACCCGCCTTTTCGATGACCTTGGCGTGCCGGTCACGGAAAGCGACATGAGCTTCGGCGCCTCGGTGCGCGGCGGCGCGGTGGAATACGGCCTTGCCGGGGCGGCGGCGTTCTTTGCCCAGAAACGGAACGTGCTGAACCCGTGGTTCCTGTCGCTTCTGCGCGATATCTTCCGCTTCAATGCGCGCGCGCTGGATACAGTGGGCGCTTGCCCCGACCTCTCGATCAACGAGTTTCTGCACCATGTCGGAACGGGCCGCTGGTTCCGCGAGTATTACCTCCTGCCGCTGACCGGTGCGATTTGGTCGACCCCGACGCAGCAGGTGGGCGCCTTTCCGGCAAAGGCGATGGTCCGGTTCCTGAAGAACCACGGCCTTCTGTCCTATGACGGGCAGCACCAGTGGTACACGGTCAAGGGCGGCTCGGTGCAGTATGTGGAGCGGGTCAATGCCGCGTTGCTGCGGCAGGGCGCAATCATCCGGCCCGGCTGCCCGGTGCAGGGGGTGCGGCGCGATGCGACCGGCGTTTTCGTGAAGACCCGTCGCGAGGATTGGGAGCATTTCGACGATATCGTTTTTGCCACCCATTCCGACGACAGCCTCGCCCTGCTGAATGATCCCACGCCCGAGGAAAAGGCCGCGCTCGGCGCGGTGCGCTACCAGCCGAACGACGTTGTCCTGCACGCCGATGCCAGCGTGATGCCACGCCGCCGCCCGGTCTGGTCCTCGTGGAACTATTCCGAAAGCCCAGCAACGCGCGACGGCCAGATCGACATCACCTACTGGATGAACCGCCTGCAGCCGATCCCGGCGGATGACCCGCATTTCGTGACGCTGAACTCCAACCGCCCGATCCGGGAGGAGCTGATCTATGACCAGGTCACCCTGCGCCATCCGGTCTATGACCTTGCCGCCTTCGACGCGCAGGCCAAGCTGCGGGCGATGAACGGGGCGCGCAACACGTGGTATTGCGGCGCGTGGATGCGCGACGGCTTTCACGAGGACGGGCTGGCCTCGGGGCTCGAGGTGGCCGACGCGATCGTTGCAAAGAACGCGATCCCGATGGCGGCGGAATGAACCGGGTCGACCATATCGCCGGCCACACGTGGCACGGGCGCAAAGGCGCGGTCGAAAACGCCTTCCGCTACGGGATCGACTACGTGCTGCTCGATGCCGAGGGCGCGCCGGAGGCGCCCCGGCTGTTCGGGCGCAACCGGGCCGGGCTGGCGTCGGTCTGGGACAGCGATCATGGCGGGCCGCCAAAACATGGGCGCGGCCCGGCATGGGTGCGCGAGGTGCTCGAGACGCACGGGCTGGGCAGCCCCGCGCGCATCGAACTTCTCGCGCAGCCCCGCATCCTCGGCCACGTCTTCAACCCGGTGGCGTTCTGGCTCTGCCGCAACGGAGAGGGCAACGTGCCCGTGGTCATCGCCGAGGTCACCAACACCTATGGCGATCGCCATTGCTATCTCTGTCATCGCGAGGATCTTGCCCCGATCGGCGCGCAGGATCGTCTGACAGCCCGCAAGGTCCTGCACGTGTCGCCATTCCAGCGAGTCGAGGGGACATACGAGTTCCGCTTCGACCTGCGCCCCGATCACATTGGGATCTGGATCGATTTCTCCGGCGGCAATGGCGGCGTCACGGCGACTCTGGTGGGCAAGCGGCAACGCCTGAGCAACTGGAGCCTGATCCGGGCCTGCCTTCGGCGGCCCTTCGGCTCTCGCCGGGTTCTGGCGCTGATCCACTGGCAGGCACTGAAGTTGTGGTGGAAGGGCGCGCAGTTCCGCCCGCGCCCCGAACCGCCGAGGCACGAGGTCAGCCGGTGAATACCGCGCCGCGCCTGCCTGCCTTCGGCCTGTTTGCCGCCATGCTCGCCGCGGCCGGGCTGCCGCTCTATATCCACGCGCCGAAATTCTATGTCGACGAGCATGGCGTGTCGCTGGCCGCGCTTGGAACGGTGCTGTTCGCGCTGCGGCTGATTGACGTGTTGCAGGATCCGCTGCTGGGCCGTCTGGCGTCGCGGCTTCAGAACCGGCGGGCCGTTTCGGTGGCCGTCGCCGTTATCACCATGGCCGCCGCGATGCTGGGCCTTTTCGCAGTTGCACCGCCCTTCGCACCGCTCGCCTGGTTCGCGCTCATGCTGACGCTGATCTTCTCCAGCTTCAGCTACCTGACCATCTGCTTCTATGCCGAAGGTGTGTCCTCCGCCGCCCGATTGAGCGGCCAGGGCCACCTGCAACTCGCCCGCTGGCGGGAAACCGGCGCGCTTCTGGGCATCTGCGCCGCATCGGTCGCGCCGGTGCTGATCGGGGGATATGGCGGGTTCGCTGTCGCCTTCGCCCTGCTGGCCGCGGTGGCGATCCGGGCGATGCACCGGGAATGGCGCGGCGCGGCGGTTGGCGGCACCACGGGGTTTCTCACCGTCCTGCGCGACCCGGTGGCCCGTAGGCTGTTGCTGGTGGCGCTGTTCAACGCCGCCCCGGTCGCGGTCAGCTCGACCCTCTTCCTGTTCTACGTGGAAAGCCGCCTTCAGGCGCCCGGCTGGGAAGGCCCGTTCCTGTTGCTGTTCTTCCTGTCCGCCGCTCTGGCCGCACCCTTCTGGGGCAAGCTGGCCGAGACGGCGGGCGCAAGACGGGTTCTGCTGATCGGCATGCTGCTTTCGATCCTCTCCTTCGGCAGTGCGATCTGGCTGGGCGCAGGCGATACGTTGGCCTTCGGCCTGATCTGTCTTGCCTCGGGCGCGGCGCTCGGGGCCGACATGACGCTGCTGCCTGCCCTCTTCGCCCGGCGCATGGCCGAGATATCGCCGGGCGCGAGCGAGGCGTTCGGCCTGTGGTCCTTCGTGTCGAAATTCACGTTGGCCTTCGCGGCGGTCACGCTCCTGCCACTCCTCGAAGCGGGCGGTTTCACCGCCGGCGGAGAAAACGTTGCCAGCGCGCTCTGGCTGCTCAGCCTGCTTTACGGGGCAGTTCCCTGCGTTCTGAAGCTGCTGGCGATCGGGCTGTTGGCAACGACGGACTTCGGGGAACGGGAGGTTGCGGCATGACGCCTGTCACCTGCTTCCTTCTCGGGGTCATCGCGGCGCTGGCGGGCGTTCTGCTCTTCAACCGGGCCACGGGTTTCGCGGCACAGCGCACGGCCGATTACGCCGGGCAGGAGCCGGCCTTCGACCTGCGCACGCATCTTAGCGGACCGATCAAGTGCGAGGGCGTGATCTATGGGCCGACCGGCCGCGTCGCCTCTCGTTTCGTGGGGGATTTCGAGGCGACCTGGGAGGGCAGCCGGGGCGTGATGACCGAGTATTTCCTGTATGACAGCGGCACCACCCAGACCCGCCAGTGGCGGCTGCAACTGGGCAATGACGGCCGCATCAGGGCCGAGGCCGACGACGTGATCGGAACCGGCCGCGGGCAACAAGAGGGGCCCAGTGTGAATCTCAATTACACGATCCGCCTTCCGCGCGAGGCCGGGGGCCACGTGCTGAACGTGACCGACTGGATGTACCTTGCGCCAAACGGGGTGATCGTGAACCGCAGCCAGTTCCGCAAGTTCGGGATCAAGGTGGCGGAACTGGTGGCAACAATGCGAAGGGTAGACACGGTTTGACCGAATTTTCTGGCAAGACATACTGGCTGGTCGGCGCCAGCGAAGGGCTGGGCGAGGCGCTGGCCCACAAGCTCAGCATCGAGGGGGCGAGCCTGATCCTGTCCGCGCGCAACCACGAACGGCTGGAGGAGGTGGCGGCCGCCCTGCCCGGCCGCGCCCGGGTGGTGACGATTGATGTCAGCGACGAGGACAGCGTGCGCAACGCCGCGCAGGAGGTCGGGCAAGTCGACGGGCTGGTCTATCTGGCCGGTGTCTACTGGCCCATGCCGGCGACCGAGTGGAATACCGAGCATGGCATCAAGATGGCCGACATCAACTTCACCGGCGCCTTCCGCGTGCTGGGGCAGGTCGTGCCCAAGATGGTCGAGCGGGATCACGGTCACATCGTTCTGACCGGCTCGCTGTCCGGCTTTCGCGGCCTGCCCGGCGCGGTGGGCTATGCCCCGTCGAAGGCCGGGGTGATGGCGCTGGCCCAGTCGATGCGGGCCGACCTGTGGCGCACGGGCGTGCGGGTGCAACTGGCCAACCCCGGCTTCATCAAGACCCGGCTCACCGACAAGAACGATTTTCGCATGCCGTTCCTGATGTCCCCGGAGCAGGCGGCGACCGAGGTGATCACCCTGATGCGCGACGAGAGCGCCTTTGACCGGCATTTTCCCGCCGCCTTCAGCTGGGTGTTCCGGCTGTCACGGTTCCTGCCGAACTGGGCCTACTACCGGCTGTTTGCGTGAGATCAAGGACTCCCGCTAAGCTGACAGGCGATGATCCTCGCCATATGCGTGAACGGGAGTGGAACCATGCTTGATATCAGCAGCTACAAGATCGCCCAGGTGATCCTGATGGCGCGCGAACTTGGCCGCGCCGAGGGCGAGCTTCGGGCCTTCATCGACCGCCTGACGGAGGAGGAACAGGCCAGCCTTGTTGCCGTGATGTGGATCGGCCGGGGCAGCTTCGGCGCCGACGAGTTGGAGGAGGCGAAAACCACCGCGATGAACGAGGCGACGACACCGACCGCCGATTACCTCCTCGGCTCGCCGCACCTGTCGGATCATCTCGAGAACGGGCTCGACGAGCTTGGCATTTCGGTCATCGACGACGAGGACGACCTCGTGCGGGGCGGCTGAGGCGGCAGAAACGCCTTTGGAACGATGCCGGTCCGTACTAGGCTTCTCGGGACACGCCCCAAGCCAGGCCCGGCCCATGACCGACCTTTCCCTGCCCGCCGCCCTGCGGATCATCGAAACCGCGCTGTCCGGCACCCGCTCGGGCCCGAAACGGCGAACTGGTTTCACGGTGTGCGCGAGGTGGCCCTGGCCCGCTCGGGCCTGCCGCTGACCGCGAGCAAGGGTGGCGTTTTCGTAAGGGATGCGGGCGGCAAGGTGCTCGGCGCGGTCGGCGTGGCGGGCGAGGCCGGGGACTACGACGAGGCCTTTGCCGTGGCCGGGATCGAGGCGGCCGGTTTCGTGGCGGATGCCGGGTGAGCGGCGTGGGTGATCTCGAACAGCCGATAGACTCCGTCATGCTTGCCGAGGGCCTTCGATGGGAGGACGGCTGGTTCGCGGTCGGAGCCGTCGACGCCGACACGCTGGCGATCGGGGAGCCGGCCTATCACCAGAAGAACTGGAGCTACCTGATCACCGATGGCGGCGAGAGCCTGCTGTTCGACACGGGCTCCGGCCGGCGCCCCATCGGGCCGCTCGTCGCCCGGCATGCCGCCGCGTCGACCCAGGCCTTCCCCTCGCACATGCATTTCGACCATCTGGGCGGCGTCAACGTCTTCGGCCCGGTCATCGTCGTCGACCTGCCCATGCTTCGGGCGATGGCGCCCGATGACATGCTGACCCCTTCGGCGGAGGCATATCTGGGCCATTACGAGAACCTCTCGGCACCCAGCTTTCCCGTCGGTCACTGGGCCGGCATCGGCGAGGTTCTTCAAGTGGGACTGCGCCACCTGCACGTGCTGCACACCCCCGGCCATTCGCCCGACTCGGTGTCGCTGTGGGAGCCGGCGCGGAACCGCCTGTATGCCGCGGATTTCGTCTATCGCGGGGCGCTCTATGCCCAGACGCCCGGCGCGTCCCTTCCGGCCTACCGGGCGACGCTGGAAACGCTGCTCGGCAGCCTGCCGGGGGATATCGAAATCCTGGGCGCGCATGGCCAGAGCGAGGGCGGCAGCGATGACATGCCCAGGCTGGGTTACGCCGATCTTTCGGCGCTGCACGACGCCGTGTGCGCCCTCCTTTCGGGCGAACCGAAAACGGGCGAGCGTACCGTCAACCCGCGCATGAGGTTGCTCTATTCCGAGGCCAGCTTCACCGGCTGAGCCCGGTCACATGTGATTGACCACCTGCAGATGCTGCGCCAGCCGGTCCACCTCGCCCAGGAACCGCAGCACCAGCCGCGGATCATGCGGGGCAGGCGACACGCCGGCGGGGATCTCGCGGTTCAGCACCGCCTCGATCGCCAGCGACACCGGGATCGAGACAAGCCGCGCCATCGCCGTGCCGCGCTCGTCGCCCCAGGCATCCATCACGAAGGTCTTGTGCCAGACGGTCACGCCCTCGCGCTCGGCCTTGAGCGAGACGCAAAGCACAACGCGGTCGGGCTCGCCCTCGTCATAGGCGTGCTCGTTCCAGAACTGCTCGGACATTTCGCGCAGCCGCTCATCGCCGGCCTTGCCTTCCAGCGTCTCGACCTCGGCGAAGATATCCTTCCACGCGTCGGCCCAACCGTTGAGCCGCAGCGTGCCGCGCACGAATTCCTTTACCCGCCATGACGGGTCGAAGCGGTAGTCCTCGATGAAGGGCACGCTGTCACGGTTCGGATAGACCTCGAAGGTTTCCGGCGTGGGCAGCGGCGCGTCGTAGCTGGAGATTGCATCCCACGGCCGGGCAACCTGCAACTCGGTGAAGTTCCGGATCGAACGGGAGGGCGAGCGCAGTGCCTTGAGCACGCCGAGGGGCGACCAGCTGAACTTGTAGCGGAACGCGTTGGCGTGTTTCGGGATGCCGCCGCAATAGGAGGTGAAGGACAGGTCGTTTTCGGGCGCGTATTCGCCCGACCCGCGGTAATCGGTCACGAGGTGATGCGCCATCAGGTGGTCGATGCCGGGGTCGAGCCCGACCTCGTTGACACAGCACACCCCGCGCACCAGCGCCTTGGCATGCAGCTCCCGCATCTCGGGCGCGATGTAGGAGGAGGAGACGAAATGCGCTCCGTGGTTGATGCACATCTCGGCAATCGGCACGTGCCAGTCGCCCGGCAGCATCGAGACGACCAGGTCGCCTTCCTCGGTTTCGGACGAAAGCTGATCGAAATCGAAGGCGGCGATGTTGTCGGTCAGGTCGCCTACCGCCTCGCGGGCCTTGTCGATCGTCCGGTTCCAGACCTTGACGGGATGCCCGTTCTCGATCAGCCGCCTCAGGCCGGGGATGGCGGAAAGACCGGTGCCGCACCAATGTATTGTCATGTTTCAGACCTCCTTCAGATGGGTCCGGAACGTGGCCTCGGCCCGGCCCCAGACGTTTTCTTGCAAATTGTCCAATGCCTTGAGCGAGGGCAAGAGCTGTTCGGCAAAGTCTTCCGACGATTCCAGCGGCAGAAGCGAGGGCAGGTTGTCGATCGCCATCACGTCGAGCGGTGGGGCGTCATGCACCCGGACGGCCGGCGCGGCCCAAGTGGTGGCCTCGTCGTAGACGGGCACCGGGTTGTAATCGCTGTCGGGGTCGCAGGCGATGTCGCCCACGACCGAAAGCCTGCGATCCGCCGTCAGCGCCGATTGCGGCACGAAAACGGGCGTGCCGGGGCGCGCGAGGATGCAGTTGAAGAACAGGTCGTGGTCCAGGATTTCCGGGAACGGCCCGCCCGAGGCGGTTTCCTCCATGTCCCAGCGGGTTGGGGTGATACCCATCGCCTCGCACAGGTCCGCGGCCCCGGTGCCGACCCGGCCCAGCGCGCCGATCACGATGGCGGTGGGTCGCGTGTCCCCCGCGCTGTCGAGATCCGCTGCGAGGTCGGAGAGAAGCGCGCCCTTGTCCCGCCACGTGCTGACCGGCGGGCAGAGGTCGCCCTGTTTCTGTGCCGCCCATGCCTTGAGCGACACCGCCGCCCCGGCATAACCCGCCCAGTAGCCGAATGCGGCTACGCGCCGGCCGCTCTCATCCACGAGGTATTCAAGGTCATAGAGCGTCCCGCCCCCCGCCTTGAACCGCTCCAACAGGCGGCGGCCGGAATGCTGCCCCTTGAAGGCATGGCCGAACATGATGTGCCGGTGAGGCAGCGGCGTGCCGTCATCGGGCAATTCCTTGAGCCCGAAGATGATCGCGTCGTCCGGCGCGTCGGGCCAGCTTCTCTCCGGCGCCACCTCGCAGCCGGCTTCGACATACCCGTCGATCGGCAGGATGCGCGTGGCGCTTTCCTCGACCGTCACACGAAACCCTTGGGCGATCAGTTCCGCCGCGCCGGCGGGCGTGATGCCGACACGTTCCTCGTTTTCCCGCTGCTCGGCGCGGACCCATAGATGCGTCATTCTCGAAATTCCTCAGACAAAGGTGCGGGCATGGGCCCGGTCCGGCGCGTCCAGATGCGGCGTGGCGTTGAACGTGCCCACCATCAGCATGTCATGCACGTAATGCAGCCGGTGCATTGAACTGTTCATGATCTGCAGCATCATCTTGGCCATGCCGCTGTTTTCCAGCCCCAGCGCGTGGCGCATCGCCATGCCGATCACCCCGCCGGACGTCACGATCAGGATGCGCCCGTTGCCGCCGCAGAGTTCGTCGACCACCGCCGTGACGCGTTCGGAAAACTGCGGATAGGTCTCTGGCACCGTTGTCAGGCGGCCCTCGGTCCAGTGGGTGATGACCTGCGGCAGGTGGATGGCGAACTCGGTCGGGTCGCGCGGCGCGGGAATGCCGTGCTGGGCCTCCATCGCCGTGGCCATGGCGAAATAGCTCAGCTCGTCGAGCCGCGCATCCTGTTTGGTGATGTCGAACCCCATCTCCAGCGCCGTTTCGGTCTGGCGCGACAGGGTGCCGGTGATCACGGCGTCGAAATGCGGGTTCGTGTCGCGCAGATGCGTACCCAGCCACCTTGCCTGCTCCCGTCCGAGATCGGACAGCCTGTCATAGCTCTCGTCATCGGTGGCATGGCTGTTCGCCTGCCCGTGCCGCACAAGGATTATTTCCGCCACCTGCATCCTCTCTCGTCGTTCCGCACGTTCTTAGCGGCGATCCGGCGAAGGGAAAAGCAGGTGGCGGAAATTCGTGGTCTTGTCCCGGGCCGATTACTTCGCAAGCGACTGTGCGTAGGCCTCGAGCTGGTCGGCAACGGTGCCCCAGCCGTCGAAGAAGCCCATGTCTTCATGGGTCTTGCGCGACTCCTCCGATCTGTGCCGGGCGATGGCGGTGTAGGTCGTCGCGCCGTTGCCGGCTTCCTCGAACAGGACGATGCCGGTCATGAACGGGTCGGGCGCCGGCTTCCAGCCCTCGGTATACGCGTCGGTGAAAACCAGCTTTTCCTGATCGACCACCTCGAGGAAAACTCCCTTGTTGTCCATCTTGTTGCCTTCGACCTCGAAGACGGTGTTGAACCGGCCGCCGACGCGCAGGTCGATCTCGCAATCGGTCACCTTGTGGGGCCTGGGCACGAAAAACTGCTTGATGTGCTCGGGCGTTGTCCAGCATTCCCAGAGCAGCGCGCGCGGCGCCTTCAGGGTTCTGGTAAAGCTGAGGTCAGTCTTCGGGTCGAGGGTCGTCATGTTCGCGTTTCCTTGCAAGTTGAGTGACGTAATCGTCAAACTGGTCGAGCCGCCCCTCCCACAGGGCGCGCTGTTCCTCCAGCCAGCCGGTGACCGGCAGGAAGGCATCGGGCATCAACCTGCAAATGCGGGTGCGGCCCTGTTTCTCGGTCATGATCAGCCGGGCGGCTTCCAGCTTTCGCAAGTGGCCCATGAAGGACGGCAACGCCATGTCGTGCGGCGCCGCCAACTCGCTGACGCTGGCCGGGCCGCGCGCCAGCCGCGAGAGGATTTCGCGGCGGGTCGGGTCGCCCAGCGCAGTGAAGACAGCATCGAGTTTCGCATCATACTTAGCCATAAAGCTTAGTAAATGGAGCTGCGATTCCCGTCAAGCTAAAACTTAGCCGTTCGCCTAAACATGCCCCAATTCGTTGACGATCAGAAACTTCGGTTCCGCCCCGTGGCGCAAATCCGTTGCGAGGTGTCGGGATTGTCGGACTCGAATTCGCGCGTACATGTTCTATCATGCGCGACAAAGGAGACGCCCCATGTCCGAGACGATCAAGATCACGCTGGATGGCAAGGAAATCGAAGCCCAGGCCGGCCAGACGATCTGGGAAGTGGCCCATGGCCGCGGGCTGGTAATTCCGCACCTGTGCCACAAGCCGGCGCCGGGCTATCGCCCCGACGGCAACTGCCGGGCCTGCATGGTCGAGGTCGAGGGCGAGCGCACGCTTGTCGCCTCCTGCATCCGCGAGGCGAAGGACGGCATGAACGTCACCACCAATTCCGCCCGGGCCGAGAACGCCCGCAAGCTGGTGGTCGAAATGCTGTTGGCCGACCAGCCCGAGCAGGAAGAGGCGCATGACAAGTCGAGCCACCTGTGGGACATGGCGAAGCTTCAGGGCGTCACCGAAAGCCGTTTTCCGAAGCTCGAAAAGGATCGCGTGCCGCTGCTCGATGACAGCCACGTGGCGATGCGCGTCAACCTCGATGCCTGCATCCAGTGCAACCTGTGCGTCCGCGCCTGCCGCGAGGTCCAGGTCAACGACGTGATCGGCATGGCGGGCCGCGGGCACGATGCCTACCCCGTCTTCGACTTCGACGACCCGATGGGCGAATCCACCTGCGTGGCCTGCGGCGAATGCGTGCAGGCCTGCCCGACCGGCGCGTTGATGGAAGCCACCGTTCTCGACGAGGCACAGGTCGGCGACAGCGCCGATTACGACGAGGAAGTTCAAAGCGTCTGCCCATTCTGCGGCGTCGGCTGCCAGGTCAGCCTGAAGGTCAAGGACGGCAAGGTGAAATACGTCGACGGCATCAACGGCCCGGCGAACGAAGGGCGGCTGTGCGTGAAGGGCCGGTTCGGCTTCGACTACATCCACCACCCGCATCGCCTGACCAAGCCGCTGGTCCGGCGCGAGGATGCGCCCGAAAAGGGGCTGAACGTCGACCCGTCGAACTGGCAGGAATTCTTCCGCGAGGCCGACTGGGACGAGGCGATGAGCTTTGCCGCCGGCGGCCTGAAGAAGCTGAAGGATACGCATGGCGAAAAGTCGGTCGCGGGCTTCGGCAGCGCCAAGTGCACCAATGAAGAGGCCTATCTCTTCCAGAAGTTCATCCGCCAGGGCTTTGGCCACAACAACGTCGACCATTGCACCCGGCTGTGTCACGCCTCCTCGGTTGCGGCGCTGATGGAGAATGTCGGTTCCGGCGCCGTGACCGCGACGTTCAACGAGATCGAGAATGCCGACGTGGCCATCGTCATCGGCGCCAACCCGATCGAGAACCACCCCGTCGCCGCGACCTATTTCAAACAGTTCACCAAGCGCGGCGGCAAGCTGATCGTGATGGACCCCCGCGGCGTGGGGCTGCGCCGGTTTGCCACCCACATGCTGCAGTTCAAGCCGGGCGCCGACGTGTCGATGCTCAACGCGATCATGCACGTGATCGTCGAGGAAAAGCTCTACGACCAGCAATATATCGAGGCCTTCACCGAGAACTGGGAGGCCGAGAAGGAGCACCTCGCCCAGTTCCCGCCCGAGAAGATGGAAGCGCTCTGCGGCATTCCCGCCGAGACGCTGCGCGAGGTCGCCCGCGACTTCGCCACTGCCAAGCGCGGGATGATCTTCTGGGGCATGGGCATCTCGCAGCATATCCACGGCACCGACAATTCGCGCTGCCTGATTTCTCTGGCGCTGATGTGCGGCCATGTGGGCCGGCCCGGCACCGGGCTGCACCCGCTGCGCGGCCAGAACAACGTGCAGGGCGCCTCGGATGCGGGGCTCATTCCGATGTTCCTGCCCGATTACCAGCCGGTCACAGACGATGGCGTGCGCAAGGCCTTTACCGAGGTCTGGGAATCGGGCGATTTCTCGAGCGAGAAGGGCCTGACCGTCACCGAGATCATGGATGACGTCCATGCCGGTAACACCCGAGGGATGTACATCCTGGGCGAGAACCCGGCCATGTCGGATCCGGATGTCGAGCATGCCCGCGACGCGCTGGCCAAGCTCGATCACCTCGTGGTGCAGGATATCTTCCTGACCGAAACGGCGAACTATGCCGACGTGATCCTGCCCGCCTCGGCCTTCTACGAGAAGTCGGGCACCGTCACCAACACCAACCGGCAGGTGCAGATGGGCCGCCCCGCCGTGTCGCCCCCGGGCGAGGCGCGCGAGGACTGGATGATCACCGTCGAACTGGCGCAGCGCCTCGGGCTCGACTGGCGCTATGACAGCCCGGCGGATGTGTTCGCCGAGATGAAGCTGAACATGAAGTCCTTCGACAACATCACCTGGGACCGGCTGGCGAACGAGAACGCGGTGACCTATCCGTCGCTCTCGCCCGAGGATCCGGGGCAGCCCATCGTCTTCGGCGACGGCTTTCCGCGCAGCGAGGGCCGCGCGCGCTTTACCCCGGCCAGCGTCATCCCGCCGGACGACGTGCCGGACGCGGAGTATCCGATGGTCCTGACCACCGGCCGGCAGCTCGAACACTGGCATACCGGGTCGATGACCCGCCGCGCCTCGGTGCTTGACGCGGTCGAGCCCGAGGCAAACTGCTCGCTGCACCCCTCGACCCTGCGCAAGCTTGGGGTGGAGCCGGGCGACATGCTGCGGCTGACCACCAAGCGCGGCAGCATCGAGGTCATGGCCCGCGCCGACCTCGCCATCGCGCCCGACATGGTGTTCCTGCCCTTTGCCTATGTCGAGGCGGCGGCGAATATCCTGACGAACCCGGCGCTCGACCCCTACGGCAAGATCCCCGAGTTCAAGTATTCGGCGGTGAAGGTCGAGGCCATCGATCCGGAGCAGGTGGCGGCGGAGTAACGCGAACCGGCGCCGCCCCGCTTGCTGCAAGCGCTGGTCCATGAGTATTTTTGGAACAGTGAAAATGCGGGGAGTGTGCGATGATCGACGTCGATCCTGAAAGATTCCTGTCGGAGCTGCACGAGCTTCGGCAGTTCGGCGCCGCCGGTGTGGGCAAGGGCGTCGTGCGCCCGGCCTATTCCGAGGCGGACGTGGCGGCGCGCGAATGGCTGAAGGGCCGGATCGAGGCGGCGGGGCTCGAGCCGCGGGTCGATCCGATGGGGTCGGTATTCGGTCTGGCCGAGGGTCAGAGCCTGCTGGTCGGAAGCCATACCGACAGCCAACCCGAGGGCGGCTGGCTTGACGGGGCTCTTGGCACGATGGCGGGGCTGGAGATCGCCCGCGCCGCGAAGGAGGCCGGCGGGCCGCCGGTGTCCTGCGTGTCCTTCCAGGACGAGGAAGGCCGGTTCGGCGTGACCACCGGCAGCACCGTCTGGTCCGGGGCGATGTCGCTGGAGGAGGCGGACAAGCTGACCGACCGGGAGGGCGTCACGCTGGCCGAGGCGCGGGCGTCGATGGCGCATCTTGCGGGCGGGTTCGTCGAGCCGTCGCGCTTCAACGGCTTCCTCGAGATGCATATCGAGCAGGGCCCCTGGCTGGAACAGGCGGGCGAGGCGGTGGGCGTGGTCAGCGGCATCGTCGGCATCCGGGACATGCGGATCACGCTCACCGGCCAGCAGAACCACGCCGGCACCACGCCCATGCACCTGCGCCGCGACGCGTTTCAAGGCCTCTCGGCCTTCAACCAGCGGATCAACGGCCGTTTCCGCAACGTGGTGACGCCACAGACCGTCTGGACCATCGGACATGTCCGGCTGCACCCCGACGCCCATTCCATCGTGCCGGGGCAGTGCGTGTTTTCGATGCAATGGCGGGATGGCGACGGGGACCGGCTGCTTCGGATGGAAGAGATCATCCGCGCCACGGCGGAGGAGGTGGCGCAGGACTTCGGCCTGGGGCTGGACTTCGGCCCGATGCTGGGGCTGGAGCCGGTCGAGATGGCCCCGCATCTGCGCAAGGCGTTGCAGGAGAGCGCCGAGACGCAAGCGCCGGGACGGTGGCGCGACATGCCGTCGGGCGCGCTGCATGATGCGACGAACGTGGCCAAGCTGATGCCGGCGGGGATGCTGTTCGTGCCATCCATCGGCGGCATCAGCCATGCCTTCGCGGAGGACACCGACGAGGGCGACCTGGTGACCGGGCTGAAGGTTCTGGCGGGCGCGGTGGCGCGGCTGGGGCAGGCGCGCTAGGGCTTTGCCCCGCCAGAGATGCAAAGGGGACGGGAGAGGGAGACCCGGAATGGATATCATCGGGCTTGTGTATTACGGGGCCATCTGTGGCGTGCTGGGCGGTGTCAGCCCGAGGATCGGCGACGCGCCGGTGCGCGTGGCGCTGGGGATCGGCGTGGGCATCGCGGCGGCGGGCCTGCTGCCCTATCTTCGGCAGATGGCCGGCTGAGGCTCAGCCCCAGTCGACATCGCCGAGGAAGATGTACCCCGCCCCGTAGATCGTCTTGATCAGGCGGGGGTTCTTGGGGTCTTCGCGCAGCTTGGTGCGCAGGCGAGAGATACGCACATCCATCGCCCGGTCGAAGCTGTCGCCGGCCGCGCCGCCCAGCGCCTCCTGCATGGCCTGCCGGGAGATCAGCCGCTTGGGGCGTTCGAGGAAGAGGCGCAGCACCTCGCCTTCGGCGTGGGAGAAGGGCGTTTCGGCGCCGGTCTCGTCCTCCAGCGCGTAGCGGTCGAAATGCGCCGTCCAGCCGTTGAACCGGGCGGTATCGCCGGTTTGCGGCGTCGGTGTGTCGCGGCGCAGCCGGGCGCGGATGCGGGCCACCACCTCGGCCGGGTCGAAGGGCTTGATGATGTAGTCGTCGGCCCCCAGTTCGAGCCCGGTGACCCGGTCCTGCACCTGGGCGCGGCCGGAGATGATGATGACGGTCGCCCCCTGCTCCAGCGCCAGCCGGTGCACCAGGGTCAGCCCGTCGCGGTCGGGCAGCGACAGGTCGACGAGGCAGACATCGGGTTTCGTCTGGCGGATCGCCGCCTCGAATTCGGTCGCGCGGGCAAAGGCCATGGTACGGAACCCCGCCTCTTCCAGCGCGTCCGAGAGCATCGAGCGGATCGCGGGCTCGTCGTCGAGGATGGTGACCAGCGGCGCGCTCATGCGGCGGCCCCGGTGGCCAGAAGCGCCTCGAGCTCGGCGCCGGCGAAGGGCTTGCGCAGGACCGGCGCGCGGTCGCGGGCGGCACGGTGCAGCGGGTCGTCGGGCGGCAGGGAGGTCATCAGGTAGGCCGGGCAATGCCCCTCGGGCAGCGCGTCGAGAAGGTCGAGCCCGGTCTGGTCGCCCTCGAGCGAGATATCCGACAAGAGCGCCGAGATCTCCGGCAGTTCCGCCAGCAGCGACAGGGCCTCGCCCGCGCTCGAGGCCTCGATCACCATGTGACCGGCCTCGCGCAGCATCTCGCGAATCGTGTCGCGCAGGTCGGGGCTGTCCTCGACCAGAAGCACCAGCCCGGGCGCCGCCCCGCCCTCGGCCACGCGCAGGGGCAGGCGGATGGCGACACGCCCGCCGGTATCGGTGTTCGACAGGTGCACCCGGCCCCCCGCCAGCTTGGTCATGTCATAGACCATCGCCAGTCCCAGCCCCGACCCTTCGCCACCCTTCGTCGTGAAGAACGGCGCCAGCGCGTGTTGCAGGGCCTGTTCGGAGAAGCCGGGGCCGGTATCCTCGACCGTGAATTCGAGCCACGTCTCGCGCACGCTGCGCGCCGTCAGGGTGATCCGGCCCGAGCGGCCACAGGCGTCGCGGGCATTGATCACGAGGTTGAGCAGCGAGTCCTGCAACATGCCCGTATCGAGGCTGTAGGCCGGCGCATCGGTCAGGTTGTTGATCGACAGCTCCACCCCCTCCGGCAGGGTCGACAGCGCCAGCGTTTCCAGATCGGCCAGGAAGCGCGGCAGGTTTGTGGGCCGGGCGATGTGTTCGCGCGGGCCGGTCATATCGGCGATCCGGTTGAGCAGCCCGCCACCGCGGCGGGCCGCCGAGATGGTGGCGGCGATCAGGCCGCTGGCCTCTTCCGGCAGGTCCATGCGTTGCAGCTTGGACTGCATGCCGAGGATGATGGTCAGCAGGTTCGAGAAGTCGTGCGCCATGCCGCTGGTCAGCTGCGCCGCCATCTCGCGCCGGCGCGTCTGTTGCAGTGCGGCGCGGGTCTGGGCCTCTTCGGTGACATCCATCGACAGCAGGTAGACGCCGCCCTGCGTCTCGTCTGGCGTGAAGGCCGTGCGGATGCGGCGGGAACTGGGCTCGTGGGTGAACTCGAAGACCGAAGCCTCGCCCGCGAAGGCCGCGTCGAGCTTTTCGCGGATCATGCCATAGGCCGCGCGGTCGAGCGCCTCGTCGATGGGCAGGCCGATGATGTCGGATTTCGAGCCGGGCAGCACGGCGCTGAGCCGGCGGTTGGAATAGGTGTAGCGCCGGTCGCCGCCGACATGGGCGATATGGGCGGGCATCATCTCGGTCGTGAGTCTTGTGCGGGCCTCGGATTCGGTGAGCTGGCGCTGCGCCTCTTCCAGCGCGGTGATGGTGGCCTGCAGGCGGCGGTTGGTGGCGGCCAGCTCCTCGGAATAGCCCATGAGCTGGCCCGACAGCTCCTCCGACCGGGCGCGCAGGAGGGCCTCCTGCTGCTTGACGCGGGTGATGTCGGTGTAGACGGCCACCCAGCCGCCCTGCGGCAGCGGCGAGCCCTCGACCGAGATCATCCGTCCGTTCGAGCGGGTCCGCTCCATGTAGTGCGGCTTGAAGGCCATGGCGGTCTCGACCCGCGCCTGGATGGCCTGCTCGACATCGTCGACCGGGCCGTATTCGCCCCGTGTCACCAGATGGCGAATGGTGTCCTCGAAGGCGGCGCCGGGGGTGACCAGCGCGTCGGGCAGGTTGAACATGTCGCGGAACCGCTGGTTGCAGGTTACGAGGCGCAGGTCGCGGTCATAGATCGTCAGGGCCTGCTGGATCAGGTTCAGGCCCGCCATCGTCATCATCTCGGTCTGGAGCTGGTCAGCCATCGCGCGCGGCCCATTCCAGCGCCTCTTCCAGCCGGTCATCGCCCCAGAAGAGTTCCTCGCCGATGGTGAAGCTTGGTGCGCCGAAGATGCCGCGGCGCCCGGCCTCTTCCGTCGCCAGCCGCAGGGCGTGCTTGTTCTCGTCGCCTTGGGCCGCGTCGACTATGCCATCCGGGAGTTTCGCCATCTCGGCGCAGGCAGCGATCACGTCGGGCTCGGGGATGTCCTGGGCCTCGGAAAACTCCATCAGATAGACGTTCTGGCAGAACGCCACCTTCGCCGCGCCCTCGGGCGCCGCCTGGGCCACGCGGGCGGCGAGCAGGCTGTTTTGCGGGAAGGGATCGGGGCGGTGGAACCCCAGCCCCAGCCTGTCGGCCCGGCGGGCCATGTCGCGCCACATGTAGTTGCCCTTGGCGTGATAGATGTTGAACGGCGAGGTCTTCCAGCCCTGGCTGTTGAAGATCGGACCCAGCAGGAATGGGCGCCAGACCACGTCGATGCCGGCCGCCTGGGCAAGGCCGGGCAGGCGCATCGCGCTGAGATAGGAATAGGTCGAGGCGAATTCGAACCAGAATTCCAGCCTGGGGCGTGCCATGCGGTCCTCCTTCCGCGGCGGGTTGCTGGGGACGCTGCAGGTTTCCGGCGGCGGTCAGGTGGTGTCAAGCCTTCCCGCGCGGCCTGTTACAATTCGTAAGATTTGCGAAATCTTCAGGAAAAAGTTGACGGCAACGGTTGGGGGACCGCTTTATTGGGGAATGAATCGCCCCAAAGGCGATCTGTTCGCTTTGCGGACATAGGGAGGAGAAAACTTGGGTAAGTCGTCAGAGGCGGCGGATGGGCTTCGGTCCATTCCGGCGCTATTGCAGCGAAACGCAAGCCAGTTCGCACATCGCCCCGCGTATCGGGAAAAGGAATTCGGCATCTGGCAAAGCTGGACATGGGCCGAAACCGAGAAGGAGATCGAGGCGCTGGCCCTGGGCCTGCTGACCCTCGGGGTGAACGAGGGCGACTTCATCGCCATTGCCGGGCGCAACCGGCCGCATTTCTACTGGTCGATGGTGGCCGCGCAATCGGTGGGGGCCATTCCCGTGCCGGTCTACCAGGATGCCGCGGCCGACGAGATGGCCTATGTGCTGGAACATTGCGGCGCGCGGTTTGCCATCGTCGAGGACCAGGAGCAGGTCGACAAGATCATCGACATCCAGGACAAGCTGCACCAGTTCGAGCACATGATCTATGTCGATCCGCGGGGCCTGCGGAAATACGACCACAGCAAGCTGCACCAGTATGCCCGCGTGCAGGAACAGGGCCGGGCGGCGCGCGAGGACCATATCGACACGCTGAAGGCGCGGCGCGAGAAGCTGGATTATGCCAGCACCTGCGTGATGCTCTATACCTCCGGCACCACGGGCAAGCCCAAGGGCGTGGTGCTGTCGAACCGCAACATCATCGAGGCGTCGAAATCCTCGGCCGAGTTCGACCACCTGCGCAAGGAGGACGAGGTGCTGGCCTACCTGCCGATGGCATGGGTGGGCGATTACATCTTCTCGATCGGGCAGGCCTATTGGTGCGCGTTCTGCGTGAACTGCCCGGAAAGCGCCGATACGATGCAGACCGATCTGCGCGAGATCGGGCCGACCTATTACTTCGCCCCGCCGCGGGTGTTCGAGACGCAGCTCACCAACGTGATGATCCGGATGGAGGATGCCAGCCGGC
>NZ_JAVKFX010000004.1:0-66650 GCF_040223625.1 Roseovarius sp. | reverse complement strand
GTCCGCACCGGCCTCCAGCCCTGCGATCCTGTCTTTCGTCTCGCCCTTGGCGGTCAGCAGCAGGATCGGCGTCACCTCGGTTTCACGGATTGCACGGGTCAGGGCCACGCCATCCTCGCCGGGCATCATCACGTCCATCACGATCAGGTCGAACGCCAGCCCGGACAGCAACCGCCGCGCATGGGCCGCATCGCGCGCGGTGGATATCAAGAACCCCTGCTTGATCAGGAACCGCGCCAGCAAGCTTC
Source organism: Roseovarius sp. (assembly GCF_040223625.1). GTDB lineage: Bacteria > Pseudomonadota > Alphaproteobacteria > Rhodobacterales > Rhodobacteraceae > Roseovarius. Next base: position 66,402 of record NZ_JAVKFX010000004.1, on the reverse strand, counting down.
GGATGCGCTCGTCATCGTCAACGATCAACAGATGAACGTCGATATCACTCATGAACCACTCTCCTTGAGCGCCAGATACCGTCGGCGCATATCCGCATCCATCATCGCCTCAAGCACCTGCCGGAATCCCGCCACCGCCTGCGGGCCCGCCGCGCGATAGGCCGTGCGCATCCGGGCGCGCTGCGCGTCTGACAGTCGCTGCTCCAGCGCGCGGCCCGCATCGGTCAGATAAAGGTGACGCTCGCGCTTGTCGGAACTGCCGACCCTGCTTTGCACAAGGCCATCCTCGATCAGGCTGCGCAAGACACGGTTCAGCGATTGCTTGGTGACACCCAGAATGGCAAGCAGGTTGTTGACCGTAGTGCCGGGCGCGCGGTTGATGAAATGCACCGCCCGGTGATGTGCCCTGCCATAGGCCAGGTCGGACAGTATCCGGTCGGGATCGGCGGTAAAGCCGCGATAGGCAAAGAACATCGCCTCGATACCCTGCCGCAACTGTTCGTCCGTCAGGTAAAGCAGGTTTTCGCCACTGGTCGGGTCTGCCATTTGCCCCCCTTCTGCCGGTTCGCCATCTGCCTGTTTGCCGGGCAGCTTACGTCAGCCTTGTTGACATTCCAACAAGCAACTGGTAGCGAATCGCAGTTTTTGCGTAACTATATGACCTAACCGGACGAATAAAACGCAATAAATGCAAAGCACATGCGCGGGAGACGACTAATGGCAGGCTATGATGATCGGGACGGCAAGATCTGGCTGGATGGTCAACTGGTAGAATGGCGTGACGCGCAGGTGCATGAGCTTAGCCATGCACTGCATTACGCCAGCTCGGTGTTCGAGGGCGAGCGGTGCTACGGCGGCAAGATCTTCAAGAGCCGCGAACACTCCGAACGCCTGCTGCAATCGGGGCGCCTGATCGATTTCGAAATCCCCTACACGGTGGATGAGATCGAGGCCGCGAAAGAGGCGACGCTGAAAGCCAACGGTTTGACCGACGCCTATGTGCGCGCCTTTGCCTGGCGCGGCGCGGGCGAGGATATGGGGGTGGCATCGGCCCGCAACCCGGTGCGCATGGCCGTGGCCGTGTGGTCCTGGGGCAACTACGATGGCGATGCCAAGATGAAGGGCGCCAAGCTCGACGTCTCCAAGTGGAAGCGGCCCAGCCCCGAGACCATCCCCAGCCACGCCAAGGCGGCCGGCCTCTACATGATCTGCACCCTGTCGAAACACGCGGCCGAAGCGAAAGGCTGCTCCGACGCCATGATGTTCGACTATCGCGGCTACGTGGCCGAGGCGACGGGCGCCAACATCTTCTTCGTCAAGGACGGCGAGGTGCACACGCCCAAGCCCGACTGCTTCCTCAACGGCCTCACCCGCCAGACGGTGATCGGCATGCTCGAGGACCGTCAGGTCAAGGTCCACGAGCGCCACATCATGCCGGAAGAGCTGGAAAGCTTCCAGCAATGCTGGCTCACCGGCACGGCGGCCGAGGTCACCCCCGTAGGACAGATCGGCGACTACAATTTCGAGGTGGGCTCCCTCACCCGCGACATCGCCGAGGGCTACGAGCAACTCGTTCGTACGTAAGCCTTGCATCTCCGCGAGGCCCTTGAAAAAGCCAGGGTGAAGGACGGCGCCACGCTGTCCTTCCACCACCACCTGCGCAACGGCGACGATGTCATGCGGCAGGTGCTCGCCGCTTGTTCTGCCGCCGGCCTGCGCGACCTGCACATCGCGCCCTCCTCCCTCTTTCCCTGCCATGCCGCGCTGATCCCGTTTCTCGAAAACGGCACCGTCACCCGCATCACCACCTCCTACATGACCGGCCCGCTGGCCGACGCGGTCCGCGCCGGCCTTCTGCCCCATCCCGCAATCCTACAAACCCACGGCGGACGGGCGGCGGCCATCGCCTCCGGGCGTCTCCCCATCGACGCCGCCTTCATTGCCGCCCCTGCCGTTGACGGCGCGGGCAACCTCACCGGCGCCACCGGCCCCGCCGCCTGCGGCCCGCTGGGCTACCCGATGGTCGACGCGGCCCATGCCCGGCACGTCATCGCCCTCACCGATCATGTCACCACCGACCTGCCCCGCATCTGCATCCCCGCCGAACAGGTCGACACCGTCATCGAGACCGACCATATCGGCGACGCCTCGCAAATCGCCTCCGGCACCACCGGCCGCGCCCCCTCGCCCAAGGGGCAGGCCATCGCCAACCTCACCGCGCAACTGATCGCCTGCTCCGGCCTCCTGCAAGACGGCTTCCGCTTCCAGACCGGCGCCGGCGCCACCTCCCTCGCCGTGGCCCATGCCCTCGCCCCCATCATGCGCGAGAGGGCCATTACCGGCGCCTTCGCCGCGGGCGGCATCACCGGCGCGCTGGTCGAGATGTTCCGCGCCGGGCTGTTCCACACCCTTCGTGACGTGCAGGCCTTCGACCTGCCCGCCGTCCGCTCCTATGCCGAAGACGCCGACCACCTGCCGATGTCCGCCGAAACCTATGCTAGCCCCGACCGCCCCGACAGCATCGCACGGCAGCTCGACGTCATGATCCTCGGCGCGGCCGAGATCGACATGGATTTCAACGTCAACGTCACCTGCGCCAGCGACGGTCGGATCATCGGCGGCTCCGGCGGCCATGCCGACACCGCGGCGGGCGCCACCCTGCCCATCGTCACCACCCAGCTTGCGGCGGGCGGCTTCCCCAAGCTGGTGCGCAACCTCACCTGCCTCACCAGCCCCGGCGCAACCATCGGCGCCGTCGTCACCGAGGCCGGCATCGCCATCCACCCCTCGCAACCGGAACTGGCCGACCGCGCTCGCCGCGCCGGCCTGCCCGTCACCACGCTCGACGACCTGCGCCGCGACGCGGAAACAGGCACTGTTCCACCCGGGAACGCCCGTGGCCAAGGCAAGCTCGTCGCCCTCTGCGAAAACCCACAAGGCCAGATCATCGACGAGATCCGCGCGCCCTGACCGGTAACGCGCCGCCCTTCACCCGTCACAATAGCTTCGTCAATTCTTCAAACAGCTTTTGGCATCCGGTCATGAAACATCGGTCATGTCCGCGGCACACCGAACTTTCAGGAAACCGCGAAGGAGACCCACATGACCAAGCTGATCCGTCCCACCCGCCGCGCCGTTCTGGCCTCCGGCACCGCGTTCGCCGCCACGCTCGCCATGCCCGCCCTCAGCCGCGCCTCGTCGCGCCCGGCCTTCACCCACGGCGTGCAGTCGGGCGATGTCGACAAGTCCTCCGGCATGATCTGGACGCGCACCGACCGCCCCGCCAAGGTCATGATGGAGGTCTCGACCACCGAAAGCTTCGACAACGCCATGAAGCTCCCCCCGCTCGACGCCCTGCCGGAAAGCGACTTCGCCGTGAAACGCCTGATCGACGGCCTGCCCTCGGATCAGGACATCTTCTACCGCTTCACCGCCCATGACCTCTCCGACATCAACGGCACCAGCGAACCGGTCACCGGCCGCTTCCGCACCGCCCCCGCCGGGCGCCGCGACTTGCGTTTCGCATGGTCGGGCGACACCGCCGGCCAGGGCTGGGGCATCGACGATGACGGCATGGCCACCTACGCCACCATGGCCCGGCACACCCCCGATTTCTTCCTGCACTCGGGCGACACCATCTATGCCGATGGCCCGATGACCGACGAGGTCGAGCAGGATGGCCAGGTCATCTGGAAGAACACCACCCTCATCGACGAAAAGCGCAAGGTGGCCGAAACCCTCGACGAGTACCGCGCCCAGTGGAAATACAACATGATGGACGAGCACGTTCTGGCCCTCAACGCCGTCGCGCCGACCTTCTTCCAGTGGGACGACCACGAGGTCGTGAACAACTGGTCCTCCTCCCGCTCGCTGATGGAGGATGACCGCTATTCCGAGAAATCCATTCACGTGCTGGCCGCCCGCGCCGCCCGCGCCTTCCACGAGATGACGCCGATCCGCTACACCCCGGCAGAGCCGGGCCGCGTCTACCGCAAGATCTCTTACGGGCCCATGCTCGAGGTCTTCTTCCTCGACCTGCGCTCCTATCGCGGCCCCAACTCCGAGAACATGCAGGACGAGCTGACCGACGAAAGCCGCATCCTCGGCGCCCAGCAGATGGCCTGGCTCAAGCGCGAGCTGACGCAATCCTCGGCCACATGGAAGGTCATCGCCTCCGACATGCCCATCGGCCTTGTCGTCGGCGGCGGCGAGGAAGCCGTGGCCAACGGCGACAACGGCGCAGCCAATGGCCGCGAGCTCGAAATCGCCGAGCTTCTGCGCTTCATCAAGACGGCCAACATCACCAACACCGTCTGGTTCACCGCCGACGTCCACTACACGGCGGCCCATTACTACAACCCCGACAAGGCCCAGTTCCAAGATTTTGCCCCCTTCTGGGAATTCGTCTCCGGCCCGCTCCACGCCGGCACCTTCGGCCCGAACGACCTCGACATGACCTTTGGCCCCGAAGTGAAATACGTGAAGGCCCCGACCGAGGAACAGGGCGCCAACCTGCCCCCCTCGGCCGGCCTGCAATTCTTCGGCCTGGTCGATATCGACGGCGCCACCCAACAGATGACCGTCCGCCTGATGGACCGCGCCGATACCGAGCTGTGGAGCATCACGCTCGACCCGGAAGGCATGGCGATCTGAACAGGCACCCCAGAACGAAAAAGGGCGGCGCATCGCGCCGCCCTTTCCTTTGTCACACCCGGGCCAATCACCCCGGCGAAAGCCCCCGCATCCGCTCCGACCGGCGGCGCAGCAACTCCACCGTCGTCAGCAGCACGATCGAGATCGAAACCAGGATCGTGGCAACCGCCAGAATGGTGGGTGAAATCTGCTCCCGAAGACCGGTGAACATCTGCCACGGCAGCGTCTTCTGCCCGGCCGAGCCGACGAACAGCACCACCACCACCTCGTCGAACGAGGTGATGAAGGCAAACAGCCCCCCGGAAATCACCCCCGGAAGGATCAGCGGCATCTGCACCCGGAAGAACGTCGTCACCGGGTCGGCTCCCATATTCGCCGCCGCCCTTGTCAGCGACCGGTCGAAGCCCACCAGCGTCGCCGTCACCGTGATGATGACGAAGGGAATGCCCAGCGCGGCATGGGCCAGCACCACGCCCCAATACGTGCCCTGAAGCCCGAGCCGCGAGTAGAAGAAATACATCCCCGCCGCCGAGATGATCAGCGGCACGATCATCGGCGAAATCAGGATCGCCATGATCGGCCGCCGGAACGGCACATGCTCCGAGCTCAGCCCGATCGCCGCCAGCGTCCCGAAGCTTACCGACAGCAGCGTCGCCACCGGCGCAATCGAGACCGAGTTCCACAGCGCCTGCTGCCAGTCCGGCGAGTTGAAGAAATCGCGGTAGTGCTTCAGCGAATATCCCTCCGGATCGAAGGACAGCATCTCCGGCGTGAAAGTAAAGAAATCCTCGGCGTTGAAGCTCAGCGGCATCACCACCACGATCGGCGTGATCAGGAAGAAGAAGATCATCCCGCAGATCACCCGGAACGCGAAATGCCCCAGCACCTGCCCCGGTGTCAGGTAGGGCAACAGGTTCGCCCGGTACCGCCCCTGCCCGATCCAGTAGATGAACCAGCCGTAGAACACCCCGAAGATCGCCCCCACGACGATCCCCGGTATCTCGCCGAAAACATAGCCCCCGGCGGCGAACAGCGCCACCATGGCCCAGCGGAACGGCTTTTCCATGCTCTCCGGCAGGAGGCCCTGCGCCAGGTAGGTCAGGATCGCCAGAAGCACCGCCCCGGCAAGGATTCCCTGCCAGATCGAGCCCTGCGCGGCGCCAACGAAGATCCCGGCAAACGCCCCCGCGGCAGCCACCACGGGCACCGAAAAGCTCAGCGGCTTCTTCTCGACATACTTGAGTGTGTACGTGGCCATCTGCGCCTACCCCAGCTTCACGTTGTCGATGCCCACGATCCTGTCATAGGCCCAGTAAAGGATCAGAACCGCCGCCAGCAGGATCGTCCCCAGCGCGGCCGCAAGGCCCCAGTTGAGCGAGGACGAAATGTGATAGGCGATCCGGTTGGAAATGAACGTGCCGGTCGTGCCGCCGACGATCTCGGGCGTGATGTAATACCCGATCGCCAGGATGAACACGAGGATCGACCCCGCGCCGATCCCCGGCACCGACTGCGGGAAATAGACCCGCCAGAACGCCGTCCACTGCGTCGCGCCCAGCGACCGGGCGGCCCGCACATAGGAGGGCGGGATCGTCGACATCACCGAATACATCGGCAATATCATGAACGGCAGCAGGATATGCGTCATCGCCACAATCGTGCCGAACTGGTTGTTGATCATCACCAGCCGGCCGAAATCATCCACCAGCCCCAGCCAGACCAGCACGTCGTTGATCACCCCCTGCTGTTGCAGCATCACCTTCCACGCGCTCGTCCGCACCAGAAGCGAGGTCCAGAACGGCAGCAGCACGAGAATCATCAACAGGTTCGCCGTGCGCATCGGCAGGTTCGACAGCAGGTACGCCACCGGATAGCCCAACAGGATGCACGACCCGCAGATCACCAGCGACATGAACAGCGTCCGCTTGAACAGCATGATGTAGATCTGCTGGTTCTCCGGCCGCGCCTCGGGCCCGTCGATCCCCTTCTGCATGTCGACGGCATTGAGGAAGTAGCCGCTGGTCAGCTCCGGGCTGTAGGTCTGGATCGTGCGCCAGTTGGCGTTCTCGCCCCAGTCCTCGTCCATCTCGATGAACGCATCCTTGAAGGCGATCTGCGGCTGGTCCGCCAGCATCTCCTGCGCCGCGCGCAGCTCCTCGGCGCCGGGGCCGGCATACTCCGACAGGTCCGCGCCCGTCTGCAACTCCTGGATCAGGGCGACCTTGACCGATTCCCACGGCTCCTCCTCGGCAACGACATCCTCGTCGGCGAAGACCGTGAACAGCGCAAATGCGGAATACTGGTTGACCGTCCGCGGCAGGATTCGGGTGATCGCAGAACCGGGCAGGAACCCGACATCGCCGCTGAAATTGTCACCCGTCAGGGTCTCCAGCAATTGCCTCTGCATATCCAGCGGCTCGGCAGTCGGGGCCGAATTCTCGCCGCCGGTCATCAGCGTGTACCAGAACGCCTCGTCTTCCCAGGCCTCGTTGAGGTCTTCCAGCGCGTCGATCTGGTCCTCGCCGACATCGTCGACGCTCCGCCCGCTGCCCCGGAACAGCGAGGACAGCCCCGTCTGTTCGTAGTTCAGCCGCGAGCCGAGCCTCGTGTGCTCCTTGGCCTCCGCGGCAATGAACAGGTCATAGTAGAAACTCTCGAAAACCTCTTCGCCCGGCGCCCCTTCCTGCGAGGCGTCCCAGTCAGAAAGGCTGGCCACCGTACGCGGCAGGGTATTGGATACGATCTGGTTTTCCACCGACCGGAACAGCATGTCGACGATCGGTGCGATGAAGGTAACAAGCACAAAGATCAGCAACGGCGCGATCAGCATCAGCGCCCGCATCTTCTGAACCCTGAGCGCCCGGGCAAGGCTGCGCTTCAGCGGCGTCCCGTCCGCGGCGAGCATGCGCCCGTCCTTGTCGACATTGTCCGCGGCCTTGGCCTGGTCGCGCGGATCATCCGCCTTCGGAGCATCGACCGTCTTCGGATCGGTTGTGCCGTCGCTCATGCTGGTCCCCGTCACCCTGTTGGGTTGTCTCTGTCTTTGCAGCGAGGGCCCGGCGCACCGGGCCCTCCCCGTTTGGTTCAGCTATGCAGGCCGATCAGCCGGCCAGCCACGACTGGAACTTCGCGTCGATATCGTCGCGATAGTCAGCCCAGAACTCGTAGTTGTAGAGGAAGGTGTTCTTCGAGTTCTCCGGATCGGTCGGCATGTGCGGCGCCATGTCGATGCCCAGGTCGGCATGCTGGCCAACCAGCGGGGCCGACGATTCACGGGCCGGGCCGTACGAGATGTACTTGGCCTGATCCGCCAGACGCTGCGTGTCCGTGGCGAACATGATGAAGTCGAGCGCACGCGCCAGCCGGTCTTCCGGCAGGTTCGCCGGGATGATCCAGCCGTCAAGGTCGAAGACCTGCGCGTCCCACATCATGGCGACGGGCTGGCCCTGCTCCTCGATCACGCTGAACAGACGGCCGTTATAGGTCGAGCCCATGAACACTTCGCCATCCGCCAGAAGCTGCGGCGTGTCGGCACCGGCCGACCACCAGATCACGTCGTCCTTGATCGTCGCCAGCTTGTCGAGCGCCTGCTGCTGGCCTTCGTCGGTGGCCAGAACGTCATAGACCTCGTCCTTGGCGACACCGTCGCACAGAAGGGCCCATTCCATGTTGTTGATCGGCCGCTTCTCGAGCGCGCGCTTGCCCGGATAGGTTTCCAGGTCGAACACGTCACAGATGTCGCTCGGCGGCTCGACGCCTTCCGGCACCATGTCGGTCCGATAGCCGAAGGTCGTCGAATACACGATCTGCGGGATGAAGCAGTCGCCGACAAGCATGTCGCCGAAATCATCCTCGGCCGAGGTGCCGTCGGGCGCTTCCGCCAGCATCTCGTCGGGGTCGATCTCCATCGCCAGACCCTCGTCGCACAGGCGCAGCGCGTCGGCCGCAACCACGTCGACCACGTCCCAGGTCACGTTGCCCGCCTCGTCCATGGCGCGCAGCTTGGCCACGGCCTCGTTCGAGCTTTCGTCCCAGACGATGTCGAGGTCGGGATGCATTTCCTTGTAGGGCTCCGCATATGCCTTGACCTGGCTGTTCTGATAGGCGCCGCCCCAAGAGACGAGCGTCATCGAGTCCGCCATGTCCTGGGCCATCGCCGCACCGGCTGTCGATACGGCAACCGCCGTGGAAGCCAGGAGAGTCGTCGTCAGTTTCATGTCATTCTCCCATTTCATTCCCGTTTCTTGCTCTATGGGCTTCGTTCTACGGGTGAAGATCCCGAAGCCTCACGTCATTCGCGCCCTTGGCGGGCACGAAACTCTCTAAACTCTAGACCGCATCCAGCGCGCGGCAATCCTCGGGCAGCCAGCCGATCTCGATCTGCTCGCCCGGCTGAAGCCGCCGCTGGTCGGCGGAATTCCGGGTCTTGATGATGAAATCGTCCTTGCCCGCCACCTTCAGCCGGGTGCGGAAAACGTCGCCCATATAGATGAACTCGGCCACCTCCGCCTTCAGCGTATGGGCCGTCTCGCCCAGCTTCTTGACGTCGACCTCGACCCGCTCGGGCCGGATCGAGATGGTGGTCCGCTCGCCGGGCTGGCTGACATTCACGGGCTTCGCGTCGATCAGCTCGCCATCGTCCAGCTCGACCAGCGCAAGATCGCCCTTGATCTCCTTGATCGTGCCTTCAAGCGTGTTGTTCTCGCCGATGAACTGCGCCACGAAACTGTTCTCGGGGCTTTCATACAGCACGTCTGGCGCGGCGATCTGCTGAATCCGCCCGTCGTCGAACACCGCCACCCGGTCCGACATCGTCAGCGCCTCGGTCTGGTCGTGGGTCACATAGACCGTGGTGATCCCCAGCTCGTGCGCCAGGTTGGTGATCTCGAACTGCATGTGCTCCCGCAGCTGCTTGTCCAGCGCGCCCAGCGGTTCGTCCATCAGCACCAGCTCCGGCTCGAACACCAGCGCCCTTGCCAGCGCGACCCGCTGCTGCTGCCCGCCCGACAACTGCGCCGGGCGCCGGTTGCCGAAGGCGCCCATCTGCACCATGTCGAGCGCGCGGCGCACCTTCTCCTCGCGATCCGACTTCGACAGCTTGCGCACCTCGAGCGGAAAGCTCAGGTTCTCGGCCACGGTCATGTGCGGGAACAGGGCGTAGTTCTGGAACACCATGCCGATCCCGCGCTTGTGCGGCGGGATGTTGTTGATCGACACGCCGTTCAGCAGGATCTTCCCGTGCGTCGCCGTCTCGAACCCCGCCAGCATCATCAGGCAGGTCGTCTTGCCCGACCCCGACGGCCCAAGCATGGTCAGGAACTCGCCTTTCGGCATCGACAGGTTCAGGTCTTTGACGACAAGCGTTTCCCCGTCATAACTCTTTTGAACGCGTTCGAACGCAACGAACGCATCGCTGTTCTGCGATTCAGTCAAAAACGGCTCCCCATCAGTGTTACGCCGCGTGTTCTCCCGCGGTCATTCAAACTAAAACCACAAACCCGCCACTGTGCAAGCAGGCAAGCGAACTTTTTTATCGCTTCGACCGGCAGCAGGACAATCGTTCAGTTTTTGATCAAACTTAAGTCGATTTTCCCGCCGTTGCGCCGGTCAAAGCTTCATTCCGGTGTCACCTTTCCGGTGATCTTCCCGGGTTTGGCGCCGGAATCAGCCCAGCACTTTCTGCGTCGCGGCAACCGTCTTGGTCACCACCTCGTCGGCTTCCTCCTTCGTCAGGCAGAAGGGCGGCGCAAACCCAAGGATATCGCCCTGCGGCATCGCCCGCCCGATCACCCCGCTCTCGGCCAGCGCACTGGCCACCTGCGGCCCGATCTTGTCACCGGCATCGAAGAACGTCCGGCTGTCGCGGTCCTTCACGAACTCCACCGCGCAGAGCATCCCCTCGCCGCGCACCTCGCCCACGTTCGGGTGATCGCCCAGCGCCTCTTGCATGGTCTTCTTGAGATACCCGCCAACCTCGCGGTTGTTGGAAATCAGGTCCAGGTCGTCCAGCAGCTTGAGGTTCGCCACCCCGGCCGCCGCCCCGATCGGGTGCGCCGAATAGGTCCAGCCATGGCCGATCGCGCCGAACTCGTCGGTCCCCTGTTCCAGCACCTTCCACATCTTCTCGCCCACGATGCTGCCCGAAAGCGGCGCATAGGCACTGGTCAAGCCCTTGGCGATGGTGATCAGGTCCGGCTTCAGCCCGTAATGGTCCGACCCCATCATGCTGCCCAGCCGCCCGAACCCGGTGACCACCTCGTCGGCCACGAACAGGATGTCGTGCTTGTCCAGGACCTTCTGGATCGCCTCCCAGTACCCCTCGGGCGGCGGCACGATCCCCCCGGTGCCCAGCACCGGCTCGCCGATGAAGGCAGCAATCGTGTCGGCCCCCTCCCGCTCGATCACCTCCTCCAGCTTGTCCACGCAATGCTGCACGAACTGCGCCTCGCTCTGGTCGAGATTGTCGCGGCGATAGTAATAGGGCGCCTCGGTATGCTTGATCTGCACCAGTGGCAGGTCGAACTTCTTGTGGAACAGCTCCAGCCCGGTCAGCGACCCGGTGATCAGGCCAGACCCGTGATACCCCCGCCAGCGGCTGATGATCTTCTTCTTCTCGGGCCGGCCGAGGATGTTGTTGTAATACCAGATCAGCTTGACGTTGGTCTCGTTCGCATCACTGCCGCCCAGCCCGAAATAAACCTTGCTCATATGCTTGGGCGCCCGGTCGAGGATCATCTTCGACAACGTGATGCTCGCCTCGGTCCCGTGCCCCACATAAGCGTGGTAATAGGCCAGCTCGCGCGCCTGCTCGGCAATCGCATCGGCAATCTCCGTACGCCCGTAACCCACGTTCACACAGTAAAGCCCGGCAAACGCATCGAGCAGCTTGTTGCCGTCACGATCCTCGATATGGCTGCCGCTGCCCCCCTTCACGATCCGGTTCGGCGCCTCGCCCCGCGCGAACTGCGCCAGGTGCGTCGAAGGGTGAAAGAAATTCTCGCGGTCCCACTGGTCCAGTTGATCGTTCCTCAGCATACTCTTTCCTTTCCTTGGGGGCATCTCACCCTTGCTTTCATTGTTCCAAAAATACTCAAAATCCCACGGCCGCAACCATCACGCCCAGTCGCGGCAGACGTACTTGATCTCCATGAACTCTTCCATGCCGCGGCGGGCCCCCTCGCGGCCAAGGCCGGATTGCTTCACGCCCCCGAACGGGATCGGCGCGCCGGTCACCTTGGTGCGGTTCACCGCCACCATCCCGAATTGCAGCGCCCGGGTCATCCGGTAGATCCGCCGCGGATCGTGGCTGTGCACATAGGCCACCAGCCCGTATTCCGTGGCATTCGCCTTGGCGACAACCTCCGCCTCGGTGTCGAAGGGCGCGATCGGCGCCACCGGCCCGAAGGTCTCGTCCCGCATGATCAGCGCCTCGTCCGGCACATCGGCCAGCACCGTGGGCTCGTAGAACAGCGGCCCCAACTCATGCCGCTTGCCCCCGCACAGAAGCTTCGCTCCCTTCTCCAGCGCATCCGCCACGTGCTCCTCCTGCTTGGCCACCGCGCCCTCGTTCATCAGCGGGCCGATATCCGGGTCATCCATGCCACGGCCGATGCTCAACGCCTGCGTCGCCTCCGCGAACCGCTTGCAGAACTCCTCGTAAACCGGCCGCTCCACGAAGATCCGGTTCGCGCCAAGGCAATCCTGTCCCGAGGTCGCGAACTTGGCCTTGATCGCCTCGCCCACAGCCCGGTCCAGATCGGCATTCTTGAACACGATCACCGGCGCATGCCCGCCAAGCTCCATCACCAGCTTCTTCACCGTCTGCGCCGAATCGCGGTACAGCAGCTGCCCGACGGCGGTCGACCCGGTGAAAGACAGCGCCCTCACCCGCGCATCCGCCGTCCACGGCGGCACCACGGTCGAGGCCCGCCCCGTCACCACGTTGAACACCCCCGCCGGCACGCCCGCGCGCTCGGCCAACTCCGCCAGCGCCAGTGCCGAGAACGGCGTCTCGTGGCTCGGATGCGCCACCACGGAACACCCGGCCGCAATCGCCGCCGCCGCCTTCCGGGTCAGCATCGCCGACGGGAAGTTCCACGGCGTGATCAGTGCCACGACCCCCACCGGCTCCAGCCAAAGCTCGACCTCGGCATCGGGAAGATGGCTCGTCACCCCCTCGATATTCGGCCGCTTGGCCTCCTCGGCGTAATACTCGACGAAACTGGCGGCATAATCGATCTCGCCCCGCGCTTCCGACAGCGGCTTGCCCTGTTCCAGCACCATGATCCGCGCAAGGTCTTCCTTGTGCTTGATCATCAGGTCGAACCACCGGCGCAGAATGGCCGACCGCTCCTGCGGCAAGGTCATCGACCAGCTCTCGAACGCCTCCTGCGCCGCGTCGACCGCCCCGGCGCTTTCCTCGGCCGACAGCATCGCCACCTCGCCGATGAAATCGCCCGTCGCCGGGTCGTTCACCGCCAGCGTCTCGCCCGAGCCCGCCGCGCACCACTTGCCGCCAATATAGGAAAAGCTGCGAACAAGGGCCTTGTCGCCGATATCCGCCGTCGCCGTGATTGCCGTGTCCAGCATTGCCATACTCCATCTCCTTGTTAAGGCGGAGTATGATCCGCTCCTCCAGGGAGGTGAGACTGAACTATGCCGGGCTTGCAGAAGATTCTTCTGCGGCCTCTCCTTGTATTCCGTAGGCCGGGCTTCAGCCCGGCACCCCCCCATCCCCCAACAATATATCCAAAGGCGGCGCCTTCCCGCCCTTCACCCGCTTCGTCACCACGTAGGTAAAGTACTTCGCCAGCCCCACGCGCGCATCCAGCATCGCATCGATCAGCCGCTGGTAACTGTCGATATCCCGCGTCACGATCTCCAGCAGGTAATCGAACCCCCCGCCCAGCGCCCAGCAGCCCACGATCTCCTCGTAACCCTGCACCGAATCCTCGAACACCCGGAACGCCGCCGCCGTGTGATCGGCCAGTTCCGCCGCCACGAAGACCCGAACATAGGGCCCCAGCTTCTTCAGGCTGATCTCGGCCCGATACCCCTCGATCACCCCCGCCTTCTCAAGCTTGCGCAGCCGTTCCCAGCACGGGCTCGCCGACAAGCCAACCTCCTCGGCCAGCTCCGCCTTGGTGATCCGCCCCCTGACCGACAGCACCTTCAGGATGGCGAGATCCCGGTCGTCCAGACGCACCATGCCTCAAAGCTTCCGACAATCGGCAAGGTAAGGCAGCCTCGCCTGCGCCGCCGCCACCCTGTCGAGGTCGATATCGATGGTCACGAACCCCTCCTCGCCCACCGGCACGGCACTTACCTCGCCATCCGGCGCCACGATCCGCCCGCCGCCATAGAACCCAAGCCCGTGCAGCTCGCCCGCATGATCCGCGTAGCCGATATAGATCCCGTTCTCGAAGGCCCGCGTCGGCACCACCTTTTCCGCCACGATACCCCAGTCCCGGCCCAACGCCGTCGGCACCAGCACCAACTGCGCCCCGCCCTGCGCCGCCTGCCTGAGGCTCTCGGGGAATTCCACCTCGTAACAGATGATCATCGCCACCCTTACGCCGCCAACCTCGGCAAACGTCACCGCCTCGCCCAGCCCGAACGCCTCCACCTCGAAACTCTGCGGCGAGGCCAGCCTCTTGCGGTGATTGGCAATCAACTGCCCCTCCGCCCCGATCAGCGCGGCGGAATTATAGACACTATCCTGCCCTTTTTCTGCATAACCCCATGCCAAAGCAGTACCATGCAGGATCGCCAGCCCCGCCATCCGCTTGGCAAACGGCCCGGTCGGCGCCTCGGCCAGCTTCCCGTAATCCGCCTTCTGGTCATATCCCGTGGCAAACAGCTCCGGGCACAGCACGAGGTTGCAATGCTGCCCCGCCATGTGCTTCTCCAGCCCGGCCAGCTTCTCGTCCTGCGTCGCCCCCGCGCGGCACTGATACACCCCCAGCTTCATGACTGTATCACCGTCCCGGAATCCCCACCGGCCAGCTTCGCCGCCACGTGGCTGGCAATCGCCGTATCCTGCGCGCCCGTCCCGGTCAGGTCCGCAATCGTAATATCGCTGGCAGACCTACGACCGCCACTCTTCTTCGTGATCACATCGCCCAGTTCCACCGGCGTGCCTCCTGTCCAAAGCCCCGCCGCGATCGCACTGCGCAGCTCGCCCACCTTCTCGGTCTGGCTCCCCCGGTCGGCCACATACAGGTCCGCCTTCACCAGCGCCGCCGCCTCGATCTCGTTCTTCCCGTCCTGGTCCGACCCCATCGCCGTCACATGCAGCCCCGGATGCAGCCACTCGGCCTTCAGCACCGGCTCCCGCGCCGGCGTGGTCGTCACCACCAACTGGCTTTCCGCCACGAGTTGCGCCGGATCAGAGACGATTTCTGCCTCGACCCCCAGTGAATTCTTCAGGTCCTTCGCACATTCCGCGGCCTTCTGCTCATCGCGCCCCCAGACGATCACCCGCTCGAACGGCCGCACCAGGTGTGCCGCCTGCATCTGCAGCCTCGCCTGCACCCCCGTGCCGATCACCCCGGCGGTCTTCACCACCTCCGGCGCCAGATGCCTCGCCGCCACCGCGCCCGCGGCGGCGGTGCGGATATCCGTCAGGTAGCCATTGTCCAGGAACAGGGCCTTCACCAGCCCCGTCTGCGCCGAAAACAGGATCATCAGCCCGTTCAGCGACGGCAGCCCCAGCTTCGGATTGTCGAAGAACCCCGGGCTCACCTTGATCGCGAACCCCTCGAAGCCGGGGATATAGGCGGTCTTCACATCCACCTCGCCATTCGCCGCCGGCAAGTCCATCGACAGGATCGGCGGCATCACCACCTCGCCCCCCGCCAGCGCCGCAAACGCCGCCTCGATCACGTCCACCGTCTCGACGTCCAGCGCCACCACCTCGCGCAGCTCCGCCTCCGTCATGATCCGGATATCATTCGCCATCACTCTCTCCCTGCACCAACTCTTCCGCCAGCCTTTCGGCCCGCTCCAACACGCCTGCATCGTCCATCACGTCCCCCGCCGCCCGCACGTTGCACGCCCGGATCAACTCCCGCCGCGCGAACCCCATCCGGTTCAGCGCCGGCCCGTACTGCTCCAGCAGATCGCCATAAAATTCCGGCCCCTCGCCCTGCACCTGCACCAGCACCAGCGCCATGCCCGGCTTGAACTCCGTCGGCTCCGGATTGGTCAGGTAATCGGGTCTGAACAGGCCGAAAAACCGGTCCAGCGCCAGCTTCATCTGCCCGGTCATGTTGCAGAAATAGATCGGCGTCGCCAGCACCAGCACATCGGCGCCCTTCACATCCTCCAGCACCGGCGTCAGGTCATCCTCCGGCCCGTCGAGCCCGGCGCTGCCATCACCCACGTATCCCGAATACTGCAACCCGCGCAGCGCATGGGTCACGATCTCCGCCCCCTCCCGCGCTGCCACCTCGCAGAACCGCGACGCCAATTGGTCACTGTTCCCGCCCGGCCGCGGGCTCCCCAGCAGGCAGACAACCCGCGTCATGCCGCCCTCCGATAGGGCCAGCCCGTCACCGTCACATCGCCAAGCTGCACATCCTGCCCCGTCACGATTCGCGTGAACATCTCCATATCGAGGTTCCGCCCCGTCACGATCGTCGCCGTCGGCCCGTTCAGGGTCACTTTCCCGGTCAGCACCGCCGCCAAACCGACCACGCAAGCCCCTTCCGCCACGATCCGGTCCTCGTAATACAGCACCTGCATCGCGTGATAGATCTCCTCCTCGCTCACCAGCACCACGTCATCCAGCAGATCGCGGCACATCGGAAAGGACAGCTTGTTCTCCATCCCGATCCCGCCACCAAGGCTATCGGCCAGCGACGCAACCTCCTCCACCTCCACCGGCCGCCCGGCCTTGATGCTCTCGTACATCGCCGCCCCCCGGTCCATGGTGATTCCCACCACCCGGATATGCGGCTTGATCGCCTTCGCCGCCAGCGCCACCCCGGCGGCCAGACCGCCGCCCGACAAAGGCACCAGAATCGTCTCTAAATCAGGCCGTTTCGCCACCATCTCCAGCCCGATCGTCCCCTGTCCGCAAATCACCGCCGCATCGTCGAAGGGCGAGATTTCCACCAGCCCTTCCTCCTTCACCAGCCGCAGCGACTCCGCCAGCGCCTCGTCCTGGCTCCGCCCGGCAATCCGCACCTCTGCGCCCAGCGCCCGGATGCCATCCACCTTCGCCTGCGGCACCAGTTCCGACATGCAGATCACCGCCCGCATCCCCTTCTCCCGCGCCGCGAACGCCACCCCGCGCCCGTGATTCCCCGTCGAACAACAGGTCACCCCCGGCGCATCCATCACGTTCGCCACCGCGTTGAACGCCCCCCGCAGCTTGAAGGCGCCAATCGGCTGCATGTTCTCCAGCTTCAGCAGGAATTCCTGCCCCCCGGCCTCCGTCATGAAGGGCGACGGCACCAGGGGCGTACCATCGGCCACCCCCCGCAAGACTTGCGCGGCGGCATGGATATCGGCCAGTGTCGGCGTCATGGTTCACTCCCTCGTCTTCCGGGCTCTACTTCGGGGCACTCTTGCCCCCGGTCCTGCCTACGTCAACTCTACCGCCGCTTGGAGGTTCAAAAACGACACCGAAGGGCGGGTTTCTTGGGGCAGGCCGGGGCTTTGCCCCCCACGGTACCCCGGAAACGACCGATAATTCAGGATAACCCATGCTTCAGAAAGACCTTCCCTTCACCCAGGCCGAATTCGACCGGCGGCTCGACCTGACCCGCACGGCGATGGAAGCGGCGGGCATCGACCTGCTCTTCGTCACCGATCCCTCGAACCAGAACTGGCTGACGGCCTATGACGGCTGGTCCTTCTACGTGCACCAGGGCGTGATGGTCCCGATGGAGGGTGATCCCATCTGGTGGGGCCGGCGCATGGATTCCTTCGGCGCCCGCCGCACCTGCTGGATGGCCGAGGAACAGATTCTCGGCTACGGCGACCATTTCGTGCAATCGACCGAGCGCCACGCGATGCAGGATCTCGCCGGCCGCATCTACGCGCTGGGCCTCGGCTCCGTCCGCATCGGTGTCGAGATGGAGAACTACTACTATTCCGCCAAGGCGCACGAGGTCCTGACCGAGATGCTGCCCGACGCCACCTTCGTCGACGCCACCGCGCTCGTGAACTGGCAGCGCCTGATCAAGTCGGACGAGGAGATCGCCTTCATCCGCAAGGCCGCGAAAATCTCCGAGAAGGTCGTGCAGACCGCCATCGACAAGGCCGAGCCCGGCCTGCGCAAGAATGACCTCGTGGCCGAGATCATGCGCGCCGGCATCGCCGGTGTCGATGACATCTGGGGCGACTACCCGGCCATCGTGCCGCTCACCCCCTCCGGCCTCGACGCCACCGCCGCCCACCTGACATGGAACGGCGACGAGATGCGCAAGGGCGAAGCGACCTTCTTCGAACTCTCCGGCTGCTACCGCCGCTACCACGCCCCGCTCTGCCGCACCGTTTATCTCGGCAAGCCCCCCAAGGAGGTGCTCAACGCCGAAAAGGCCCAGCTCGAGGGCATCGAGGCCGGCCTCGCCGCCGCCCGCCCCGGCAACCGCACCTGCGACATCGCCAACGCCTTCATCGGGGTGCTGCAGAAACACGGCATCCACCGCGAAGGCCGCTGCGGCTATCCCATCGGCCTCAGCTACCCGCCCGACTGGGGCGAGCGCACCGCCTCCATCCGCCCCGAGGATGAAACCGTGCTCGAACCCGGCATGACCTTCCACTTCATGCCCGCGCTGTGGCTGGAAACCTGGGGGCTGGAAACTACCGAAACCATCCTCATCACCGAAACGGGCGAGGCCGAAACCCTCTGCGACATGCCCCGCAAGCTGTTCATCAAGGACTGATCCGGCCGCGCGGCCCGCACAGGAAAGGGCGGCCATCCGGCCGCCTTTTTCCTCACTCGCCGAGATCGCCCCGCAACGAGGCGGGAATATCCCGCGCGCCATGCAGCACGCGCCAGAGATCAATGAAATCCCCGTCCTCGCAGTAGAACGCGAGATAGCCGAAACCCTTCACCGGCCACACCCTCAACCCGGGCCGGTCCAGCTCCCATCCGAACCGCGACGATCCCGCCGCGGGGTGGGTCGATATATGCTCGCATGCGGCCTCGAAGGCATCGATGAACCGAAGCGCCGCCGCCAACCCCGCCTCGCGGACAAGATAATCGACAGCCTCTTCGACATCCCTGCTGGCGGCCCGCCGTGGCACGACCGGCCGGTTGGCCTGCGTCACCCGGCTTGACCCGTCGCCCGGACCGCCCTGTCCCTGAGCGCTTGAATCGTGTTGTCCGTGATCGGCTCGTCCTGCGCACTTCGCCGACCCTCATCGAGCAAGGCGCGCAGCGCCTGACGATCAAGATCACGACGGATCAGATCACGCACATACTCGCTCGACGTGCCGTAACCCCGCGCCTCGGTCTGCTTGTCCACTGCAGAGCGCATGTCGTCAGGCAGGGAGATGTTCATCGTGGCCATGTCGAAAAGATGCGCAGCATGGCAAATTTTGTCAAGGCTGGCAGCGGCGAGAACCGGCCCGCCGCCCCCGTCGGCCCCAATCGCCCCCCAAACAAGAAAGGCAGCCCTCGCAGGCTGCCTCTTCCCCAAATTTCGACCCTGTTCCGGCCCAACAAGCCTCAGCTCGCCGCCTTCATGAGCCCTTCATCCTCAAGCTGCTTATGCGCCAGGTCCAGCGCCTTCCACGCCCGCTCGGCCAGCATGTCGACCTCGTCCTTCGTGATCACCAGCGGCGGCGAAATCACCATCCGGTCGCCCACGTGGCGCATCACCAGCCCGTTGGCAAAGCAATGCTCGCGGCAGATCAGCCCGGCCGTCCCCTTGTCGGCGGCAAAGGCCGCGCGGCTCTCCTTGTGCGGCGTCAGCGCGATCGAGCCCATCAGGCCCTGGATCTTCGCCTCTCCCACCAGCGGGTGATCGGCCAGCGCCTCCCACTTGCCCTTGAGATACGGCGCGGTCTCCTTCCCGGCCCGCTCGACGATTCCTTCCTCGTCCAGCAGGCGCAGGTTCTCCAGCGCCACGGCACAGGCCACGGGATGCCCCGAATAGGTATAGCCATGCGCGAACTCGCAGCCGTTCAGCACCTCTGCCACCTCGTCACACACGACAGACCCGCCGATCGGCGCATAGCCCGAGCTCAGGCCCTTGGCGATCGTCATGATATGCGGCCGGATGCCGAAGCTCTCGCAGGCGAACCAGTCGCCCGTCCGGCCGAACCCGCAAATCACCTCGTCGGCGATCAGCAGGATGCCGTACTTGTCACAGATCCGCTGGATCTCGGGCCAGTAGCTCTTCGGCGGAATGATCACGCCCCCGGCGCCCTGGATCGGCTCACCGATGAACGCGGCCACCTTCTCGGGCCCCAGCTCCTCGATCTTCTCCTCCAGCTCGCGCGCCCGCATCAGCCCGAATTCCTCGGGGTCCATGTCGCCGCCCTCGGCGTACCAGTGCGGCTGGTTAATATGGTGGATATTCTCGATCGGCAGGTCGCCCTGCTCGTGCATCGGAACCATGCCGCCAAGGCTGGCGCTGCCCATGCTCGACCCGTGATAGGCATTCTTGCGCGAGATCACGATCTTGCGCTCCGGCTGGCCCTTCTCGGCCCAGTAGGTACGCACGAGGCGAAGGTTCGTGTCGTTCGCCTCCGACCCCGAGCTGGCAAAGAACGTGTGGTTCAGGTCATAGGGCGTTAGCGCCGCGATCTTCTCGGCCAGCGCGATGGCCGGCACGTGGGTCGTCTGGAAGAAGGTGTTGTAATAGGGCAGTTCCTTCATCTGCCGCGCCGCCGCCTCGGCCAGCTCGTCGCGGCCATAGCCGAGGTTCACGCACCACAGCCCGGCCATCGCGTCCAGCATCTCGTTGCCGTCGCTGTCGGTCAGCGTCACGCCCTTGGCCCGGGTGATGACGCGCACGCCCTTCTTGGTCAGGGCGTTCCCGTGGGTGAACGGATGCAGGTGATGCGCCGCGTCGAGCGCCTGCAGTTCAGCCGTGGGCATGTGATTGGTGATCATCGTCATGGCAAAACCTCTTCTGGCAGGAATACGGTGAATGCGGCCTCTGCCGCGGTCACGACCAGAATATGATCAAATTAATCAATGTCAATCGAATCAGGTCGCAGGCCCCGGTTTGCCGAAAGACAGCCGCACCTGCTCCATCCCCTGCACCACGTCGTCGCAAATCGCCTGCGCCGCACGCTCGCCGTCACCCGCCCGCATCGCGTCGAGCACCTCCTTGTGCTTGTCCGGCAGGTTCTGCGTTCCCATCCGCCCGCACACCACCCGAAGCGACGGTCCGAACCGAAGCCACAGCCCGTCGGCCATGTTCGCAAGGATCGGCTGATCCGCCAGATCATAGATCGCCTTGTGGAAAGAGTAGTTCCGTTCGAGGTAAATCCGCAGGTCCCCGGTCTCGATCGCCCGGTCCAGCTCGGCATCCAGATCCGCCAGCCGGTCAAGGTCCTCCGCGCTCGCCCGCTCGGCGGCACATTGGGTCAGGTAGGGATCAAGCCATTGGCGCGCAACGATCAATTCGCGCACGTGATTCGCCGTCAGCTGCGGCACCGACACCCGCCGGTTGCCCTGGAACTCCAGCGCCCCCTCCGCGATCAGCCGCCGGATCGCCTCGCGCACCGGCGTCATGCCCGCGCCCATCCGGTCGGTCAGCCCCTGGATGGTCACCGCCTGCCCCGGGGCCAGGTCGCCGAACAGCACCATCGCGCGCAACTGCCGGTAAATCAGTTCATGCGCCGGCAGCCGGCCGGGGTCTTCCCCCGGCTTGCCCATTTTTCGTGCCGCGATTTTCATCCGTTCGTTCATCTTTCTCCGCCACCTCCCGAGTGTCCTTGCGAGTTTAACGGCAAGGTGAAAACATTACTATATTGCCATGCCCGGAAAATTTTGATCAAATCCGCGGCAAGGCATGACACGATGCCGATCCAACGCCGATCCAACGGGAGAATGACATGAGATCGCTGATACTGACGACCGCCGCCACACTTGCCCTGGGTGCGGTCGCCGCCTCGGCCCAGGAGGTGCGCGTCTACAACTGGTCCGACTATATCGACGAGGACCTGCTCACCAAGTTCGAGGAGGAAACAGGCCTCGACCTCGTCTACGACGTGTTCGATTCGAACGAGGTGCTCGAAACCAAGATGCTCGCAGGCGGTTCGGGCTACGACGTGGTCGTCCCCTCCGGCACCTTCCTGCAGCGCCAGATCCAGGCCGGCGCCTTCCAGAAGCTCGACAAGGAACAGCTCCCCAACCTCGAGCATATGTGGGACACCATCCAGGAACGCACCGACGCCTATGACCCGGGCGGGGAATACTCGATCAACTACATGTGGGGCACCACCGGCCTCGGCGTGAATGTCGACAAGGTCAAGGAAGCGCTGGGCGAAGACGCGCCCATGGGCTCGCTCGACCTGATCTTCGACCCCGCCAACATGGAAAAGCTGGCCTCCTGCGGCGTCCACGTCCTTGACGCCCCGACCGAGCTGATCCCGGCGGCGCTCGCCTATATCGGCGAAGACCCCGACAGCCACGATCCCGACGTGATCGCCAAGGTCGAACCGGTGCTGGAAGCGGTCCGCCCGCATATCCTCAAGTTCCACAGCTCCGAATACATCAACGCGCTCGCCAACGGTGACATCTGCGTCGCCTTTGGCTGGTCCGGCGACATCCTCCAGGCCCGCGACCGCGCCGACGAGGCCGACAACGGCGTGACCATCGCCTATAACGCGCCCAAGGAAGGCGCGCTGATGTGGTTCGACCAGATGGCCATCCCGGTCGACGCCCCCAACCCCGAGGGCGCCCACACCTTCCTCAACTTCATCATGGATCCCGAGAACATCGCCGCGGCATCGAACTACGTCTACTACGCCAACGGCAACAAGGCCTCGCAGGAACACCTGGTCGAGGACGTGATCGGCGACCCGGCGATCTACCCGGATGAGGAAACGCTCGAAAACCTCTACACCACCACGCCCTACCCGGCGAAGGTGCAGCGGGTCGTCACCCGCCTCTGGACCAAGATCAAGTCGGGCACCTAAGACCCGCCTTTCCGGCCCGCGCGATCACCCGCGCGGGCCCCTTTCCACATGCAAAATCGGGGAACAGGCATGGGGCAGACCGTTTTCGAGCCGTGGAACGACCCGGACGCCAAACCGCTGATCCAGTTCAGGAACGTCAGCAAGCGCTTCGGCGATTTCACCGCCATCGACAACCAGTCCTTCGATATCTACGAGCGTGAATTCTTCGCCCTTCTCGGCCCCTCGGGCTGTGGCAAGACCACGATGATGCGCATGCTCGCCGGGTTCGAGACCCCGACCGAAGGCACCATCCTCCTCGGCGGGCAGGACATCGCGCCCATCCCGCCCAACAAGCGCGCCGTGAACATGATGTTCCAGTCCTACGCGCTCTTCCCCCACCTCACCGTCTGGGAAAACATCGCCTTCGGCCTCAAGCGCGACCGGCGCCCGAAGGACGAGATCGACTCCCGCGTCGCCGAAATGCTCAAGCTCACAAGGCTCGAACAATTCGCCCGCCGCAAACCCCACCAGATTTCCGGCGGCCAGCGCCAGCGCGTCGCCCTCGCCCGCTCCCTCGCCAAAGCGCCGAAACTCCTCCTGCTCGACGAACCCCTCGGCGCCCTCGACGCCAAGCTGCGCCAAGACACCCAGTTCGAACTGATGGACATCCAGGAGAAGACCGGCACGACCTTCGTCATCGTCACCCACGACCAGGAAGAGGCGATGACCGTCGCCTCCCGCGTCGCGGTGATGGATCACGGCAAGATCATCCAGGCCGACATCCCCGCCAAGATCTACGAACAGCCCAATTCCGTCTACGTGGCCGACTTCATCGGCGACGTCACCATTCTCAACGGCACCGCCACCAAGGCCGAGAACGGCTACGAGATCGACTTCGCCGAAGGCCAGCCGAAACTCTTCTGCCAGACCGACAAGCAACTCGCCAACGGCCAGTCCTGCCATATCGCCATCCGGCCCGAGAAAGTCTCTATTTCAGCCGAAAAGCCCGCCGACCGCCGCAACATCCTGCAGGGCAAGATCCACGACATCGCCTATCTCGGCAACATCTCCACCTACCACGTCAAGCTGGCCAACGGCAAAATCGTCAAGGCGCAAACCGCCAACACCCGCCGCCTCGCGCACCGCCCCTTCACCTGGGAAGACGAAGTCTACCTGAGCTGGTCCGACACCGCCGGCGTCCTGCTGGAGCGCTGAGAGATGCGCCGCGCAATCCTCATCCTCGTCCCCTATCTCTGGCTGCTGGCGCTGTTCCTCGTGCCCTTCCTGATCGTGCTCAAGATCAGCCTCTCGGACATCGCCCTCGCAATTCCGCCCTACACCCCGACGCTCGACCTCTCCGAAGGCTGGCAGGGCATTAAGGACTTCTTCGCCGAACTCGACTTCGAGAACTTCGAATTCCTCACCACCGACGATCTCTACTGGAAGGCCTACCTCTCCTCCGTCAAGATCGCCGCCATCGCCACCTTCCTCACCCTCTGCGTCGGCTATCCCATCGCCTACGGCATGGCCAACGCCCCCGAACACTGGCGCGCCACGCTGATGATGCTGGTGATCCTGCCCTTCTGGACCAGCTTCCTCATCCGCGTCTATTCCTGGATGGGGATTCTGTCGACCGAGGGTTACCTCAACCAGTTCCTCCTCGGCATCGGCGTGATCTCGAGCCCGCTGACCATCCTCAACACCAACACCGCCGTCTATATCGGCATCGTCTACACCTACCTGCCCTTCATGATCCTGCCGATCTACGCGGCGCTCGAACGGCTCGACGGCTCGCTCCTCGAAGCGGCCGAAGACCTCGGCTGTTCCCGCATCTCGGCCTTCTGGCTGGTCACCGTGCCGCTGTCGAAGAACGGCATCATCGCCGGCTGTTTCCTCGTCTTCATCCCCACGATCGGCGAATTCGTCATCCCCTCGCTGCTCGGCGGCTCGCGCACGCTGATGATCGGCAAGGTCCTGTGGGAGGAGTTCTTCAACAACCGCGACTGGCCGGTCGCCTCCGCCGTCGCCGTCATCCTGCTGCTGATCCTGATCATCCCGATCATCCTCTTCCAGCGCAACGAACAGAAACAGCGGGAGGCCGAGCAATGACGTGCACTCACCCGTTCCGGCCCCCGAGCCGGGACCTCGCCCCGCCGCGCCCGAACGCCATGTACCACGAGGCCCCGGATCAGGTCCGGGGCGGGAAGGCCACCACATGAGACGCCTCACCTGGTTCAACGCCACCTCCCTGACCCTCGGCTTCGCCTTCCTCTACCTGCCGATGGTCATCCTCGTGATCTATAGCTTCAACGCCTCCAAGCTCGTCACCGTCTGGGCCGGCTTCTCGACCCGCTGGTACGTCGAACTCCTCGGCAACGAGGCCTTCCTCGACGCCGCCTGGGTCACGCTTCAGGTCGCCGTGGTCAGCTCCACCATCGCCACCATTCTCGGCACCATGGCGGCCTACGTGCTCGTCCGCGCCGGCCGCTTTGCCGGGCGTACCCTCTTCTCCGGCATGATCTACGCCCCCCTCGTCATGCCCGAGGTGATCACCGGCCTCTCCCTCCTCCTGCTCTTCATCGGTATCGGGCTCGACCGCGGGGTGTTCACCATCATCCTCGCCCATACCACCTTCTCGATGTGCTACGTCTCGGTCGTCGTCTCCTCGCGCCTGGTCAGCTTCGACCGCTCGCTCGAAGAGGCCGCGCTCGACCTCGGCTGCACCGCGGCCGAGGCGTTCCGCCTCGTCACCCTGCCGATCATCGCCCCCGCCGTCATCTCCGGCTGGCTCTTGGCCTTCACCCTGTCGCTCGACGACCTTGTGATCGCCTCCTTCACCGCCGGCCCCTCCTCCACCACCTTGCCGATCAAGATCTGGTCGTCGATCCGGCTTGGGGTCAGCCCGGAAATCAACGCGCTGTCCACCATCCTGATCGCCATCGTCACGGTCGGCGTCATCACCGCCTCGCTGATCTCCAAGCGCGCCACCCTGCGCCAGCGGGCCGACGAACAGGCAGCCATACGAACATGACCGATCTCGCCCGCATCTGGGAACCCAAGGCCTACGGGCCCTCGCCGATCCGCGATTGCTGGTGGGCCGATACCGTGGCGCCCGGCGACTGGCCCGCGCTCGACGGCGACACCACCACCGACGTCGCCATCGTCGGTGCGGGCTTCACCGGCCTTTCCGCCGCCCTCCACTTGGCCGAGGCCGGGATCGGCGTCACCGTGCTCGACGCCCAGCACCCGTTCTGGGGCGCCTCGGGCCGCAATGGCGGCTTCAACTGCCTCGGCGGCGCCAAGGCCAGCCATGACGAGATCGCCAGGAAATTCGGCCAGTCCGAAATGCTCGACTATGCCAAGGCGGAGCGCGCCGCCGTCGAAACCGTGGGCCAGCTCGTCGACCGGCTCGGCCTCGATGTCGATCGCCATTCCGACGGCGAAACCCAGCTCGCTCACCGCCCCAAGGACTTCGCCGCCATGCGCGCCCGCGCCGGTCACATCAAGCAGCTCTACGGCGTCGACCCCACCGTCATCCCGCCCGAGGAACTGGCCCAGTCCGGCCTCAACGGCCCTTTCCACGGCGCCGTGACCAACCCGCTCGGCTTTGCCCTCAATCCTCGCAAATACGCGCGCGGCCTCGCCCACGCGGCCCGCGACGCCGGCGCGGCGATCCACGGCCACTCCGCCGTCACCGCCATCGAACCCCGCGCCGACGGCTATCGCCTCCACACCGCCTCCGGCACCGTCCGGGCAAAGAAATTCATCATCGCCACCAACGGCTACAGCTCCGACAACCTGCCCGCCTGGATGGCCTCGCGCTACCTGCCCACCCAGTCCAGCGTCATCGTCACCCGCCCCATGACGCAGGAGGAATTGACGGCCCAGGGCTGGACCAGCCACCAGATGTGCTTCGACAGCCGCCACCTGCTCCACTATTTCCGCCTGATGCCCGACAACCGGATGCTCTTCGGCATGCGCGGCGGGCTCAGCCACACCGACGCCACCGAAACCGCCATCCGCAAGAAGATCCGCGCCGATTTCGACACCATGTTCCCCGCCTGGCGCCACGTCGAAACCCCGCATTACTGGTCCGGCTTCGTCTGCCTCTCGCGCGACCTGCTGCCCTATGCCGGCCCGATCCCCGGCATGGACGGCGGCTTCGCCGCCTTCGCCTATCACGGCAACGGCGTCTCGATGGGCAGCTACTCGGGCACGCTCCTCGCCGACCTCGTGCAGGGCAAGACACCGTCCACCCCCTACCCGGCGCCGATGCGCCACACGCCGCGCCGCTTCCCGCTCGGGCGCTTCCGCCGCCTGCTGATGCGCCCCGCCTACGTGAAATACGCCCTGTCCGACATCTGATCCGGGGCTCAGCCCTGCGGCGTCTTCGCCTGCCGCGCCTTGCCGCGCTGGATCCCCAGGTGCCGCTCCCGCAGGATGATGATCAGCCCCGCCAGGATCACCAGCGCCGCCCCCAGCAGCATCGGCCGCGTCGGCACCTCGTCGAAAATGACATAGCCGATCACGATGGCGAACAGCATCGAGGCATAATCGAACGGCGCGATCACGCTCGCATCCGCAAACCGATAGGCCGAGGTGATGAAGATCTGCGCCAACCCCCCGATCAGCCCCGCCAGCACCAGCAGCAGCGCCTCCCGCCCCCCGGGCATGACCCACGCGAAGGGCGTGCCGGGCATGGCGAACCCGATCAGCATGGTCAGCAGCGACAGGATGGTCGAGGTCATCGAGAAGTAGAACACGATCGCACTGGTCTGCTCGGTCTGCACCAGCTTGCGAATGTAGATCTGCGCCAGCGCCGCACAGGTCGCCCCCAACAGCACCAGCACCGCGCCCACCGCCTCCGCCGTCTGCACCGTCGGCCCGGAGAGCGTCGTCAGCCTTGGCGCCAGCACGATCAGCACGCCGACAAGGCCCAGCGCCACGGCCCCGATCCGGAACACGCCCACCTTCTCGTCAAGAAACATCGCTGCGAACACCACCACCAGCAGCGGCGCGGTATAGCCCAGCGCCGTCACCTCCGGCAGCGGCAACATCCCCAGCCCGGCGAACATCAGCGCCATCGCCGTGGTCCCCACCACCCCGCGCCAGAAATGGCCCATGGGCGATTTCACCTTCAGCCCGGTCGACAGGTCCCGCCTGACCGCCAGCCAGATCAGGATCACCGGAATGGCAAAAAGCGAGCGAAAGAACACCGCCTCGCCCGGGGGCACATGATCCGCCGTCGCCTTGATCAGCGCCGACATGACGATGAACAGCAACACGGCACAAAGCTTGAGGGCAATGCCCTTGAACGGGGCCATCGGCGCATCTCCTTGCCCCTTGATTGACCCGCCGCCGGCCAAAGGTCAACTCCGCCGCGCGCAACCCTGCCATGCGCCGCCTGCCTCACTGTCGGATGCCTCCGGCGGGGAGTTCGCGGACTTCCCGGAAACTCTCCAGTGGAGAGTTTCGTCCGTGAACGGGCGGAGCCCAGACCAAGAAGAAGCGGGGCACGTGCCAGTTTCTTCTGGCCCGAAATATCCCAGGGGGTTCGCAGGCTTCCCGGAAACTCTCCAGTGGAGAGTTTCGCCTGCGAACGGGCGGAGCCCAGGAAAGGCGGCTGGCCCCCCAAGGCCTGCGTGGCCCGAACGCAAACCAACCGGATGCGCCCGGAAGGCGCGCCACCTAACCGCCGCCCTCCGCCGCCCACAACAGCTTGCGCCCGCCCGCCTCCTTGCCGGGCGTCACGCCGAACGCCGCCTTGTAGCTGCGCGAGAAATGCGAGGGGCTGACGAACCCGCACAGCACGCTCACCTCCGCCACGGAAAGCTCGGTCTGCCGCAACACCTGCCTTGCCCGCTCCAGCCGCAGCGACAGGTAGTATTTCCCCGGCGAGGTCCCGAGGTGCTTCGCGAACAACCGCTCGAGCTGCCGCGTCGACACCCCCACCGCCTCCGCCACCTCGTCCGGGCCCAGTGGCTCCTCGACATTGTTGCGCATCGTCTCCACCGCCAGCGCCAGCTTGCGGTCGCGCACACCGGTCCGGTCCTGCACCGGAATGCGCTGCGACTGGCTGTGATCGCGCGGCGCGGTATAGACCATCTGCTCCGCCACCCAGTCGGAAATCTCCTGCCCGTAATCCTCGTGAATGAGATGCAGCATCAAATCCATCGACGACGCGCCCCCGGCGCAGGAGAACACCCGCCCGTCGACCGAGAAGATCTTGTCCTCGATGCTCACCCGCGGCAGCGCCTCGACCAGCGCGGTCTTGTACTCCCAATGGGTCGATATCCGCTTCCCCGCGATCAGCCCGGCCAGCGCCAGCGTATAGGCCCCGCTCGACAGCGACCCGAAGCTCAGCCCCTTCCGCGTCTCCCGCCTGAGCCACGCCAGAACCGGCTTCGTGCTCCCCGCCGCCACGTCCTCCCCGGCACAGACCACCAGCGTGTCGTCCCGCCGCAGCTCGCACAGCCCGTCATCCACCTGCACCGTCACCCCGTTCCACGCCGCCGCCGCCCCGCCATCGGCACTCAGCAGCTTCCAGGTATAGTACGTCCGCCCGCCCGCGTGCCGGTTGGCCAGCGTCAGCGCCTCCAGCGCACAGGTGAACCCCAGCATCGAGAAGCCGGGGATCAGCAGGAACACATAACGCTTCGGCCTCTCCTCGGCGGCGGTCATGCCCGGCCCCGTCCTACCAATCCATCACCACCTTGCCGGAATTCCCCGAGATCATCGCGGCAAACCCCGCCTCGAAATCGTCGATGGAAATCCGGTGCGTGATCAGCCCGCTCACATCCAGCCCCGACTGCACCAGCGCGATCATCTTGTACCACGTCTCGTACATCTCGCGCCCGTAGATGCCCTTGATATGCAGCATCCGGAAGATCACCGTGTTCCAGTCCACCGGAAACTCCGTCGGCGCAATGCCCAGCAACGCGACCTTCCCGCCATTGTTCATCCGCGAGATCATCTGCTGCATGGCGGCACTCGCCCCCGACATCTCGAGCCCCACGTCGAACCCCTCGGTCATGCCGATCTCGTCCATCACGTCGCGCAGCTGCTCCTTCGAGACGTCGACGACATATTGCACCCCCATCTCCCGCGCGAGGTTGAGCCGGTAGGGATTGATATCCGTGATCACCACCTTCCGCGCGCCCACCTTCTGCGCCACCAGCGCCCCCATGATCCCGATCGGCCCGGCGCCCGTCACCAGAACATCTTCGCCCACAAGGTCAAAGCTCAGCGTCGTATGCACCGCGTTCCCGAACGGATCGAAGATTGCCGCGATCTCGTCCGGCACGTCCTCCGGAATCGGCACCACGTTGCTCTCCGGAATGCACAGGTACTCGGCGAAACTCCCCGGCCGGTTCACGCCGACCCCCTTGGTGTTCCGGCACAGATGCCCCCGCCCCGCCCGGCAATTCCGGCAGGCCCCGCACACGATATGCCCCTCGCCCGACACCCGCTGGCCGATCCGGTATTTCACCGCCGCCGCCCCGGTATCGACGATCTCGCCCACGAATTCATGCCCCACCACCATCGGCACCGGCACCGTCTTCGCGCTGAACTCGTCCCATTTCCATATATGCACGTCGGTCCCGCAAATGGCCGATTTCTTCACCTTGATCAGCACATCCGCCGGCCCCGGCTCCGGCACCGGCACGTATTCCATCCACAGCCCCGGCTCGGGCTTCGCCTTCACCAGCGCCTTCATCTCGTTCTGCATCGCGCTACTCCCACAAATCCGTGCTGAGATACTTGAGCCCGCTGTCGCACACCACGAAGGCGACACAGCCACCGCTTTCCTTGCCCTTCAGAAGCCGTACCGCCGCGGCCAGGTTCGCCCCGGCCGAATACCCGCCGAAGATCCCTTCCATCCGCGCCAGCAACCTCGCATGCTCCGCGGCCTCCGCGCCGGAAACAGTCTCTGTTCCGGCCAAACTCACGCCCTCCAGGTGCACAAGGTCGGGCATCGAATACCCGCCGCCCTGGATCGGATGCGCCGCCCGGTCCGGCTCCACCGCGTAACAGCGCACGCCCTTCTCCCCGAAGAACCTCGCCGCGCCACCCAGCGTGCCCCCCGATCCGACAAAATCGCAAAACGCCGTCACCGCCCCTTCCGACTGCCCCCATATCTCCGGCGCCGTCCCGGTCTCATGCGCCCGCGGATTGCCTTCGCGCGCAAACTGATCCGCCCGAAACGCCCCGCGCTCCGCCGTGATCCGCTGTGCCGCCTCTTCCACCAGCGCCAGGTCCGCCCCCGAAACCTCGCCCCGTTTCGAGCCTTCCGCCTGTGGCACCAGGACAACCTCGGCCCCCAGCGCCCGCATCATCCTTGTCCGCTCCTCGGAATTCCCCTCGCTCATCACCGCCACGAACGGATGCCCCAGCACCCCGCACACGATCGAAAGCCCGGTCCCCATGTTGCCCGAGGTCAGCTCCACCACCGACTGCCCGGGGGCCAGCTCCCCGCTCTCCCGCGCCGCCTCGACAATCGCCTTCGCCGCCCGATCCTTCTTCGAGAATCCCGGCAACAGGTAATCCAGCTTCGCCAGCAGCCGCCCTTCAAGCCCCAATGCGTCTCTGACCCGGCTCAACTCGACCAGCGGCGTCCCCCCCATCGCCCCGATGACGGACGGCAAAACCCCACTCACGAGATCACCCCCAACTCGCCCCCGACCTCCTCGAACGCATCGATCGCCCGGTCCAGCATCTCCCTCGTCAAAGCCGCGCTCATCTGCGTCCGGATCCGGTCCTGCCCCTTCGGCACCACAGGGAAGCTGAACGCGGTCACATACACCCCCTTCTCGTTCAACTTCGCCGCCATCTCCTGCGCCAGCTTCGGATCGCGCAGCATCACCGGAATGATCGCATGCTCCCCCGGCAGCAGCTCGAACCCCAGCGCACCCATCCGCTCCCGGAAATACGCCGCGTTCTCCCACAGCTGCGCCCTGAGCGCCGCCCCATCCTCCAACAGGTCGAACACCTTCAAAGACGCCCCGGCAATCACCGGCGCCAGCGTGTTGGAAAACAGGTAAGGCCGCGACCGCTGCCGCAGCCAATCCACCACCTCTCGACTAGCCGCCGTAAACCCGCCCGAGGCACCGCCCAGCGCCTTGCCCAGCGTCCCGGTGATAATGTCCACCCGGCCCATCACCCCGCAATGCTCATGCGTGCCCCGGCCGGTCTCGCCCACGAACCCCGTCGCATGGCAATCGTCGATCATCACCATCGCGTCGTACTTTTCCGCCAGGTCACAGATCTCCGCCAGCTTCGCGTAATACCCGTCCATCGAGAACACGCCATCCGTCGCAATCAGCCGATGCCGTGCCCCCTGCGCCTCCTTCAGACACCGCTCCAAATCGGCCATGTCCGAATTCGCATACCGATACCGCTGCGCCTTGCACAGCCGCACCCCGTCTATGATGCTCGCATGGTTCAACGCATCCGAGATGATCGCGTCCTCCGCCCCGAGAATCGTCTCGAACAAACCCGCATTCGCGTCGAACGCCGCGGCATAGAGAATGGCATCCTCCATCCCCAGATACGCCGCCACCCTTGCCTCGAGCGCCTTGTGCTCCTCCTGCGTCCCGCAGATGAACCGCACGCTCGCCATCCCGAACCCGTAGCGATCCAGCGCGTCATGCGCCGCCCCGATCACCCGCACATCATCCGCCAGCCCGAGGTAATTGTTGGCACAAAGGTTCACCACCTCCCTGCCGCCCGCCAGCGTCACCTCCCCCGCCTGCATCGACGTGATCACACGCTCGGTCTTGTAAAGCCCCTCGGCCTTCAACTCCTCCAGCCGCTCTCCCAGATCCCCGTCAAACCTCTCGCCCGCACGCATCGCTCACTCTCCTTTTCCAGTCCCCGGGCTTCTTCTGGCCGGAAATAACCCGGGGGAATCGCCGCCCCGCGGCGATGGGGGCAGCGCCCCCTGACTCGGTCCAAGGGCGGCCCACCGCCCCTGCCACAGGCTTCCCGCGCAATCCGCCCGCCGTCAACCGCAAGCCGTCGAAGCCGGCAGGTCCACGCCCCGCCGCTCGGCGCCCCGCAACAGCAGCCGGATGATATCCGACCGCGTCAGTATCCCGATCAGCCGCCCCGCCCGCAGGACCGGCACCACCTGGACCTCCTGCCGCGCCATCCGGTTCAGCAGATGTCCAACCGGCATATCATGGGCAACCGCGTTCTCCGGCGCGCGCATCACCTCCCGCGCCCTGGCCCGCCCGGCACCCAGCCCGCCCTTCGCCAGCACCGGCATCAGGTCGGCCTGCTGCACGATCCCGGCAAACACCCCGTCCCCGTCGATCACCGGCAGGCTCTTGATCGCGTGCGCCCGAAACAGCCGCGCCACCTCCTTCACCGACGTTTCGGGCCCGACCGTGATCAGCGCCTCCGTCGCAAGATCCCCGCACGTCACCCCCTCGAACCGGTGTCGCGCCGCCTCCGCCTCGGCAGCGGCCAGCAGGCGCCCGAGATCAACCGCACCAAGGTTGGCCGACTGGTGAAACCGGTGCAAGAGCCCCTCGAGCTCCTCCGTCGACAGGCCCAGCCGCGGCGCCGCCTCCGGCGCAGGCGGGCCCGGGGCATGGCGGAACGGATAAACCCGGCCGCTCAGCCGGTTGTACACGACCCCGCCCAGCACCAGCACGGCGGTGCACGCGCCCACCGGCACCACCGGAAACAGCCAGCTCGCCGCCAGCGCCGCCTTCGGGTCGAGCGCGGCCAGAAGCGCCACCGCCCCGCCCGGCGGATGCAACGCCCGCACCAGCATCATCGCCGCGATCGCCGCCCCCACGGCCACCGCCACCGCCGCCCATTGCAGCGGGACCACCTGCAACACCGCCACTGCCACGAGGGCCGACACCATGTTTCCCGCGATCGCCGAGAAGGGCTGCGCCAACGGGCTGTTCGGCACGGCAAAGATCAGCACCGCGCTCGCCCCCAGCGGCGCGAAGAGATACAGCGAGCCTCCCGCCGGCCCCGGCACGAAAGCGACAAACGCGCCGCAAAGCAGCAGCCCCGCAAGCGCACCGACCCCGGCCCGCACCGTCTCGGCCGCGCTTTCCCGGCGCATCGCAGGCGTCAGATGCCGCAGAAACCCCGCCCTGATCATGTTGGGTCCGTCCTTTCCCCGCCTTGCCCGTGGCCCCTCTCTGTCACGGCCTCCCTCACCCCGCAATCCGCGGCCGGCCAGACGCCTCCACGGTAATCTCCGCCTCGAGGAACACCTCCCGCGCCTCCGCCTGCGCCACCTTCATCTCCCGCGCGGCGCTTACATGGATGTCCTGCGCCCCGGCCCGCTCGGCCTCGGCCCGCGCCTCCCCCTCCAGCACCTCCTGCAACGCGGCCATCGCCGCCTCCGCCTCCGTGAAATCCTCCGGCCCGCGCTCCAGGTGGACCCGGAACCGCCCCTCGGCCGGGCTCGTGACCGTCCCGCTCCGCCGGATCGTCACGCGCCCCACCACCGCGCCGATCGCATTCGCCACCCCCGCATGCTCCGGAAGCACCATCCGGCAGGACAGCCGTTCGCCCACCGCCCCGTAATAGGCCGGCGCCGAGGCCCCCAGCCCCACAACCGGAAGGTTCAGCCCCGCTTCCAGCCGCATCAGCCCCCGGTGATGGTCCAGCCCCTTCTGCAACAGCACGTGCCGGGCCAACACCTCCGGCGACAGCCCGAAATCCACCTCTTCCTCGGCAAAAGCACTCTCTAACAAGGCCAAACTCGTCTGATGCGTCAGCTGGTCGATAATCATCTGCGCCATCGCCAGGGGCTCGGGGTTCAGCCGGTTGCCGCTCCCCGTCCGCTTCCGCCCGATCAGCGCCACCGCCTTCTCGGCCGCCTCGCCATCCCACTGCGCCTGCCGCCCCAGCACATGCGCCGCGTCCGACGGCGTCACGCCCGCAACCTGCACCAGGCCCCGCTTGACCAGCCGCATCAGCCCGGCCACCTCCAGCCGCGTCTTCAGCACCGCCCCCAGCGGCTGCACCCCGACGCCGATCCGCTCCAGCAGCGCCGCATCCTTGGGCTGCAAGCCCCCGGCCTCCACCCCCGGCACCGCCCGCACGAACCGCGCGTCATGCTCGCCGGGCGTCTCGCTCCGCAACTGCTCGTCCAGCACCCGGTGCACCAGCTCCGGCGCCTCCGTCGCGATCAGGCTCACCGGCACCACCCGCCTCGGCCCGAGGCTCACACCGCCCACAAGACCCTCGTCCATCACGTGAACTTCGCTGTCCCCGCCCAGCCCCGTCGTCCGCATCGCCACGGCTTCGACCATCGTCCGCCACGGGCCGACCCTTGCGCCCGGGTCGATCGCCGGCTTGCCACCCCGCAGAACCGCCACATCCGTCGTCGTCCCGCCGATGTCGGATACCAGCGCCTCGGTCTCCCCGGTCATCCAGCACGCGCCCACGATACTCGCCGCCGGCCCGCTCAGGATCGTCTCGATCGGCCGCTCCTTCGCCTGCCCCGCCGAGATCAGCGCGCCATCGCCCCGCACCACCATCAGCGGCGCATGGATTCCGAGCTCGACCAGCTTGCCCTCCGCCTTCTCGATCAGCTGCGCGATCATCCCGATCAGCCGCGCGTTCAGCACCGCCGTCAGCGCCCGCTTCGGCCCGTTCAGCCGCGCCGACAGGTGATGCGAGCACGACACCGGCTTGCCCGTCGCAGCCCGGATCATCTCCGCCGCGCGCAGCTCATGCGCCGGGTTCCGCGTCGCGAACTGGCTCGCCACGGCAAAGCCGGAAACGCCCATATCAGTCTCTAACCATGCCGAAAGCGCCGCTTCATCCAGCTTCGCGGCCTCTCCGCCTGCATGGGAATGCCCCCCCGCGATCACCAGCGCCGGATCACCCCCCAGCGCCTCGCGCAGCCCGTGCCCGTCAAGGTCGCGCTCCCGGAACCCGATATAGACAAGCCCCACGCGCCCGCCCTGCCCCTCGACCAGCGCATTGGTCGCCAGCGTCGTCGAGAGAGAGGCCAGCCCGATCTCCCCCACATCCGCACCGCTCTCCTTCAACACGGCCGCCACCGCCTTGCCGATCCCCTCGGCCAGGTCATGCCGCGTGGTCAGCGCTTTGGCGCTCGCCACCACCTCGCGCTCATCCCTGATCAGAACGGCATCCGTATAGGTCCCGCCGGTATCGACCCCCAGCAAAAGCGCCATGCGCTCGTCTCCTTGTACTTCGTTGTCAGCGGTTTACCGGCTTTTCAGCCCCGGTCCATCCCGTTTGCGGCATCATCCAGTCGTCCAACCGCCCAGCGCGCCGCATCCGCCACCGTGGCGTCCGGATCGTCGCACAATCCCTGTGCCACCGGCCGTAGCGCCGGCACCCCCGAATTGCCGATCGCATACAGCACGTTCCGCACGAACCGGTCCCGCCCGATCCGCTTGATTGGACTGCCCGAGAACCGCTCGCGAAACCCCGCATCGTCCAGCGCCGCCAGCTCCGCCAGCCCCGGCGCCGTCAGGTCGTCCCGCGCGTGATACTTCACCTCCCGCGCCTCGACCGCGAACTTGTTCCACGGGCACACTGCAAGACAGTCGTCGCAGCCATAGATCCGGTTGCCCATCTTCGCCCGCAACTCCTCGTCCACCGGCCCCTTGTGCTCGATCGTCAGGTAGGAAATGCACCGTCGCGCATCGAGCTGGTAGGGCGCCGGAAACGCCTCCGTCGGACAGATGTCGAGGCACGCCCGGCACGACCCGCAATGGTCGCTTTCGGCGGGATCAGTCTCTAATTCCAGCGTCGTGAACACCGATCCGATGAAGAACCAGTTGCCCAGCTCCCGGCTCAGCAGGTTTGTATGCTTGCCCTGCCATCCCAGCCCCGCCGCCTGCCCCAACGGCTTCTCCGGCACGGGCGCGGTATCCACGAACACTTTCACCTCACCGCCGCCCTCGGCAATCAACCACCTCGCCAGCCGCTTCAACCGCTTCTTGACCGTGTCGTGATAATCCTTGTTCCGCGCGTAAACCGACACCGTGCCGACCTCCGGCTCATCAAGCGTCGCCATCGGGTCCACGTCCGGCGTGTAACTCTCCCCCAGCACGATCACCGACCTTGCCTCGGGCCACAGAACCTGCGGCGCCCCGCGCCAGTGGCTGCGCTCCGCCAGCCACCCCATCTGCCCGTGCCGCCCCTTCTCGAGAAACTCCGCCAGCCGTCCCGGCACCTGCGGCACATCCCACGGCCGGCACACCCGGCAGGCGTCAAACCCCTCGGCCAGAGCCTGCGAAACCAGTCTCTGTTTCAGCCCGTTCTTCATCTTGCCAAAAATATTCCGGGGTGAATTGGCCCGGACAACGTCCGGGTCAAGAGGGGCAGCGCCCCTGCGCAACCGCCCTTTTCAGAAATCCAGGTCCGCATAATGCGCCGGCTGCGGAAACCCCGGGATCTGGTCCGCCAGAATCCCCCGGAAGGCCGGCCGCGACTTGATCTTCGCATACCAGTCCTTGACGATCTCCGACCGGTTCCAGTCCACGTCCCGGATGTAATCCAGCGAGCTCAGATGCGCCGCCGCCGTGAAATCCGCCAGCGTCATCACGTCCCCGGCCAGCCACCGCCGCTGGTCCAGCAGCCATGTCATGTAATCGAGGTGGAACTTGATCGCCTTCGCCCCGGCCTTCACGTTAGAGCTGTCCGGAAACCCCTGCTTCATCACCTTCTTGTTCACCCGCTCGTACAGCAGGTTCGAGGTGACCTCGCTGTGAAACTTGTCGTCGAACCAGTTCACCAGCCGCCGCACCTCGAACCGCGCCTCGGCCGATTTCGGCATCAACGGCGGCTCGGGATACTTCTCCTCGATGTATTCACAGATCGGCGTGCTCTCCGCCATCATCCGGTCGTCGAGCTTCAGCACCGGCACCTTGCCCGCCGGGTTGCGCCGCAGGAAATCCGGGCTCTGCTCCCAGTATTTCTCCTCCACCAGCTCGCACTCGATCCGCTTCTCGGCAAGTACGAGCCGCACCTTGCGGCAAAAGGGGGAAAGGGGAACGTGATATAGCTTTGCCATGTCCGTCTTGCTGTTCTGCGCCGGGCTGCGTTTCTCCATGCCCGGAATATCGATGTAATTCAATCCTCGAAACAGGCCGATCTGCCGTCGCGGCGGATCGTGGCCGCCCCGTCAAGGATCGAGGCCGCGCGTTTGCGCACATAGGCCGAGGGGTTCGCGGCCGACCGTCCTTTCGGGTCCGGAAGCACCGCCGCCAGCCGCGCCGCCTGCGTAGGCGTAAGCTTGTCCGGCCCCACGCCAAAGTAATGCCGTGCCGCCGCCTCGACCCCGAACACCCCCTCGTCGAACTCCGCCACGTTTAGGTAGACCTCGATGATCCGCCGCTTCGGCCAGACGATCTCGACCACCGGCGTGATCATCGCCTCCAGCGCCTTCCGAAGCCAGTTCCGCCCGTGCCACAGGTACACGTTCTTCACCGTCTGCTGGCTGATGGTCGAGGCGCCGCGGCCGCTGCCTTCCTCGATCGCACTGCGGATCGCCGACATGTCGAACCCCCAGTGGTTGCAGAACTCCGCATCCTCCGCCGCCACCGCGGCCCGCGCCATCACCGGCGCCACGTTCGTCAGCGGCACCCACACATGCTCGATCCTGCCCAGCCGCGCCTCTTCCTGCCGCATGTAGATCGTCTTCGGCGGGTTCAGCACCCGGTGCGCGATGATCATGCAGGCGGCAACCACCGCCACCACAAGGATCAGCCGGATACCCCAGCGCCACGCAAAGGCAACCGGGCGAAACTTCCGCTTCGCCCGCCCGCCCGTCTTCTTCGATTTTGCCGGTTTGCGCTTTGCCATCCCGTGTCCGCTACAGCGCCCGCAGGTGTCTTTCAATACCGGCGTGCCGGCGCCGATGCGTCAGAACGAACAGGCCCAGACCCGGATCGAACAACCGTAATCGTACTGGTTGCAGTACCCCATGGCGATGTTCTCGGCCCCCGCCCGGCTCGGGCTGTGACCCCAGCCCCAGCCGTTATTGGCCCCCACGGCCATCGCCCCGCAACTGTTGTAGAAGGTCTTGATCTGGGTGCATCCTCCCCCGCATTCCTGGTTGACGCGGTTGAAGGCCTCCTGCTGTGACGGGTAGTTGTTCGACCAGCCATACGCGCCCCCCGGCCCAAAACCCACCGCACCCCAGCAATACTGGTACCCGCACTGCCCGGCCGCCACCGGCCCGGCCGCAAGGCCAAGCGCCGCAACGGCGCCGGAAATGAACAAACGAAATTTCATAAGTGATTCTCCCGGTTACCCGGGGTCAGTATCAGCCATTTCCGGATTTTCGCCAAACTTCAACAGCTTGGGCAGGTCAGATTGCCCGGCCCGCCGAGCCATCCCGGCCCAGGGCGGGCACCCTCGCTTCTTCTGGCCGGAAATATCCCCGCCGGAGGCATCCGACAGGGCGTCGGGCCGCGAGCGGCGCAAATCATGCGCTCACGGCCCGGTAAACCTGTCGAAAATCGACCCTATTCCGCCGGAATCGCCTCGTCCTCGATCCCCAGCGGATAGTCCAGCTTGTCGAGCATCTCGGTCGGGCAGATCTGAAGGAAGTTGCCCTTCTCAAGCTCCCAGTACTGCAGGATGTCCTGCGCCCGCCGGCTGCCGGTCTCCTCGGCATGCCGCTGGATCAGCCCTTCCAGCTCGGTTAGCCAATGGTCCTCCGTCACCGGACAGACCACCACCGAAGTCGCGTTGATCAGGTTCCGCGCCTTGCCGTCCGGGTCGTAGAGATAGGCCATGCCCCCCGTCATCCCGGCGGCAAAGTTCGCGCCCACCTCGCCAAGGATCACGGCAATGCCCCCGGTCATGTACTCGCACCCGTTCGAGCCGCAGCCCTCCACGACCACGTGCGCGCCCGAGTTCCGTACCGCAAACCGCTCCCCGGCCCGGCCACTGGCAAAGAGATA
Source organism: Roseovarius sp. (assembly GCF_040223625.1). Lineage (GTDB taxonomy): Bacteria > Pseudomonadota > Alphaproteobacteria > Rhodobacterales > Rhodobacteraceae > Roseovarius. Next base: position 26,737 of record NZ_JAVKFX010000004.1, on the reverse strand, counting down.
CCCTGCCGTCGCCCCGTAAAGCACCGTGTTGCCGATGATCGTGTTGTCCGCCGCCACCAGCGGGCTCATTTGCGGCGGGCGCACCACGATCGTGCCCCCCGACAGGCCCTTGCCGACATAGTCGTTGGCATCGCCCGACACCTCGATCTTCAGCCCCGGCGCGGCAAACGCCCCAAGGCTCTGACCCGCGCTGCCGGTCAGCTTCACCGTCAGGTGGTTGGGCTGCAGCGCGTTGCGCATCCCGAAATTCCGCACGATATGGCTCGACACCCGCGTGCCCACCGTTCGGTCGGTGTTCTGCACCGCGTAATGCAGCTGCATCTTCTCGCCATCGTTGAGGAACCGCGCCGCATCCCGCACGATCTCGGCATCCAGCGTATCCAGCACCTCGTTCCGCGGCTTGTTGCGGTCATAGACGATGTCCTTGGCCCCATCCACGGTGATCAGCATCGGGTTCAGGTCAAGGTCGTCCAGGTGCGCCGAGCCCCGGCTGACCTGCGTCAGCAGGTCGGCCCGCCCGATCACCTCGTCCAGCGACCGCGCGCCGATGCTGGCCAGGATCTCCCGCACCTCCTGCGCGTAGAAGGTGATGAGGTTCACCACCTTGTCCGCGTTGCCGGTGAACTTCTCCCGCAGGCTCTCGTCCTGCGTACAGACACCGACAGGGCAGGTGTTCGACTGGCACTGCCGCACCATGATGCACCCCATCGCGATCAGCGCGGCGGTGCCGATGCCGTATTCCTCGGCCCCCATCATCGCCGCCATCACGATATCGCGGCCCGTCCGCAACCCCCCGTCGGTCCGCAGGGTGATCCGGTCGCGCAAATGGTTCATCGACAGAACCTGGTGCGCCTCGGTCAGCCCCATCTCCCACGGCAGGCCCACATACTTGATGCTGGTCGCCGGGCTCGCCCCGGTGCCGCCATTGTGCCCCGAGATCAGGATCACGTCGGCCTTGGCCTTGGCCACGCCCGCGGCAATCGTGCCCACGCCCGACTGCGCCACCAGCTTCACACAGACCTTCACCGTCGGGTTGATCTGCTTGAGGTCATAGATCAGCTGCGCAAGATCCTCGATCGAATAGATATCGTGGTGCGGCGGCGGCGAAATCAGCGTCACGCCCGGCGTTGAATGCCGCAGCCGCGCGATCAGCTTGGTCACCTTCATGCCGGGCAGCTGCCCGCCCTCGCCGGGCTTCGCGCCCTGCGCCACCTTGATCTCCAGCTCCTCGCACTGGTTCAGGTACTCGGCGGTCACGCCGAACCGGCCAGACGCCACCTGCTTGATCTTCGCCGACGGGTTGTCACCATTGGGCTCCGGCGTGAAATGCGCCGGGTCCTCGCCGCCCTCGCCACTGTCCGAGCGCGCGCCGATCCGGTTCATCGCCACGTTCAGCGTCTTGTGCGCCTCCGGGCTAAGCGCGCCTAGGGACATCCCCGGCGTCACGAACCGCTTCCGAATCGCGGTCACGCTTTCCACCTCTTCCAGCGGAATCGCCTTGCCCAGCGGCTTGATCGCCATCAGGTCGCGCAAATGGATCGGCGGGTTCGCCTGCATCGCCTGGCTGTACCGCTTCCAAAGCTCGAAACTCGCCTTGTTGCACGCCATCTGCATCATGTGCATCGTCTGCGCGCCCCAGGCATGGGTCTCGCCCGATTTCCGCGCCTTGTAGAACCCCCCGATCGGCAGGATATCCTTGCCGCCCCGGAACGCCTGCTTGTGCACGTCCTGCAGCTTCGCCTGGATCCCGCTGACCCCGATACCGGAAATCCGGCTGGTCAGGCCCGGGAAATACTCCGCGCACATCGCGCGTGACAGCCCCACCGCCTCGAAGTTCAGACCACCGCGATAGGACGAGATCACCGAGATCCCCATCTTCGACATGATCTTCAGCAAGCCCTGGTCGATTGCCTCGCGATACCGCGCCACGTTCTCGGTCAGCCCGCCATCCAGCAGCCCCCGCTCGATCCGGTCGGCCAGGCTGTCCTCGGCCAGATAGGCGTTCACCACCGTCGCGCCCGCCCCGATCAGCACGGCAAAATAATGCGGATCCATGCACTCCGCCGACCGCACGTTCAGGCTACAGAAGGTCCGAAGACCCTTCCGCGTCAAATGCGAATGCACCGCGCTGGTGGCCAGGATCATCGGCATCCCGATCCGCTCCTCGCTCACCCCGGTATCCGACAGCACGATATGCCCGGCACCCGAGCGCACCGCATCCTCCGCCTCGGCCCGGATCCGCGCCAGCCCGTCGCGCAGCGCGTTCTCGCCCGGCGCGAAGGTACAATCGATCTGCGTCACCTCCCCCTCGAACTCGCGCATCAGCGCGGCCCATTGCGCATTGCCGATGAACGGGCTTTCCAGCACCACGATCTCGGTCTGCGCGCCGCTCTCGTCCAGCACGTTCTTCAGGTTCCCGAACCGCGTCTTCAGGCTCATCACCCGGAACTCGCGCAAGCTGTCGATCGGCGGGTTGGTCACCTGGCTGAAATTCTGCCGGAAGAAGTGGCTCAGCGGCCGATAGCTCTTCGACAGCACCGCGCTCGGCGTGTCATCCCCCATCGAGGCGACCATCTCCTTGCCGTCCTCCGCCATCGGTGACAGCACGCTTTCCAGCTCCTCGATCGTGTAGCCCGCCGCGATCTGCCGCCGGCGCAGCTCGGCCCCGGTGTAAAGCGGCTTCTCCGTCACCCCGGCCAGCACCTCGTCCATGTCGTTGATCTTGCCGACCCACTCGCCGAACGGCAGGGCGCGCGCCAGTTTGTCCTTGATCTCGGTGTCGTGGTAAAGCTGCCCCTTCTGCATGTCGACGGCCAGCATCTGCCCCGGCCCAAGCGCGCCCTTCTCCCGCACCGTGGCCTCGTCGATCGGCACCATCCCGGCTTCGGACCCGGCAATCACCAGCCCGTCACCCGTCACCACGTAGCGCATCGGCCGCAGCCCGTTCCGGTCCATGCCCGCGCAGACCCAGCGGCCATCGGTCATCGCCAGCGCCGCCGGCCCGTCCCACGGCTCCATCACCGAGTTGCAGTAGGAATACATGTCCCGCCACGCCTCGGGCAGCTCCTCGGCCTGCTTCGACCAGCTTTCCGGCACCAGCATCGTCTTGGCCATCGGCGCGCTCCGCCCGGCCCGCACCAGAACCTCGAAAACCGAATCCAACGCCGCCGAATCCGAAGACCCGCCCGCGATGATCGGCTTGATATCCTCGGCGTGATCCCCGAAGGACGCGCTCGCCATCCGGATCTCGTGGCTCTTCATCCAGTTGGTGTTGCCCTTCAGCGTGTTGATCTCGCCGTTATGCGCCAGCATCCGGAACGGCTGCGCCAGCCACCATTGCGGGAAGGTGTTGGTCGAATAGCGCTGGTGATAGATCGCAAACGCGCTGATGAACCGCTCGTCCTGCAGGTCGGGATAGAAATCCGCCACCTGCTCGGCCAGCATCATGCCCTTGTAGATGATGCTCCGGCACGACAGGCTCGCGATATAAAGCCCGTGAATCCCCGCCTCGGCCACCGCCTTCTCGATCCGGCGGCGAATGACGTAAAGCTCCCGCTCGAAATCCTCCTCGTCGATCCCCTTGGCGTTGGAAATCAGGATCTGCTCGATCTCGGGCCGCGTCGCGTTGGCCTTCTCGCCCAGAACGCTCACATCCACCGGCACGTGCCGCCAGCCATAAATGTAATGCCCCATGCGGATGACTTCCGTCTCCACGATCGTCCGGCAGGTCTCCTGCGCGCCGAAATCCGTCCGCGGCAGGAACACCTGCCCCACGGCCATCAACTGGTCTTCCCGCGGCTCGTGCCCGGTGCGCCGCACCTGGTCATAGAAGAACGGCACGGGGATCTGGATGTGAATGCCGGCACCGTCCCCGGTCTTGCCATCGGCATCCACCGCGCCCCGGTGCCAGATCGCCTTCAGCGCGTTGATCCCGGCATCCACCACCTTGCGGCTGGGGGATCCATCCACCGACACGACAAGCCCGACGCCACAGGAGGAATGCTCCTCCTCCTCGGAATACATGCCGTTCTCGGCCAGCCACTTGCGCTTGGCTTCCTCGTTCTTGGCCCAGTTGGTGTCGAATTTGGTCATGGCATTATCCTTTCGCGGATAGGCTGTTCGGCGTGGCAATGCTGCTGATTGCCTCACAGTCGTATTGTGGCTGATCGCTCGTGAACCCCAGTTCATCGGGATAGATGATCTCGACTGGCTCTGCGATTTCCGGCACTTCTGAACCGTCGATGCGACCTGTCCCACTGCCAGCAATAATCGCATGGCTGTCTCGATCCAGATATTGTTCGCCTGTCCAGAAGAGATCCAAGGAGTTCAGCGTAAAGCGGTATTCGGACGAGAGCTTCGTGAAAACGGTACGCTCAAGAACCAAGGTTTCGTCCGTTAAACGCATTTCGCCTGTGAAACGTGCAGGAATGGGGTCGATGAATGGGGCGACAATCATCAGCGCGGTATGATCGAACACGTCGCGGCCTGTTTCCATCAGTTCACTGACGGATACAGGGTCGCGGTCCTCCGCAATGTCGATCAGGTTGAAATCACCCTCGGCGTTCCAGTAAACGACGGACCCGCCTTCAAGATCGGTGACTTCAGTCGAGACGAACAGGTCTTCATCAATCTCCCGGTAAAGCAGGAAGTCTTCGCCACCAACCGAACAGGTATAGACCTTCTCAAGCTGGCAACCCCGCTTCTGCACAGCGTAAACCGGGTTACAGGCCTCCAGCGGCATATCCTGCCACATGGCAAAATCGGCGTGGCCAAGCGACGGCGCGGCAGAAACCGCCACGAGACCGGCCGCAATCCGGCACCATGCCCTGTTGATCCCCGTCTTCACTGTTAACCGTTCCTTCATCCGATGGGTCAGGCCACCTGACCCGTCTGCCGCCGGGCGCCGCTCTCGGCACCGACGCAATACCGACAAAATACCGACGTTAGACCGACGTCGCATGTCACTCCGCCGCGATGGCCTGCCGGCCACCGTCGAGATCCTTCAGGATCGCCTCCGCCGCGTCGCGCCCGTCGCGGATCGCCCAGACAACAAGGCTGGCGCCCCGCACGATATCGCCCACGGCATAGACCCCGTCCATCGCCGTGCGGCCGGTGGTGAATTCCGCCTTGACCGTGCCCCAGCGGGTCACCGCAAGCTCCTCCACGCCCCACAGCGTCGGCAGCTCTTCCGGCTCGAAGCCCAGCGCCTTGATCACGAGGTCCGCAGGCTCGTCATAATCGGCCCCCTCGATCTCCTCCGGCGTCTGCCGCCCGGTCGCATCCGGCGCGCCAAGGCGCATCTGCTGCACCTTCACCGCCGTCACCGGGTCGCCCACGAACCCCTTGGGCGCGCTCAGCCATTCGAACACCACGCCCTCTTCCTCGGCATTGTCCACCTCGCGCTGGCTGCCCGGCATGTTCTGCCGGTCGCGCCGGTACAGGCACTTGACCGAGGTCGCCCCCTGCCGCACCGCCGTGCGCACGCAGTCCATCGCGGTATCGCCACCGCCGATCACCACCACGCGCTTGCCCTCGGCGTTCAGCTCGCCGCTCTCGAATTCCGGCACATCGTCGCCGAAACTCTTCCGGTTGCTCGCCGTCAGGTAATCGATCGCCCGCACGATGCCACTCGCCCCCGACCCCGGGCCGGGAAGGTCACGGCTCTTGTAAACCCCCGTCGCGATCAGCACCGCATCGTGCTTTTCGCGGATCTCCTCGAAGCCGATATCCTTGCCCACGTCGCAATTCATCACGAACTCCACGCCGCCCTTCTCGAGCTGCGCGTTGCGGCGCATCACGATGTCCTTCTCCAGCTTGAAGCCGGGAATGCCATAGATCATCAGCCCGCCCGAGCGGTCGTACCGATCATAGATCGTCACCTGCACACCGGCCCGCCGCAGCATGTCCGCCGCCGCCAGCCCGCCGGGCCCGGCGCCGATGATCCCCACCGACTCGGGGCGCTCCTCGCCGGGCGTGATATCCTCGACCCAGCCTTCCTCGAAGGCGGTATCGGTCAGGTATTTCTCCACCTGCCCGATCGTCACCGTGCCGTGGCCCGACTGCTCGATCACGCAGTTGCCCTCGCACAGACGGTCCTGCGGACAGATGCGGCCACAGATCTCCGGGAAGGTATTGGTCAGCTGGCTCAGCTCATAGGCTTCCTTCACCCGTCCCTCCGCCGTCAGGCGCAGCCAGTCGGGGATGTTGTTGTGCAGCGGGCAATGGGTCTGGCAATAGGGCACGCCGCACTGGCTGCAGCGGCCTGACTGCTCCTTCGCCTTCTCGGCGGCATACTCGGCATAGATCTCGTGAAAGTCCTGGTTGCGTTCGGTGGCTGAACGCTTTTCTGGCATGGACCGTTCTACAGTCACGAATTTCAACATGGGCTGCTTTGCCACGGGGTCGTCTCCGAATTTCCGAAATACCGCGCTTGTTTACTTTATGGTAATCGGGAAATAAAGTCAGAAAGACTGACCTAATACGAAATAAATAGCTACAACTCGCGCTTTTTCTTTATCTTTTGGTCATAAATTAAGTCCGCTCCGGACCTAAATCAAATCTTTCCCCCGGAACTCAGTTGTTTATAGCTGGGCCAACACCCCTCCGCCCCGCCGGGACCTCCGCTGATGCCCCTCTTCCACCTCGTCATCATCGCCCTGATTCAGGGGCTTACCGAGTTTCTGCCGATCTCCTCCTCCGGCCACCTGATTCTCCTCCCCCACCTCACCGGTCTCCAGGACCAGGGCCAGGCCATCGACGTCGCCGTCCACGTGGGCACCCTCTTCGCCGTCCTGCTCTACTTCTGGTCCGACATGCGCAAGGCGATGCTCGGCCTGCCCCGCCTCCTCATGGGCCGCGCCGATACCGAGGGGGCGAAACTCGCCCTGCTCCTGCTCGTCTCCGCCGTGCCGGTCATCGCCTTCGGCCTGATCCTCAAGCTCACCGGGCTCGACCTCTACCTGCGTTCGGTCGCGGTGATCGCATGGGCGATGCTGATCTTCGGCATCCTGCTCTACTGGGCCGACCAGTTCGGCGAGACCACCCGCTCGCAGAAGGACTGGACCCTGACCGACGCCATGGTCGTCGGTGTCTGGCAGGCCATCGCCCTGATCCCCGGCACCTCCCGCTCTGGCATCACCATCACCGGCGCCCGCTTTCTCGGCTACAACCGCCACGACGCGGCGAAACTCTCGATGCTGATGTCCGTGCCGACCATCGTCGCCAGCGGCGCCCTGCTCTCGGGCGAGGCGCTGCTCAATGCCGATCTCGCGCTTCTGAAAGACTGCGGCATCGCCGCCGCGCTGGCCTTCGTCGCGGCCCTGCTGGCGCTTACCATAATGATGCGCCTCCTGCGCACCGTCAGCTTCACGCCCTACGTGATCTACCGGGTGATCCTCGGCATCGTCCTGCTATTTATCGCCTACAGCTAGGCGCCCCGCAGGTTCGAGGCCGAGCGCTTGATGTCGTCATACTGCCCGTCCGGCCGGAACCGCCACAGATAATCCGGCAGCACCGCCTCCATCGCAACCGGGTCGATCCCGAGATCGGCAAAGGTCTTCACCCCCACCGACACCACGTTATCGTCCTTCAGCGTCTGCACCTGGTCGCGGGTGATCTGCGGCGGCACGAGGCCGAAGGTGATGGTCTGCACGAACTCCATCACCCCGGCCATGATCGAGGCGATCCAGAACGGGATGTTGATGATCATCCGCCGGCGATGGATCACCCCGAGCATCTGCTGCATCAGCTCGCGGAACGTGTTCACATCCGGTCCGCCCAGCTCGTAAATGCCCGGCGCGGCCGTGCCCTTCACGCCCATCTCCGCGGCGGCGGCCACGTCGTCGACCCACACGGTCTGGAACTTCGTCGAGCCCCCGACAACCGGCAGGATCGGCCCCAGCCGGCTCATCCCGGCAAAGCGGTTGAAGAACGAATCCTCCGCCCCGAACATCACCGACGGCCGCAGGATCACGGCATCGGGGAACGACTCGAGGATCGCCGCCTCGCCCTGCCCCTTGCTCCGGCCATAAAGCGTCTCGGCCTCCGCATCGGCCCCGATGGCCGAGATATGCACCAGCCGCGCCACGCCCTCTTCCTTGGCGATCCGGCCGATTCGCGCAGCACCCTTGTTCTGCACCGCATCGAAATTGTTCTTGCCGCCCTTGTCGAACGTGCCCACGCAATTCACCGCGGCATCCGCCCCGCGCAGCACCGACCGCACGCTCTCGTCATCGCGGATATTGCACAGCACCGGCTCGACCTGGCCGACGACCCCGTAGGTCCGCACATACACCGCCTCGTTCGGGCGCCGCACGGCCACCCTGACCCGCCAGCCCGCCTTGGCCATCCGCCGCGCGATATACCGCCCCAGGAAACCGGAGCCCCCGAAGATCGTGACGAGTTTTGACTTGGGCATATGCTGGCCTCCGCAGTCTTGCCGTTCACCCCTCTTCCTAGCCTCCCGCGCGGGCTTCGACAAGGCGTGATGCCCGATTGCCGGCCCACCGGAAAATCGCCGTTGACAGCGCCCCGGCCCCCGGCTAAACGGCGTCCTCACGACACCGGCCCAGGTGGCGGAATTGGTAGACGCGCTAGCTTCAGGTGCTAGTGTCCGTATGGACGTGGAGGTTCGAGTCCTCTCCTGGGCACCATTCGTCAAGCCTTAAATCCAGAATTTGTTGGTTTTCTGAGGTTTCGGGCGAATGATTGGAAGGATTTGCCCCACAACTTGCTCCACACGCGCCCCGCCGACATGAAAGCCGACGAGACAGGTTTTCTTTTATGCTGGTGATGGAAGCGGGCGGTCACACCCGAAATGCGAACTTGATGTCTCGTTCCAGATCGGTGAGCCGAGCAGCGTGCCAGCTGAGTGCCCCGTCGAATTCTGGGCCAGAGTAACCTCCTTCGATCTCTGTGAGAGGCTCACCAATTAGGCAGAGTAGCTCGCCCATGATAGTCCGCATACGCAGGACGAGGGTTCGGGCATCTCTGGTCGCGTGGACCTGGTCTGCGATCTCTCGCAGGGCCGCTTTCTCGTCGACGCCGGGGTCTGCCCGGCCCTGACGGATCAGCCCATCGAGGCTGTCGCCGTGATCGTCGAGGTAGTCCCGAAGACGATCCAGAACTGTGGATCGAAGAGCTGCGAATGTGGGAATGATCGTGAGTTGGTTCATATCGGAACCTCACGCGTCCAGCCCCCGGCGTGTGCAGAGGTTTCTGAAACTGGCGCGGTCAGACACCGTCGCATGGAGAGTACACGGCGGTGCGGGATCGCTGTGCGGGATTGCACGTCGCCCCTGTTCGAAGAACCCTCGCGGCAGCAGCATCCACGTATTAGAGTTCTCGAAAACACCGGAAAGGGTCAAATCCTCACCGGATGAGACGCCATCCTAATGTGGAGACGCGTCTCACTGAGAAGGCGCGTCTCCACATTAGGATGGCGATATTCTTTCGTGCGTCTGACCGCTCTACGGCACGCACGTGCCTCGAACTCCCGGGAGGCCGCTCATCGCTGACCTTTAGCACCTTTGGGGTTCAGGGAGGGCCTCCTGCGTCGTTTTTACAGGTAGCCGGCGGCCATATGATCCCCTCCGGCCCTCATGAAAAAGAAAGGGTCCGTTTCACGAATGAAGCGGACCCTGGAATCAATGATTGAGGCGAGATAGAGAGGCGCGACGAGGTAGTTAGGTCATGGATTCGCGAACTCGAAGTTCCGCCTGAGCCATTCCATTTCCTCATCCTCCAGGATCCTTTCACAGCCCTCGAAGAGCGCAAAATTGAGAACGATCATCGCGGCGTGAAAGTTGTGAGGGTCAAGCTTCCGGAAGTCGTCGATGTTGAAGGCGGTCACACCCGAAAAGCAGGCATGGAGTAAACGTGCCGCGCCCGCGCTCGCGCCACTGCCGGATCGCGCCAGTTTCATCAGCGTGTTTGCAGCCGAAACGAGTTCCGGGTGGTCCGGCTTGACTTTGCCGGGCAGGACGCAAAAACGAGCCCGGTTTTGTTTGTGAACGGCAAGCGACCTACGGATCGCATCCAGCCCATCTTCAGGAGGGTTTGTGTCTTCTTTGGGTTCGGACATGTCGGGCCTTTCGAAAGTGGTGATTAGATGTTCATGCGTGAGGTTCTACCTCTCGCCGCTCCGAACGTGGGTTCCTCTGGGGGTCCGACAAAACGAGATACGTGATTTTTTGGCGATGGACCCGATCTGCTCTCGTCCGCAAGGATGCAAGACACTGTTCGGTCGAATGGCATTGGTTCAAAAGGGCGCGCATCAGCCTCTTGTTCGCTGGAAATTCCCGGGCGGCGGTTTCCTTTTGACCGGCTTGACGATCGGATCGAAATTATCGCCTTCACCGAGATCCGGGGGCGTGAAGGTTTCCGGGTCGATCTCTTTATCGAACTCTTCTGCTGCATCAGGTTCGCTTTCGTACTCTGAAATGCCCTGATCATCCGGCACGATCACTCCCTCGGACAGGACTGCGGCAATGGCCCGAGTGTAGGTATTGTCTTTGCCGCCGCGTGGGACCTCGAGCGTTGTCGCGTCTTCGACGGCCTGACGCTTCGCAGCTACAGATTCCGCTTCTGCAATACGTCGTTTCTCGTCTTCTGCGCGCTGCCGTCGCTCACGCTCGCGCTCCTCGGCGATCCGAGCGGATTCCTCAAGGCGAGCTTTCTCCCGGTGTAGCGCTCGAAGCTGCATCCAGCATGACCAACGGGCCTCGTTGTCGCTTTTGACACGTTCACGCTCGGCCGCGATGCGAGACTTCGATGCCAGGCTCGTCTCGCTCGCTCGCTTGCGCGCCTTGGCGGTCTCGCGCGGGCCCATGTGGGGTTGCGCGACGAGACCGTCAGGCGCATCGCCATCTGCCGCCATTTCCTCGTAAGAGCGAAGGTCGATACGAGCCCGTGATCCCGTTCGGGCCAGCGCCGCATTTGTGCGCTTCTCCCATTCCTGCCTGATCGCGAGCAGATTTTCCGGGCCTGGCTTTCTACGATCCAACTCCCAGGTCTTTTCGCCGAAAGCTCCGGTTTCACGGTCAACCCGCCGGGTCGTAAACAAGATGTGGGCGTGGAAATTCAGGTTGGTCTGCGCAGGGTCTGCCAGTGCCGCCAGATACGCATCGTTGCCTTTTTCGGACGTTCGCTCCCGCGACAATCGTCGCTCCTCGTCCTTGTCGTGAAACGAGGGGGCATGCAGAGCGTAATGCACCGCCACACCGAACCTATCCCGAAGCCAGAGGGAAAATCCATGAACAAGCCTGCGCTGATCGTCGAGCCGTAGCTCAGCGGGCAGCGCCGGGCGCAGTTCTCGAGCGACGCGCGCGTTGCACCGATTTTCCGCGGCTTCGGCCGCGTTCCAGAGGTCTTCCGCCGTCCCCTGCCAATTCACCATGCAATGCGCAAGGAGGCCGGTCGTTTGACGGTAGTTGAACGACCGGCCGATACGCGCATCGGCCATGTCGCAGCGCGCTATATAGGCGGCCGCGCCCACAGCGGAGCGGCCGTTTCCGCGGGAGATGACAAGGAGCGGGCAGTGACTGGCTGGATGTATCATTCCAGGTAAGTCGTGCCCTCGATGCGGGACCGCACCTTCCAAAAGCCCGCGGCAGGCGCGCTGCAAACGAAGTTTGCGTAATTGCGCCCTTGCCTGTCCGGCCGCGGGTCGATGACACCCGGCCCGTTCTCTTGCGAGATACGCGAAATCAACTGCCCGGCTTCAGGCTCAGGCACCATCTCCTCTTCGAAATGAAATCAACGGGAGGCAAGCCATGCCAAAATACGCGGACAAGATTGCGAAGATCGAAAAGAAGATCGAGCAGGAACGACAGCAGTTGCGCGACCTAAAAGCACGCGAGACGGCTCAGAAGCGCAGGGACGACACGCGTCGGAAGATCCTCTACGGCGCTGCGATCCTGTCACTCATGGAGAAGCTGCCTGCAGAGAAGAAACGCGATACCCTGGAAAAGCTTCACCAACATATCCGGAATGAAAAAGACCGCGCATTCCTTGGCCTGCCGACATTGCAGGAACAGAAAAAGCCCGAGGCAGAAGATGCGCGAACTGCCGCATCAGGAGCAAGATACGGCAAAAGTCACCCGTCGTCGTAGCTCGACATGTAAGTGGCGCTCTACCGGATGACCGTATCCCAGAGCCGTTCACGGAGTTCTTGCTGGCTGAGGCTGCGATGCCGTTTGCCAGGCATCACCTGGATCACTCGGCCGGACCCGACCTGAAACTTGTAGAGGCGTTCCGGTTGCCACTTCGTTTTCTCATGCTGGATCTTCACGCGGACCTGCGAGATGCCCGGATCGAGAGGACCGCAGTATGGCGCGATCAGGTAGGAATGTCCCAGTCGATCAGCCACCCGCTCGGCTGCACGGCACCACCGTTTCTTGGCTGCCGCCCATTCGCACACCTGAGCTTCGCGGGTCTGCAAGTCCACATCGTTAGCCGCCTCTCCAGAGGTGGCGCTGGCTTTATAATTGAGGCACCTGCTCTTCTGAGAAACAGGTCGGTATGGGAGGTTGAAGACCGGCCAATCCCGTCCTTCATAGAGGCGAACAAGCATGACGAAAATCGCCTCTTCGATCGAGACCGATTCCGCATAGTCATCCGACTGCAATTTCGCGAATCCATGCTCGGTCTTCTTCGAGAGTAAACTCGTGCGGAACCGATTACTGATCAGGAAGGTGACGCGCTTCGGGTCTGGTTGTTCCAGTTCATCGAAGAGGTCGGTGCCCTTGAGATCTGCGATACCCCTTTGCATCCATCGCCGATCCTTGCACCCCCGGGCGGCAGTAAGTTGCGCGATTCCATCGCACCAGATCGTTTGCGGTTTGATAAGGACCGGGCCGGCGCCTGACACGCTGCCGTACATCCAATCAAGCTGGCCCAAAAGGCCATGAACAAACCGAGCCGCATGCAGAGATGTCAGCCTGGTCGAGAGAATTTCGACTGTGCGGTTCGGAAGCTCGTATTTTCGATTTATATGCATGGGGCATCTCCTTGTCCTGCCCAAAGAAGTTGGGTCTGAAGTCAACGAAAAGAAAACGAGATACCTTGCCCGTACAGATAGCCAGACACCCCGCACAGATAGCCAAACGGCCCGGATGAATGGCCAATACATGTTCGCGCCCGGCCTTTCGCCCACGTATCGGGACTTGTTGTCCGCTCAAGTGGCGCAGATCCACGTTCTCAAGGACTTGGTTGACGTACCGATGGCTTGTCCGAGACCTTAATGGTCTGAGTTTCAACGAAAACCTGACTAAAGAACGTAGTGGAACGTCGGGAACGTAGTGGAACCCCCATGCAGAGTGGTAAATTCGCAGAACGTCGATACCGATAGGTTTGCCAAACGGCGGTCCCCCTGCAGTGAAGGGTCAGATAAGCTCGGCCACTTCTTTCATCCTGGCTGCGTCGTATTCCTCACTGGTGTCGGAGAATTGCGGCGCTGACAGCCCGAAGGCTATTTCTATCGCCTGCCTCTCGGTCAACGGTGCCATGTCGAACCCGACGATCACCGGTGTCGCGCCCATGATGCCGTCCGACCTGAGATCGACGAATACAGTCCCGCGACACCCGCCATCCATCCCAACGATATCGTCGCATCCGAACACGAAGGGATATTCCATCACCTCGAACACGAGATCATTCAGGTCAAAGCCATAGACAACGTCGTCCTCTGCGATGCCATCCAGCCGAATTTGCATCGTCGGTAGACCATCTGGGTCTTCCTCAAACGGGGCGCTTATTGTGATGTTGGAAACATCAACCTGAACCCTTTTCAGGTCGCTGTTCGCCTCGTCATCTATCGGGAAGCGCTCTTGGTTGTCGAAGGCGTGTCGCGCCTGCATGGACGTGAAGACCGAATCGTCAAGACGACTCGCAGTCTCGGACACCTCGGCTACGATCTCATTCATGTTCTTCTGGAACCGGTCAGCGCGTGTTTCGAGGGCGTCGCGTAGACCCGAGAGATAGACTGCGTCATCCGTCAGGCATTGTGCGCCGCCCTGCTCGTCCAGCGCGCCGATTTGGGTCATCGCCTCGCACGCATCCGACCGTGGCCCGGCCAGATCGACCGACGGGTTATTTTCAACGTATTTCGAATACCCATACCATCCGACTGCGGCCCAGAAGAGAACGCCGAAAATCGTTTCGGGGGCGATCAACCAATTCCGTCGGCTCAAAGTTTCCTCATTGATAGAAGTTTCACGGAGCCCGGGAAACCAAGGTTTGTTTCGGGTATCAACCGAAAATGCCTGGCATCATCTCGCAGATTGCGACCACTTTCCTTCACAACTTCGGTCCTTTACGGTCTTCGGGGCAAGCCGGGCCGCGAAGATCCGGTGGCAAGAACGAGGGACGGGCATGCCGCTTCTGCACTGGTTGACGAGGGATGAGGATCTGCGGGCGGCGGATCGGGTGCCGTATCGGCTGCTCGACGAGGTGCCCGACCTGAGCGCCGGAGAGGGCGACGAGGGGCTGCTGGTGCAGGGGGACAACCTCGAGGCGCTGAAGGCGCTCCTGCCCTTCTACGCGGGCCGGGTGAAGTGCATCTACATCGACCCGCCCTACAACACCCGGTCGGCCTTCGAGCATTACGACGACAGCCTCGAACACGCGAAGTGGCTGGCGATGATCGTGCCCCGCTTGATTCTGCTGCGCGAGTTCCTGAGCGAGGACGGCTCGGTCTGGGTGTCGATCGATGATCGCGAAGGTCACTACCTCAAGGTCGTCATGGACGAGATATTCGGCCGGAGGAATTTTCGGTGCACCTTCATATGGAGGAAAGTGGACAGTCCGAACGATAACAAAGTCCCAATTACGCCAGATCACGAGTTCATTCTCGTCTACGAGAAGAACTCTGAACAGGCGGGCTTTCGACAGAAGAGCGACGAAGGCCTCCTCGAATCTTATCGCATGACCGACGAAGAGCCGCGCCCCCACCGTGATCGACTGATTAAGAAGAATGGAAAGAACTCTTTGCGGGATGACAGGCCGACAATGTTCTTCCCGATTGAAGCTCCAGATGGAACGGATGCATGGCCGATACATGACGACGGACGTGAAGCCAACTGGGCCTTCGGCAAGAAAGGCATCGAACAACTGCGCAAAGAAGGCCGTCTTATCTGGAAGCAGCGAGAAAGACTGGGCGAAATAGTCTGGGTCCCATACAGCCGAGAATTCGCGAGCAACGACCCCAAACGTCCTAACGAGACAATATGGACAAATGAACACACCACCAGGCAAGCGAAGGCTCATGCAAGAGAACTCCTCCCAAGTGTTCAGCCCATCGACACAATAAAACCAGAGAAGCTGATCTCCCGGATTCTCCACATCGCCACCACTCCCGGCGACCTCGTTCTCGACAGCTTTTTGGGCTCAGGCACCACGGCGGCCGTCGCGCATAAGATGGGCCGCCGGTGGATCGGGGTTGAAATGGGCGAGCATGCCCGCACCCACTGCGCCCTGCGTCTACAGAAGGTCATAGAGGGCGAACAGGGCGGCATCTCGAAGGATGTCGGCTGGGAGGGTGGCGGCGGCTTCCGTTTCTGCACCCTCGGCCCCGCGGTTTTCGACGAGGATGGGCGGATCGACCCAGCGATCCGCTTTGCCGACCTCGCCCGCCATGTCTGGTTCTCCGAGACTCGCCAACCCATGACCGACGCGCCCTCGGGCCCGCTCCTCGGCGTGCATGGTGAGCGCGCCGTCGCCCTGCTCTACAATGGCATCCTGAAAGACCGCAGCGCCGGGGGCGGCAACGTGCTGACCCGCGCGGTGCTGAAGCTGGTCCGCGACGACCTTGCAGCAGCCGCGCCGGACTTCGCGGGCGATCTGGTGGTCTACGGCGCCGCCTGCCGCCTGTCCGAGGCCACGCTGAAGGAACAAGGCATCCTGTTCCGCCAGACCCCCTACGACATCTCGGCGAGGACGTGACCATGCAGCTCAAGAGCTATCAGAAGGCCACGCTGGAGACGCTCGACGCCTTCTTCGCCCGCGCCCTCGCCAAAGGTCCCGCTGAGGCTTTCCAGCACGCCGTGGAGGAGCAGGAGAAGTTTGCCCGCCTCGAGGGACGGAAACCGGAGCCACGCACCTACCAGCCCCTCGAGGCGCTGTCCGAGGTGTCTTACGTCTGCCTGCGCCTGCCCACCGGCGGCGGCAAGACTTTGCTGGCGGCCGAGACGATCCGCCTGGCCGCGCGCAGCTACCTGCGCCGTACATGGCCCCTGACGCTCTGGTTCGTGCCCTCTGACGCGATCAAGACGCAGACGCTGGAGGCGCTCAAGGACCGCACGCATCCCTACCGCCGCAGGCTCGACGAGAATTTCGGCGGGCATGTCCGCGTCTTCGACATCGCCGAGTTCGAGATGCTGCGCCCGCAGGATCTGACGCGGTCGGCCTGCGTCGTCGTCTCGACGATCCAGGCATTCCGGGTGGCGAACACCAGCGGCCGCAAGGTTTATTCCCACCACGAGGAGCTGGAGCCGCATTTCTCCGGCGTGCCCACCGACGGGATGGAGGTCGTGTCGCCCGAAGAGGCGGCGGAGAACGACATGCTGACCGAGGGGGCGGTGAAATTCTCCTTCGCCAACCTGCTCTACCATCAGCGGCCCCTGATGATCGTCGACGAGGCGCACAACGCTGTCTCGGGCCTGACACGCGAGGTGCAGGCCAGGATCCGGCCGGCCGCCATTGTCGAGTTCACCGCGACCCCGCGCGGGCGCAACAACATCCTGCATTCGGTCACGGCGAGCGCCCTCAAGGACGAAGAGATGATCAAGCTCCCGATCCGTGTCCGTCCGCATGACGACTGGAGGGAGGCGGTCACGGGTGCCGTGGCGACACGAAACATGCTTGAGGAGAAGGCGAAGCGGGACCGCGATCATATCCGGCCGGTGGTGCTCTATCAAGCGCAGGCGAAGAACGGTCACCCGACGGTCGCGGAGCTTAAGAAATACCTGATCGAAGAGAAGCTGATCCCGGAAGACCGGATTAAGATCGCCACCGGGGAGCAGCGCGAGCTGGATGCGGTGAACCTGCGCGACCCTGCAGAGCAGACCCGCCACGTAATCACGGTGGACGCGCTGAAGGAGGGCTGGGATTGCCCCTCGGCTTATGTCCTCTGCGCCACCCAGCGGCTCCAGAGCCGAGGAGCCGTAGAGCAGCTCCTGGGGCGTGTCCTGCGCATGCCCTATGCGTCCCGAAGGAAGGACGCGGCCCTGAACTGCGCCTACGCCCACGTCTCCGAGCCCTCGTTCCAGGAGGCCGCGCAGGCCCTGACCGACAAGCTGATAGACATGGGGTTCACGGACGAGGAGGTCCGGGAGTCCCTGAAGCCGCGCGGGGTGGAGCAAAATGACCAGGGGGAGCTTTTCGATCCTGATCCTGTTCGTCCGAAGCCGGTCCTCCAGTTCACCGTGCCAGACAGCGAGGATGCCCGTGAGCGCCTGAATGGATGGCAGGACGAGGGTGTTGACTACATCCAGCGCGATGACGGCACATTGGTCGTCGGCGTGAAGGGCGACGTGACCGACGAGATCGCCCAGGGAGTCCGCGAGATCACTCGGGAGGAGGATCACGCCCATTTCGATGCACAGCTCGAAAAGCATCGGGCAACTGTCGAGGCCAGCCGCACGCTGGCCCAGAACGGTCATGTCATAGAGATCCCCCAGCTCCTGGTGGAGATGGAGGGCGAGACCTTCCTTGCCGAAACCGATGCGATCATGGAGCGCGTCGACTGGTCCCTGGATCGCCATCCGGCGCGGCTGACCGAACAGGAGCTGAGCTTCCACCGGTCTCAGGACGTTATCGAGATCGACCTCGAGGGAGAGAAGCTGGTCTACAGCCGGATGACGGAAGAGCAGCCGATCCTGTCCGGCCTGCATGCCCCATCGGAAGCGGATCTCGAGGCATCTCTGGTGCAATGGCTGGAGCGGGAATGCCGAGTTCCGGACATTCCCCAGGCCGAGATGCTGCCGTGGATCGCCGCCATGGTCGCAGACCTGGTTACCAACAGGGAGGTCAGCATCCGCACGCTGATCGACTGGCAGCACCAGATCGCGGCGCGAATCCGATGGAAAATCCAGGCAATCCGGGAAGAGGAAAAGACCCGAGCGCACCAGATGGCGCTGTTTGATGATCAGGCGAAACCAACCTGGTCCGACAGCAGCGTGGTCCGTTTCGACGACACAATCTACCAGAATGTGCCTACTCAGACGATCGGAGCCTTCCGGTTCAACCGTCACCTGCTCGGTGCCGACCGGGCCCCGCTCATCGATGGTGACCTGAACGGGGAGGAATTCCAGTGTGCCTGGAGCCTCGACAGCCTTGATGAGGTCGAGGTCTGGGTCCGAAACGTGGCGCGGCACTCGGACTCATTCTCGCTGCCCCGGGTCGGTCGTCGGTTTTACCCGGACTTCGTCGCGAAGCTCCGCGATGGTCGCGTCTTCGTTGTTGAATACAAGGGCGAACACCTGATCGGCGCACCAGAGGCACGCGAGAAGGACGCGATCGGCAGGATCTGGGCCCGCACGACAGGAAACGTATTCCTAATGGTGCGCAAGGTAGCCCATGGTGTCGAGATGGCGGATCAGATGAGAAATGTCGTAATGAGATAGTGACACTCGTCTTAAGCTTACGCGCCGACATAATCGAAAAAAGGGCCAACTTCGGCTCAGGACGTGAGTTTCGCACCCCTGTGCAGATCGTTGGTGAAAATCACGTGTGACGTGACGACCTGAGCATCAGTCCCCTTCGCTCATGCGCGTGATCTCAAGTGTCTGCGCAGGATCAACGTGTAATCTCTTGAGGTGCAAAAAATTAACCATTCAGGTTGAATCCCCGCGCGAGTCTTGATATTGTGGGAAAGAACCACCGTGAGGAGCAACGACCATGACCACAGAAATCGGAAAGGAGCTGCGGAAACTGCGAATTGATGAGGACGAACGACTTCTGGACATGTCCCAGCGCCTGAGCAAGTCCTCTGCCTTCATTTCCGCCGTGGAGCGCGGCACGAAAAGCCCGCCATCGGGCTTTGAAGAACTCGTCATCAAAGCCTACCGGCTCGCCGGGGAAACAGCGGACACATTGCGCCGCGCCGCTGATCGGTCCCGGAAAGCCTTCACTATCGAGGCCGACACCCCACTGGCCCGAGACACTGCCGGGCTCATGGCCCGGCGCATGGACAGCCTGTCCGATGAGGAGCTCAAAAGCATCTTCCAAATCCTCAATAAGAAGGACGCAAAATGACCTCTGGCAGCGATTTCATCGTACCGCCGCGCCGCTGGGCTGAAATCGGCGGCATTGCGAATAACCTCCGCCATCGCCTCGGGCTGGCGGAGGAGCCCCACCTGCCGGTGATCGAGCTGATCGAGCGGGTGTTAGATCAGAAACTCGGGCTCGTCCGCTTGGAGGTGGGCGACCGGCACGAAATGGACGGTGCAGAGGGGCTGACCTGCCCCAATGGCGAGTTCATCATGCTGCGGGAGGACGTGTACAACGGGGTTTGGGCGGGCGACCGTCGCGCCCGCTTCACGACTGCCCATGAGTTGGGCCACTGGGCCTTGCATACGAACATCTCCATGGCCCGGGCTCGCCGGGGCGATGGAACCCCCACCTACCGCTTGGCGGAGCCGCAGGCGGATCAGTTCGCCGCAGAGCTGTTGATGCCCGAAGGATTTATTAACGCATGGGATGACGAAAATGACCTGATGGAGCGCTTCGGCGTCTCGTTCAGCGCCGCCCGCAACCGCCTCCGCTACCTTCGCAAGAACGGGAGGCTCTAACGAATGAAGGCTCAGGTTGGCGCCTGAGCCTCCAAATGAAAATCTGAATCGTGCATCAGGGGCTTGACGATGCAGAGCCTCCCGAAACGCAAATCAGCTTCCGTGACAAGGGCCGATATAGCGCTTTTCGGGTCAAATGGCAAGATACGCCCCGAAGGAGAACGAGGGAATGGCTAAGAAGCACACACCCCCTCCGCCGGGTTATCGGTACGTGTTCCGCCCTTGGCGCACGTGTCCGAAGACCGGGCAGCGCCTCTACGCGAGAGCGTTTGGCCTGCGCGCCTGGCCGATTTTGGTTCCCGATTAAGGGAGCCGTGACTCTGGATGAGCGGTTCCGCCGCTCATCCTATCGAAGCTTGCCAACTCATGAGGTTACAACATGGCAAAGAAGACCACGAAAATCGGGCGCAGCGCCAAGACCGGACGGTTCACGACGGTGAAGACTGCCCAGACGAAGAAGTCGACGCACGTTGTCGAAACCATCCGGCGTCCGAAGTAAGCGCCGAACGGGCTGCTTCTGGAAGACGATCTCCAGAAGCAGCCCCACGAATCTTTGAGATAACTCAGACCAACTCAGCCAGGATCTGGGCAAGATCATCGCTTTGCCCGCGCCTTTCAGAGATAAGTTGCTCAAGCGCTTGGACGACTGGCATGTATCTTTTCCCGTCGTCTTTCGCTTGTACATCTTCGAACCGCCTGTCCGGCGGCTGTCTGTCGGAGCCTAACGGGTCCTGACCAAGAGATGGGGGCGCAGCGCGACACGCGGAACTCCCAATTGTCATGCCTCCATCTTTGTGTAGCGCTCGTAGTCATCCTCCTGGCTCCGAAGCGCTTGAAGCTCCCGTTCCAGATGCTGAGCGATGGGGACGAATTTGCGACCATCCTCGGGGCGGGCGCGCAGGATTTCCAAGATGCGCTTGTATGCGCCTTCCAGCTTTTCCGGGTTCATGAAACGATACTCCTCTTTCCTGCGGAGAAGGTCGGATCGTTTCGAAATGGACGGAAAAGCTTACCCGACGCGATATCCGAGGGCCTCGAGTTCGGCCTCGATGAGGTTCCTGACCTCCGCGTTTGGGCGCGGTTGCCATGTGTCCGTGGGGAAGCTGACCAGCTCGGCATAGAGGGCGCGAAGCTTGAGCTCTGGTCCGTCGCCATAGACCGGGCGTCCGCGAAGCTTTCCGACGGAATGGCCGAGGAGGAATGCCCGTTCCTCGTTTGTCATGCCTGCAGCTCGAGCGCGTTCCTCCCAGGTGTGCCTCGTGCCGCCGAAGGTATAGGGTTTTCCACCTTCAGGGTGCGCCGGGAAGAGACCGTGATCTCTCATGAATTTGTTGATGTCGCCGGAGAAGCTACCCTTCGCCCGATATCGGGAGAAGCCAGTAGGATGGCGGCGAATTGCCTCAAGTGCCGCGCCGAGTAGGGGTACAAGCCTGATCGAAGCGAGATTCTTGATGTCGCGGACGTGCTCTCCCTCTTCGACATACCTGATCCGGAGATGCGGGATCGGATGGTTTAGGATGATGTCCTCGGGCGGAAGGTGAACGATCTCCGTCTGACGACATCCCGTTTCGGCGACGACGATCCCGATGTCGACGCGCTCATCGACTTCAATCCCGTCGGTCAGCTTCCCCCTTGCGAGGTCTCTGACCCATCCTACAGGCAACGCTGGCTTCCCTCCCTGGTTAGAGGACTTATCCTTCTTGGGTCGCGGCTCTATCTTGAAGCCAGCGACAGGGTTGAAGGTCTGGCTTGGAAGAGCCCCTGCGAGCTTATGATATTCGGCAATCATTTGTCTCAGGTAGCGAAGACGCTTGATTGCCTGGTCATCGGAGATACTCCCGGAATTTACCCTCTCCTGCCAGTGGTTGTAGTATCGCCGCGCGTCGTCCTCGGTGATCTCATGAACGTTCTTGTTCGAGACGACTCCGGCGAATACGCGAGCGGCATGCCTGTAGCGATTTCGCCACTGGCGCTTCTGATCCTTGTGTTTCCCCTTCAACTTGTGCTGCGCGCGCTCTTCCATGACCTTTGGCATGTCGAGGATCTTGATGTGCGGGACATCGCAAACACCGAGTGCGGCAGGTATCGCGGGGGAGTCCACCGGGACGGCGGCGAGCTTCTCGATCCGGGCCACGAGGTCCTCGAGAGGTCCGGCCAAGAGGCCCTGGATCGGCACGTAGGGTAGCTGGAGGTCGTCGAGCAATGACACAGCAGCTTCGAATGCCTCGACTGACGGCCCTCGGTCTTTCCTCAACAGGCGAGCCTTCCAGAGCTTTTGGAATGCTTTCTTTTTCAGGAGGGCAAGAGCCCTTGCCTCTTCCAGATCGCAAGTCTTCAGGGACTGGTTGATCTCGGTCCGCGACTCTACAGCGCGAAACTGCGCAGGGACCCTCCAACGGAGATAGTAGACATTGCCGCGGGGCTCGACGCCGGCGACGCATTTAGATAGGTTCATAGAATAGGTGCTCCACAGGTTGCCACACAACGGAGCCGCGGGTGGCTTTTGTTCTTCCGACCCGTTCAGGCTCCAAGTATCTACAAGTTGGGAACTTTTTCAGGGCGGCGGAAATCGCGTCTCCGCCGCCAAGAGTTCTCTCCTGGGCACCATTCCCCAAAACTTGCAAACTCTGGCCTGGACGGGCCCCGCTGCCGCCAAACGGTTTGACATCACGCGTCAAGTGTGGGCTTTCCCCGACCCAGCAATGCAAGGGTTTCAGAACCAAGTGCCGGACCAGACACCGCCTACATCCCGCCGACTGGTCGCCGTCGTGGTCACCCACAACCGGCTCGACAAGCTCGGACCGACCATCGACCGCCTGCTCGCCTCCGGGCCTTCGCACCTCTCCGCCATCGTCATCGTCGACAACGCCTCGACCGACGACACCGCCGACTGGCTCGCGACCCAGACGAATCCGCGGCTCGATATCGTCACCAGCAAGGTGAATCTCGGCGGCGCCGGCGGGTTCGAGACTGGCATGCGGCATGCCGTCGCGCGGCACGATCCCGACTGGCTCGTGGTGATGGACGACGACGCCCGACCGCTGCCCGGCGCGCTTGCGGCCTTTCACGCCCTGCCGCCCGAAAACTGGGATGCCATCGCCGCGGCGGTCTACTTCCCCGATGGCCGGATCTGCGAGATGAACCGCCCCTCGCGCAACCCGTTCTGGCACTGGCGCCTGTTCCTGCGGACCTTTCGCAAGGGGCGGAACGGCTTCCATATCGCGCACGACGAGTACGCCAAGGACGGCTGCGAGATCGACGTGACCTCCTTCGTCGGCTTCTTCGTCTCCCGCCGGGCACTGGGCATGGCCGGCTATCCCGATGGCCGCCTCTTCCTCTACGGCGACGACGGTCTCTATACCCTCGGCCTCACCCGCGCGGGCGGGCGCATCGCCTTCCTGCCGCAGATCGCCTTCGAACACGACTTCACCACCTTCGGCGGTTCCGGCGCGGCCAAGGGGCAAAGGTTCCGCCCGCTCTGGAAGGTCTACTACCACCACCGCAACCTGCTCCTGCTCTACCGCATGGCCGCCGGCTGGCTGTTCTGGCCGGTCCTGCTGATCGTGTTGCCAAAATGGTTCTCCAAGGTCCGCCACCATTCCGGCTCCCGCCGCGCCTTCTTGCGCCTAATGGGCCGGGCGATCGCCGACGGCCTGTTCAATCACCTCGATGTCAGCCACGAAACGATCCTCCGGATGACGGGGCCGGAAGGCGACCAGGGCGACGGGCCTAGCGGTTGAGGATCTCCCGGCTGTACCGCCGCGTCAGCAAGAGCCCGAAGAACAGCAGCGTGATGCTCACGTAGAACACGTAGACCGTGTCGATATAGGTCGGCGAATAGGTCGTGTAGAACCCGGTCCGCGTCAGGCCGGTGATATGCACCAGCGGGTTGTACCACAGGATATCCTGCGCCAGCTTCGGCAGGTCCTCGTAGATGTAGATGATCCCGGACGCGAGGAACAAGGGACGTGTGATGATACCCCAGATCATGTCCCAGACCGGGAACAGCCCGATCAGCGTACAATTCAGAACCCCCACCCCCAGACCGAGCAACATCGCCAGCGCGAACGCCTCGACGATCGGCCCCAATTCGAGAACCGTCCGGTTCTCCACGATGTTGAGGATGATGGTCAACAGGATAATGCTCGTCATGATGCCTGTCAGGCTGTTGAGCACGAACCGCGCCACGATCGCGTCGAACCAGTTCACCGCCGGGAACCTCAGCAGCGCCTTCGAAAAGTTGATCGCCATCGACGTGCTTTTCGAGATCACCTGGTACAGGTTGAAGACCACGTATCCGGTCGCGTAGAACAGGATAAAGCTTGTCCCGAGTGACGGTGTCCGCAACAACAGCGAAAAGCCGATCGCAAGAAACATGATCGCGGCCAACGGCTCGACCACACCCCAGATATACCCGCCCGGCGTGCGTCCATAACGCGTGGACATTTCCCGCAGCATGAGCGCAAGAATATTGCGGATCACCGAGTAGCGCACATGGCTCCGCCCGATTTCCTTGTTCTCCGGCTGACCCGCCGAGCCTGTAAACGCCATCTGGGACCACGGTTGCTCTGGTGATTTCGGCGATTAGTATGCTAGACACGAGGCAAACGGCTTGAGGCCTGGATCATACAATAATGACAAATCGCAGCTCAGCGGCCCGTGATGCGGCCGCAAAAGAGGGCCAGCCGGGCAAGTCCGACGACCCGAACACCGCAGGCGATGCGCAATCGGGCGGCGGCGGCGCGGATGGCGATGCCATGCCCTTCGCGACCCGCCGCGGGGCCGAGCCGGAACCCGCCGACGATCCCGCTCCGATCCGCCGTCCGGTGACCGCCGACGCGTCCGGCCCCGCGCAGGGCAGGTCGAAACCCGCGGCCGGAAAGGGTAACCCGAAATCTGCTCCGTCCGGCCGCAAGAACGCCAAGCCCGCCCCCGACAAGTCCGCAGAGCAGCCCCAGCCAAAGGTCCGCCCCGTGGCCGGGCCCGCCAAGCTGAAGAAGCGGCACTGGGGCCTGATCACGTCCTTCCTGTTCCTGGCGGTCATCCCCTTCGTGGCCACCGTGGCCTATCTCTACACCGTGGCGGAGGACCAGTATCATTCGATCGCCGGCTTCACCGTCCGCAGCCAGGAGCAGGGCGGCGCCAACGAACTGCTTGGCGGTCTGGCCGATTTCGCCGGCGCCTCCACCGCCTCCGACAGCGATATCCTCTACGAGTTCATCCAGAGCCAGGAGATGGTGCAGGCCGTCAACGAAGACGTCGACCTACGCGCGCACTACTCGCAACATTGGCCCAACGACTGGGTCTTCGCCATCTGGAACGACGCCACGCAGGAAGACCTGATCTGGTACTGGAACCGCATGGTCGGAATTTCCTACGATTCATCGACCGGCCTGATCGAGGTTCAGGTCAAGGCGTTCGATTCCCAGATGGCCCAGACAATCTCGCGCGAGATCGTCGAAATCAGCCAGGCCCGCATCAACGAGTTGAACCTGCAGGCTCGCGAAGATGCCATGGGATATGCCCAGGACGACCTCGACGATGCGCTCGAACGCCTCAAGAACGCCCGCGAAGCCATGACCGAGTTCCGCACAAGGTCGCAGATCGTCGACCCCGAGACCGACATCCAGACCCGCATGGGCGTGATGACCAGCCTGCAACAGCAACTGGCCTCGGTGCTCGTGGAACACGATCTGCTGCGCGGCACCTCGAGCGAGAACGACCCGAGGCTCCGCGAAGCCCAGCAACGCATCGAGGTGATCCGCGACCGGATCGCCACCGAACGGCGCAACTTCGCCTCCTCCAGCACCGAGACCGGCGGCGTCAGCCAGGATTATCCCTCGCTGATCGCCGAGTTCGAAAGGCTGACGGTCGACCGCCAGTATGCCGAGCAGGCCTATACCGCCGCGCTGACCGCGCTCGAGACCGCCCGCGACGAGGCCAACCGCCAGAGCCGCTACCTCGCCACCTATATCAAGCCGACGCTGGCACAGGCGTCCGAATACCCGCAAAGGCTGATACTGACGGGGCTGGCCGCGCTCTTCCTGCTGCTCTTCTGGTCAATCCTCGCGCTGGTCTACTACTCCATCCGGGACCGGTCCTGAGCGCCGCCATGATCCGCTTCGAGAACCTGAGCAAGAGCTTCTGGATCAAGGGGAAGCAGAAGGTCGTCATAGACAACCTCAACCTGACGCTTCCCAGCGGCCGCTCCCTCGGCCTACTGGGGCGCAACGGGGCCGGCAAGTCGACCCTCCTGCAGATCATCGCCGGCACGATGAGCGCCGATAGCGGGCGCATCGTCACCGACGGGTCGATATCCTGGCCCGTGGGCCAGGCCAACTCCATCCACCGCGAGCTCAGCGGTGCCGAGAACGTCAAGTTCCTCGCCCGCATCTACGGTGTCGACACCGAAGAGCTGA
The DNA here is from genome assembly GCF_040223625.1 of Roseovarius sp. Classification (GTDB taxonomy): domain Bacteria; phylum Pseudomonadota; class Alphaproteobacteria; order Rhodobacterales; family Rhodobacteraceae; genus Roseovarius. The sequence goes on along the minus strand of NZ_JAVKFX010000004.1, from coordinate 531 downwards.
TGGATTTCGTCGAGGAGTTTTCCGAACTCGGCGATTTCTTCAACATGCCGGTGCGCAGCTACTCTTCCGGCATGCGCGCGCGCCTCGCCTTCGGCGCCTCCATGGGCATTCATTTCGACACCTACCTTGTCGACGAGGTCACCGCCGTGGGCGATGCCCGCTTCAAGGCCAAGAGCGCGCAGGTCTTCCAGGCCCGGATGTCCCATTCCAGCGCCATCGTCGTGAACCACTCGATGCCGGGGCTCCGTCGCTTCTGCGATTCGGGCCTCGTGCTCGAGAACGGAAGCGTCACCTATTTCGAAGATCTCGAGGAAGCGATCGAGTATCATACCGAAACGATGAAGTGACCCGGCAAACCCGCCCGCGGGTTGCGCCAGCCGGCCTTTCACGTTTAGAGCGTTTCTATGAAAACCTGAATCGCCGGGGATTCCCAGAAGACGCTGATTGTGCTTCCCTCTCCCTGGGAGGATCGGATCATGTCAGCACCTTTGCCGAAGGCGCTTCGTGCGCGGTTTCAGCAGTATATCGAGG
>NZ_JAVKFX010000003.1:0-125020 GCF_040223625.1 Roseovarius sp. | reverse complement strand
TTACGTGCAGTTCGTCATGGGTGTGAAGAACGCCATGCCTGCCGACAGGGAGGTCTTTGATTTCTACGTCGAAACGGTCAGGCGCCGCGCGCCCGAGGCGCAATGGTGCGCCGCCGGGATCGGGCCGAACCAGATCGTCGTCAACGAATGGGCCATCGCCGCGGGCGGTCATACGCGTACCGGGCTCGAGGACAACGTGCGCCTCGACCGCGACACGCTGGCACCCTCCAATGCCGCGCTGGTCCGGCGCACGGTCGAGCTATGCGGCAAGTACGACCGTCCCGTCGCCACGCCATCCGAGGCCCGCGCCCTCCTCGGCCTGAGGTCCGCGTGACCGGGTTCGAACCCGGCGGTTGGCTCGAGGCGGTGGCAGGCGACCCGCCCACCGCCGAACGGCTCAGCGTGGCGCGGCGCCTTAAGGACATGCTGCGCGTCGAGGCCGCATATGCCCGCGCGCTGGGCGCCGTGGGGCAGGTGACGCCCGAGACCGCCGAGGCCGCCGCCACCGCCATCGAAGGGGCGCAGATCGACACCGCCTGTCTTGCCCGCGACGCGGCCGAGGACGGCATGCCCGTCCCCTCGCTCTCCCGCCAGCTTCGGGCGGCCGTGCCCGACACCCTGCGCGATGCCGTCCACAAGGGGCTCACGTCTCAGGACGTGATGGATACGGCCCTGATCCTCGCCTTGCGCGACATCCTCGACGATTTCGAAACCCGGCTCGACCGGATCGACGCCGCCCTTGCGGATCTCGACGCCCGTTTCGGCGACGCCCCCCTCATGGCCCGCACCCGGATGCAGGCGGCGCTACCCGTTACCGTTTCCGACCGCATCGCCCTCTGGCGCTGCCCCCTGGCCGGGCACCGCGACCGCCTCGCCGCGCTCCGCCCACGCCTTCTGCAGTTGCAGCTCGGCGGCCCGGTCGGCACCCGCGGCACGTTCCACGGCCACGGCGATGCCATCGCCCGCCACATGGCCGCGACCCTCGGCCTCGGCAACCCGGCAACCGCCTGGCACACCGATCGCAGCCCCCTTGCGGAGCTTGGCGGCTGGCTCTCCATGGTCACCGGAAGCCTCGGCAAGATGGGCCACGACACCGCCCTGATGACCCAGCAGGGCATCGACGCGGCCAGGCTCAGGGGCGGCGGCTCCTCCTCGGCAATGGCGCACAAGGTCAACCCGGTGAGCGCCGAGCTTCTGGTCACGCTCGCCCGGTACAACGCCGTGCAACTACCGGGCCTGCACCTCGCGCTCGACCACGAACAGGAACGCTCCGGCATGTCCTGGACGCTCGAATGGCTCATCCTGCCGCCTATGCTGATCGCCACCGGCGCCGCGCTGACCCGGGCCGCGGCGCTTCCCGCCGCGATAGAACGGATGGGAGAGGAAAGGGGCGAAACGGGAACACCCGGGTCCTGAAGCCGATTCCGGACGCGCTCGACTCGGCCGTTAAACCGCCCGAATTCCCCGTCCGATTCCCCCGCCGGCGATGGCGCTGAAGAGTTCGGGGCAACACGCCCCCACACGGCGGAAATCAGGATATTATAAGGAAAAAAGGGCCTTTCCGTGCCGGGCCTGCCGGAAGTGTGTGATTATTACGTCACAACGCGGGCAACAACCGCGCCACCGGGGGGGCTCGCGTTGACACCCGAGGGGTATTTGGACCATTCCATCATCAAGCCGTCTCCAAGTACTGGTGCGGTGGAACTTGAAACTTTCCTGCTTACTAGGAGGGACAACCTTGAAAAAGCAACTTCTCTGCACCAGCGCGATCGCTCTCGGCATCGCCGCTGCGCCGGCAGCAGCCCAGGAGTGGAACCTGGACTGGGGCGGCTACATGAACCAGCACGTTGCGTTCGGCGACATCTCAACCAACCTCGCCAACTTCGGCGTCGGTGGTCAGGATTGGGAAGGCGATGGCCTCTCCCTGCACCAGACCTCGGAGATCATCTTCACCCCGAACGTGACTCTCGACAACGGCATGACCTTCGGCATCAACATCCAGCTCGAAGGCGAAAACGTTGGCGCACGGATCGACGAAACCTACATGTCGATCAGCAGCGACACATTCGGCCGCCTCGACCTGGGTGCTGAAAACTCGGCTGGTTACAAATCGATGGTCGGCGCCCCGAGCGTGACCTCGATGTACATCAACTCGCCCTCGACCTCGGCCTTCATTCCGTTCACCGGTTACGACGCTGCCCTCTCCGCGTTTGCTGCCACCCCGGTTAACCTGGTGACCCTGCCGTTCCGTCAAGCCGGTATCTCGTCCTATACCGAGGTTGGCGGCAACAACGACGTTTCGCGTATCACCTACTACACGCCGGACTTCAACGGCCTGACCATTGGTGTGTCGTATGCTGCACAAGGTGCCATCAACGCGGCGTCGAGCTACAGCGTCGACAAGAACACCGTTCTGTCGGACATCTTCGACATCGGTGTGAACTACTCGAACTCGTTCGGCGCGACCGACATCACCCTGGCCGCTCGCTGGGGTACGGGTGACACGCCGAGCCTCGTAGCAGGCGCGTCGGACTTCGAAACTTGGGGCGTTGGCTTCCAGGTCGGCTTCAACAACATCACCATCGGTGGTAGCTGGGCCGAGAACGACAACGACGAAACGCTCATCACTTCGGGTGTCGGCCTTGGCGACTCCGAAGGCTGGAGCTTCGGTGTGACCTACGACGCAGCCGGTGCTTGGGCCTTCGAAGCTCTGACCTACCAGTCGGAAACCGATATCGTTGCCGGCGGTGCCGACACCGGGTTCAGGACCGACCGTGAAGCCTACAAGATCGGCGCAAGCCGGACGCTTGGACCGGGCGTCGATTGGGACATCTACCTCGTTCACGAAACTCGTGACGTTAACGTTCCCGTCGCCCAGTTCGGCGGTGACGAAATCGAAGGCACCCTGCTGGGTACCGCGATCAACCTGAGCTTCTAAGAAGCTGTAAGGTTCGTCCTAGCGGGCGGGGGGGTGAGTAATCCCCCCGCCTTGCGTCGTTTTACGGCGCCATGACTGTATGACAGGCAGAGCGGCGCAGACGGGGTGACATGAAAAATAGCATCGTCTGGCTGGCCTCTTATCCGAAGTCCGGCAACACCTGGACGCGGATATTCCTTGCCAATTACTTTGCCAACGAAGTTAAGCCGCTTTCGATCAATGATGCCGACCGCTTCGGTTTCGGCGACAGCATCACGTCGATGTATCGGAAGGTCGCGGGTGGCCCGATCGACCCGCGGAACAAGCGACAGGTTCTCGCACTGCGGCCCCGCCTCCTGAACGCTATCGCCTCGAATGGTGCGAGCGTTAATTTCATCAAGACACACAACGTCGATTCTCAGGTCTTCGGTATCGACCTGATGCCGCCCGAGCTGACCCGGGCGGCCGTCTACATCATCCGCAATCCGCTTGATGTGGCCCTCTCCTTTGCCCGCCACTTCGCGACAAGCCACGAAAACACGGTCGAGCTGATGGCGCGCAGCGATTACGTGACCGAAGCGACCGAGAAGCAGGTGACCGAGTACCGGGCCTCCTGGTCCGACCACGTCACGAGCTGGACCCAGGAAAAGCGCTTCCCCGTTCATGTCATGCGCTACGAGGACCTTCTGCAGGACCCGACCGGATGCTTTGCACGCATGCTTCGCGATACCGGCCTGCCGGTCGACGAGGGCCGGATCGAGAAAGCCGTACGCTTCTCCAGCTTCGACGAAGTCTCGAAACAGGAAAAAGCCGGCGGCTTCAAGGAAACCTCCGAACTCTCCGACCGCTTCTTCACCTCCGGCACCAGCGGCCAATGGCAGACCGAGCTTGCACCTGCACTGGCCAAGAAGATACGTAAGCAGCACCGCAAGATGATGAAGAAATACGGATACCTCGAATGAGCGCGCCCAAGAGCATCATATGGCTGGCTTCCTATCCAAAATCCGGCAACACCTGGACCCGGATCTTCCTGGCCAACTACCTGATGAATGCCGACAAACCGGTGCCCATCAACCAGGTCCACCGCTTCGGCATGGGCGATTCCATCCCCCGGATGTACCACATGGTCGCCGGCCGCCAGATCGACATCAGCGATTACCAACTGACCCTGAAACTGCGCGACAAGGTGCTGGGCGGCATCGTGGCGAACAAGGCCGACGTGAATTTCGTCAAGACCCACAACATCCGAACCGAGGCCTTCGGCGTCACCCTAATCCCCGACAGGCTCACCCGATCGGCCATCTACATCATCCGTAACCCCTTGGATATGCTGGTTTCTTTCGCCCGTCACTATGGCCTCGGCCACGCGGAAACCGCCGAGGCAATCTCGAGCCCCGAACATTCCAACTCGGCCGACGGCTCGACCGTCACCCAATTCCTCGGAAGCTGGTCCGAGCATGTCGAAAGCTGGACCACCAAATCCCCCTATCCGGTCTGCGTCCTGCGCTACGAGGACATGCTCGCCGACCCCGAGACGAGCTTCGGCAAGGTGCTCGACCTCGTCGGCATCCCGAATGACCCCGAGCGCCTGAAGAAGGCCATCCGCTTCTCCAGCTTCGACGAGCTTTCGAAGCAGGAAGAGGAGGGCGGCTTCGTCGAAAGCTCGCCCAAGAACGACCGGTTCTTCTCCAAGGGCCAAAGCGGTCAGTGGCAGTCAGAGCTTGCGCCCGAGATCGTCGAGCGGGTGAAGAAGGATCACCGCAAGGTCATGAAAAAATACGGATATCTCGATGAATAACCTGCGGCGCATCATCTGGCTGGCCTCCTACCCGAAATCCGGCAACACCTGGATGCGCAGCCTTCTGGCGCATTACTTCATGCCGCCGGGGCAGGCGCCCGACATCAACAACCTGCGCCGCTTCACCACGGCCGACATCCGGCAGGATTTCTTCGACGCCGCCAATGGCGCGCCGTTCTCGACCGACAGCGTCAGCGAATGGCTGCGCGTCCGCGACAAGGCCCTGCGCCTCATCGCCGGCTCCAAGCCCGGCACCCATTTCGTCAAGACCCACTGCCAGGCGGTGCAATACATGGGCCACCACCTGATCCCGCCCGACGTCACTGCCGGCGCGGTCTACATCATGCGCAACCCGTTCGACCTTGCTCCCTCCTTCGCCCGCCACCAGAGCGCCGACATCGACACCGCCATCGACCGGATGATGAACCCCGAGACGATGATGGGCACCGAAACCGGTATCCGCGACGCGATGGGCCGCTGGGACACCCATGTCGAAACATGGACAGGGGCGCCGGGCCTCCCGCGGCACGTGGTGCGCTACGAGGACATGCTCGACAAGCCCGCCAAGGTGATGCGCGGCCTGCTGGAGTTCCTCAGCGTGAAGCCCGACAGCGCCAAGCTCGCCAAGTCCATCAAGGCCACCACCTTCGAGGTGATGAAGAAACAGGAAGAGGCGCACGGCTTCTTCGAACGCCCGGCCGGCATGCAGGCGTTCTTCGCGAAAGGGCAGGCGGGCGTCTGGCGCGAGGATCTCACCCCGGCCCAGGTCGGCCGCATCCGCGAGGCGTTCCTGCCCACGCTGGAAAAGTGGTATCCCGAACTGCTGAACGAAACGGCCGAGGTCGCCGCCGCGGGCTGATTCCGGTCCGCGCCGGTCAGGTCCATTCACCGCACCGGGATGGCGCGGCGCATATGTCTTGCGGGGCTACTCCGCAGCCGTCGCCATGGACTGCCCGTCATGCCCCTTCACGGCCAGTGTGCGATAGGTGCTCCACGTCGCGCCGCGGTCGGTATAGCATCCGCGCAGGTGCCGCTCGCCGCTCTCGGCCGAGAAACCCTCCCGGCCATGCACGACCCGGTGATTGTCGAACACGATGCATTCCCCGGCATTCAGCCGGAACCGGCAGACGAATCGCGGATCCTGCATCATCCGGATGAGCTTGCAGAAGGCCGGGTAATAGGCATCCAGCACCTCCTGCGGCAGGTCCATATCCTCCTGCAGATGCTGGGAAATCGTCACGCCCGAGACATTGCCACGCGCATCGAGCTCGATCACCTTCTGCCACGCCCGGTAATCCCAGCCATCGTGCCGGTAGAAAAACGGGATCTTGTGCGTCGACAGAAGCTCGAACGCCTCCGGGTCTTCCTCCCGCAGCGCGGCGGCCACGGCGGCCCCGTCAAGGAACAGGCTGTAGCCGCCCTCCACCGTGTTGGCCCGGCAATGCAGGAACTGCACGCCCGGCGCCATCTCCTCGCCCGGCAGGTCTGTATGCATCTCCAGCGGCCCGGCGGTAAAGGCAAGGTTCGTCGGCGCAATCTCCAACCGAACCTCGAAGTAATGCCCTTCGCCCGTGGGCGTCACGGGGCCGAGGCAATTGACCAGCCGCGTCAGGCTGTCGTCGCTGTTCTCCATCTCCGTCACCAGCGCCACGCCTTCCTCGATCAACGCCCTCGCCAGCCGCGCCCGGCACTCGTCCGTGCCCTCGACCTCGGCCTGCGTGATGCGCCGGAACTGTGCGTCATGCCCCGCATACCAAAGCCGCCGGGGCAGGTCGGCCGGGTCGGGCTTGCGTCCATTGGCCACGAAGGCCTCCAGCCGGTCCAGCGGCAGGCGGGTCACATGCGCCTCGTTCGCCCAGTCGATCTTGAGCGTGTCCTCAGCAATGCGCGCACTGCGCGCTCTCGGGGCAGCCTCCAGAGAGGTCACGTCGAACACGCGCTCCCGCGTCTGCGGGTCGATCGTCGTCGGATCGGCATCGCGCAGCCAATGATAGTTGAAATAGGTCTCACCGCCGCTGAGCGGTGCATAAAGTCCGTTGTCCGTGAGCTGGACCTCGGCTTGCGTCATGGTCGTCTCCCGTCTGGTTAAAGGGTGGTCTATGGATGGATGGGGGCGGGCTCAGGGGGCCTGATCGGCCGCTTCGGTCATGGCCGGCTTTCCGGTTTGGCTTTCATAGGGCATCGGCATATCCGGCGTTCTGACCTCTGATTCCCAATGTATTGCAGGCCCGCACCCGGTATTCAAACAGTTGGATCGGGCCGGTCATATCGGATGAATGTGTAGTGGGCGCTCTCGTCCCGGTCTGGCACTTCCAATGGCAATGTCTGAAGGGGGCCGCTGTCCGGCCAGCGCACACCCCGGCCACGCTCGCCGGAGCGCGGCGCCCCTTGAAAACATCCCGTCAATACGTGCCCGGCGGGTCGCTGGCGGGGAAGGATTCATCGACCGTCTCGTCCACCATGTCCCACCGACGCGGCGGGTTGCGCATCTGCGACGGTCCCGCGTCGCGCACATATTGCCGCGGTGCAGGACGGCGGCGGCTCCAGGCCCGGTAGGCATAAAGGGCGATCGCTGCGCCAAGGAGAAATCTGACCATGTCGTTTCCTTTCCGTGGTCGGCCGGAAGCCCGTCGGGTTTCGGGCCGCAGTGCTGACAGAACGGACAGCCCGCGCGGATGTTCCGTGTTGCGGAGGATCAGGAACAAATCCTCGCCCAGTTCTGTTCAAGGAGTCTCACCACTCAACAAAGGAGCCGAGCAATGGCACTGTTTTCCAAGGACATCGAAAACTTCGAGCAACTCTACCTGCACATGCTGCAGGACATCTATTATGCCGAGAAGCAGATCGAAAAGTCCCTGCCCAAGATGATCGATAAGGCGGGCAACCCCGAGCTGAAGAGCGGCTTCGAAGGGCACCTGGAAGAGACCCACGGCCACGTGGAGCGTCTCGAGAAGGTGTTCGGCCTTATCGGTGAAGATCCGAAGGGTACGACCTGCCCGGCGATCGACGGGATCATCAAGGAGGCCAATGAGGTCGCCGGCGAGATCTCCGACCAGAACGTGCTCGACGCCGCACTGGCGGCCGCCGCCCAGGCCGTGGAGCATTACGAGATGACCCGTTATGGCACGCTGATCTCCTGGTCCGATGAACTGGGCCGTTCGGACTGCGCCGAACTCCTCAAGCAGACGCTCGAAGAGGAAAAGGCCGCGGACGAGAAGCTCAACAAGGTCGCCAAATCGCGGCTGAACCAGGCTGCCTGATACAGCTATCTCGGCGGCCGGGCCAAAGGTTTTGTCCGGCCGCCGGCCTCGAACGCTTCAGTGAGCCATTAGCATTGAACGCGGGAATTGACTTTGCCGCCTGGCGTCCGGATCGAGACGATCCACGATGGCGGCTGGTCGAAGACCCCCGCCAGCATTTCCCGGGGGGGCCTCCTCTGGTGAAAGGATCAGCCCTTGGCGGGCTTGCCGAAGAACGGCGCCGGGATCAGGATCGTGTTGACCTGGCTGGCGAGGTTGCCGCTCTCTGCGCTCAGTTTGAGGAACTTCTGCCATTCCGGGTCCTCGGCCAGGGCCGCCCGCTTGCGGGCGCGGTCCGCGGCATCCTCATAAGCCCAGATATGGACGTAGGAATTGACGTCGCCGGTTTCCACGGCACCATACACCACCGGCTCTCCCAGGTGGCGGCGTTGCGCTTCCCAGCCGTGCTCCTCGTAAAGCTTCATGTGTTTCTTGATGCGGCCGGGATGGCAGGTGTAGGTGCGATGATCCAGAATCATTGCGAAGGGTCCTTTCGTCTGAGGAGTCGGAACAGATCGGCCAGCGAGTAGACGATCATCACCGCGCCCGAGATCGGGATCGCGGCATAGAAAAGCGACGTGGGCAGGCCCAGAATGGGCGTCAGCGCGCGGGCCTTCTGGGCCAGCAGGGCGCCGTGCCAGCTCATCACGCAGATGAAACAGAGGCCCAGCAGGGTGATCAGGATGCGCAGCGCCCGGGCCGGGGCAGGGGACAGCGTGTCTTCCAGCCAGAGCACCTGGAAATGGCCCTTCTCGCGCCATAGCGCCGCGGCGCCGACGAAAACCATCCAGGCGAAGAGACCCTGCACGATCTCGTCGAACCAAGCAAAGCCCGCCAGTTGAAAGGTCCGTGCCACCACGTTCACGAAGAGCAGTACGAAAAGCGCGGCAAGGCAGGCGATGGGCACGGCGCGCAGCACCTGGCCGATGATGTGGTCGAGCCGCCTCATTCGCCCAGCACCAGCGTGGGCAGCAAGGTCGAGACCGCGGGCACAGAGACCACCAGCAGAAGCACCAGGGCCAGTCCGATCAGGTAGGGGACGAGCGCCCGCGACAACCGGCCCACCGGCATTTTCGCCACGGCCGAGACCGCGAAGAGCACCATTCCCACCGGCGGCGTCAACAGCCCCAGCATCGAGCACATGATCATGATCACCCCGAACTGGATCGGATCGACCCCGATCTGCGCCATCACCGGGGCGAACAGCGGCACCGTCAGGACGATCACCGCGATGCCTTCGAGGAACATGCCCAGCACCAGCAGGATCAGCACAACGATGGCAAGGATCACGGCCGGAGAGTCCGAGAAACCGATCATCGAGGAGACCAGCGCGTCGGGCACCCGCTGATGCACCAGCAGCCAGCCAAAGAACCCGGCCGCGGCGATAACGAACATCACGCTGACCGTGCTTTGCAACGTGCTCCAGAAGATGCCGGGCAGCTGGCTCGGCTTGATCTCGCCATAGACCACCATCGACAGGAACATCGCATAGGCGCTGGCGGCGACGCCCGCCTCGGTCGGGGTGAAAAGCCCGCCGAAGATCCCCGCGATGATGATGATCGGTGTGAGCAGCGACAGGGCGGCGCCCTTGAAGCTTTGCCAGATCTCGACCCAGTCGATGTGATCGGCGCGCGGCATCTTGTGGCGCAGGGCCATGAACCAGACCGCCGCCATCAGCGCCAGCGCCATCAGCACGCCCGGCACCACGCCTGCGAGGAACAGCTTCGCCACCGAGACACCGGTGATCGAGGAATAGAGAACAAAGGGGATCGACGGCGGAAACACCGGCCCGATGGTCGACGACGCCGCCGTGATCGCGGCGCTGAAATCCGGGTCATAGCCCTTGTCGGCCATGGCCTTCAGCTCGACCTGGCCCAGCCCGGCGGCATCGGCCACGGCCGCGCCCGACATGCCGGAAAAAAACAGCGAGGCGAGCACGTTGACCTGACCCAACCCGCCGCGCACGTGACCGACACAGGCATTGGCGAAGCGGAAGATCCGATTGGTGATGCCGCCGGTATTCATCAGCGTGCCGGCAAGGATGAAGAAGGGGATCGCCAGAAGGGTGAACCCGGTGGTGGCCGAGAACATGCGTTGCGGCACCATGGCGAGGATGCCGAAATCGCCCTGAAGCGCATAGAAGCCCACCGCAGTCAGCCCGAGCGCGACGGCAATCGGTACGCCCAGCCCGATCAGCACCAGAAGCGCGCCGAGTATCAGAAAAGTTGTCATGTCATCGACCTTCAGGGGCCGCCCGCAAGCCTCTCCTGCGGGCGGCCGCGGTTCATTTCAGGAAGCTCAGGAAGGTCTCCATGTTCTCCTGTCCGGAATACTCGGCGACACGCTCGCGCGCCGGTCCCATCTTGGCGGCGAAGGGGGCGAGATCGGGGCGGGTGACCTTCATGCCGGCCTCTTCCAGCTTGGCGATCTCCTCTTCCTCCTGTGCGATCACCGCGGCGCGCATCATGTCGCCCGCCTTCTTGCTTTCCTCGCGCAGGATGGTCTGCTGCTCTTCGGTCAGGCTGTCGAAAACGTCCTTGTTGATGACATGAACCATCGAGTTGTAGACATGCCGCGTCAGCGCCAGGTGCTCCTGGAAATCGTTCAGCTTGTAGTGATAGATCACGCCGATCGGGTTTTCCTGGCCGTCGACCACCCCTTGGTTGAGGGCGTTGGGCAGCTCCGGAAAGGCAATCTGCGTGGTGGTGGCGCCCAGACCTTCCAGCGCGGCGACGATCTGCAACTCGGGCGGGGTGCGCAGTTTCAGCCCGTCCACATCCTCCGGCGCGTTGATCGGACGCTCCGAGTTGGTGATGTTGCGGAAGCCGTATTCCCAGTTCGACAGCAGCACCAGCCCCTGCTCCTCGAGCTTCGGCCCGGCCCAGTCAGAAAACGGCCCGTCCAGCACCTCGTGCGCGTGCTCGTAGCTGTTGAAGGCAAAGGGCGTCATCACGGTGCCGAACGCTTTCTCGTACTTGTCGAGCCCGCCCTGCGTGGGCAGGTTCATCTCGATCGCCCCGAGGATCGTCTGTTCCAGCTGCTCCGGCGGGCTGCCGAGCTGGTTGGCCGGGTAAAGCTCGACCTCGACGGCGCCGTCGGTGCGGTCTGCCACCGCGTCGGCAAAGGCCTTTGCGGCAGTATGGCCGGGATGCGTCTCGGCGGCGAAATGCGCCAGCCGAAGCGTCACGTCCTGCGCCATGGCGCCTCCCGCGACAAGCGCCGCCGTGGCGGCGGATACGAGCAAGGTCTTGTACATCATTTGTTTTCCTCCCTTTGATGTGGCGTTGTCCGGCGCCCTTTCCCGGGCGCCGTGACGGTCGTTCAGACGGGGTCGGGCAGTTTTGCCTCGACGCCGGTCAGTTCCTCGTAGGCCTTGATCACCGCGGTGCAGCCTTCGTCGCCGTGCCCCATGATCGAGGCCAGCGCGTAGGTCTGATGCACCGATTGCGCCATGAAGCCGGGCAGGCCGGCCTGTTCCAGCCACTCGGCGTAATAGCGCACGTCCTTCTGCGCGTTCGACAGCGACATGTGCGGCGTGAAATCCCGCAGCAGGGTCATCTCGCCATAGAGATCCATCATCCCCGACTTGCCGCCGGCGGCCGAGATGATTCCGATCACCTTGGTCATGTCCAGCCCCTCCTTCGCGGCGAGCGCGAAGCCCTCGCAGAACGAGGCCACGTTGGCGAAGGCGATGTAGTTGTGGATCAGCTTCAGCCGGATGGCGTGGCCGGCGGGGCCGACGTGAAAGATGTTCTCGGCATAGGTCTCGAAGACCGGGCGGAGACGCTCCATCAATTCTTCTTCGCCGCCGAAGAGGATGTTGACCTCGCCCCGGTCGGCATGGGCCGGGGTGCGCGTCATCGGCGCCTCGCAATACTGCACGCCGACCGCATCGCAGGCGGCACGCATCACGTCGACATGTTCGGCCGAGACGGTGGTGTGATCGACGAGGATGTCGCCGGGCGACATCGCGGCCAGTGCGCCCTCGGGGCCGAGCATCAGGGCCTGAACCGCCTCGGCGGTGGTGATGCAGACCATCAGCACCTGGCAGTCCCGGGCCATCTGAACCGCGCTTGTGCCCGCGGTCGCGCCCTGGCTGACCGCCAGATCCACTTTCCCGGCATCAAGATCCGTCACCGTCAGGTCGATGCCCTTCGCGGCCATGTTCTTAGCCAGCCCGCGCCCCATGCCGCCCAGCCCGATCAATCCGATTCTCATCCTGTCCTCCAAGTTTCTTCGCTACAAAGCACTAAAACAGGTTGTCTGACAACCTGTTTTCTGATTAAAAAATTGTAGCCGTCCGAAGGGCGCGGTAAGATGCCGCCGCCACAGCCGGACTATGGAGGTTCGCAACATGCCTGATTCCCAAGGGCTTTTTGATCGCATCGACCGGCCACGCCGGTTGCCTGACGAGGTCGCCGTTTCGATCACCGCCGCCATCGAGGGTGGCCAGCTTGCCCCCGGTGACCGGCTACCGACAGAGGCCGAACTGGCAAAACGCTTCGGCGTGGCCCGCACCGTCGTGCGCGAGGCGATCTCGCTGCTGCGCTATGACGGGCTCGTGGATTCGCGTCGCGGGGTAGGGGCCTTCGTCACCGACGCCTCGCAACGCTCGGCCTTCCGGATCAGCCCGGCCTGCTTCGAGAAGCGCAAGCAGATCGTCCAGTTGCTGCAATTGCGCACCGGGGTCCAGGCCGGCGCCTCGGCACTGGCGGCCAGCACCCGGACCGAGGCGCAGATGGTTCAGATCGACGCGCTCTTCCGGCAGATGGCCGAGGCCGATGCGCGGGGCCCGGTCGATGCGCTGGAAGAACGGGTCGATACCGAGCTTCTGCTTTATCGCCACATCACCGAGGCCTCCAACAATCCCTATTACGCCGAGGTCGTGGCGATGATCGAAACCAACATCCAGAACAACCTGCGCTCGGCCTTTCTCAAGAACGCAGCCGCCTCGGAATTCGGGCCCGCGATCATGGAAGAACATCGGGCCGTGCTCGATGCGCTGCACGCAAAGGATGTCGAGGCGGCCCGGACCGCCACCCGCACCCGGTTCGAACGGGCGGCCGACCGGCTGGCCGCGCGCGCCGATTTCGCCTGAGAGGATTTGACACGATGAAAGAGACACCGACATCGCCGCACGGCGGTGCGCTTTTGGTGGAATGCCTTGCGGCCCAGGGGGTCGAGCGTGTGTTCTGCATACCCGGCGAGAGCTTTCTCGCGGCGCTGGACGGGCTGCACGACAACGACATCGACGTCGTCGTCGCCCGGCACGAAGGGGGCGCGGCGATGATGGCCGAGGCGACCGGCAAGCTGACCGGCAAGCCCGGCGTCGCCTTCGTCACCCGCGGGCCCGGCGCCACCAATGCCAGCGCGGGGGTGCATGTCGCCTTTCAGGACAGCACGCCGATGGTGCTTTTCGTGGGGCAGGTGGCCAGCGACCAGCGCGACCGGGAAGCCTTTCAGGAGGTCGACTACCGCGCCATGTTCGGCCCGCTGGCCAAGTGGGTGGCCGAGATCGACCGCGCCGACCGCATTCCCGAATATGTCAGCCACGCGTTCCACGTCGCGCAGACCGGGCGCCCGGGGCCGGTGGTGCTGGCGCTGCCCGAGGACATGCTGTCAGGGTTCGCCGAAGGCGTGCCCGTTCCCGCGGCCACATTGCCCTCCGGCGCTGCGGCAGAGGCGGATATCGCCGCGGTGATCGACCGGCTGGCCAGTGCCGAACGCCCGATGGTGATCGTCGGCGGTGCCACCTGGTCCGCCGGGGCGGCGACGGCGCTCGGTGAGTTCGCGCAGACCATGGGGCTTCCCGTGGGCGCATCCTTCCGCTGTCAGGACTTTCTCGACAACCGCCATCCGAACTATGTCGGCGACATTGGCATCGGGGTAAATCCCGCCCTTGCCCAACGGGTTCGCGACGCCGATGTCGTCCTTGCCCTCGGGGCCCGTCTGGGCGAGATGACCACGTCGGGCTACACGCTTCTGACGCCGCCCGTCGCCGCGCAGGCGCTGATCCATATCCATGCCGACCCCTCGGAAATCGGGCGTGTCTACCGTCCCGAGTTGGCCGTCGTCGGTCAGCCGGGGCCCGTGGTCAGACAACTGGCCGGCGCGGCAAAGCGGCGTGACGGCGGGACGTGGCTTTCGCAGGCCCGCGCCGACTACGAGACATGGCAGCAACCGCAGGAGACCCCCGGCGCGCTCAAGATGGAGCAGGTCATCGCCCATCTCAACGAGGTTCTGCCCGACGACGCGATTCTCACCAACGGCGCCGGAAACTACTCGGCATGGCTGCACCGTTATTACCGTTATCGCAGTTGGCGTACCCAGCTGGCACCGACCTCGGGTTCGATGGGCTATGGCCTGCCTGCCGCGATTGCCGCGAAGCTGCAGTGCCCGGATCGCGACGTGATCTGCCTTGCCGGGGATGGATGCTTTCAGATGGTCCTTCAGGAATTTGGCGTGGCCTGTGAGCGGGGGGCAAACGTGATCGCCATCGTCTCGGACAATGGCATGTACGGCACGATCCGCATGCACCAGCAGCGAAACTATCCGGGCCGTCCCTCGGGCACCCAGTTGCGCAATCCCGACTTTGCAGAGTTCGCCCGATCTTATGGCGGGTTCGGCGCCACCGTCACCACGACGGAGGCGTTCGGACCTGCGTTGACCTCCGCGCGAAACAGCGGGCTGCCGGCGATCCTGCATCTGAAGCTCGATCCCGCGGCCCTGTCGCCGAAGCTTAGGCTTGAAGGAACCTGATTTTCGACTCCGTTTCATGCGGTTCCTGACTCTCGGAAGGCGGCTCCCGAAGGCCTCGACTGTGGTTCGGGAGCCGCGGCATGTCCTTGGGGTGGCATCTGCGCCGTAAATTGCTAGGTCGTAGCAACACGGTTCGCAAAACCCGGCAGAATACGGCATAACCCGCAAGAATGGTTTTTCGACCTTGAGTTGCTGATGGCCGAGACATGAATAGTGACGTGAAATCAGTTGTTTGGACATCATCCCGCCTGTCCGTCGCCCCGATGATGGACTGGACCGACCGGCATTGCCGCTACCTGCACCGGCTGCTCTCGGCGCGCGCGCTGCTCTATACCGAAATGGTGACGGCCCCCGCGCTGGTTCGCGGCGGGGCGGTACACCTGCTCGACTTTTCGCCCCAAGAACACCCGGTCGCGCTTCAACTCGGCGGCTCCGACCCGGATGAACTGGCCGAGGCGGCGCGCATGGGCGCCGAGGCCGGCTATGACGAGATCAACCTCAATGTGGGCTGCCCCTCCGACCGGGTGCAATCCGGCACCTTCGGCGCGGTCCTGATGAAGGAGCCGGCGCTTGTCGCCGATTGCTGCGCTGCCATGATCGCGGCCACCGATGTCGAGGTCACCGTCAAGTGCCGCATCGGCGTCGACGACCAGGACCCCGAACAGGTGCTCCCCGATTTCCTCTCCCGCGTCGCCGCCTCCGGCGTGTCGCGCTTCACGATCCACGCCCGCAAGGCGTGGCTTCAGGGCCTTTCGCCCAAGGAGAACCGCGACATCCCTCCGCTCGACTACGATCTCGTCCAGCGGATGAAAGCCCTTTTCCCGGCGCTGCACCTCTCCGTCAACGGTGGCATCTCCACCCTGGCCGAGGCAAAGGCCTTCCTCGATGCGGGGATGGACGGCGTCATGCTCGGCCGCGCCGCTTACCACAACCCGGCCGATATCCTCGGGCCCGCCGACCGGCTGATCTTCGGCGAAGACACCCCCGACCGCACGCCCGAAGACGCGGTCCGTGCCATGCAGCCCTATATCGACCACCACCTCGCCCAAGGCGGCAAACTCCACCAGATCACCCGCCACATGCTGGGCCTCTTCACCGGACGCCCCGGCGCCCGCGCGTGGCGCCGGGTCCTGTCGGAAGGCGCCACCCGGCCGGGCGCCGACTACGCCCTCGTCGAGGAGGCGCTCGCACAGGTCACCGGCGCACCGGTGGCGGGGTAGGGCGCCCTCAGGCGTATTGCTCCCGCGGCAGCATCATCACGGTCAGACCCGTCGCGATCACTCCGCAAAGCGCAATTGCCGCCAGCATCGGCAGCGCCGTACCGTCGAAAAACGGCCCCGCCGCCACGATCATCAGCCCGCCCGCCAGCATCTGCAGCGTGCCGCCCAGTGACGAGGCAAGCCCCGCGATATCGCCGTGATCGTCCAGCGCCAGCACCATCGAGGTGGGGATCACCACGCCCAGACAGGCATTGGCACAGAACAGCCCCGCCACCACCAGCGGCAGCGTCGGCCCAACCGTCGCCGCCACGCCCACCAGCGCCAGCGTGAACAGGGTAAACCCCGTCACGCCCCGCCGGATCAGCCGACGCATCCCCATCTTCGCGCCCAGCCACGATGCCATCTGCGACGCCGTGAAGAACCCGATCGCATTGAGCGCGAAGGCCACCGAAAACCCGGTCGGCGACAGCCCGAACTGCTCGACATAGACGAACGGCGCCGAGGCGAGGAACACGAAGAAACTCGCCATCCCGAACCCGCCGATCAGCGTCACGCCCATGAAGCCCGGATCAAACAGCAGAACCCGGCTGCCCCGCAGCATCGAACGCACCGAGATCCTCACCCGCTGCTCTTTCGGCAGCGTCTCGGGCTGCGCCAGCAGCGTCAGCACCGCCGACAGAACACCCAGCCCCGCCAGCACGAAGAACACCGCCCGCCAGCCGGAAAGCGCCATGATCCCGCTGCCCGCCAGCGGCGCCAGCATCGGCGAGATGGCGATCACCAGCATGATCATCGCCATCAGCTTCGTCGCCTCGACCCCGGTATACTGGTCGCGGATGATCGCCCGCGGCACCACCATCAGCGCGGCGCCGCCCAGGCCCTGCACGGCCCGCCACGCCACCAGCGCCTCGGCCGACCCGGCCAGCGCCGAGCCGAGCGCGCCGACCACGAATATCCCCAGCCCCAGAAAGATCGGCAGCCGCCGCCCGGCCTGATCGGCCAGCGGCCCGTAAACAAGCTGCGCCACGCCGAAGGCGATGAAATACCCCGTCAGCGTCATCTGCACCGCCGTCTCGGACGTGCCGAACTCCGCCGCGATCCGCGGCATCGCCGGAAGATACATATCGATCGCCGCAGGCCCGACCAGCGCCAGCAGGCCGAGCACCAACCCGGTTCGTAACATGGGATGTCCTTTCACAAACGCGGCCCGATACCCGGCCGCCCATCGCGCGCCGGAAACCTAGAAGCCGGTTTCGAAAAAGGCAATGCCGGGATTCCCGCTTGCTGCCGGTGCGGATTTCCGCTCAACATGGCGCCCGCGATCCGGCGCCAATATCAAGGATATCCCCCATGCCCGACACCATGCTGCTCCTCCAGATGCTGGCGCTTTTGCTGGTGATCGGCGGCGTCGCCGGCGTCCTTGCCGGCCTGCTGGGCGTGGGCGGCGGCATCGTGCTGGTGCCCGCTTTTTTCTATGCATTCCAAACGCTTGGCTATGACGGCCCGCAGCTCATGCAGATCTGCCTCGCCACCTCGCTGGCGACGATCATCGTCACCTCGATCCGCTCGGCCCTCAGCCACAACAAGAAGGGCGCGGTCGACTGGCATATCCTCAAGACATGGATGCCCGGCATCGTTGTCGGCGCCATTGCCGGGGTCATGGTGGCCGCCTCCCTGCGCTCGACCGTGCTGCAAGGCGTCTTCGGCGTGCTCGGCATCGTCATCGGGCTCTACCTCGGCCTCGGCCGGTCGGACTGGCGGCTGGGCCCGGCCATGCCCCGTGGCGTCACCCGCGGGCTGCTCTCGCCGATCCTGGGCTTCCTGTCGGTGCTGATGGGCATCGGCGGCGGCAGCTTCGGCGTGCCGTTGATGAGCCTCTACGGCGTGCCCATCCACCGCGCCGTGGCCACCGCGGCGGGCTTCGGCGTGACCATCGCGGTGCCCTCGGTCATCGGCTTCCTGTTCCTCACCATCGCGCCCGAGAACCGCCCGCCGCTCACCTTCGGCGCGGTCAACCTCGTGGCCTTCGTCGTGGTCATCGCCATGACGCTGATCACCGCGCCCTGGGGCGTGAAACTCGCCCACGCGATGGACCCCAAGCCGCTCAAACGCGTCTTCGCGGTCTTCCTGCTGCTGGTGGCGGTCAACATGTTGCGCAAGTCGCTCGGATGGTAGACCAGCTCCTCGACAAGGGCTGGATCAAGTTCCCCGCCGAGCCGGCGGTGCGAGACTGGGCCGCCTGGGCCCTTCAGGTTGCGAGGGAACAGGTGAAAGACCCTGGCCTGCGGGCGAAATGGCTCACCTGCGAAGGCACCTGGTTCGTGGGCGTCGATGCCCTGCCCAACGATACCGCGGGCGATGCGGGCGGCGGGCCGCTCACGGGCGAGGCCTACGACGCGGCCAGAACCCTCTACGGCACCCTGCCGCTCCACCGCGCGCAGGTCTCGGTGGTCTACCCCGGCTACCCCCGCCCGCGCGAAGGCGAAAGCGACGCCGCCTTCCGCTACCGCCTCAACCGCGACGCGGCCCATGTCGACGGCTTCCACGCCATCGGGCCCGACCGCCGCCGCATGCTCAAGGAGCGCCACGCCTATATCCTCGGCCTGCCGCTGACCGAATGCAGCGCCGGCGCCGCCCCGATGACCGTCTGGGAAGGCAGCCACCACGTCATGCGCGCGGCCTTCAAAGCGCTGAAGGACATCCCCGAAACCGATTGGGCCGACACCGACCTGACCGATATCTACAAGGCCACCCGCCGCGAGGTCTTCGACACCTGCCGCCGTATCACGCTGCCGGCCAAGCCGGGCGAGGCCTATCTCGTCCACCGCCTCGCCCTGCACGGCGTCGCGCCCTGGCAGGACGGCGCCACCGCCCCGCCCGACGGCCGGATGATCGCCTATTTCCGCCCCGAGCTTCCCGACGGCACCCGCGTCTGGCTCGATCTGCCCTGAACTAAAGGGGGCGCTTCCGGCCAGAAGAAGCAGCAGCCCAACCCTTCACCGTTCCGGAAATACTCCGGGGGAGGCGTTGAAAGCCGCAAGGATTTCAACGTCGGGGGCAGCGCCCCCAGCCACGTTTCAGGACAAACTCAGCCCCGGGACAGCCGCGCCGCCCGCCCGCCGCGCCGCTTGCGCAGCATCGGCGCGCGGTCGGGCAGGGCGGCCATGATCTCGCGCCGTTCCTCGGGGGTCATCTTCGACCAGCGGGCGATCTCGTCCACCGTGCGGAAACAGCCGGTGCAGATCCGCGCCTCGGGATGCACCACGCAGACCCTGACACAGGGACTCTCGATCTCGTCGCGCGTCCAGACTGGAGCGTTATCGTTCAATTGCCTGCCCTCACATGCCTCAGCCGGTCCAGTGCTCCCTGCAGGATATATGAGGCGGCGACCGCGTCGATAACCTCTTTCCGACGTTTTCGTGTCAAATCTGCCTCGATCAGTGCCCTTTCTGCCGCAACCGTCGACAGGCGCTCGTCCCAGTAGCCGATCGGCAGCTCGGTGAGTCGCTCGAGGTTGCGGGCAAAGGCCCGGGTCGACTGGCAGCGCGGCCCTTCCGAGCCGTCCATGTTGCGCGGCAGGCCGAGGATGATCCCGCCGGCCTCACGCCCCCCGGCAATCTCCAGAAGCCGCGCGGCATCCAGCCCGAACTTCTTCCGCTTGATCGTCTCCACCGCGTTGGCCGAGGACAGAATGCCGTCCGACGCCGCCACGCCGATGGTCTTTTCGCCCAGGTCCAGCCCAAGGATCGGCCGCATCGGGGGCAGGGCGGCGGCGAAGTCCTCGATCGTCTCGCAGATCATTCCATCACTCCCGCCTCACGCGCGGCGCCGCGCAGGATCTCCAACTCCGCCTCGCGCCCCTCGAACACCTGCTGCGCCTCCTGCCAGATCGCCCGGGCCTGCTCCGTCTCGCCCAGCACGCCATGCGCGCCGATCAACCGGGCCCATTCCTCGGCCGTGCCGCCTTCGCTGGCCAGCCGCTCCGACAGGCGGGTGACCATGCCCCGGATCATCTCTCCGCGTTCGGCATCGCTCATCTCGCCCGCGGCCTCCACGTCTTCGGCGCTGGGGCCGGGGGCCTCTTCCATCTCGGGCAGTTGGTATTCGACGCCCGCACGCCATGCCACCTCCTCGATCCGGCTGCGGATCAGCGGCACCCAGGGCGCCCCGGGCCGGCTTTCCTCCAGCAGCGTCCGCCACGTGCGGAAGGCCGCGTCGGGCCGGTCGACCTGCATGTAGTAAAGCCCGAGGTAATACCGCGCCCGCGGCTCCCGCGGCTCGAGCTCCAGCGCGGCGCGGATCGCTTCCTCCGCCTCCCGAGAGATATAGCCGCCCGCGGCCGACACCATCAGGTCGGTCAGCAGCGCGTAATGCGCCGCAGTGGCCGCATCGCCCTTCACCTCGATCAGCTGCCGCTGCGCCGCATAGGCCGCCTTCAGATCACCAAGCGCCGCCTCGTTGCGCACCAGAAGCTGCAGCCCGCGCTGATCGTCGGGCCGTTGTTCGACGGTTTCCCGCAGCTTCTCCATCAGCGCCAGGAACTCCTCGGACGCGTTCGACGGCACCTCCGCCTCGGGCACCTGCGCCTCGGCCTCAGCCTGCGTCTGCCGGTTGGCCCGCGCCGCGTCCGACGCGGCGATCCGGCCCTTCAGCGGCACATCCGTATAGCCCGGCGCCCCCAGTTCCGAATAGAGCAGCATCGCCCCGCCGCCCAGTCCGATCACCGCCAGCACGGTCATCGCCCAGCCCGCCAGCCTCGGTTGCCCGCCGCTCTCGCCGCCATCTCGCAGCTTGGCATCGGCCGCCAGGATCCGGCGCGACACCTCGACCCGCAGGCGCTCGGCATCCTCCGCGTTGATCACTCCGCGCGCGAGGTCGCGATCGACCTCCTTGAGCTGGTCGCGATAGACCCGCAGGTCATAGGCCGCGGGCGGCTCCTCCCCGGCACGCCCCCTGAGCACCGCGACCCCGAGGATCGCGCCACAGGAAAGGGCGATGGCACTGACGATGATCCAGAAGAGCATGGGGCCTCCGTAACTTGCCCCCATGTAGCCGGGCCGGCGCCCAAGCAAAAGAGGCAAGCAGGTGCAGATGGTCGCAGGTCAGCGCCCGCGCCCCCGCACCATCCGCGCCCATTCCCGCCCGGCATAGCCGATCGCGACGATGCGGACCTCCTGCCTCTCATCATCCACGGCGAAACAGATCACACCCTTGCGCGCCACGGGAATGGCCCTGAGACCGGGGTGAATATCGTCACGCACCGTGCCCACATGCGGCAGGTCGGCCAACCCACGCACGGCCGTCTCGATCTCGCCAAGAATGCGCAGGGCAGTGTCCTTCACGGAATACTCGGCAATCAGCGTGAGGATATCATCCAGATCGGTCGCAACCTGCGGATGCCGAAGCAGCCTGTACCGGCCCACGCCCCGTTACCGCCCGGCCAGCTTGGTCCGCGCCCCTTCGAACAGGTCGTCCACGCCTTCGCGCCATTCCTCGTCCGGCGCGGTCATCCGGTCGCGGATCGCCTGTTCCATCGCCGAAAGGGCCGCGTCGCGTTCAGCTTCATCCTGGATCATCTGTTCCAACCCGGCCGCCACCACGCTGCTGAGCGACCCGTGCCGGCCCTCCTCGGCCAACCGCCTGGCATAGGCGTGATGGCGGTCGGTCAGGCTGATGGTGGTCTTCACGGTCATGCACCGGTCTCCGATCTTCGAGGTATGACCAAGTATGACTATGGCCCGCCGGTCTGTCAATCCTCGCGACCCGAGCCCGCAATCAACCCATGTCGCGAATCGCATATCTTATGCCGCGCCGGATATCCTGCCTGCGCCGGAGATATCGCATTACCACCTCCATGCAGACCGGCTGCGAATCCATCTGATCTGAGAGCGCGCATGAAACGATATTCCGCCTTCGCCATCGCCAAAGAAGCCCTCCGGCATCACACGGGGTGGGAGAAGGCCTGGCACTCGCCCGAGCCGCGCAAGCGGTACGACGCCATCATCATCGGCGCCGGTGGCCACGGCCTCGCCACCGCTTATTACCTTGGCAAGAACCACGGCATCAAGAACGTCGCCATCCTCGAAAAGGGCTGGCTGGGCGGCGGCAACACCGGCCGCAACACCACCATCATCCGCTCCAACTACCTGCAGGATTCCTCGGCCGCCATGTACGAGAAATCCCGCAGCCTCTACGAAACCCTCAGCCAGGACCTGAACTACAACGTCATGTTCAGCCCCCGCGGCGTGATCATGCTCGCCCAGACCGAGCACGAGGTCCGCGGCTACAAGCGCACCGCCCAGGCCAACGCGCTGCAGGGCGTCCAGACCGAGTTCATCACGCCCCAGCGCGTCCGGGAAATCGTGCCGATCATCAACCTCGAAGGCCCGCGCTACCCCGTTCTCGGCGGTCTCTGGCAGGCGCGCGGCGGCACCGCCCGGCACGACGCCGTGGCCTGGGGCTTCGCCCGGGCCTGCTCGGCCATGGGCATGGACGTCATCCAGAAATGCGAAGTCACCGGCATCCGTTCCGAAAACGGCAAGGTGAAGGGCGTCAGCACCAACCGCGGCGATATCGACTGCGACAAGCTGGGCATCGTCGTGGCCGGCCATTCCGGCCACCTCGCCGACATGGCGGGCTTCCGTCTGCCGATCGAGTCGGTGGCACTTCAGGCGCTCGTCTCCGAACCCATCAAGCCCTGCATGGACGTGGTCGTCATGGCCAACACCGTCCACGGCTACATGAGCCAGTCGGACAAGGGCGAGATGGTGATCGGCGGCGGCGCCGACAATTACAACAACTACACCCAGCGCGGCAGCTTCCACCATGTCGAGGAAACCGTGCGCGCGCTTTGCGAAACCTTCCCGATGATCCAGCGGCTCAAGATGCTGCGGCAATGGGGCGGCATCGTCGACATGACCGGCGACCGCTCGCCCATCCTGTCGAAAACCCCGCTGGAAAACTGCTTCATCAACTGCGGCTGGGGCACCGGCGGCTTCAAGGCCACCCCCGGTTCGGGCTGGGGCTTCGCCGAGCTGATGGCGACGGGCTACTCGCCGCTGACCGACGAGTTCTCGCTCGACCGGTTCCGCGAAGGCCGCTTCATCGACGAATCCGTCGCGGCCGGGGTCGCGCACTGATGCACGCCCGGACCGTCAGCCTGCCCTTGAAGGCCGCCCCGGCATTTGACGCACAGATGGCGCCGATTTTCGTACTCTCTGTGCGAAAATCGCCTGTAAGCGACCGGCAGGCACGGAATCTGGCGGGAACCGGCCCATGCCAAACCCCTGAAATGGCACCAAATGGCCCGTCCCTGCAGGGCAGGCCGGTCCATCCTCCCCATGCATGTCCGGCGCTCCTATCTCTATCTCACCAAGGAGAGGAGATCGTCCCATGCCTAGTGAACTCGACTACGACCCGAACATCCAGCGCTACCAGCGCATGCCCCGGTACCAGCTCGAAGAAGGCCGTGGCAGCGGTTGGCAAATCTGGGCCCTCGTCGTCCTTATCGCCGGCGGTGCCCTGTTCCTCACCATCCTCACCGGCTTCGGCCCGGATGAGCAGACCGGCAGCGGCACCGAGCCTGCCGTCAGCGCACCGGCCGACGGTGAAGATGGCGGCGCCGTTCCGCAATCCGTCATGGAAGCCGACGGCCAGTAACGCACGCGACCTTTCCGGTCACGCAGGCGGGCGCCAGTGGGTGCCCGCCTTTGCCATGGCCAGGGTCGAGCGGGCGGAAAATGGCCCATACGCGTCACTTGCGCGGCAGAACGGGAACCGCGACCGCCTTGGCCTCGTTGATCTGGGAGAAACATGTCCGAAAGGAATCGACCCATGTCAAACCAGACCGATCATACCCGCGACACCAACCACGAACGCGACCACACCTATATCGAGCGCACCGAAGAGCGGCGAGGCGGCGGAGCCGGCATCGCCCTGCTCGTGGGCGGCCTCATCGTTGCGGTGGGCGTCCTGTTCTGGGCCATCTACGGAGGTTTCGAAACCAGCACGACCGGCGGTGACGTCGACGTCAACGTCGAAAGCAGCGAAGGCGCTGTCGATGACGCCGCAGGCGCGGTCGACGACGCGGCCGGCGCGGTGGAAGACGCCGCCGAGACTACGGCCGGCGCCGCCGAAGAAACGGCAGACGATGCCGCCGGCGCTGCCGACGAAGCTGCGGACGACGCCGCCAACTAACGGCCCGACCCGTCTCGAGACAACGAAGCCGCGTCCTTTCGGGCGTGGCTTCGCCCTGAGCGGCCGGGCCCCTGCAACAGCGGAAACCGGCCTACAGACTCCCGGCCCGTACGCGGTCCTTCGCACGGATCGGCCGGGGATTTCCGCTCATCCTTCCGCCGCCCTGCTCATGCGGGCAACCTCCCTGTCACCGAAACAGGAGGAATGCCCATGTCCTACGAATGGCAAAGATCGAGCAACATGCCCGACTTCACCCGCAGCGGCAATGATGTCGGCTCGGGCGGCGGGCGGCTCACCGTGCTCGTGGTCGTACTCGCGATACTCGGCGCGCTCGTGCTCTTCAGCGCGTTCAGCTACGCCCCCGCGGACACCGAAGGCGAGGCCAGCGCACCCGCTGCCGCTGACGGCGCGACCGGCACCGGCACAACAACAGCCGACTGACGACCTGACGACCGAATTCCAGGGCGGGTGCCTTCCGGCGCCCGCCCTTTCCGTGCGCCACGCACATCCCATCCCCCACAACCCAACTCAAGAACGGTGGAGACGCGCATGCTGATCCTTGAATGCCCCTATTGCGGCGTCAAAGGCGAGGAGACCGAGTTCGCCGGCGGCGGCGAGGCGCACCTGAAGCGCTTCGGTCCGGGCTCGTCGGATGACGAGTTCCACGGCTATCTCTTCGAAAAGGTGAACCCCAAGGGGGTCCATTTCGAACGCTGGCGCCACGCCCATGGCTGCGGCAAGTGGTTCCACGCCGCCCGCGACACCGTCACGCTCGAGGTCTACGGCACCTATCCCGCCCAGACCACCGAGCCCCCGCAGGACATCAAGGACAGGATCTCGGCCAAAAAGCCGGGCTGGAGCTGGAGAGAATTCGCATGAGCACGCGCCTTGCCACCGGCGGGCGGCTTCTGGACAAGAGCCAACCGCTGAACTTCACCTTCAACGGCAAGCGGCTGCGCGGCGTCGCGGGCGACACGCTCGCCTCGGCCCTGCTGGCCAATGACCAGATGCTGGTCGGGCGGTCCTTCAAGTACCACCGTCCGCGCGGCATCGTCGCCTCCGGCGTGGAAGAGCCCAACGCGCTCTTCAACATGGGCAAAGGCGCCGATTTCGAGCCCAACCAGCGCGCCTCCACGACCGAGCTGTTCGACGGCCTC
This sequence comes from Roseovarius sp., assembly GCF_040223625.1. GTDB lineage: Bacteria > Pseudomonadota > Alphaproteobacteria > Rhodobacterales > Rhodobacteraceae > Roseovarius. The sequence goes on along the minus strand of NZ_JAVKFX010000003.1, from coordinate 99,674 downwards.
ACCGTCGAAAGCCAGAACCACTGGCCCAGCCTCGAGTTCGACGTGGGCGAGATCAACTCCAAGCTCTTCTCGCGCTTCCTGCCGGCGGGCTTCTACTACAAGATGTTCATGCATCCCCGCCCGCTCTGGAAACATGTCTACGAACCGTTCATCCGCCAGTCGGCGGGCCTGGGCCGCGCGCCCAAGGGCGGCGACAACGACACTTATGAGCATTTCTACGCCTTCGTCGACGTCGCCGTGATCGGCGGCGGCGTGGCGGGCCTGCAGGCGGCGAAAGCCGCGGCCGAGGCCGGCGCCCGCGTGCTCGTCATGGAACAGACCGCCCATTGGGGCGGCCGCTCTCCGGTCGATGGCGGCGAGGTCGACGGCCAGCCTGTGGATAAGTTCGTGGACGAAACCGTGGCGGCGCTTGAGGCTATGGAAAACGTCACCCTGCGCACCCGGATGATGGGGGCAGGGGTCTACGACCACGGCTACCTGTTGGGCTACGAGCGTGTCACCGACCACCAGCCAGATGCGAAAGGCCCCCGCCACCGCCTCTGGCGCATCCGCGCGGGTCAGATCATCACTGCAACCGGCGCCCTCGAGCGCCCGCTCAGCTTCGCTGGCAACGACATCCCCGGCGTCATGCTGGCCTCGGCGGTGCGCGACTACGCGGTCGATTACGGCGTCTCCGTCGGCGACCGTACCGTGGTCGTCACCAACAACGACGACGCCTACCGCACCGCGATCACCCTTAAAAACCTCGGCCTCGACGTGCCCGTCATCCTCGACGCCCGCCCCGAGGGCGGCAGCGCGCTCGCCCAGAAGGCCCGCACCATGGGCATCCGCGTCGAGAACGGCAAGGCCATCGCCAAGGTCAAGGGCGGCAAGCGGGTCGAAGCCGTCGAGATCTGTGCTCAGGCCGGTGAAGGCGCCGTCCTGGAAGAGATCAAGTGCGACGCCGTCGCCATGTCTGGCGGCTGGTCGCCCGTGGTGCACCTGTGGTCCCATTGCGGCGGCAAGCTGCTCTGGGACGAGGCGCAGGCCTGCTTCCGCCCGGATGTGGATAAGGCCCCGACCGGTGACGCCGGGGAACCCTTCGTGATCGCCGCCGGCGCCGCCAATGGCGAGCTGTCTCTCGCTGGTGTCCTCACCGACGCCCATGCAGCCGGCAAGGCCGCGGCCAAGGCCCTCGGCCATACGCCCAAGCAGACCGACGCGCCGAAAGCCGCCACTATCGGCGAGGCCCCGCTTCAGCCGGTCTGGCTCATGCCGCAGGGGGCCAAGATCCAGCTCCGCATGAAATCCTGGCTCGACTACCAGAACGACGTGAAGGTCTCCGACATCCAGCTCGCCGCCCGCGAGGGTTTCGAATCCGTTGAACATGCCAAGCGCTACACCACGCTCGGCATGGCCACCGACCAGGGGAAACTGAGCAACATCAACGGTCTCGCCATCCTGTCCGACTCCCTCGGCCAGCCGATCCCGCAGACCGGCACCACCACCTTCCGCCCGCCCTATACACCGATCTCCATGTCGGCCATCGCGGGCGAAGCGAAGGGCCCGCTGTTCCAGCCCCTTCGCAAGACGCCGATCTACGAATGGCACGCCGACAATCACGCCGATTTTGAACCTGTGGGCCAGTGGCGCCGCGCCTACAGCTACCCCAAACCGGGCGAAACCCGGCATGATGCCGTCAACCGCGAGATCAAACAGGTCCGCGACAGCCTCGGCCTGCTCGACGCCTCGACGCTCGGCAAGCTGATCGTCAAGGGGCCCGATGCCGGCCGATTCCTCGACATGCTCTACACCAACATGATGAGCACGCTGAAACCGGGCCGCTGCCGCTACGGCCTGATGTGCAACGAGAACGGCTTCCTGATGGATGACGGCGTCGTCGCCCGGATCGACGAGGACACCTTCCTCTGCCACACCACCACCGGCGGGGCTGAATCCATCCATGGCCACATGGAAGAATGGCTCCAGACCGAATGGTGGGACTGGAAGGTCTACGTCGCCAACGTGACCGAACAATACGCCCAGATCGGCGTGGCCGGCCCCAACTCCCGCAAGGTGCTGGAAAAGCTGACCCAGGATGACGTCAGCGCCGAGGCCCTGACCTTCATGGGCTGGAAGGACATCACCGTCGCGGGCGTGCCGGTGCGCTGCTACCGCATCTCCTTCGCGGGCGAGCTCTCCTTCGAGCTGGCGATCCCGGCCTCGCACGGTCGCGCCATCTGGGACGCGCTGATGGAGGCGGGCGCCGAGTTCGGCGTCATGCCCTACGGCACCGAGGCGATGCACGTCATGCGCGCCGAGAAGGGCTTCATCATGATCGGCGACGAGACCGACGGCACCGTGATCCCGCAGGATCTCGGCCTCGACTGGGCGATCTCGAAGAAGAAAGAGGACTACCTCGGCAAGCGTGCCCAGGAACGCAAGCACATGGCCGACCCCAAGCGCTGGAAGCTCGTGGGCTTGGAAACCACCGATGGCGGCGTCCTGCCCGACGGGGCCTACGCCACGCTTGAGGGCACCAACGCCAACGGCCAGCGCAAGACCCAAGGGCGCGTCACCTCGACCTACCATTCGCCCACGCTGGGTCGCGGCATCGCCATGGGCCTCGTGCTCGACGGTCCCGACCGAATGGGCGAGGTGATCGAGTTCCCGAAACTCGACGGCACCGTCATGAAGGCGAAAATCGTCGATCCCATCTTCTACGACAAGGACGGGGAGAAGCAGAATGTCTGACGCAGTCAGCGCGCTCAAGGGCGCATCCTTCGACGGCACGGTCTCCGTCCGCGACTCAGGGCTTCAGGGCATGATCACCCTGCGCGGCGATCTCGGCTCGACCAAGGTGACCAAGGCAGTGAAAGACGCCACCGGCGCCGCCATGCCCGGCCAGCGCGAAATCACCGCCTCCGGCGACAGTGGGGCCGCCTGGATGTCGCCCGACGAGCTGCTCGTCATGGTCCCCTACGCCAGCGCCACCGACGCGCTCTCGAAAATCGACACCGCGCTCAAGGGCGAGCACTACCTGGCCGTCAACGTCTCCGACGCCCGCGCCATGTTCGAGATCAGCGGGGCAGGGGTGCGCGAGGTGATCGCCAAGCTCTGCCCGGTCGACATGTCCCTGGGCGCCTTCGAGCCGGGCGCGATCCGCCGCACCCGCATGGCTCAGGTCGCCGCGGCCGTCTGGATGACCGACGCGGGAACCATCCGCATCGTCTGCTTCCGCTCGGTCGCCGAATACGTCTACGGCCTTCTCTGCGACGCGGCCGAACCGGGCGGCGAGGTCGGCTACTTCGCCTGATCCGCCCCAAGGCGGGCATCGCGCAATGAAACAAGGGGGGCGGCGCCATCGGCGGCCGCCCTCCGCCGTTTTCGCAAGTTACGCCTTGACGTCACTGCCCCCCCGATCACATGTATTGCCACAGGTTTAACGCAATAACGCACGAGAGGTCCGATATGGCTTTTGAACTTCCCGATCTTCCTTACGCACACGACGCGCTGGCCGACAGCGGCATGTCCAAGGAAACGCTGGAGTATCACCACGACATTCACCACAAGGCGTATGTCGACAACGGCAACAAGGCCATTTCCGGGACCGAGTGGGAAGGCAAATCCGCCGAAGAGATCATCAAGGGCACCTACGACCCGAACGCCGTCGCACAGTCGGGGATCTTCAACAACGCCTCGCAATACTGGAACCACAACCAGTTCTGGGAAATGATGGCGCCGGGCGGTACCGGCATGCCGGGCGAGCTCGAGAACGCGCTGAAAGAGTCTTTCGGCTCGGTCGACAAGTTCAAGGAAGAATTCGCCGCCGCCGGCGCCGGTCAGTTTGGCTCGGGCTGGGCCTGGCTGGTCAAGGACACCGACGGCAGCCTCAAGGTCACCAAGACCGAGAACGGCGTCAACCCGCTCTGCTTCAACCAGACAGCGCTTCTGGGCTGCGACGTGTGGGAGCATTCCTACTACATCGACTTCCGCAACAAGCGCCCGGCCTACCTGCAGAACTTCCTCGACAACCTGGTGAACTGGGAAAACGTCGCCGGCCGCATGTAAGCCAGGACCCTGCCATTCCAGCGAAAGGCCCCGCCATACGGCGGGGCCTTTTTGCGTCGAGCGGGCGCGTATCTGCCGGCGCCACCGGTGACAGGACGGCCAAGGATGATCTATTCCAGAGACTGTACAGGCGCCAATGCCTGCCCGACCAGAAGGCCACCGAAAGGGCAGCACATGCAAATCGTCCCGGTCCTCAAGGGCTGCCTTGCCGCCTACGCAGTCGGCGTCTTGTTCAACTGGGGCGGACAGCTATTGTCTGACGCCCAACGATCCGCCCGGCGTCTCGATCCATGGAACGACCTCTGGTTCTCTGCCATCTTCGGCGCGATCCTGGCCTTGCCGGTGACCGTGCTCGTCCTCCTCCTCTGGTTTTTCCTGGCACGGCGGTCCAGCACCGTAACCTACCGCGATGCCCTGGCATCGGGCGCCGCCGGCACGGGCCTCGTGTTCTGGGCCGTGGGCAACCCGCTTCCCTGGCTGCTCGTGGGGCTCGCCCTTGGCGCGGTCTTCGGCGCCGTATTCTGGCTCACGGCCTTCGGCCGCCGGCGGCAGGTCACGCTCACCCTGCGCTGACGCCGCCTTTTCCCCCGCGTCGCCCCCGGAACCCGGGCCTCGCCCTGCGCGTTTCCTATCCAGACCACCAACGATAAGGAGGCGCCAAGATGGCTGAGCGCAAGAGATCGAAGGACGGCAGCCGCGACAGCGACAAGTTCGTCGACAAATCCACCGAGAAGCCTGATCAGGAGGGCCGCGCGGGCGGCACATTGACCCGCAAGATCGGCACCCGCGACGAGGAAAAGCGCGCCAAGGAGAAGCCTGCCGGTGCGACCCGCGTCACCGGCGCCGACGAACGCGACCACGGATCGGACAGAGGAGACGAATGACATGAGCACGCTGACCCACGGCACTTGGGTACTGATCGCCGACGGCGAAAAGGCCCTCTTCCTGCGCAACGACCTTGACGAGAAGGACCCCGACCTGAACGTCATCCGCATCGAGGAACAGGAAAACCCCTCCGATTCCGACCAGGGCACGGACAAGCCCGGCCGGATGCAGGACACTGGCGTTCAACAGCTCTCCTCCATGCAGGAGGCCGACTGGCACCAGCTCGCCAAGGACCGTTTCGCCGACGAACTTGCCGAGATGCTCTACAAGTACGCCCACAAGAACGCCTTCGAGCGGATCGTCCTGATCGCCCCACCGCGGGTCCTGGGTGAGCTGCGCGACAAGATGCACAAGGAAGTGGCCTCGCGCGTCGTCGCCGACATGCCGAAGGACCTCACCAACCACCCGCTCGACAAGGTCGAGAAGCTGCTGAAGGACGAGCTCGACCCGGCCGCCTGAACCGCGCCCCTAAACCGGCTTGTCTTCCGCGCCGTCCTGCGTCAGCAAGGCGGCGCGGACAGGCAAGGCGAGGGGCGACATGACAGACAGCGGCAAGGGCATCGCGGCGATGGTGTCCGCCTGTACCATCTGGGGCCTCGCATCTCTCTACTACAAGCTGCTGGACCACGTGCCGCCATTTGAGGTTCTGGCCCACAGAAGCCTCTGGTCGCTCGTCTTTTTCGCCGGCGTCCTGACCGTTCAGGGCCGCCTCGGCGTCCTGCGACAGGCCATCTCGCACCGGCGCGATCTCGCGATCCTCGCCTTCGCCGCGCTGATGATTTCCAGCAACTGGCTGATCTTCATCACCTCCATCCAGATCGGCCACGCCATCGAGGCTTCGCTGGGCTACTACACCTTTCCGCTGGCCTCCGTCCTGATGGGCGCCATCTTCTTCCGCGAACGGTTGGGCCGGGCGCAGTCGGTCGCCGTCGCGCTGGCGGGGCTGGCGGTCGTGGTCCTGGCCGCGGGCTACGGCGCCGCGCCATGGATTCCACTCATCATCGCCACCACCTTCGCACTTTACGGCGTCGCCAAGAAATGGCTCAGCATCGGCCCCGTCGTATCGGTCACCGCCGAGGTGCTGCTCCTGGCGCCCATCGCGCTGGCAATTCTCTGGGTGGCCCACCGCGCCGGCACCGGCCATTTCGCCGCCGACACCTCCACTACGCTTCTGCTGATGCTGTCCGGCCCGCTCACTGGCCTGCCGCTCATCCTCTTCAGCTACGCCGCCCGCCGCCTGACGCTCGCGACCGTGGGCGTGCTGCAATATATCAATCCCAGCCTTCAGTTCCTTATCGCCACGCTCATATTCCGCGAACTCTTCAGCCTCTGGCACGCCATCGCCTTCGCGCTGATCTGGACCGCGCTGGCGATCTACACCACCGCCATGTGGCGTCAGGACAGGGCCGCGCGCAGGGTGCCGCCCAGCGTCTGAACGTCGTCGCAGACGGTGATGAACCCGCGGATCGTCTCGTCGGCGAACCCTTCGGCGATCACGTGGTCGATCAGCGCGGTCAGCGGGGTCCAGTACCCGTCGGTATTGAGAAGCACCACGGGCTTCTCATGCAGGCCCAGCTGCCGCCATGTCAGCACCTCGAAGAACTCGTCCAGCGACCCCGCACCGCCCGGCAGCACCACGATGGCGTCGCAATTCATGAACATCACCTTCTTGCGCTCGTGCATCGTCTCGGTCACGACATAGCGGGTCAGGTCGGTCTTCCCGACCTCCCAGCGCACAAGGTGCTCGGGGATCACCCCGAAGGTTTCGCCGCCTGCGGCCTGCGCCGACCGGGCCACCGCGCCCATCAGGCCCACATCGCCCGCGCCATACACCAGCCGCCAGCCCTCGTCCGCGATCCACCGCCCCAGCGCCGTCGCCTCGGCCTCGTAACGGGGCTTCGCCCCCGAACGTGAGCCGCAAAAGACACAGACCGAGCGTACTGCCATGAAATCACCGGAATTTGCAAAAGGGTTGTTTTGACCCTAGATAGCGGTGTTGATATTCTCCGGCAACCATGCGGCGCATGGCCTGGGGCGGAAGGATTTGAATGAGCAAAATGGCTGGACTGGGGGGCGGTCAATCCGTTGTCATCGTGGGGGCGGTGGCTGCCGGCCTCGTGGTGGTAGGGCTCTACGTGGCGGGTGTCTTCAACCCGGCACCCGAACGCCCCGAGGCGGAACCGACCGCGATGGTCCAGACCGAAGGGCAGGCGGCGCCGGACACCGAAACCGCACCCGAGGACCTTCCGGCCACCGACGCGGGCGCATCCGACCAACCCGAAACCGACAGCCCCGAACCGCTGGCCACCGCCACCACCGGCGACGCGCCCAACCCCGACACCGAGCCCGCCTCTCAGCCCGAGGGCACCGCGGCGACCGACCCGGCCGACCAAACCGGCGACACCGCCGGCACCGCCGAGGCCGAGGACAAGCCCGACGCCCCCGCTATCAGCCTCTTCCGCCTCACCCCAGACGGCCAGATGCTCGTCGCCGGCACCGGCAAGGCCGGCTGGGATGTCTCGATCCTTGTCGATGACGAGGTGCTGACCACCGTCACCCCCGATGCCAATGGTGATTTCGTCGAATTCATCGACGTCGACAGCAGCGATGACCCCCGCATCCTGACCCTCACCATGCACTCCCCCGACACGGGCGAGGATATCGTCTCGCTCGACGAGATCATCATCGCTCCCACGCCCCCCATCGCCATGGCCGAGGCCGGCACGAATGGCGCGACCCAAGACTCCACGCAAGGCACCTCCGGAACGGCGGACGTGGCGACTGGTACGACGGGCGAGACGGGCGCTGAGAGCCCGGTGGAAATCGCGGGCATCGACTCCACCGACCAGGTCGGCACCGCCTCCGGCACCAACGGCGCCACCAACGCCACGGTCGAAATCGGCACCGCCGAACCCGCTCCCCAGGACCAGCCCGCGGCAGACGGGCAGGCAGACACCGCCACCTCCGCCTCCACGAGCGCGCCCGGCGATGACACCGGTTCAACCGACACCCCGGTCGAGATCGCCAGCTCCGATACCGCGCCTCAGGACCAGGCCGCCACGGATCGACAAGCCGATGGCACCCCCTCGGCCAACGGGGCCGAGCCGGCACCCGGCACGGAGGACCGCGCAACCGAGACCGCCGAGCCCGCCACCGAAACGTCCGAGCCGGTCGACACCGCCGCTCTCGACGTGGAAACCGCCGAACCCGAGGAGCCGGAACCGGCCGACACCGCCACGACCGGCGTGGACGCGTCCGAAACAACCGATACCGATCCGGAAACCTCCGCTCCCGCCGAACCGGCGATCACCGCCGAAACCGACCCGCCCGCCGAGGCCGACACCTCCGACCCGGAAAACGTGACCGCCGCCACCGGCGCGGAAGAATTTCAGGAACAGGACGCGACGGCAGACCAACCGGACGAACCCGCCGAACTGGCCAGCGCCGATATCGGCACCTCCGCCCCCGAGCCGGCTGACCCGGCCCCGGCCGATCCCGAACCCGACACCGACGGCGCCACCTCGCAGGCTGTGCTGCGTTCCGACGCCTCCGGCGTAAGCGTCATCCAGCCGCCCAGCCCCGGCGACACCGCGCCCGAGGTCATGTCCACCGTCGCGCTCGACGCCATCACCTACAACGACGCGGGCGAGGTCGAACTCGCCGGCCGCGCCCAGGGCGACGGCTTCGTGCGCGTCTACCTCGACAACACCCCCATCACCACCTCGCGCATCTCCGAAGACGGCAACTGGCGCTCGGAACTGCCCGAGGTCGACACCGGCGTCTACACCCTCCGCATCGACGAGGTCGACGAAGACGGCACCGTTCTGTCGCGCGTCGAAACCCCTTTCAAGCGCGAGGATCAGGAACTTCTCGGCCCCCGCGACACGACCCGCAAGATCCAGGCCATCACCGTCCAGCCGGGCAACACGCTCTGGGCCATCTCCCGCGACAAATACGGCGAGGGCGTGCTCTACGTGCGCATCTTCCAGGCCAACCGCGACCGCATCCGCGACCCCGACCTGATCTACCCGGGCCAGGTCTTCACGGTCCCGAACTGAGCGCCCACACGGCAGGCAGGCCCCACCGGCACCCCACGAACACCCCCCTGTGCGCGCATTCGCACTGGCCTCCCCGCCGTGCCCGGCCTATCTGTGGCCAACGCCTCGAAGAAGTGACCGAATGCGCCGCCGCAGAACCCTGACCACCACAGAGCCGCCCAAGAACGGCTGGAAGACGATCCGCCAGGTCGCCCCCTACCTCTGGCCCAGGGGCGAGGGCTGGGTCAAATGGCGCGTGGTCCTCGCCCTCGCGGCCCTGATCTGCGCCAAGCTCGTCGCCGTCGGCACGCCGCTTCTCTACAAGGGTGCGGTCGACTCGCTCGCCGGTGAAAGCCAGTCCGAGGCCTGGATGCTCGCCATCGGCGCCGTGGGCCTCACCGTCGCCTACGGCATGGCGCGGCTCATGAACACCGGCTTCCAGCAGCTCCGCGACGTGCTCTTCGCCCGCGTCGCCCAACGGGCGCTGCGCAAGCTCGCCTTGCGCACCTTCCGGCACATCCACGCCATGTCGCTGCGCTACCACATCACCCGCAAGACCGGCGGCCTCTCCCGCATCATCGAGCGGGGCGTGAAGGGCGTCGAATTCCTGCTCCGCTTCCTCGTCTTCTCCATCGGCCCGCTGGTCCTCGAACTCCTGATGATCGGCATCGTCCTCTGGACCCTCTTCGACATATGGTATCTCGTCGTCGTCGCTGGCGTCATCGGCCTGTTCGTGCTCTTCACCTTCAAGGTCACCGAATGGCGGGTGAAACAGCGCAAACGCATGAACGACCAGGACACCGACGCCAACCAGAAGGCCATCGACAGCCTGCTCAACTTCGAGACCGTCAAGTATTTCGGCGCCGAACAGCGCGAGGCCGACCGCTACGACAAGGCGATGGAAGGCTACCAGGAAGCGGCGATCCAGACCTCCTATTCGCTGGCCTTCCTCAACGTGGGCCAGGCGCTGCTGATCACCGGCGGGCTGGTCATCGTCATGGTCATGGCCGCCACCGGCGTGCAATCGGGCGCCATGACCGTGGGCGATTTCGTCATGGTCAATTCCTACATGATCCAGATCACCATGCCGCTCAACTTCCTCGGCACGGTCTACCGCGAAATCCGCCAGGCCCTCGTCGACATGGGCGAAATGTTCGGCCTTCTGGAACAGGACCCGGACGTGCGCGACAAGCCCGGCGCAGGCGCGCTCAAGGTCACCGGCGGCACCGTCGAACTCGATGACGTCACCTTCGGCTACGAGCCCGACCGCCCGATCCTCAAGGGCGTCAGCCTGACCGTCCCGGCGGGCCAGACCGTCGCTATCGTCGGCCCCTCGGGCTCGGGCAAATCCACCATCGGCCGGCTGCTCTTCCGCTTCTACGACGTGGCCGGCGGCGCCCTGATGATCGACGGGCAGGACGTGCGCGACGTGACGCAAGACAGCCTGCACGACGCCATCGGCGTGGTCCCGCAGGACACCGTGCTCTTCAACGACACCATAGGCTACAACATCGCCTATGGCCGCGAAGGCGCCACCCGGGCCGAGGTCGAGGCCGCGGCGAAATCCGCCCAGATCCACGACTTCATCGCCAGCCTTCCCGAGGGCTACGACACCACCGTCGGCGAACGCGGGCTGAAGCTCTCCGGCGGCGAGAAACAGCGCGTCGGCATCGCCCGCACCCTGCTGAAGAACCCGCCGATCCTGCTGCTCGACGAGGCCACCAGCGCGCTCGACACCGAGACCGAGCAGGGCATCCAGGAAGCGCTCCGCCGCGCCGGGCAGGGGCGCACCGTCATCACCATTGCCCACCGCCTCTCGACCGTCGCCGATGCCGACCGGATCATCGTGCTGGAAGACGGCCGGATCGTCGAGGAAGGCAGCCACACCGAACTGCTTCTTCACGACGGCCGCTATGCCGGGCTCTGGCGCCGTCAGGCCAGCGAACGCGACCTCGCGGCGGAATAGGCCCATGGCCCGCAAGGAACGCCTCACCACGCCCGATGGCCGCTATTTCGTCACCCATGGCCGCCTCTGGCGCTGCACCGACCCGTCGCTCGACGACAGCACCCGCCGCGCGGCGGTCAAGGCGCTGATGCAGGCCCGCCGGGCGGTGCAGATGGCCGAGACGCCCGAGGCCGAACGCGCGGCCCGGGCCGATGTCGACGCCGCCAAGCACCGGCTGGGGGAACGCGGGCCGGTCTGGTGGGATGACGGCGCCCCCGACGAAGGCCGACGCCACCCGAAGAACACCAGCTATGCCGACTGGTGGGCCGGGCTCGACGCCGAAACCCGGGACAGGGCCGAGGGGAAGGGCTGACCGGGCCGTCCTCCCCGATCCGAACCGAAAACACCCGAGACCTGCCATGATTTCAACAGGATTCGCGCCTACCGCCTGAGGCGACAAGAACCGAGCGGACAAGAGCAACATGCCGAAACGGGCAATCTGGATTTGCGGCCTTTTCGCCGTCGAGATGGTGCTGATCATGCTGGCCTTTCAGGTGCTGGCCTCGGTCGAATGCCGCCTGACGCCGATCGAAGCCGCCTGCCGCGGTCTGCGCGGGGCGGTGGTGCGCGCCATGTGCCTCGCCGCGCTGATCGGCGTCTACCTCTGGGCCGCACCCTCGGCCCGCCACGGCTTCGCCCGCATGGCCCGCGGCCGCGATGGCGGCACGCCTTGGGTCCTGCTGCACGCCGCCGCCTTCGCCGCCGTTTTCGTTCCGCTCTTCGTCATCGCACCGCGCGACCTCAACGACCTGTTCGGCTATGTCTTCCCCGTCCTGACCGCCGGCGCGCTCACCGCCATGCTGGCAGGGCTCTTCTGGCTCGCCGCGCCCCGCGACTGGCAGCGATGGCTCCAGGGCCGCACCGGCACGCTTCTGGTCATCGCCGTGCTGGCCTTCCTTCTGCCCGACATCGCCGCGCTGCTGGGCCCGCTCTGGTACTGGAACATCCTGACCGAAACCACCTTCCAGGGCGTCGTGCTGCTGATGTCGCTCGTCGCCGACGACATGGTCATGGCGCCGCCCTTCCAGGTCATCGGCACGCCCGATTTCCTCGTCTCCGTCGCCGATTCCTGTTCGGGCATCGAAGGCTTCGCCCTGATCACCGCCTTCATGGGCATCTACGCCTGGCTCTTCCGCGACACGCTCCGCATGGGCCGTTTCTGGGGCGTGATCCTGCCCATTGCGCTGGCGCTGAGCTGGTTGCTCAACATCATCCGCATCACCCTGCTGATCCTGATCGGCGACCGCGTCTCGCCCACGCTGGCGCAGAACGGCTTCCACAGCTTCGCGGGCTGGCTCTTCTTCATGCTGCTGGCCTTCGGCGTGCTGGTCGCGGCCAGCCGCATCTCCTGGCTCCGCAAGGACACCGCCGTATCTGCCGCTCCGACGACCCCGCTTGCGCAGGACGACACGGCGGTCAAGCTCATCCCCTTCATTGTCTTCATGGTCTCCGGCGTCATCGCCCAGACCTTCTGGACCGCGCCGGAACTCGCCTACCCGGTGCAGGCGGCGCTGATGTTCGGCGCGCTCTGGTGGGGCAGGGCGGTGCTTGTGCGCTATGCCCAATGGCCCGACATGGTTTCCGTGCTGGCAGGCCTTGCCATCGGCATCGGCTGGCTCGCCATGGCGCCCGAGGCGGAAGCGACGTCAGAGGCGCTGATGGCGCTGCCGCTCTGGGCCTTCCTGCTCTGGGCCATGACGCGCATCGCCGGCACAGTGCTGTTCGTGCCGGTCATCGAAGAACTGTTTTTCCGGGGCTACCTGCAATCGCGGCTCGATATCGGCGGCTGGCCGGGCAAGGCGCTTGCCATTGTCGTGCCCACCGCCGCCTTCGCGGCGCTGCACGGCCGCTATCTCGAGGCCGGCATCGCCGGCGTCATCTTCGCGCTGCTGGTCCTGCGGCGCGGGCGGCTCGCTGACGCGATCGCCGCCCATGCCATTGCCAATGCGCTCATCGCCGCTGTCGCGGCGTGGCGTGGCGACTGGGGCCTGATCTGATCAGGCGCTGCGGCGGCGCTTGATTTCCCACGCCAGGATCAGCATCGCGCCCACGGCCGCCAGCGCCAGCGCGCCGCTCGACACGTCGATTTCCGGCGCCGGGGTCGTGTTGTTGTGGCCGCCCGAGCCGCCGCAATAGATCCCGTAGCGGCTGCAAAGATAGTCGCTCCAGCTCTGCGCCGACACCACCGCGGCGGTCGACAGGTACATCGTCGTCGCGGTCCCCACTGTCATCATGATGCGTTTCATGGTTCACCCTTCCTCGTGCTTTAACACTAATTAAACACTTTCATCCCGCCATGGTATTGCCACATTCCCGGCCGCCTGGGTGAGGTTTTTCTCCGATTGTGCGCCTTTCGCGAACAATGCTGCGCCTGCCGGAAATACTGTTCTCCCGAACGCCGTAAAGCGATGCGAAAAAAGGCAAAATTCAGGCACGGCCCCGGTCCGACCCGCCCGCCCGAAGGCATCCGATAAGTGATTCGCCTACTCGGCCGCCTTCAACGGCTTGCTGCCCCGCGCGCCCAGCACTTTGCGGAACGCATCGAGGCTGGGGCCGTCATCGCCCATGTCCCCCTCGAACCCGTCCCTGGCCTCGCGCTCGTCGCCCCAGATGATCTCCGGCGCCTTCAGACGCCGCGCCTCGCGGTTGAGAACCCAGTCCTGCGCCGCCCGGCTCGTCCGGCCCAGCGACAGCTTCGCCATCAGCCGCGCGAACCACGTGACATAGGTCGTCGTCCACACCCTCAGCGCCAGCATCGACGGCGTAAAGATCAGCGTCAGCACCGTCGCGATCCCCAGCCCGAAGACCACCGCGGTCGCCAGTTGCTTCCACCAAAGCGCCGTGGGGCTGTTCACCGTGTACCCCCCGCCAATGAAATCGAGGCTCAGCCCGAACATCATCGGCGCCAGCCCCGCCATCGTCGTGATCGTCGTCAGCAGCACCGGCCGGATCCGCGCCTCGGCCGTGCGCGTGATCGCCTCGATCCGCGGCATGTAACGGCTGAACTCCTGGTAGGTGTCGATCAGCACGATATTGTTGTTCACCACGATCCCGGCCAGCGCCACGATCCCCGTGCCCGTCATGATGATCGAGAAGGGCTGGTTCATCACCAGCATCCCGATCAGCACGCCCGTGGTCGACAGCACCACCGCCAGCAGCACCAGAACCGCGTTGTAGACGCTGTTGAACTGCGCCAGCAGGATGATGAACATCAGCCCCAGCGCCCCGAGGAACGCCTGCTGCAGGAAGGCCCCGGATTCCTCCTGGTCCTCCTGGTCGCCGGTCCATTCATACTCGACCCCGGCCGGCAGCACGCCGCTCTCCAGCCATTCGGTCAGCGTCGCGATCCGCTCGTTGGCGTTGACCGGCACCTCCTGGCTGTCGCCGCTCTCGTCGGTCACCGTCTTGGTCAGCCCTTCCTGCACCGCCGCCTTCACGTCGAAGAACCGCGTCTGGTCGACCCGGTCGATCTGCGCCAGCTTCTGCACCGGCTTGCGGGTGATGAAGTTCGACAGCGGCACCAGCCCGTCATCGGTACGCACCTTCAGCGTATCCAGCGTGCTCAGAACCCGGTCTTCCTCCGGAAGCCTGACCCGGATCTCGATCTCCTCGTCCGACGACGGCACCCGCATCGTGTCCAGCAGGATCCCCCGCGTCACGAGCTGCACCATCGCGCCCACGGTCGCCACGTCCGCCCCGTACCGGCCCGCCTTCTCGACATCCACGTCGATCTGCCAGTCGATGCCGGGCAGGGGCAGCGTGTCCTCCACCAGAGTCAGGCCCCGCGTCTCGTCGAACTTCTCCCGCGCTTCCTCGGTGAACGCCTTCAGCGTCTCCCAGTCATCGCCCTTGATCCTGAGATGCACCGGCTTGGCCGAGGCCGGGCCCTGTTCCAGCGACAGGATCTCGAACTGGATACCCGGTATCTCGCGCAGCGAGGCGGTCAGCTGATCGATCGTCAGGTCGCCATCGGCCGCCGGGTCCAGCACGGTACGCTGCACCTCGTAGCCGATGAAGGGGATGGTGAACCACGTCTCGGTCGTGGTCGGCCGGTCCTCCCACTTGACGATTTCGAACTGCACCTGCCCGATCGTATCGAGCGGCGGCTGCGCGCCGCCGGTGTTGTTGTTCAGCCCGCTTTCCCCGGCAAAGGCAAAGGCGCTCAGCACGTTGGGATGGGCAAGCACAACCTGCTCGGCCTCCTCGACCAGCGCACTTTTCTGCTCGATCGACAGGTTGCCGCGTGCCTTGACATAGGCGATGGCATTCTCCGGCTCGGATTCCACGAAGAACTCCGTGCCGTTGTTGTTGTTCATGTAATAAAGCAGCACCGAGCCCACGAAGACGAAGATCGCGCAGAAGGCCAGCAGCGGCGCCACCGGGTTGCCCGCGATTAGGTGGATGCACGAGCCGAACAGCGTCCGCCGATAGCCTGCCTTCACCTTGCCCTCGCGCCGGGGCATGACCTTGCCGCCGACCCAGCGCATCCCGTATTTCACCCGCCGGAACACCGCCATCAGCCCCAGCAGGATGGCCACCACCCCCGACACCCCGGTCGCGGCCAGGGCCACCACGCCAAGCAGAAGCACGAACACCGTCGCCAGCGTCGGCACGACCGAGCCCAGGATATTGCCGCCGTCCATCTGCCCGAACTGCGCGTTCACCATCCCCAGCAGCACCGGCGCCAGCGCACCCGCCGCCGCCACGGCCACTGCCGCGATCGGGAACAGCAGGATGTGCCACAGCCAGAACCCGTGCGCGATCTGCCGGATGCGGTTGTCGAACCACCGCTCGATCCGCCCCGTCACCCCGCCCATCACCGGCAGGTAGATCAACGCCACTAGCAACGAGGCCGACAGCACGAAGATCAGCGTCACCGGCAGCATCCCCATGAACTGCCCCGGCACACCCGGCCAGAAAAGCATGGGCAGAAAGGCGCACAAGGTCGTCGCGGTCGAACTCACCACCGGCCAGAACATCCGCTTGGCGGCGGCCACATAGGCATGCATCGGCCCTTCGCCCTCGGCGATGCGCTTGTCGGCGTACTCCACCACCACGATGGCGCCATCCACCAGCATCCCCACCGCCAGGATCAGCCCGAACATCACGATGTTCGACACCGACACGCCCATCACCGCCAGCAGCGCAAAGCACAACAGGAACGAGGTCGGAATGGCAAACCCCACCAGCAGGGCAGGGCGGATGCCAAGCGCGGCCAGCGTCACGATCATCACCAGCGCGATGGCCGTCAGCACCGAGCCTTCAAGCTGGCTGACCATCGACTCGATGATCCGCGACTGGTCGTTCGACGTGCCGACCTGCACGACGGCCCGCAACTGCTCGGGCCAGGTCTCTTCCGCCTCCGCCACCGTCTCGCGGATCAGCGCCGCGGTGTCGATGATGTTGAACCCCTTCCGCTTGACCACCTGAAGCGCGACGGTGTTCTCGCCGTTGAACCGCGCCGTGCCCACCCGGTCCTCGAAGGTCAGGTTGATCGTCGCCAGGTCCCCCAGTGTCACCACCCGGTCGCCATTGGTCTTCACCGGCAGGTCATAGATGTCCCGCGTCTCGTCGAACGAAGACGGGATCTTGACCGAGAACGCCCCTTCCGAGGTATCGACCTCGCCCGCCGCGATCAGCTGGTTGTTGTTCTGCACCACGTTGATCAGCTCGATCGCGGTGACGTTGTACGCCTCCAGCCGCAGCGGGTCGATCACCACCTCGACCATCTCGTCGCGGTTGCCCGCGATCCCGGCCTCCAGCACCGGCTCGAGGCCCTCCAGCCGGTCCTGCAGATCCTTGGCGAGATGCGCCATGGTCCGCTCGGGCACATCGCCCGACAGGTTCACGATGATGATCGGGAATTCCGAGAAGTTGATCTCGGAAATCGTGTACTTCTCGGCCCCGTCCGGAAACTCGGCCTCGGCCGCGTTCATGGAATCGCGCACGTCGGCCATGATCTTGGTTTTGTCCCAGCCGAACTCGAATTCCAGCGCCACCCCGGCGTAATTCTCCGCCGCGGTGCCTGTCATGGTCTTCAGCCCATCAAGGTCGGAAAGCTCGGTCTCCATCACCTTGACCAGAAGCTTCTCGCTGTCCTCGGCGGAAATGCCCGGGAACTGCACCGACACGAAGAGGGCAGGGATCTCGATATCCGGCTCGCCTTCCTTGGGCAGCCCGACATAGGCCATCGACCCGGCAAGGATCGACAGCACGATGAACGCCACGACCATCCGCGCCCGTGACGCGGCCCAATCGACGATACCCGTCATTGCCCGACCTCTCGGAACGTGGGCGCCACCTTGACGCCTTCGGTCACGTATTCCTGCCCAATCACGATCACGGCGGCCTCCTCGGGCAGCCCGCCCAGCCACGCGCCATTGGGCGTATCCCGCAGCAGGCTCACCGGCACGAAGGCCACGTTCCGGTCCTCGCCCACCGTGCGCACGCCCAGCGTGCCCTTGTCATTCAACGTCATCGCCGAGGTGGGCAGCAAATGCGCCGTCGTGCCCTCGGCGGCAATCTCGATCTCGGCCGTCTGCCCGTCCCGCAGGGTCAACTCGGGGTTCGGCACCCGGATATCCACCCGGAAGGTCCGCGTCGTCTCGTCCGCGGCGCGCGAGATGAACACCACCTCGCCCTCGACCGTCTCGCCCGAGGCCAGCTCCGCCGTGGCCTTCGCCCCCATCTCGACCCGGCTCACCGCCGTCTCCGGAACAAACCCCACCAGCATCATCGGATCGAGCCGGATCACCGTCGCGCACAGGCTGCCCGGCTGTAACAGGCTGCCCCGCTCGGCGCTGTCGCTCTCCAACAGGCCCGAGAAGGGCGCGATGATCTGCAACTGCCGGATTTCCCGCTTGGCCGACGCCACGGCGGCCTCCGCGCTCTGCACGCCTGCCTTGGCGGCCTCGATATTCGCGGCGACCGTATCCAGCCCCGATTCCGCGGCCCGCAGCCCGGCCCGCGCGCTCACGATCCCCGCCTCGGCGCCGCGCACGGCGGCCTCCGTCGCGGCCACCCGCGTCTGCGGCGCGTATCCATCCTCGCTCAGCCGGCTCGCGGCATTGGCGTTGATCTCCGCCTCGGCCAGCCGCGATTCCGCCTCCGTCACCCGCGCCTCGGCCTCTTCCACCCGTGCCTCGGCCTCGGGCTGCTTCGCCTGCGCCTCGGGCACCCGGGCCTTGGCCTCGGCCAGCCGCGCCTCGGCCTCGGCCAGCACCGACTCCCGCGTGCCCGGATCGAGCTCGCACAGAACGTCACCCTCTTCGACGAAATTGCCCTTGCGCAGCGGCTCCGACACCACCTGGCCCGAGGTCTCGGCCCGCAATTCCACCTGCCGGTCCGCCTCGGTCTGGCCGCGCACCACCACCGCCCGATCGATCGGCCGCGCCTTGGAATGCACCGCCACCACGCTCACACCGTCCGCAGGCTCGCCGTCCTCGACCTCCGCGTCGGCCGTGGCCTCCGCCCCTTCGGCCGCCTCGGTGGCCTGCTCGACCTCTTCCGCGGCCGGTTCCGGCAACAGGGCAAGCACCCGATCCCGCTCGAAGACGAACGCGTAGATGGCCGCAATCACCAGCAGGGCCGCCAGGATAGGAAACAGTCGCATATATCAACTTTCTGCACAGACCGGGCCCGAACGGACGTCACATGGGGCGCCGGGCCCATTTTGCAACGGCTCCTTAACCTGAACCAACCAGTTCAGTTTAAGGTTTTTGACGGCGAGGTTCAAGACGTACAAATCCGGGGCCGTCCGGCAACACCGCGCGCCTCTTGGCAGCGCCCGGCGCACACTGTAAGAGGGGGCGACCGGCCCGGACCACGAAGGGCACAGACACAACAGGCGCGAGGCAGCGTGAGCGACAGCGACAGTTTCATCAACGAGGTTTCCGAAGAGGTCCGCCGCGAGCGGCTTTACCGTTACGTCCGCCGCTACGGCTGGATCGCGATTCTCGCCGTGGTCCTGCTCGTCGGCGCCGCCGGCTGGTACGAATGGCAGAAGGCCCAGACACGGCAACAGGCCCAGGCCTTCGGCGACGCCATCCTCGCCGCCCTCAACGAACCGGAACGCGCCGCCCGGGCCGAGGCGCTCGCCGCCATCGACGCCCCCTCCGACGGCGGCCGCGCCGTCCTGGCGCTGCTCACCGCCGCGGAACAGGGCTCCGAGAACCCCGAAGCCGCCGCAGAGCGCCTCCTGACCATGGCCGACAGCCAGGGCGTGCCGATGGTCTACCGCCAACTCGCCACGCTCAAGGCCGTCACCATCCAGGACTCCGGCCTCAGCGTCGAAGACCGCCGCGCCCGGCTCGAGGCGCTGGCCGGCACCGGCGGCCTCGTCCGCCTGCTGGCCGAGGAACAACTGGCCCTGCTCGACCTCGAACAGGGCAACCGCGACGCCGCCCTTGAACGGCTTCAGCGGATCGTCGAAGATGCCGAGGCAACGGCAGGCTTGCGCCAACGCGCCGGGCAAGTGATTGTGGCTCTGGGTGAGGAGCCGGCCGCATAGGGCGGTCTTGATGTATATTAGCCGGGCCCGGCCCGGCGGCACGCACCAAAGACGGGGGCGAAAGCGTTGAAACGAACTGCGATTTCTCTTGGACTGGCGGGCATCGTCCTGCTGGCGGCCTGCGAAAAAAAAGAGGTCATCCTGACCGGCGAGCGCGAGAATATCGACGCCGTCCTGTCCGAGGGCAACGTCGAAACCACGCTGGCCTCGAACCAGGCGCCGGCCGCGGCCCCGCCGCTCAGCCTGCCGGCCACCCGCGCCAACACCGACTGGACCCAAAGCATCGCCAGCCCCGCGACCCGCACCGCGCACCCCGCGCTCGGCCCCACGCCCCGCCTGGCCTGGTCGGTCGATATCGGCGCCGGCGACGGCAAGCGCAATCGCATCAACGCCGATCCCGTGGTGGCCGGCGGCCGCATCTTCACCCTCGATTCGGAGGCCCGCGTCAGCGCCGTCTCCACCTCGGGCCAGCTCCTGTGGACCCGCGACCTCACCCCGCCCAACGATTCCGGCTCCGACGCCAGCGGCGGCGGGCTCGCCTACGGGGCAGGCAAGGTCTTCGTCTCCTCCGGTTTCGGCCTGATGACCGCGCTCGACGCCGCCACCGGTGCCGAGGTCTGGCAACAGGACCTGCGCACCACCGGCACTGGCAGCCCGACCGTCTATGACGGGCTGGTCTACCTCGTCTCGGGCGACGAGATCGGCTGGGCGCTCGACGCCAACAATGGCCGCATCAAGTGGCAACTGAGCGGCACGGCCGACCGCAACAATGTGCTTGGCGCGCCCGCACCGGCGATTTCCAGCAAGTACGCCGTCTTCGCCTTCGGATCGGGCCAGGTCCAGGGCGCCTTCCGCAAGGGCGGCCTGCGCCGCTGGGATGCCCAGGTTGCCGGGCGCCGCCTCGGTTTCGGCACCGGCAGCGTCACCGACATCACCACCGACCCGGTGATCGAGGGCAACACCGTCTATGTCGGCAGCCACGCCGGGCGCACCGTCGCGCTCGACATCGGCAACGGCGAACGGCTCTGGACGGCACCCGACGGCCCGCTCAACCCGGTCTGGCCGGCGGGCGACTCGATCTTCATGGTCTCCGATCGCAACGAGCTTCTGCGCCTCTCGGCCCGCGACGGCAGCCGCCTCTGGGCCCGCAAGCTGCCCTTCTTCACCAATGCCAAGCCCCGCCGCCAGAACGAGATCTACGCCCATCACGGCCCGATCATCGCCGGCGGACGGCTGATCATCGCCTCCAATGACGGGCTGATGCGCTTCTTCAACCCGCAGAACGGCCAGTCGCTGGGCTCCGTCGAGCTGCCGGGCGGCGCCACCACCGAACCGGTCGTCGCGGGCAGAACCCTCTACGTCGTCTCCACGCAGGGGCAATTGCTGGCTTTCCGTTGACCGCGGAATGCGTTAACAGGGCGGCTTGATCCGCTTTGGAGCATAGGTAAATGACGTTCTCCCTCGCCATCGTGGGCCGCCCGAACGTGGGCAAGTCCACGCTGTTCAACCGTTTCGTCGGCAAGCGTCTGGCGCTGGTCGACAATCAGCCCGGCGTCACCCGCGACCTGCGCGAGGGCGAGGGGCGGCTGGGCGACCTGCGCTTCACCGTGATCGACACCGCCGGGCTGGAAGAGGCCACCGACGCCTCGCTCGAAGGCCGGATGCGCAAGCTGACCGAGCGCGCGGTCGACATGGCCGATGTCTGCCTCTTCCTGATCGACGCCCGCACCGGGGTTACCCCCACCGACGAGCTTTTCGCCGACATCCTGCGCAAGCGCTGTGACCACGTGATCCTCGCCGCCAACAAGGCCGAAGGCTCCGCCGCCGATGCCGGCGTGATCGAGGCCTATTCGCTGGGCCTCGGCGAGCCCGTCCGCCTCTCCGCCGAACATGGCGAAGGCATGAACGACATCTACACGCACCTGATGCCCTTGGCCGATGCATTCGCCAAGCGCGCCGCGGCCGAGGCACCGGATACCGACATCACCCTCGACGAGGCCGAGACCGAGGCGGAAGAGGACGGCATCCGCCGCCCCACCGCCGAGCGTCCGCTTCAGGTCGCCGTGGTGGGCCGGCCCAATGCCGGAAAATCCACCCTTATCAACAAGATACTGGGCGAAGATCGCCTGCTCACCGGCCCCGAGGCCGGGATCACCCGCGATGCCATCTCGCTCAAGCTCGACTGGGAGGGCCTGCCGGTCCGCATCTTCGACACCGCGGGCATGCGCAAGAAGGCCCGCGTGCAGGACAAGCTCGAGAAGCTCTCGGTCTCCGACGGCCTGCGCGCGGTCAAGTTCGCCGAGGTGGTCGTCGTCCTGCTCGACGCGGCCATCCCCTTCGAACAGCAGGACCTTCGCATCGCCGACCTGGCCGAGCGCGAGGGCCGCGCCGTGGTCGTCGCCGTCAACAAGTGGGATATCGAGACCGAGAAGCAGCAGAAGCTCCGCGACCTGCGCGAGGCCTTCGACCGCCTCCTGCCGCAGCTTCGCGGCGCGCCGCTCGTCACCGTGTCCGCCAAGACGGGGCAGGGGCTCGACCGCCTCCGCGCCGCCGTCGAAAAGGCCCATGACGTCTGGAACCGCCGCGTCTCGACCGCCCGCCTCAACCGCTGGCTCACCGGCATGCTCGAGGCGCACCCGCCGCCCGCCCCCGGCGGCCGCCGCATCAGGCTGCGCTACATGACCCAGGCGAAAACCCGGCCGCCCGGCTTCGTCGTCATGTGCTCGCTGCCGGAAAAACTCCCCGAAAGCTACTCGCGCTACCTCATCAACGGGCTGCGCGACGATTTCGACATGCCCGGCACCCCCATCCGCCTGCACATGCGCTCGCAGGCCGACAAGAACCCCTACAAGGGCAAGAAGAAATCCACGCCCTCGCGCCTGCGCAAACACCTGAAAGACAAGTAAGGCCGGGCGGCTCAGGCCGTCCGCCAGCTCATCACGCCCAGCCCGACGATCCCGGCCACGGCCAGCCCCAGCACCGGCGCGTTCACCGGTGCCGCGTTGGCCACGGCCACGCCCAGCAGCGCCCAGATCACCGCCAGCCCGTATTCCGGCGTCCCCGGCCGCATCGCCAGCACCGCCGCGGCCAGCACCAGCGCCAGGACCAGGGCCCCCAGCGCCGCCACCTGCGCGCTCACCACGCCATACCCCGCCAGCACCAGCGCCAGCGCCACGCAGGACGCCGCGGTCAGCCACCCGGCATACACCGCCACCGGCGCCTGCAGCCAGAGCCGGTCGCTCCGCCCCGCCTGCATCAGCGCCGCCAGCGCCGTGCCCAGCATCACCCAGATCATCACCGTCGCCGCCACCGGCGACACCTGCGCCACCGGAAGCCACGCCGCCCCCACCGCAAGGCTCAGGAACAGCGGCCCCCGATGCGCCGCCCACCGCCCGTCATCGGCCCGCATAAGCAATCCGAACCCGGCCCCCGCGATCAACCACACATAGATCAGCAACCAGATCGAGAACGCCCACCCCGCAGGCTGCGCCGGCGGGTCGTCCTGCGGCACCGGGAACTGGTCCGCCTCGAACCCGTTGAAACCCGGCACCATCAGGGGCGACACGGCAAAGGCAATCGCGGCAGTCAGCACAAGTATGGCAAGCATTCTGGTCATGTCGGTAATACTGGGGCGATATCCCGCCGCTTCAACCGCGCTTCCCGATTTCCCATTCCACGCCCCTTGCCAAGTTATTAATCTGTTCCAAATAACAGTTAAGTGATCAGTGTAACGAATTGCGATCCTGTAGTTTTTGACGACCCGGGACAGACATGATGACTGATATACGCGAGTACACACGCCAATACGCGGTCAAGAGCGACGCGATGGGCGCGCTGAGCTTTTTCGCTTCCCTCGCCGCCTACGGCACGGCCCTTTCCATCGCCGCCATCCACGCCTCCACCCTCTGGATCTCCGTGCCGATGGTGGTGATCCTCGCCTTCGCCTCCGTCCGGCTCTACGTGCTCCAGCACGATTGCGGCCACCACTCGCTGTTCGAGACCAAGTGGATGAACGACGCGGCCGGCTACGTGCTCTCGATCTTCTCCCTCACGCCCTTCCGGGTGATGCAGTACAACCACAACCTGCATCACGCCTATCTCGGCAACCTCGAACACCGCGAGACGACCGAGGTCTACACCATGACCCTGCGCGAATGGGAGGAGGCCGGGTTCCTCACCCGCCTCTGGTACCGGCTCTACCGCAACCCGGCCATCATGCTGTCGCTGGGCGGGATCTACACCTATTTCATCGCCTACCGCTGGCCCCGCAACACACGCAAGGTCGGGGCAGGGGGCGTCATCGCCCACAACCTGATGCTCGCCACCTACGTGGTACTCGTCTACCTGGCCTTCGGGCTTCCGGGCCTCGTCGTGCTCGGCCTCAGCGCCGTCATCGCCGGCGTCATCGGCGTCTTCCTCGTCTACCTCCAGCACAATTTCGAGGAAACCTACTGGGACCGCAAACCGGACCTCGATTTCCGCAAGGCCACGCTGGTGGGCTCCAGCTCGCTCGATCTCGGCCACTGGTGGGATATCGGCACCGGCAACATCGCCTATCACGACCTGCACCATTTCAACCCGTCGATCCCCTCCTTCATGCTCCGCAGATGCCAGAACAACCTGCCCGACGAGTTGAAAAGCCACGACGTGATCCGCTGGCCCGAGGCGATCCGCTCCTTCCGGCTCAAGCTCTGGGACGAAGACGCCGAGCGCCTCGTGCCCTTCCCGAAGGAGCGCGCCCACAGCATGGCCGCGGCGGGCTGACGGGCCCGCCGGGATCAGCCGAAAGGCGCTCATGGCCGCAGACCGAACCCGAAGATTCCCGTTGCGAAAAAAGGGCTTTGTGGCAGATTCGCGGCGAAGGCGATTTTGCCTTCGATTCGGCGGCAGATGCCGCCTTGGAGAGACCCCTGAAATGATCACCCGTGCTCTGTGCCTTGCCGCCATCCTGGCGGTTTCCGCGGTTCAGGCCCACGCCGAAACCGCGGTGGAAGACGCCGACGGCAACGGCTCCTACTCGATGGACGAGATGACCGCAGCCTTCCCCGAGCTGACCGAAGACCAGTTCGTCGAGATCGATGCCGACGCCTCCGGCGAAGTGAGCGAGGAAGAGCTCGCCGCTGCCATGGAAGGCGGCGTGCTGGCCGAATAACCCCGGCCGCAAACCTATTTCTGACTGTCCCTTCTACTGCCCCGGTGGTCTCCCCAGCCTCCGGGGCTTTTTGATGGGCCGGGCAAAGCCCCATCAATGCTCCGTAGGCCGGGCTTCAGCCCGGCCCCACCGACACCACGAATGTTACGCCAACACCCCGTCCGCGCCCAACCGCGTCTTGCCGCGCAGGTACGGATGCAGCGCCTCCGGCAACTCGACCGAGCCGTCTTCCTGCTGCCCGTTCTCCAGCACCGCGATCAGGCACCGCCCCACCGCCAGCCCCGAGCCGTTCAGCGTATGCAGGAATTGCGGCTTGCCGCCATCCGCCGGCTTGAACCGCGCGTTCATCCGCCGCGCCTGGAAATCCCCGCAGACCGAGCAGGACGAGATCTCGCGATACAGGTTCTGCCCCGGCAGCCACACCTCGATATCATGCGTCCGCCGCGCGCCGAACCCCATGTCCCCCGTGCACAGCACGATCGTCCGGTAGGGCAGGCCCAGCCGTTCCAGGATCCCCTGCGCACAGCCCGTCATCCGGTCCAGCTCCTCGCGGCTCTTCTCGGGATGCGTCACGCTCACCATCTCGACCTTCTCGAACTGGTGCTGCCGCAGCATCCCGGCCGTGTCCTTGCCGGCGCTGCCGGCTTCCGAGCGGAAGCACTGCGTATGCGCCACGTAGCGCCGGGGCAGGGTGGCTTCCTCCACCGTCAACCCGTTGACGATATTGGTCAGCGTCACCTCCGCCGTCGGCACCAGCCACCAGCCATTCGTCGTCCGATAGCTGTCCTCGCCGAATTTCGGCAACTGACCGGTGCCATACATCATCTCGTCGCGCACCAGCACCGGCGTCCATGTCTCCGACAGGCCGTTCTCCTCGGTGTGCACGTCCAGCATGAACTGCGCCAGCGCCCGGTGAATGCGCGCCACGCCCCCCGACAGCACCACGAAGCGCGAGCCGCTGAGCTTCGCCGCCGTCTCGAAATCCATCCCCGGCTTCACGCCGTCGAGCTCGTAATGCTCCCTGGGCTGGAAGTTGAAACCCCGCGGCTCACCCCAGCGATGGATTTCCACATTGTCGGCCTCGTCCTCGCCGTCCGGCACATCCTCCATCGGCAGGTTGGGCAGCGACATCAGCAGGTCGGTCAGAGCGCCGTCCAGCTCCTTCGCCTCGGCCTGCATCGCCGCCACCTCGGCCTTCTTCTCGCCCACCAGCGCCCGCAGCCGCTCGAACTCGGCCTCGTCACCCTTGGCCTTCGCGGCGCCCACTTCCTTGCTGGCCCGGTTCTGCTCCGCCTGCGCCGTCTCCGCCGCCTGGATCCTTGCCCGGCGTGCCTCATCGGCCTTCAGGATCTCCGACGACGCATCCGACACCCCCCGACGGGCCATGGCGGCGTCGAACTGGGCAGGGTTTTCACGGATCGCGCGGATGTCGTGCATCGGACTGGTTCCTTGGATTGATTGAGTCGTGGGTCGGGTTATGCACCAGTTTGCCGCGGAGGTGTAGGGCGGGGTTTCGGCTCGCCCACATCCTCGACGCACGAAACGCGCCGGGCCCGACCCGGGGCCTCAGACAACGGGCGAGGTCCCGGCTCGGAGGCCGGGACGATCACAGCTCAAACCCACCCGCCCCGGGCCTGACCCGGGGCCTCTCACCACGCACCACCCCCGACTCAAACACCGACAAAATACCGACGTTATACCGACGCGATACCGACACCCGTTTCCCGCCTTGCAAATACCCGCCCCCGGACTTAGGTTCCCGCAAAATTTTACGCGGCCAAGGCCGCCTTCAACCGACAAGGAAAGCGCGCATGGAAGCCCTTGGCCAATTCGTCCCCCTCATCCTGATCTTCGCCATCATGTGGTTCCTGCTGATCCGGCCCCAGCAGAAAAAACTCAAGGAACACAAGGCGATGGTCGCCGCTCTTCGCCGTGGCGACCAGGTGGTCACGCAAGGCGGTCTGATCGGCAAGGTCGCCAAGGTCAAGGACGAGGACGAGATCGAGGTCGAGATCGCCCAGGGGGTCAAGGTGCGGGTTGTCAAATCGACCGTGGCACAGGTTCTCTCGAAGACCGAACCGGCCGAATCCTGACCCTGAGCTTCGACCTCTATCCTGTTGTAAAGGCTGAATAATGGTACAGATCGACCTGTGGAAGCGCGTTGTCATCTGGGCGGTCGTGGCCCTCGGCCTGTTCATGGCGCTGCCCAACGCGTTCTACCCCCGGGTCGAGTCCCATAACGACGCCGTCGCCGCCATCGAGCGCGGCACCGAGGCGACGCCGGAACTGGCGGAACAGGCCAGCCAATGGCCCGACTGGATGCCCTCCAGCCTCGTCAATCTCGGCCTCGACCTGCGCGGCGGCGCCCACCTCCTGGCCGAGGTCCAGGTGGGGGACGTCTACGAATCCCGGATCGAGGCGATGTGGCCGGAGATCCGCGACGTGCTCCGCGAAGAGCGCGACCGCGTCGGCCCGATCCGCCTGCAACCCATTGAAAACGCGGAACTTCGCGTCCGCCTTGTCGAGAACGCGGACGAGGTGCAGTACGCCGCCTCCGTCGTACGCGAACTGGCCCGCCCGGTCACCAGCCTCACCGGGGCGGCCGCCAACGACATCGAGGTCGCCACCGACGGCGACGAGATCGTCGTGCGGCTCAGCGAGGCCGAGCAGCGCGCGACCGATGAGCGCACCGTGCGGCAGGCGCTCGAGATCGTCCGCCGCCGGATCGACGAGGTCGGCACCCGCGAACCCACCATCCAGCGGCAGGGCTCGGACCGCATCCTGATCCAGGTCCCCGGTATCGGCAGCGCCGCCGAGCTCAAGGAAATCATCGGCACCACCGCCCAGTTGACCTTCCAGCCCGTCGTCAGCCGCAGTTCGAACGCCGACGAAAGCCCCGGAGCTGGCAACGAGATCCTGCCCTCGCTCGACCAGGAAGGCGTTTACTACATACTCGAAAGCGCCCCCGTGGTGACCGGCGAGGAGCTTGTCGATGCGCAGCCCGATTTCGATCAGAACGGCCGCCCGGCGGTCTCGTTCCGGTTCAACCCGTCGGGCGCCCGTAAATTCGGCGACTACACGGCCGCGAATGTCGGCAATCCCTTCGCCATCGTCCTCGACGAGGAGGTGATCAGCGCCCCGGTCATCCAGGCCCATATCGCCGGCGGCTCGGGGATCATCACCGGGGATTTCACCGTCGAGGAAAGCACCAACCTCGCCGTCCTTCTCCGGGCCGGCGCCCTTCCCGCGGGGCTGGAGTTTCTCGAGGAACGCACCATCGGGCCCGAGCTTGGCGCCGACAGCATCGAGGCGGGCAAGATCGCCTGTATCGCGGCCTTCGGGCTGGTGCTGATCTACATGGTCTTGAGCTACGGCATATTCGGCATTTTCGCCAATATTGCCCTGATCATCAACGTCGGTCTGATCTTCGGCCTGCTCAGCACGATCGGCGCCACGCTGACCTTGCCGGGGATCGCCGGGATCGTCCTGACGATCGGCATGGCGGTTGACGCCAACGTGCTTGTCTTCGAGCGGATACGCGAGGAGATGCTGACATCCAAAGGCCCGGCCCGGGCGATCCAGCTTGGTTATGAAAAGGCGCTGAGCGCGATTACGGATGCCAATATCACCACCTTCATGACGGCCGTGATCCTGTTTGCCATGGGCAGCGGGCCGGTCAGGGGATTTGCCATCACGCTGGGCCTCGGGATCGTGACGTCGGTGTTCACCGCGATCTTCGTGACCCGGCTGATGGTGGTCATGTGGTTCGAGCGCAAGCGGCCCAAGACCGTGCTGCAGGGGCGTGCCCTTCGGCTGGTACCGAAAGAGACCAACTGGGATTTCTTCCGGCGCTGGAAGCTGTCGCTGGGGGTGTCGGCGGTGCTGATCCTGCTGGCGCTGGGGTCCTTCGGGCTTCAGGGGCTGAACTTCGGGATCGACTTCCGCGGCGGCACGACCATCCGCACGCAGAGCGAGCAACAGATCGATATTGGCGAGTATCGCGACGCCATCCAGCAGCTCGAGCTGGGCGACATCACCATCACCGAGGTGTTCGACCCGACCTTCGGACCCGACGAGAACGTCGCCATGATCCGCATCCAGGCGCAGGACGACCAGGAGAGCGTGAGCGCGGACACCATCCAGGCGGTCGAGGCGGCCCTGCAGGAGGTCGTACCGGATATCGAGTTCACCTCGGTCGAAAGTGTCGGCCCGAAAGTGTCGAACGAGTTGATCCAGACGGCGGTGATTGCCGTGCTGCTGGCGATCGGGGCGGTGCTTGTCTACATCTGGCTCAGGTTCGAATGGCAGTTCGCGCTGGGGGCGGTGGCTGCGCTGGTGCATGACGTGGTGCTGACCATCGGCATATTCTCGGAGCTGCAGATACAGTTCGACCTGGCCATCATCGCGGCCCTTCTGACCATCGTCGGCTACTCGCTCAACGACACCGTGGTCGTCTTCGACCGGGTGCGCGAGAACCTGCGGAAGTACAAGAAGAAGGCGCTGAGCGAGGTTCTCAACATCTCGATCAACGAAACCCTCAGCCGGACGATGATGACCTCTGTCACCACGTTGCTGGCACTGGTGGCGCTCTTCATCCTGGGCGGCGACGTGATCCGCGGCTTTGTCTTCGCGATGATCTGGGGCGTGATCGTGGGCACCTATTCCTCGATCTTCGTGGCCAGCACCATCCTGCTTTGGCTCGGCGTCAAGCGGGACTGGTCGAAACCCGACAAGGGCGCCGGGACACAGTTCGCCGACGTGGATGCCTGAGGCACTCAACCAGGCCCTGGCCACGCCGGGGCTGGTCTGGCTGATCTGCGCCATCGGCGTGGCGGGCATCGTCAGGGGGTTTTCCGGCTTCGGCACGGCGCTGATCTTCGTGCCGGTTGCCAACATCTTCCTCGAGCCGAAGATCGTCGTTGCGGTGATTGCCCTCACGGGGATTGCCAGCAATGCCGTGGTCCTGCCGCGTGCGTGGCACCAGGGCAGCCGGGGCGAGGTGGGCCGGCTTGTCGTGGCGGCGCTGCTGACCGTGCCCGTGGGGCTGTGGCTGCTCGACGTGCTGGACAAGACGACGGTGCGATGGGTCGTCACCTTCATCGCCGGGGGCATGCTGGCGGCGCTGGTGTCGGGCTGGCGATTCTCGGGCGTGGTCTCGAAACCGATGCTGTTCGTGATCGGGGCGGCGGCGGGCCTTGTGGGCGGCATGACCGGCCTGACCGGGCCGGTGGTGATTCTCTTCTACCTGGCGGGACAGGCGGTGGCGCAGTCGGTGCGGGCCAACACCATCCTGTTCCTTGCCGCGCTCGACGTGGTGATCCTTGTGACGCTGTTCGTGAAGGGCGACGTGACCCTGTATATCGTCCTGATGGCGGCGATCCTGTCGGTGCCATATGCCGCCACGACGATGCTGGGACAGTCGCTGTTTGACCCGAAACACGAACGGCTTTACCGCTGGGCCGCCTACGGGGTGATCGGGCTGGCGGTTGTCAGCGGGCTGCCCGTCTGGAACAATGGGGCCTGACATGCAACTGAACGAGATGAGTTTCGACGGCGCCACCCCCATCGAGGGGTACGGCCCGGGTTTCTTCCGCATCGGCGGGCAGGCCTTCGAGGGCGGTGTGCTGGTCACGGCGCGGGGCGCCAGAAGCTGGGGCGGGTACGAGGATACCGGGCCCTTGCTGGCGCTGAAGGAGGATGTCGACGTGCTTTTCGTGGGCACCGGGGCGGAAACCGGGCACATCCCGTCCGAGCTTCGTCAGCCGCTCGAGGCCGCGGGGCTGGGGGTCGAGGCGATGAACTCGCCCGCCGCGTGCCGCACCTACAACGTGCTGCTGTCCGAGGGCCGCCGGGTTGCCGTTGCGGTGTTGCCGGTCTGAGGCACGGCCGCTGACGGCCTTGCCGTGCGTGGCTTGCTTGGAACTCCGTCTTTCCCGCCCCGAGCCTTTGCGCTAAGGGGTGGCCATGAGCCTTGAGGTCAACGATCTGTCGATCGCACGTGGCGGCGTGCGGGTGCTGGAGGGGGTGAGCTTTACCCTCGCGCCGGGCCGGGCGCTCGTGTTGCGGGGGCCGAACGGGATCGGCAAGACCACGTTGCTGCGCACCGTGGCCGGGCTCCAGCCGCCGGTCAGCGGCGCGGTTCGAGTGGAGGCGGAAAGCCTTGTCTATGCCGGCCATTCCGACGGGATCAAGGCGACGCTGAGCGTGGCCGAGAACCTGAACTTCTGGGCGCAGGTCTTTGGAAAGTCGGACATTTTGCCAGCGATCGAGGCATTCGATCTGGCCCCGCTGGCGGATCGGGCGGCCGGGATGCTGTCGGCCGGGCAAAAACGCCGGCTGGGCCTCGCCCGGCTGCTGGTGACGGGCCGGCCCGTCTGGGTGCTGGACGAGCCGACCGTCTCGCTCGACCGGGAGGCGGTGGCGATGTTCGCGCGGGCGGTGGGCAGGCACCTGGCGGGGGGCGGCTCGGCCCTGCTGGCCACGCATATCGAGCTTGGCCTGGAGGGGGCGGAGACGCTGGACCTGGCGCCCTATCGCGCCCGGGCGGCCGAGGTGGACGATTTCGACGAGGCCTTCCTGTGATCGCGCTGCTTCTTCGCGACCTGCGTCTTGCCATGCGGGCGGGTGGCGGCTTTGGCCTTGGCCTTGCCTTCTTTCTGATCGTGGTCACGCTGGTGCCCTTCGGGGTGGGCCCGCAAAGCGGGCTGCTGGCCACGATCGCGCCGGGCATCCTGTGGCTGGGGGCGCTGCTGGCCTGCCTGTTGTCGCTCGACCGAATCTTCGCGCTCGACTGGGAGGATGGTAGCCTCGACCTGCTGGCGACCGCGCCCTTGCCGATGGAGGCCGTGGTGAGCGTCAAGGCGCTGGCGCATTGGCTGACCACGGGCCTGCCGCTGGTGCTGGCGACGCCGGTCTTCGGGCTGCTTCTGAGCCTGCCGGGGGCGGGTTACGGGCCGCTTCTGGTGTCGCTGCTGTTGGGCACGCCTGCGCTGTCGGTGATCGGCACGTTCGGCGCCGCGCTGACCGTAGGGCTCAAGCGGGGCGGGCTTCTGCTGTCGCTGCTGGTGCTGCCGCTTTACGTGCCCACGCTGATCTTCGGGGCCGAGATGGCGCGGCGGGGCGTCGACGGGCTCGACTACACGACACCGCTTCTGATGCTGGCGGGGATCACCTGCGGCACCATCGCGCTTTTGCCTTTCGCGTCGGCTGCGGTATTGAAGGTCAATCTGAGGTAGCCAGCGGGAATCGATGATGACTCTCAACAGGCTCTGGGAATATGCGAACCCCAAGAAGTTCATGGAGACCACCGGCAGGGTGCTGCCCACGGTCTCGGTGCTGGCGGCGCTGTGCCTCGTGACGGGGCTTGTCTGGGGGTTCTTCTTCACGCCGGACGATTACCGTCAGGGGGCGACCGTCAAGATCATCTACATCCACGTGCCGAGCGCCCTGATGGCGATCAACGCGTGGCTGATGATGCTGGTCACCTCGCTGATCTGGATCGTGCGGCGGCACCATGTGAGCGCGCTGGCGGCGCGTGCGGCGGCGCCGGTGGGGATGGTGATGACGGTGATCGCGCTGCTGACCGGGGCGATCTGGGGCCAGCCGATGTGGGGGACGTGGTGGGCGTGGGACCCGCGGCTGACCTCGTTCCTGATCCTGTTCCTGTTCTACCTGGGCTATATCGCGCTGTGGGAGGCGATCGAGAACGATGACACGGCGGCGGACCTGACCTCGATCCTGTGTCTCGTCGGCTCGGTCTTCGCGCTGCTCAGCCGGTACGCGGTGAATTTCTGGAACCAGGGCCTGCACCAGGGGGCGTCGCTCAGCCTCGACAAGGAGGAGAACGTGGCGGACGTGTTCTATTACCCGCTGCTGGTTTCCATCGCGGGATTCGTGCTGTTGTTCGTGGCGCTGGTGCTGTTGCGGACGCGGACGGAAATTCGGGCCCGGCGGATGCGGGCGCTGCTGGCGCGGGAGCGGATGGGATGATGCCGGACCTCGGAAAATATGCAGAGACGGTGCTGTCGGCCTACGCGGTGTCGCTGGTGCTGGTCGTGGTGCTGGTGTGGCTCAGCGTCCGGCGTGGGCGCAAGGTGAAGGCCGAGCTGGAAGCGGTTGAAAAGAAAGTCGGAAAGAATGGCTAAGGTGTCGCCCCTCATGATTGCGCCGCCGGTGATCTTCGCCGCGCTGGCCGCGCTTTTCTATTTCGGGATGCAGCGGGAGAATCCCGACGATCTGCCCTCGACCTTCATCGGGCGGGAGGCGCCGCCGGTGCCCGAGGCACATCTCGAAGGCCGGAGAAATTTCACTGATGCCGACCTGCGGGAGGGTCAGGTGACGGTGGTGAACTTCTGGGCGAGCTGGTGCCCGCCCTGCCGGGCCGAGCACCCGACGCTGCACCGGCTGGCCGAGGAGGGCATTCAGCTTTACGGCATCAACTTCAAGGACGAGGCGGGGCAGGCCAACACCTATCTGGACGATGACGGCAACCCGTTCCTTGGCGTGGCCTTCGACCCGAAAGGGCGCACGGCGATCGACTGGGGGGTCACGGCGCCGCCGGAAACCTTCATCATCGGCGGCGACGGCACGGTGCTTTACAAGTTCATCGGGCCTTTGGTGGGCAGCGATTACGAGCAGCGGTTCCGGCCCGAGCTTGAAAAGGCGCTGGAGGCCGCGCGGTGACTGCTCCCGCCCCAAGATTAGAGGCCCGGCACCTGGTGCGGCGCTATGGCGGGCGCGTGGTGGTCGACGACGTGTCGCTGCACGTGGAGCCCGGGCAGGTGACCTGCCTGCTGGGGCCGTCGGGCTGTGGCAAGTCGACGACGTTGCGGATGATCGCCGGGGTCGAGATGCAGGATGCGGGCGAGATCCATGTCGACGGCAAGCTGATCTGTGACACAGTCTTCCGGGTGCCGCCGGAGCGGCGGAATATTGGCCTTATGTTTCAAGACTTTGCGCTGTTTCCGCACCTGAAGGTGGGGGAGAACGTGGCGTTCGGGCTGTCGGGGGACAAGGCCGCGATGGCGCGGCGGGTGGGCGAGCTGCTCGAACGGGTGGGGCTGGCCGATTACGAGACCGCCTATCCGCACGAGCTGTCCGGCGGCGAGCAGCAGCGCGTGGCGCTGGCGCGGGCGCTGGCGCCGGGGCCGTCGATCATGCTGATGGACGAGCCGTTTTCCGGGCTCGACAACCGGCTGCGGGATGGCATCCGGGACGAGACGCTGGAGATCCTGCGGGAGCAGGACACCGCCGTTCTGCTGGTCACGCACGAGCCGGAGGAGGCGATGCGGATGGCCGACAACATCGCCCTGATGCGCGACGGGCGGATCGTGCAGGAGGGGGCGCCCTACAATATCTACAATGCTCCGGCCGACCGGGATGCGGTGGCTTTCTTCAGCGATATCAACGTTCTGCGGGGCAAAGTTGAAGGATCGCTCGTGCAGACGCCGTTCGGCCAGTTCCTTGCGCCCGGCGCACATGAAGGCCACGAGGTCGAGATCGTCATCCGGCCGCAGCACGTGAAGATCGACTTCGACCGCAGCGGGCGCGGGCCGGACCCGACGATCGAGTATGGCACGCCGGCGCGGGGGGTGGTGAAGCGGGCAAGGTTCATGGGGTCGGAGAGCCTTGTGGAGTTCCGGATGGACCACGACGGCTCGATCTTCCGGGTGACGGTGCCGAACGTGTTTCTGCCGGCGGCGGGCAAGGTGATGTGGTTGATGATCCGGCGGGACAAGTGTTTCCTGTTCCCGGTGAAGACGGGCGGCAGGGCCTGAGTTAACAGGGGTTTCGGACGAAAACGGCGTGTCGGTATCGCGTCGGTATAACGTCGGTATTTTGTCGGTGTTTTTTGCCGAAACCCTTGAGTTTCAATTGGTTAACGCACCGGGCGTTGCGGTTTGGCGGGCCCGGGTCGATGGCGCGAGGTCCCGGCTCGGGGGCCGGGACGGGGGGGGAGTGGTGGGTTGGCACCCACCCTACGGGTCGTCCTCGGGTACGAGGAGTTTGATTTCGCCTGCGGCTTCGAGCGTGCGGATGGCGTTGGTCACGGCGGTCATCGCGGCCTCACCATCCTTGGCCGAGACGGTGCCCAGCTCCTCGATCTCGTCGCGCAGCGCGTCGCCCATGCGTTTCGACAGGCTGTCGAGGAGGAAATTGGCGGCCTGCACGAGGTCTTCGTCATCGGAGGCCATCGCGGCGGCGAGTGCCGGGGCGAGATCCTGTCGGGGCAGGTCGCGGGTGATGGCGGGCACATCGAGCGGGTTCACGCGGTCGGGGATGTTGGCGAAGGTGAAGATCGCCTTGCGCACGAGGCGGGCGAAGTCGAGATCGGTTTCCTCGAGCCCGGTGAGCACGTCGTCGCGGGTGGCGGCCTGAGAGTAGTTGAGGATGGCGCCGACCCGTTCCACCGGGCCGTTCTCGAAGGCGGTGGGCGGCACCTCGTGCAGCTGGGCGGCGAGCGACAGGCCGATCCGGTCGACGGCGTCGGGCGTCGCGGCCTCGGTCTGGGAGACGGCGTAGGTGATGCGTCGGGTCACGGGGCCCGGCAGGCGGCCCAGAAGCTCGGCCGCGCGGGTGACGTCGAGCTTCGACAAAAGGATCGCCGCCACCTCGGTGCTTTCGGATTGCAGGATGTTTAGGAGGTGCTGGGCCTCGGCGTTGCAGACCTGCTGCCACGGGTCGCCGAACTGGCGCACGCCGGCCTCTTTCCTCAGCCGCGCGGCGGTCTGGGCGCTGATCCGGCCGTCGAGGGCGGACAGCGCGCCGGCGACGCCGCGCGGGAAGGTGAGGCCCATCGCCTCCAACTCCTCCGAAAACTCGGCGACGACGTCGGTCAGGGTGGTGCGGTCGACATAGCGCATCGAGCCCATCTGGGTGGTGAGCTCGGCCTGCAGCCCTTCGGGCAGGTCGGTGAGCGGCACGTCTGCCCCTTCATTGAGCAGGAAGCGAACGATGATGGCAGCTTTCTGCCGACGGGTCAGCCGCGCGGCGGCGGAGCCGGCGCCCGAACCGGGGCCAGAGGGCAGGGCGAGGCGCGCAAGGTCGGTGGAGGACATACCGATTCCCGAACTGGTGACGGCGTGAGACTAGGCCGGGAAGGTGAACAAAGGTCTAAGGCAAAACAGGCGGCCCGAGGCCGCCCGTTGCATTGGGATTTGGGCCGCGATCAGCTTGTCGTCGGCACGCAGGACTTCGATTCCGAGTCGTATGTGGTGCCTTCGGCACAGGTCATGGCCTGCTGTTCATGGTAGGTGCAGCCGGCATAGGCCGAGACGGCCGATGCGAGGGTGAGGGCGGCTGCGGTCAGAATGGTCTTCACTTGCATGGTGTACCTTTCCTGTTCGAACGGGTGGATCATAACATAGATCGTCTTTCCGCAGGGTCACATTTTGCGGGGGCTAGTAGCTGTAGGTCACGCCGGTCATGATCGCCTGCCGGAGGGAGGTTTCGGACCAGGTGCCGCGGCCGCCATGTGCCTCGATTTCGAGCAGTTGCTGCCGGGCGCCGACGAGGTCGCCGGTTTCGACGAGGGCCTGCCCCATGTAGGAGCGGGCGGCGATGTTGCCGGGGTTCTTCGCAAGCGCGGCCCTGTAGAAGGCCATGCCTTCGTCCATGTCGCCCAGCTTGCGGGTGGTGAAGCCCCAGTAGGTGAGCACGCGATCCTCGGACTGGTCGGACATGGCCGAGAGGGCGGCCTGGGCGTTCTCGTGCTGGCCGGCATAGGCGAATTCGCGGACCGCGCCGTAGAGCGTGTCGTCATCCAGCGCGCCGCTTTGCGGGTTGACGCAGCGCCCGGTGCGGCTGTCCCAGACCTGGCCGTTGGTGCAGGTCTGGGTGGTGGGCGAGGGCTTGGGCGGGTCGTCGTCAAACCGGTCCTTGGCGAAGGCCGTGCCCGGGATCAGGGTGGCGGCGAGGATGATGGCGCGTAGCATGGCAACTCCCTGTGATCGGTGTTGCCCCTAGCTACGCAGCCGCGCGGGAAACAGTTGCAAAATACCCGGCCCGATCACGGGGTTGTGAGGTCAGCTTTCGCCGAAGACGCGGCGGAAGATCGTGTCGACATGCTTGGTGTGGTAGTCCATGTCGAACTTTTCCTCGATCTGCTCGGGGCTCAGCGCGGCGCAGACTTCGGCGTCGGCGAGGAGCTCTTCCTTGAAGTCGGTGCGGTGTTCCCAGACCTTGAGCGCGTTGCGCTGGACCATGGCGTAGGCATCCTCGCGGCTGACGCCCGCCTGGGTCAGGGCGAGCAGGACGCGCTGGGACATGACGAGACCGGGGAACTTGTTCATGTTCTCGAGCATGTTCTCGGGGAAGATGATCATCTTGTCGACGACGCCGGTGAGGCGGGCGAGGGCAAAGTCGAGGGTGACGGTGGCGTCGGGGCCGATCATGCGCTCGACCGAGGAGTGGGAGATGTCGCGCTCGTGCCAGAGGGCCACGTTTTCCATTGCCGGGATGACCGACATGCGCACGAGGCGGGCGAGGCCGGTGAGGTTCTCGGTGAGCACGGGGTTCTTCTTGTGCGGCATGGCCGAGGAGCCCTTCTGGCCCATCGAGAAGAACTCGGCCCCTTCCAGCACCTCGGTGCGCTGCATGTGGCGGATCTCGATCGCGACGTTTTCGACCGATGAGGCGATGACGCCCAGCGTGGCGAAGAAGGCGGCGTGGCGGTCGCGGGGGATGACCTGCGTGGAGATGGGCTCGGGCTTGAGGCCGAGCTTGGCGCAGACATGCTCCTCGACCGCAGGGTCGATATTGGCGAAGGTGCCGACGGCGCCGGAGATGGCGCCGGTGGCGACCTCCTCGCGGGCGGTGCGCAGGCGGGTGAGGTTGCGCTCCATCTCGGCGTAGAAGCGGGCGAAGGTGAGGCCCATGGTGGTGGGTTCGGCATGGATGCCGTGGGAGCGGCCGACGCGCAGGGTCATCTTGTGCTCGAAAGCGCGGCGCTTGAGGGCGGCCAGCAGGCCCTCGAGGTCGGCGATGAGGATGTCGGCGGCGCGGGTGAGCTGGATGTTGAAGCAGGTGTCCAGCACGTCCGAGGAGGTCATGCCCTGGTGGACGAAGCGGGCCTCGTCGGAGCCCACGTGTTCGGCCAGGTGGGTGAGGAAGGCGATGACGTCGTGCTTGGTGACGGCCTCGATCTCGTCGATGCGGGCGACGTCGAATTCCACGTCGTTGGCTTTCCAGACGGCCTCGGCATTTTCCCGCGGGATGACGCCCAGGTCGGCCATGGCGTCACAGGCATGGGCCTCGATCTCGTACCAGATGCGGAACTTGGTGGCGGGGTCCCAGATCTGGACCATGTCGGGGCGGGAATAGCGGGGAATCATGCTGGGCGGTTTTCCGGTTTGAATGGGCTGTCGCGGGGGGTTTAGACTTATGCGCGCGGGGCAGCAAGGCGGGAGCGGGTGCGTGGGACTTGGGCTGATGGATTTCGAGGGCGTGTGGCAGGTGGTGCGGCGGATCGAGAATGCCGCGGGGCCCGATGCGCGGTTCGAGGGCGTGGCGCGGTTCGAGCGGGATGGCGCGGGGCTGAGCTATGCCGAGGAAGGGGAGTTGCGGCTGGAGGGGCAGGCGCCGATCCGGGGGGAGCGGCGGTATTTGTGGCGGGAAGAAGAGGACGGGAGGATCGCGGTGTTCTTCGATGACGGGCGCGATTTTCACCGGTTCGATCCGGGGGCCGAGGCGCCGGGGGACCGGCATCATTGCGCGCCGGATGTGTATGACGTGACGTATGATTTCAGCGGCTGGCCGGAGTGGGAGAGCCGCTGGCGGGTGACGGGGCCGCGGAAGGATTACGCGATGGTCTCGCGGTATCGGCGGTGAGTTGAGGCGGGAGGGGTGCCTTTTATGTGAGAAAGTCGGCTGTGCGGGACTGAGCGGTCAGTGAACCCCGAGGGTGCGAAGCCGTGCATCGACGGGCCGTGGTGCGGCGAACCGAGGGTGGTGAGGGGCAGTTTATGTCTGCGAAGTGCATCTGACCTACGAGCGTGGCACTCCAACTGCCAAATCGCCGTGCCGTCGGGGCGGCCCGTCGTTGCGCGGCGGGCTGAAGCCCTTTGTTCCGCGCAGGCGCTTCATCGGTAGATCACGCTGGGCTCGAAGCGGGCATTAGCCGCGTCGTGGATATGTTGTCGGCATTGCAGAACAGCGCGGGCAGTGGGCTTCGCAGGTGATGGCCCCGATTTTCCGGATGTCGGGGTAATTGTGCCATCTTATGGACAAACTGTTCCGGCAGGGTTGAGGGCAGCCCGACGGAAAAGTGCTCCCCAAGGCGGTTCAGAGAAGTGCAAACTTGAAGCGGTGCAGCGAGGCTGTGCCGCTTTCTTTCGTTTTGCGGATGCGGGCCGCCGTGGGGCTGGGTAGGGTTTCGGCATGACCGAGATTCTGCAGACCCGCACGCCCCATGATGTCACCGCGCCCAAGCCCCTGCCGGGGGTCGCGCCGCTGGAGGTGGCGGAGTGGCTGCTGGTGGACGAGGCGTTCGCGGGACAGATGGCGGAGCGGGAGCGGCTGCTGGCCGAGCGGCGGGACGAGGTGCTGGCCGTCACCGAGGCGGGGCAGGCTGCGGCGGCGGAGTTGCTGGAGCACGTGCTGGGCTGGCTGGCGGTGCATGCGCCGGCCTACGAGGTGTCGGGGACGCAGGTGCTTCGGCCTGACGGGGTGACCGTGACGGTCGACCGGGGCGATCCGATGGGCACGCTGGGGCGGCTGGTGCAGGAGGACCTGTGCCTGCTGGAGAAGCAGGGGGAGGAGCATGTGCTGACGGCCGCCGTGCTGTGCTTTCCGGCGAGCTGGCGGCTGGCCGACAAGATCGGGCGGCCGCTGACGGGGATTCACGTGCCGGTGCCGGCCTATGACGACGGCATCGCGCGGCGGGTGCAGCGGCTCTTCGACGGGGTCAGGGTGGGGCGGCCGCTGTGGC
This sequence comes from Roseovarius sp., assembly GCF_040223625.1. GTDB lineage: Bacteria > Pseudomonadota > Alphaproteobacteria > Rhodobacterales > Rhodobacteraceae > Roseovarius. Next base: position 60,110 of record NZ_JAVKFX010000003.1, on the reverse strand, counting down.
GGTTCAACGTGCTGAGCTATGCCGATGCGGAGCTGTTCCAGCCGGTGCGGCGGGAGGCGCCCGCCTTGCCAGAGGATCCGGCGGCCTGTCCCTACCTGCGGTCGGAGCGGCAATGCGTGCTGCGCCTGCCGGAGACGCAGGCCTGCGTCTTCTCGATTCACACCTACGTGTTGCGCAAGCCCGGTCAGACGGCCTGAGCGGCCATCGGGAAGACGTCGCGCAGCATGGTGTAGGCGAACATCGCGGCGCCGAGCGGCGGCACGTAGAGGCAGAGCGACAGCGCGAGCGTGTGGATCGTCAGGCGCAGGGGCTTGGTGGGCTCGGCGCGGGTCAGGAGCATCTGGCCCAGGTCGTTGGTGAAGGTGCGCGTGCGGCCCATGGCCGTCCTGTCGCTGGTGCGGCCCTTGGCGGTGCCGGCCCGGAAGGCGGCGTCGCTGTCCATCCAGGGCGGCGGCATCGTGCCCTCGGCCCCGGCGTCGAGATCCGGTTCCGCCGCGGGCGCGAACCGGTCATCGCGAGGGAACTGGCTGTCGCCATGCATGTCCCGGGTGTTCATCCGCAGCAGGTCGAACGTCTTGTCGACGAGGTCGGCGCTGATCGGCTGGCGCGCGTCGCCGTGCAGGACGGCGGTCGAGGGCAGGAACTCTTGCGTGCGCTCGACGATGCGGTCGGCGAGGTAGCGGAAGGAGTTGGGGTCGATGCCGATCTCGTCAGAGGCGCCGGGGCTTCCCACGGCGATGACGAGGTGCCAGGACTGGCCCTCTTGCCGGGCGGGGAGCCAGCCCAGGGCCACGCGCACGTTGTCGCGGTCGATGATCGCGATATCGTTGCAGTCCCATGTCAGCGAGCGGGTGCGGGAATCGACCATCTGGAAGGCGATGTCGAATTCCTCGACGATATCCGCGAAACCGATGCTTGGTTTGCGGCTGAATTCCATCGCGACGATCGAACCGAAGGTTTGACTTTCCATTTCTACAACGCCTTTGTTGCCCTGTTAAGGCGATGTTAAGCATCCAATTCGGTTTGGAGTTGGGACAGAATGTGGCTCTTTCATGGTGTCGGGCCGAAATCCTGCACACGCATTGCGGCGTGCAAGCACCTGATCCGCCACGGGTTTTGCCGTGTCAGCCCCCGTCGATCCGGGCGGCCATGATGGCGATGGCCTTCTGGTACACGCCGGCGGCGTTCCAGGCCTGGATAGCCTGGAAGTTGGGCTCGCCCGGCTGGTAGCCCAGCCCCGGGCGCCAGCCTTTCTGGCGCAGGAAATTGGCGGTCGAGGCCAGCGCGTCGGCCTGGTTGTAGAAATCGACGCGGCCGTTGCGGTCGGCATCGACGCCGTAGGCCAGCGCGTTGCCGGGCAGGAACTGGGTATGGCCCAGCTCGCCATGCATGGCGCCCTTGGTCTGGCCGGTGATCGAGCCCATGTCGACCAGCTTGAGCGCGCCGATGGCGTGGGGGACGAAGAAGGCCGAGCGGCGGCAGTCATAGGCGAGGGTGGTGATGGCCGAGACGACCTCGGCATCGCCCATGAACCCGCCGAAGCCAGTTTCCATGCCGTGGATGGCGATCAGCACGCCGGCGGGCACCCCGTAGGAGCGTTCGAGCGCGTCGTAGAAGGCGGCGTTGCGCGCCTTGCGCTGGCGCCCCTGCGAGATGATCGTGGAGGAGCCGCGCACCTGCATGAACTTTTCCAGCGTGTAGCCGAAGCTTTTCTGGTTGCGGTCGGCGGCGATGGTGCGGCTGGCGTAGCGGGTGGCGGCGAGGGCCTGAAGCCCGCGCTGGCCGACACCGGCGCGCTGGGCCTCGCCGGCGAAGGCGGCTTTCCACGCCTCGAAGCCGGCCGAATTGTTGCCGCAGGATGCGGCGTTCGCGGATTGTGCGGAAAAGATTGTGAGACTGCCTAGAAGGGCGAGGGCCGTCGCAAGCCGGGTCATGGGAGCGCCTCCGATTGAAGTTTCGGAGGAAGTCTAACCCGGCGCGGCGGCCCTAGGAAGCGTTTCGTTGCGCGGATATCAGCCGATGAAACCCTGCAGCGCGGTCATCGCCTGGGCGGTGGTGCCGAAGGTCTGGAAGCCGATGAACGTGCCGGTCAGCGCCGCGGTCTGGGAGGCGAGGCGCAGGTTCTCGCCCTTGGCGCAGTTGAGCACCAGCAGCATGATCCCCAGCGGCAGCGCGAAGAGCGCCACGGCGAAGGAGAGCAGCCAGGCCGAGAGCCGCAGGGGCGCGGCGCGGACGATATCCTCCTGGTCGCGGGCGACCTTTTCGGCCGCGGCCTCGGAGGCGAGAATGTCGGGATCGACCCAGTTCTCGGTGAAGACCTTGCGCAGCCGGTCGGGGGAGGCGGCGTGATCGAAGATCGCCGGATCCTGGCTGGTGATGCGGTGCTGGAGGAGGTCGTTGGTTTCCTCGATATCCGGCAGGGCGCGGGCGGAGGTCACCCGGCGGGGGGTGATTTTTGCCGGCTGCGTCGTGGCCGCCGGGGCAAGGCCCGTGGCGCGGGCGAAATCGGCGGCGGAGAGGACGACATCGGTGTCGATCCACTTGACGAAATCGGGCGTCAGTTCGGTGAAGAGCTTCTGCAGCACGCGGGCGACGGCGGAATCGCGCGAGAAGGTCGAGGTGCGCCGGTCGTCCTTGCTGGCCATGGCCACGGACAGGTAGCTGGGCGAGGGCGCAGGCAGGGCGGAGAGCGTGACGTCATCCTGGGTGGTGAGGTACAGCTCGAGCTGTTCGGTGGTGACCAGCGCCCGGTTGCCGGACAGGATATGCGAGCCCAGTACACGGTGCCCCAGCGCCTCGAAGCTGCCAACGGCGTGGTTGGCGATCTCGGTGATGTCGAGCGGGCGGTAGCGTGTGAACGCCAGCCCCGCGGTTGCCCATGTGTTGCCTGTCGTCATGATCAGCCCGTTCATGCATTCTTTTGTTGTCATTGCCGGCGACACTGGCCCCGAAAGGCGGAGTCAGTTTGTTGCAAATGTGGAACTAATTGGGCAATTTGCCCGGCCATTGATGAGCCGGCCTCGCGCGCGGGCGCAAGGGTGGCCTGCAAGTCTCTGATAGAAAAAAGAAAAGGCGCCCCGAGGGGCGCCTTTCCGGATGGTGGTGAAAGCCGGCTCAGCAGCTGTAGTACATCTGGAATTCGACCGGGTGCGGCGTGTGCTCGTACATCTCGATCTCTTCCATCTTCAGCGCGATGTAGCCGTCGATCTGGTCCTTGGTGAAGACGTCGCCGGCCAGCAGGAAGGCGTGATCCGCGGCCAGCGCGTCGATCGCTTCGCGCAGGCTGCCACAGACGGTGGGGATGCCTTCGAGCTCTTCGGCGGGCAGGTCGTAGAGGTTCTTGTCCATCGCCTCGCCCGGGTCGATCTTGTTCTTGATCCCGTCGAGACCGGCCATCAGCAGGGCCGAGAAGGCCAGGTAGGGGTTGGCCGAGGGATCGGGGAAGCGGGCCTCGACGCGCTTGGCTTTCGGGCTTTCCGTCCACGGGATCCGGACGCAGCCGGAGCGGTTGCGGGCCGAGTAGGCGCGCAGCACGGGGGCCTCGAAGCCCGGGATCAGCCGCTTGTAGCTGTTGGTCGAGGGGTTGGTGAAGGCGTTCAGCGTCTTGGCATGCTTGAGGATGCCGCCGATGAACCAAAGCGCTTCCTGGCTCAGGTCGGCATACTTGTCGCCGGCGAAGAGCGGCTTGCCGTCCTTCCAGATCGACATGTTGACGTGCATCCCGGTGCCGTTGTCGCCCGCGATGGGCTTGGGCATGAAGGTGGCCGTCTTGCCATAGGCTTGCGCGACGTTATGGATGACGTACTTGTATTTCTGCAGCTCGTCGCCCTGCTTGGTGAGCGTGCCGAAGATCAGGCCGAGCTCGTGCTGGCAGGAGGCCACCTCGTGGTGGTGCTTGTCGACCTTCATGCCGAGGCGTTTCATGGTCGAGAGCATTTCCGAGCGGATGTCCTGGGCATCGTCGGTGGGGTTCACCGGGAAGTAGCCGCCCTTGACGCCGGGGCGGTGGCCCATGTTGCCCATCTCGTACTCGGTGTCGGTGTTCCACGAGGCGTCGAGCGCGTCGACCTCGTAGCCGACCTTGTTGATCGAGTTCGAGAAGCGGACGTCGTCGAACAGGAAGAACTCGGCCTCGGGGCCGAAGAAGGCGCTGTCGCCGATGCCCGAGGATTTCAGGTAGGCCTCGGCCTTTTCGGCGGTGCCGCGGGGGTCGCGCTCGTAGGGTTCGCCGGTGTCGGGTTCGACCACCGAGCAGTGCACGCAGACGGTCTTCTCGGCATAGAACGGGTCGATATAGGCCGACTCGGTGTCGGGCATGAGTTTCATGTCCGAGGCTTCGATCGATTTCCAGCCGGCGATGGACGAGCCGTCGAACATGAAGCCTTCCTCGAGGAAGTCCTCGTCGACCTGGTCGCTCAGCACGGTGACGTGCTGCAGCTTGCCGCGCGGGTCGGTGAAGCGGATGTCGACATACTCGACGTCCTCGTCCTTGATCAGTTTGAGCAGATCGCTTGCGCTCATGGTTACAGATCCCCTTCGTTGGTTGATGTTGCTTGGGTGTTGGTTAAAGCGCGTCCGAGCCGGATTCGCCGGTGCGGATGCGGATGGCCTGTTCGATGGGCGAGACGAAGATCTTGCCGTCGCCGATCTTGTCGGTCTTGGCGGCCTCGACGATCGCCTCGATGGCGCTGTCGACCTGATCGTCGTCGAGCACGACGTCGATCTTCACCTTGGGCAGGAAATCCACGACATATTCGGCGCCGCGGTAGAGCTCGGTATGGCCCTTCTGCCGGCCGAAGCCCTTGACCTCGATCACCGAGAGCCCCTGAACGCCAATCTCCTGCAGCGCCTCCTTGACCTCATCAAGCTTGAACGGCTTGATGATCGCTTCGATCTTTTTCATGCGCCCGACCTCCTTGCGGCTGTGTTCGGGGATTTCGATCACTTCTCCAACGGGCACACAATCGTATAGGCTGGCCGCGCGGGCATGGGGCCGGGCCGAATGGGGTGTTGCCCAAAATTTAGGCAAAACGCCGCGAAACCTGGCGGAATTGAATCGAGGGAGAGCGGAATTGACGGAATTGCTGACCGCCGCGCAGATGCGGGCCGTGGAACGGGCGGCCATCGAGTCGGGGCAGGTGACCGGGCTGGAGCTGATGGAACGCGCCGGGCGGGGCGTTGTCGAGGCGGTGTTCGAGGAATGGCCGGAGCTGGCGAAGGCGCCGCACCGGGCGGTGGTACTGTGCGGCCCGGGGAACAATGGCGGCGACGGGTTCGTGGTGGCGCGGCTGTTGAAGGAATGGGGGTGGGAGGTGGAGGTGTTCCTTTACGGGGATGCGGGGAAGCTGCCGCCGGATGCGCGGGTGAATTATGAGCGGTGGGGTGGGGATGTCCGGCCGATCCCGGTGACCGGCACGCCTCATGACCCTTGGGAGAGTGATCTGATCGTCGATGCGCTGTTCGGGACCGGCCTGACGCGCGGCATTGAAGAGGGCCTTGGGTCTTTACTTCCGGAATGGGATCATCGGTTCGAGCCGGACTTCCCGAAAATCGTCGCGATCGACATGCCGTCGGGGCTATGCAGCGATAGCGGGAAGGTGCTGGAGGGCGACGGGCTCTGGGCGGACCTTACGGTGTCGTTTCATACGGACAAGGTCGGGCATCACCTGGCACGCGGGCCGTTCACATGCGGCAAGCTCGTGGTCGCGGATATCGGGCTAAAACGGTCGAAGCGGGAGTTGCAGACCACGCCGTTCTATTGGAAGCGGAAGCGATTGGCCGACATGCGACCGGCCGAGCTTGTCGGTCGTCCGTATTCTTTGGGGAAGACGGATTCTTTCGGGCGGCAGACGCACAAGTTCTCCCACGGCCACGCCCTTGTCCTCACCGGTGGCTCCGGGCGGACCGGGGCGGCGCGGTTGGCCGCGCGCGGGGCGCTCAGGATCGGGGCGGGGTTGGTGACGCTGGGGGTGCCGCCCTCTGCGCAGCAGGAGGTGGCCTGCCAGATCACCGCGCTGATGCTGCGGCGGGTGGCGGATGCGGACGGGCTGGCGGAGGTGCTGGAGGATCGGCGGGTCAAGGCGCTGTGCCTCGGGCCGGGGCTGGGGGTCGAGCGGGCGCGGGAGCTGGTGCCGGTGGCGTTGGGGGCCTCTGGCGGCGAGGTCCCGGGTCGGGCCCGGGACGGGGGGTGTGTTCTGGATGCGGATGCGCTGGCGGCCATTGCCGGGGAGCCGGAGACGTTCTTCGGGATGCTGCATGAGCGGTGCGTTCTGACACCGCATGGCGGGGAGTTTGCGAGGTTGTTTCCGGATATCGCCGAGAAACTGGATGCAGAGCCCGTCAAAGGCCCGGCCTATTCCAAGGTGGATGCGACGCGGGAGGCGGCGGAGCGGGCCGGGTGCGTGGTGCTGTTCAAGGGGCCGGATACGGTGATCGCGGCGCCGGACGGGCGGTGTTCGGTGAATTCGGCGCAGTATGATCGGGCGGCGCCGTGGCTGGCGACGGCGGGCGCGGGCGATGTGCTGGCGGGGTTCATCACCGGGTTGCTGGCACGGGGGTTTGCGCCGATGCAGGCGGCGGAGACGGCGGCGTGGCTGCATGTGGAATGTGCGCGGACCTTCGGGCCGGGGCTGATCGCGGAGGATTTGCCGGAGGAATTGCCGAGGGTTTTCAGGGAGTTGTGCGCCAGTTAAGCAAAAACCCCGGGGAGAGTCCGGGGTTTTCACTTGGTTTGGAGGGTTCAAATCGAGTGGTTAACAATTCGTATCCGGCAGTGCGCAATTACCCATGAAGCTCGCCACTTCGAGACCGTCGACATAGAGCACGCGAGGTGTGTCGAACCCGAGCTCGTAAACGGTCATCGTGGCGTTATCCTGCAGGGTCACGAACTCGCCATCGACGAGGCGGGCGACGGGCACGAGCGCCTGTTCCGCACCGAACAGGGCCTTGGCCCGCCAGTCGCGCACGAGAACCGGATGGCCGGCGGGCAGGGTCGCGTCACGCTCGGGGCGGTTGTGGCCAAGGGAGCTGGCCTTGATCCGCACCGCGCGGCCCGTGATCCGGCGGCGGCGGACCGATCGGAGAACCGCCATGCCGGTGTCGCGGGTGATGACGCGAGTGCCCGGCCGCAGGTCGGAGACACGCAGTTCCCCGTCGAGCGTCATGATGAAAGCGCCCCCGGGGAGGCCCGTCTCGTCCTGGTCGACGGTTGGAGAGAGGTCAAACGTGTCCTGCCGAGCGAATGCCGGTTTCATGTTCGTGTCCTGCTGTTTTCTGCCTCAATTTTTCCACTACAATATGGCAAGATTGCGTTAATGTCGCGTCCTTTCTTTGGACGGCGGCGATGCGCGGGCCGATTTTTTCGCTCGCATCGGCCTGTGGGCTTTGCTATTCCACAGCCTCGATGCGGGTGTGGCGAAATTGGTAGACGCACCAGATTTAGGTTCTGGCGCCGCAAGGCGTGGGGGTTCAAGTCCCTCCACCCGCACCAATCTGACCTTCAGACATTTTCTCCGAAGACATGTCGTCAGCCGGCGGCGGCCGGTTCCTGTCGGGAGAGGTGCCAGCCCCAGATGCCGGTCACGAGGATCCCGACATTGCCGGCGAGGTCCAGCAGCATCCAGGAATTCAGCACCGGTTCGACGAGCCAGAACCAGATGTTGAAGACGAAGAAGGGGACTGAGCCGACAAGCCCGAAGGTGAGGAAGGTCATCGGCGTGAAGCGTGCCGTCGCGATGATCGTGCCGCAGAGGACCGCCTGCGCGCCGAAGCAGCCCATCAGGAACCGCGCCTGTTCGGTGGCGGTGGCCAGATCAGGCCGGAAGGTGACGCGCACGACCATGGCCGGGAACAGCAGGCACCACATCCCGAGGAGCAGGAAGATGGCGGCGAGGCATAGCTGAAGGCGTCGGGGGGTCATGTCACGGGGTCCTTTCGTTGATAGTGCAATGGTTGCCGAGAGCGGGCCTGGGGCAGGTCGGTTTCGGTTCGGAGGGAGCGGTCGAACTGCGCGGCGCGGTCGAGGAACTCGTGCCGGACGGCCTGGGCGTAAGGGTTCATCGTTTCGATCGCTTCGAACACCTCCGGCGAATCCTCCCGCACCATCGCGATGGCCTTCACCAGAAGATCGAAGCTCGGGGTCGTCAACCGTGTCGGAAGGGGGCCCATGTCCGACAGCAGCTTTGCGATGAGATGGGTCAGGCCCTGGACCGTGGCCGCCTCCCTGTCGTGGGCCTCGGCGGTTGTCTCGATCACCTCGAGCTGCAGGCGCTCGCGCAGGAAGGATACGAGATAATGGTGGGGTCCGCGCACGGGACAGACCGCGATTTTCAGCCCGGCAATGCCGTCTCCGGCGCTTTCGGGGCCGAAGAGGGGGTGTGTCGCAATGATCCGGACGTGATCGGGGAGCGTGTTGCGCATCACCTCGACGGGCCAGAGCTTGACCGATGCCACGTCGATCACGAGCGCACCGGGCCGGCAGACGGGGGCGATCTCGCGAACGATGCGCTCAAGGGACGCAACGGGCGCGGCGAGGACCACGACATCGGATCGCGCCGCCGTTTCGAGGTCTGCGGGGGTGACGCCGAGGCCGAGGGCGCGTTCGCGACACTCCGGTGCGGGATCGTATGCCACGAGGTCGAAATGCGCGGCGAGGTGCCGGGCGATCAGCTGGCCGAAGGCGCCGAACCCGATGAGGCCCATTGTGGACCTTGCGGGGTCTTGCCGGGGACATCCCGCGCCCCCGGGGGCGGTGGCGCGTCTCCGGGTCACGGTCTGGCCCCCGGTTCGGCCCCGATCGGCCGGGCCCGGCCCGACACTCGTATGGGGGAGCCGGCGGCAGACGGGATGGCGACCGTGATGCGAGAGGGCGCGCCCATGTCTTCGCCCTGCCGGATCGCGACCTCGCCCTGGTGAGGCCATCCGAGGTCGCGCAGGTATCCGGCGAAGGCGGCGGCCGCGGCACCGGTGGCGGGATCCTCGTAGACGCCGTGCGAAGCGAAGAGGTTGCGCGCGTTGAATTCGTCCCGCGAGGCGGCGTGAACGAGGCAGATCGTGCCCAGCTCCCACGCGAGCATGAGCTCTTTCCCGCGCTCGAAATCGTAGGACATCGCCGCCAGCCTCTCGCGTGTCTTCAACGCGAGCACCAGGTGGGTTGCGCCGGCCTCCGCGATGGCGGGCGGAATGCGCGGGTCGAGATCGTCGTGCCCCATCGACAGGAGCGCGAGCGTCTCGGCCACGAGCTCCTCCGCGGCGGGCCGGCTGCGCGTGGGGGGCGATTGCAGCGCCGCCTGAGACCCGGTGTCATCCGACGACGCCTCGACGGTGATTTGGGCGTTGTTCAGCCGCAGCGGAAAGACACCGGCGCCAACCGTTTCCGCCAGGGCCGCGCCGAGCGCGATGGTGGCATGGCCGCAGAACGGGACTTCTGCCTCGGGGGAAAAGTAGCGCACCCGCCACTGGCCATCGGCCTCGCGCGTGGCGAAGACGGTCTCGGAATAACCGACATTCGCCGCGATGCGCTGCATCTTGTCGGCGGCGGGCAGGTGGTCCGCGATCATCACGCCGGCCGGGTTGCCGCCCCGGCCCCCCGCGGAGAAGGCGGCGTATCGACGGATGTCGCGCAGGTCGCCGGCCAAGTCGGGCGCGGTGGTTTCGATGGAGGTCATTTGCTTATCCTCTTTGCTGTCGGGTCAATCTGCCTTCGCATCGGCGGCTGCAGGCAGGCGGGTTTCGGGCGTGGGCGCTGCATCCATCACCGGCCGCACCATCAGCAGGGCGTCGCCTTCGGTGTAGTGAAGGCAGGGATGGGGCACGAGCGGGCGGCGGTCGGCGACGGTGAAGCCGCGGCGGAGGTAGAAGTCGCGGGCCGGGGCATTCTGTTCGAAGCAGATGAGCGACAGGCGGGGCAGGGCGCGGGTGAGGGCAAGCGCCTCGACATAGTCGAGGAGCGTGCCGCCGATGCCATGCGACCGGAAGGCTGCGTGCACGGCCAGGCCGGAGATATAGAGCGAGCCCGGATCCTCGAGCTCGGCATAGGGCGCCAGCACGGCATCGGGGTCCGGGGCGTCGTGGTCCGGTTCCGGCATCTCGAAGGCGTGGATCATGCCCAGCACCTCGGCGCCGTGTGTCGCCAGCAGGCAGTTCTGATAGGAGAAGGCCGTCCCGGTCCGGGCATAGCGGGCCGCGCCGACCGCTTCGACCGGTTCGCCCTCTTTCGCGTGCCGGCTCCAGATATAGGCCGCCAGCCCGTCCGACGACATCAGGAAAAGGCGCGCGATTTCGGCCGCGTCACCGCGCCTTGCCCATCGAACGTCGACTGTGTTCCGGCAGGTCATTTGGTTTTCCCTTGATCGTGGTGTTCAAACGGGTGTCGCGGCGAGGCGCGCCGGCTGGCGCCACATCGCGTAGAGCGGCGGGCAGCCCGCGACCTCGATCGTGGCGGTCTGCTGGAAGCCGTGACGGGCGTAGAGGGCGCGATTGCGCCCTGTCGTCGCCTCGAGATAGGCGGGGATACCCTCGGCATCGCATCGCGCCAGAACGGGCCGCAGTAACGCACCGCCCAGGCCATTGCCCTGTCGGTCGGGGTGGACGCCGATCATCGGCAGGTACCAGTGCGGCGCGTGCGGGTGGAGGTTGCCCATCGCCTCGAACACGGCGAAGACCTCCGCGTGGCGCGGCGCAGGGATCGAGCGCTCGATTGCGGCCATGAGCGCGGCCTCGTCGGGCCCGGCCCCCGGGGCGATCCACAGCGCGACGCCACCCTCGGCGCTGACGAGCGTGTTGTCGGAGATGGCCGGGCCGGCGAAGGCCGTTGCGAAACCCGGGAAATGGGCGAGGTAGTCGGCCCGGTCCGGATACAGCCACCGCACGGGGGGATCGGTTTCGAAGGCGGCGGTCAGCGTGCCGAGGATGGCGTTGCGGTCGGGTCTCGAGCGGGTGTCGCCGGCCGTGTCCGGCCGCCGTTCGAGCGGTTCGGCGTAAGTGGTCATGGTCTTTTCCTGTCTGGAAGGCGTCTTGATCGGGAGGGCCCCGCCCGTGGGGCGGGACGTGTTCGTGGGGTGGATCGGCTTTGAAATGGCCCGTAGGGCCTTACATCTGCTCGACCTTCTCCAACCGCTGCAGAAGCGAGGAGATCAGCCTGTCCTGCCGGTCGAGCCGCGCCTGCTGGTCGACAAGGTCTTCGTGCACTTGCTCGATGTAGATATGCGCGTGTTCCAGCTCGTTCAGCACGGCGCCGAGCTTTTCCGCAACGTTCAGCGGCGCGCCGGGCGTGGTGGGGCCCACGGCGGGCAGGTATCCCTTGGCCCACATCTCCGACGCGTGCTCGGCGATGGACAGCCTGTCGTAATCCGGTTCGAAGACGGCATCGCAGCCCGCGGCACAGGTCGGACCGGCCGTTGTCAGCGTCCCGCTCAGCACCATGTCGCCATCGGCGTTCAGGCGCATTTCCGGCCCGTCGCCGTCGACGATGTTGTAGCGGAACTCGCCGGTGCGGAGGGGGCCTTCGGTGAAGACGACGTCGGCCGACTGGTTGATGGGCGCATCCGTGGCGGTGATGCGGAAGAAGCTGAACGTGTCGTCATCGCTGATCTCGAGCGGTGCCTCCGGGGTGCCCGTGCCGATCCCCACGTTGCCGTTTGCCGCAAGCTCGAGCAGCCCGGTGGGCGCCTGGTACTGGATCCGGAAGGGCATTTGAAAGGTATCGCCGTTGATCACGGCGAACGCACTGTTGCCTGCGACCAGATCCCAGCGCCCGGGGGTTCCCTGCCGCTCTTCAAGCCGGAGCTTGGCGGCATTGAAGTTGGTAACGACATGAAGGTCGGCTTGCGGAAGGGCGGTGTTGATGCCGATGGAACCGTTATCCTGGATAGAGAGGGCATTGGACGGTGCCGCGCCCGAGACCCATAGCGGGGTCGTCCCCTCCGTGAGGTCGGACAGGAAAAATGCCTCCTGGCCCTGGGATCCCTCTTCGTTGGCCGAAAGCTGCCAGCTGCGCTTGGGGAAGTCGTCGGCAACCGTCGTGTCCTCGAAGCGAATGGCGCCGTTGATATCCTTTACCTTGAGGCCGGCGCGTGCGGACGGGATGGAGTCTTCCCCGTCGGTGCAGGCGGTGCCGACACAGAGCAGGTTGCTGTCGATGATCACGTCCTCGGTAAAGACCTCGTCGGCAAGGCCGGCGCTGGGGAGGACGGCAAGCGCCACGGTCGAGAGAAGGGTATGTTTCATGGTGTATGTCTTTCGCGGTTTCATGGTCGAAGGGTGGAAAGGATGCTCTGCCCCGACGCCGGAGGCAGGTGCGGTGGCTGTTCGGGCCGGCCGCACCTGCCCCCTCCCGAGCGGGTCAGGCGCTCTGATGCTGGAAGCAGCAATCGGCCATCGCCTCGATGTGGCGATGATCGGTGCCGCAGCAGCCGCCGTAGACCCGCAGGTTGGGCAGCACGCGCTTGAGCCGGGCGTAATCGCGGCCGAGCTCGGCCGGGTTGCCGGCATCAAGCTCTTCGGCCTCGTCGAGCTCGGCATGGCTGAGGCGCGAGGCATTGGCGCGCACGCCCCAGACCCGCTTGAGCCAGGCCGCATCGGTCTCGAGCGCGGCGCGGAAGTGATCGGGGTGGGCGCAGTTGATCATGTAATAGGCGGCCGCCCCGGCCGTCATCATGTCGGTCTGCTCGAAGGCGTCGCCCAGCGGCGTGCCGTCGGGCAGGCGGCCGTCGGTTTCGGTCGTGTAGGCCAGAACCACCGGCATCTCGGCGGCGGCGGCCGCGCGGATGATCCCGACACCCTCGTTCACCGTGCTGATGGTGACCGCGGTCACGAGGTCGGCCGCGGTCTGGGCGAACCACCCGATCTGTTCGGCGTGGAAGGCCTGGGCCTCGTCCGCCGACATCGCGGTGTCGGGCCGGTAGCCGTCGCCGCGCGGGCCGAGATTGCCCGAGATGACGATCGGAGCCACCGACCCCGCGTCGCGCCGGATCTCGGCCAGCAGCGCGATGGCAGCCTTGTTCAGCCGTTCGAGGTCGGCCGGGCCATGCCCCAGTTCCGCCCCCCAGTCGCGGCTGGCCCGCCAGGTCGGCGATTCCAGAAGGAAGCCGCTTTGGTGATCGGCCGCGATGGCGAGGTGCCGTTCGAAATAGGCGCGCAGCGTCCGGCGCCCCTCGACGGTGTCGAGCAGCGGGTAGGCGGCGAAACACGGCAGGTCGAGCCCATCGAGGAAGATGAGCGTCGTCTCGAGACCGGAATCGGTGAGCAGCGGCGTGCCGTCGGCCTGCGGCAGGCGATTGCGATGACGTGCCAGCATTACAACCACCCCCGAACCGAAGAGATCTGACGGCCGACGAGCCAGTCGGATCGGTCGATTTCAGGCAGCCCGATATCGCGTCTCTGGTGCGGGCTGAATGGCAGGATGATCTTGTTCCGGTTCCGGAACAGTTTGAAAAGGAATCGCATGGGTCGTCTCTCTGTTTGTTGACGACCCGCCTGTCGGGCATCGCTGTCACCCGGGGCGTTTGAGAAGCGTTATAAAAGCGTCAAAACGACCGGCGGCCGAGAATGGACGCTTTACCGGTTCACGCGCAGGCGCCAATAGACCGGTGCGACGCAGCGGGTTTGCCCGCAGCAAGGAGAGTCAGCCATGGATAATGAACAGATACCCGGCGGCGCCGCCGCGCCGAAAATCCGGCATGTGCGTGCAGGCGACCACGATGCCGTTCTGGAAATTCTCAACGCCCACCACGTGAACCTCGGAACCCAGCGCCTGCCGTTCCACGCCGACAGCCAGGTGGCCGCGCGCATTGCCGACGACCCGCACAAGGTGAAGCTGGTCGCGGAGATCGATGGCGCGGTTGCCGGATATGCCGAGCTCGAGTCATGGTCCGACAGGCCCCGCCAGCGCCACGGCGCAGAGGTCGACATGGTCGCCACCCACCCGGATTTTCGCGGGCGCGGCGTGGGCCCCGCGCTTCTGGAGGCCTTGGTCGACCTGTCCGACCGCTGGCTGCAGCTGACGCGCCTGCAGCTTTATGTCTGGGAGGGCAACGATGCCGCCATCCAACTCTATGAGCGTTTCGGCTTCGAGGTCGAGGGGCGTCTACGGCGGTTCGTGGTGGTCGATGGCGCCTATCGCGACGCGCTGATCATGGCCCGGCTCAGGGAGCCAATTCAGCCAGCGCCAGCCGCGTGATAGGCTGCCAACGGGCCCATGATGCCATCATGCGGGACCCCCGATGTTGCCCCGCAACCATGGCGCGCTTGCGTCACCGCGGGAGGGAATTGCGCGGGGCTGCGGATTGACGTTGCCGTCCATCCGCCGATGTGCAAGGCAGAATCCGGGCAATTCCGCCTCAACCTCAAGACTACCGGGAGGGAATGGATGCGGCCAATATCCGCCATTCTGCCGTTGGCTTTACTGGCTCTTGCAGCCTGCGATGACACTGTTTCGGGGGTTCCCACCGGGCCGGACGGCTATCTCGAGACCGTGCCGCCTGAAGTGGCGGCGCTGGCCGCGCCGGGCCAGAACCTGCAGACGGTGCAGCTTCAGTCCGACGGGTGTTACTGGTACCTGTATGAAGGGCCGGTCGAGACACTGATGGTGCCGCTGCGGGCCGAGACCGGGGGCAAGATCTGTACCTGAGCCGTCGAGGCCCGGATCTGACCCCATGAAAAAAGGCTTTCCGCCTCGTCGGCGGAAGGCCTTTTCCGTTTGGTGCCCCCGGTGAGCAGCGGGCTCAGAGCACGCCGCTGGTGGGGTAGAGATAGGCGGTCGAGCCAAGCTCGACATTGGGGTAGAGCTCGTTGATATGGGCCATGACCATGCGGATGCAGCCCGAGCTGGCGCGGCCGCCGATGGTGCGGGGTTCGGGCGTGCCGTGGATGCGGAGATAGCTGTCGCGGCTGCCGCGATAGAGGTAGAGCGCGCGGGAGCCGAGCGGGTTGGTCGGCCCCGGTTCAACGCCGCCGGCGTGCTGGGCATAGAGTTCCGGGTCGCGCTTGATCATGCTTTGGGTGGGCGTCCAGCTTGGCCACTTGGCCTTGCGCTTGATCGAGTAGATGCCGGGCACGTAGAGCTTGCCGCGGGCGATGGCGACGCCGTAGCGCATGGCCGTGCCGCCG
Organism: Roseovarius sp.; assembly: GCF_040223625.1. GTDB lineage: Bacteria > Pseudomonadota > Alphaproteobacteria > Rhodobacterales > Rhodobacteraceae > Roseovarius. Next base: position 45,005 of record NZ_JAVKFX010000003.1, on the reverse strand, counting down.
GGCTCGATGTGGTAAAGGAAGCGGGCGACGCTGTCGACATGGATGTCGCCGGCCTTGAGCCCCGGCTTGGTTTCGACCCGGACCGGCAGGAAGCGCGGCTCGAGCCCCCAGGGGTTGGTGGTGGAGGGGTCATAGCCCGGCGGGGTGACCTGGGCATCCCACATGTCCCAGTCGCCGGCGGCGGCGCTGGCCATGCCGGGCGCGAGGGCCGGGCCGGAGAACATGGCGGCGGTCGTGATGATGAAATGGCGCCGGGTGAGCATGGCAGGGGGCTCCTTGGTTTTGTCCGGGCCGCGCAGCGCAGGCCCGCATAGTTATCTGGAACGGACAACGTATGAACTATAGAATCGGGTCCGAAGATCAATCAATAAGTCTTGAACCGTTGCAGGCTTGCAATGCGGGGGCAGGGCTGGCCTAGTCCTCGGCGATATCCTCGTTCCAGAGCTCGGGTTTTTCGCGGATGAAACGCTGCATGAGGGCGATGCAGTCGGGGTCCTGCAGGAGGTGCACCTCGACCCCGCGGTCGCGGAGGAAGGGGATGTTGCCCTCGAAGGTTTCGTTCTCGCCGATCACCACGCGGGGGATGCCGAACTGGATGATCGTGCCGGTGCACATCATGCAGGGGCTGAGCGAGGTATAGAGGGTCATGCCGCGATAGGAGCGCTGGCGGCCGGCCTTGCGCAGGCAGTCCATCTCGCCATGGGCGATGGGGTCGCCCTGTTGCACACGCTGGTTGCGGCCCTGGGCGATGAGCGTGTCGCCGCGGGCGAGCGCGCTGCCGATGGGGCAGCCGCCCTCGTTATAGCCGGCCAACGCCTCGTCATAGGCGATGCGGAGGAATCTGCGGTCGGTGTCGGTGAGCAATCGGGGCCTCGCTGTGCCGGGACGGGTGCGGGGAGGGTGGGGCAGGCGGGCCGGAAAGGGAAGTGGAATCATCCCGCACAGGCCCCAGAACCCGCTTGCACTGAGGCCCGGCCAACCCTAGAAGGGCGCGTGATTTTGACCGCCGCGGACGCCTCTGCGGCCCTTGGATGCAATGGAAGGACGAACATGCAGGTCACGGAAACCCAGAACGAAGGCCTCAAGCGCGCCTACAAGATGGTGCTGACGGCCCAGGAGCTTGATGACAAGGTCATGGAGAAGCTCAAGGAGGCCCAGCCCGAAGTCGAGATGAAGGGCTTTCGCAAGGGCAAGGTGCCGCTGCCGCTGCTGAAGAAGAATTTCGGCCAGCGGGTGCTGGGCGAGGCGATGCAGGAAGCCGTCGACGGCGCGATGAGCCAGCATTTCGAGGAAAAGGGCGAGCGCCCCGCCGGCGAGCCGACGGTGAAGATGGTCAACGAGGACTGGAAAGAGGGCGACGACGTCGAGGTCGAGATGTCCTACGAGGCGCTGCCGGACGTGCCGGAAGTCGACTTCAAGTCGGTGAAGATCGAGCGCATGGTGGTGAAGCCCGATGACGGCGCCGTGGACGACGCGCTGAAGAGCCTGGCCGAGAACGCGCAGAATTTCGAGGACCGCAAGAAGGGGACCAAGGCGAAGGATGGCGACCAGGTCGTGATCGATTTCGTCGGACGCGTGGACGGCGAGGCGTTCGAGGGCGGCAGCGCCGAGGATTACCCGTTGGTGCTGGGCTCGAACAGCTTCATCCTCGGCTTCGAGGAGCAGCTTGTCGGCGTCAAGCAGGGCGAGGAAAAGGTCGTCACGGTGAATTTCCCGGACGAGTACCAGGCCGAGCACCTGGCCGGAAAGGAGGCCGAGTTCACCTGCACCGTGAAGGCGGTGAAGGCCCCGGCGCCGGCGGAGATCGACGACGACCTGGCGCAGAAGTATGGTTCGGACAGCCTGGATGCCCTGAAGGAGCAGATCAAGGAGCGTCTGGAGCAGGAATATGCCGGGGCGTCGCGCGCGGTTCTGAAGCGCAAGCTGTTGGACGAGCTGGATAAAAAGGTCGATTTCGAGCTGCCGCCGAGCATGGTGGAGGCGGAGGCCAAGCAGATCGCGCACCAGCTGTGGCATGACGAGAACCCGGATGTGCAGGGCCATGAGCACCCCGAGGTGGAGCCCACCGAGGAGCACACCAAGCTGGCCGAGCGCCGGGTGCGGCTGGGCCTGCTGCTGGCCGATATCGGCCAGAAGGCCAAGGTCGAGGTGACCGATGCCGAGATGACGCAGGCCGTCATGGAGCAGGCGCGGCAATACCCCGGTCAGGAGCGCCAGTTCTTTGAATTCGTTCAGCAAAACCCGCAGATGCGGCAACAGCTTCGGGCGCCGATCTTCGAGGACAAGGTGATCGACTATATCGTCGAGCTGGCCGACGTGACCGAGAAGGAAGTCACCAAGGACGAGCTTGAAAAATCGGTTGAGGCGCTGGAAGACGAGTAAGCCGTCGGACAGTGACCGGAAGAGGGAAAGGCCGTCCGAAAGGGCGGCCTTTTCTGTTGGGGAGAGGGGGAAATCCGACGTCGGTATAACGTCGGTATTTTGTCGGTATTGCGTCGGTTTTTTTGTTCGGGCGGGGGGGGCTCGTCAGCCCTTGCGGGCTGCCTCGCGGGGGGGTTTTCCGGGTCTCCGGGGAGGCGCCTGTGGCGGGTGTCGGGGCGGGCGCGGCGGGAGGTCGGGTCGGGGGAGAGGGTTTCGATCGTGAGCCCGGCGACCTGTTGCAGGGCCTGGCGGATGCGCGGGATCTCGGGGGCGTCGCGGTGGAGGGCGGCGAGTTCGGTGAGGTTGCCCCTGGCGTCGAGCGTGTAGAAATGGACGAACCTGTTGGCCTCCGGCCCGCCGGGCCGGCGTGAGCCGCCGCGGTCGGAGGGGCCGAGGAATTCGCCCGCCGGGTGGCCGGGGCGGAGCGGGATGGTGCGGGTGCCGAAGGCCGTGGGCAGGATGAGCGCGTCGGGGCGGACCGTGAGCATGGGGCTGCGCCATGCGTTGAGGAAGGCCAGGCCGAGCGCCACGGCGCCGAGGACGCCGGCGAGGACGAGGAGGTTGGTCGTCAGGTCGAAGCTAGTGCCGGCGAAGAGGGCGACGCCCAGCCCGGCGCAGGCGGCGGCAAGGATCAGGACGCCCATCGCGGCGACGAGCGGGCCATCGGGTCGTCTGAAGTCTGCTGTCTGCACGGGCGTCCCTTTCCACCGGCTGAGCGAGCCTAGCAAGCGGGCGGAGATCGGCCAACGGAAAAGGGGGTGCGCTTGCCATCCAGCCCACTGCATTTCGTGTTGTGGGCGAGGACGACGTGTCAGAGGGCAACGACCGCTTGGAGCCCTTGTTTACTTGTTGCTGCGCCTGCACCAATGTCAGCTTCGACGACAGAAGAGTTTTGAGAGCGCATGCCAGACTTGTTTGAATGGATTGATACCGAAGGCGGACCTTTCCTACTCCTGCCAGAAAGGTCGCTCTCGTCGTGGCGTGGAACGGAAGGCTGGACGTTTGAAACGCATGGCGAGGATGCCAGTGATTACAGTAGGGCGTGCAACATTTCAGACTGGATTGGTCCAATTCAATACGGTGGGGACACCGGATACGTTCTTGGAGGAGACATCGGGCCTGTTTCTTGGATCACCACAAAGGAACTGGAGGGCGGCTACTTCGTACAATGGATAGGTGTAGACGATGAGGCCGAAATCTTGCCCGCCTTGCATTCCGACAAATTCGAAGAGCTACTTCTGAGCGAGAAAGCGGAACACATCAGTGTCGAGGTTCACGAACCAGGTGAACTGCGGGTCATTCAGGCAGCTGAAATTGGTGACAACCTTGTCGCACCAACGATACCCATAAAACTGCGACCGGGGATCTATGATGCAACTTCTGTATTCCTCGAAACCGCATCTCTTATGATCGTCGTCCGAAGGCTCAAACTGCAATAATGCCAAGCTTTCGCTGGAAGAAGGCGGACTTTGGCACACGTGCTCCGAAGGTCAGCTTCGTCCCGCATAGCGGCCGTTCATGCTGAGCCTTTGATCGTCAATGCCTCCCGAAGAAACCCTCGGGAGGCATTCCTCGGGTCCGGACAGCACCGCCACGAAAAAGGGCCGCACCAGACGGCGCGGCCCCTGATCCTTGCAAGGCGGGAGGCTTACTTGTCCTCGTCGTCGCCCTGGCTGTCGTCCTCGGGGAGCACGTCCTCGACGGCGTCGGCGAGGTCTTCATCGTCGGAGGCGGCGGAGCCGATATCGTCGAAGAGTTCCGCGATCTCGTAATCGGCGGCTTCCTCTTCCTCGGCGGCGGCTTCCTGGATGGTCTTGCCGGACGCCTGAAGCTCGGCCTCTTCGGGCGAGCGGGCGACGTTGACCTTGATGATCACCTCGACCTCGGGGTGCAGGGTGATCATGACCTCGTGCAGGCCGAGCTCCTTGATCGGGCCGCCCATGGCGACCTGCTTGCGGTCGATCGAGAAGCCGTCCTCGCAGACGGCGTCGGCGGCGTCACGGGTGGTGACGGAGCCGTAGAGCGCGCCGGAATCGGAGGCCTGGCGAATCACGACGAACTGTTTGCCGTCGAGGGTTTCGGCCAGTTTCTCGGCTTCCTTGCGGGTTTCGAGGTTTTGCGCCTCGAGCTGGGCCTTCTGGCCTTCGAACTGGGCGATGTTGGCCTCGGAAGCCGTCAGCGCCTTTTTCTGGGGCAGGAGGTAGTTGCGGGCGAAGCCCGGTTTCACGTCGACGACTTCGCCCATCTGGCCAAGCTTGGCGACACGTTCGAGAAGGATGACTTGCATTGGTATTCCTCCTTACTTCACGGCGTAGGGCAGGAGCGCGAGGAAGCGGGCGCGCTTGATGGCGCGGGCCAGTTCACGCTGCTTCTTCGCCGAGACGGCGGTGATGCGCGAGGGCACGATCTTGCCGCGCTCGGAGATGTAGCGCTGCAGGAGACGGGTGTCCTTGTAATCGATCTTGGGTGCATTCTCGCCCGAGAAGGGGCAGACCTTGCGGCGGCGGAAAAACGGTTTTGCGGCCATGGTTTAGTGTCCTTTCCTCAGGCTGATCAACGACGCTCGCGGCGGTCGCCGCGGTCTTCTTTCTTCTGCATCTGGACCGACGGACCTTCTTCGTGGTCATCGACCTTGATGGTCAGAACGCGCATGACGTCGTCATGCAGGCGCATCAGGCGCTCCATCTCGTGGATGGCCGGTGCCGGGGCATCGGTCTTGAGAAAGGCGTAGTGGCCCTTGCGGTTCTTGTTGATCTTGTAGGCCATCGTCTTGACGCCCCAGTACTCGCTGTCGACGACCTTGCCGCCGTTGTCCGCGAGGACGGTGCTGAAATGTTCGACGAGACCCTCGGCCTGGGTATTGGACAGGTCCTGGCGCGAGATGAATACATGCTCGTACAGCGGCATGTGAGCTCCACTTCTATCTGGGCGCATTTCAAAGGCGGGCCTTTTCATCCTTTCGCGGCCCGTCCACGAGAGACTGCGCGGTTCATGCGTGATGCGAAAGGAATGCGGGCTATACGACGGATCGCCGGGCTTGGCAAGCGGTGCGCGGCCTGCCGGGATTTTGCCCACGGGCCGCCCCATTGATGGCGTCTTTGCGGGGCAGGGTGGGGCGTAACGAAGACCCAGCGAAGGACCCGCCGCGATGACCGCCTTGCCCGATACCATGACCCAGTTCCAGGCCCATGAGCGCCGCACCGCGCCGCGCCAGCCGGTGGAGATGGCCGAGGGGCCGGGCGTGCTGGCCGGGCGGGTGGCGATGGCCGGGACGGCGATGGCGCTGATGCTGGCGGGGCTGGGCATCTGGTTGTTCCCGGCGCCGGATCACGCGGTGATGCTGGTTAAGCTGGGCGCGTCGCTGGGGATGATCGGGTTCGGGGCGGTGCTGTTGTCGGCGCTGACGGCGCGGCAGGAGATGGCGCGGGTCGAGATCGACACGCAGCGCGACGAGATCCGGACCTATGACCGGGAGTTGCGGGGGCAGGTGTACCTGACCGGGCGCTACCGGATGTCGGAGTTCGCCGAGATCCGGCTGAACAACCGCACGTTCTTTGCGCGCGACACGGCCGGGCAGCTCGTGGTGGCCGTGCCGGTGCGCGGGCGCCGGCAGGGGCGGGCGCTGCGCAAGGCGCTGGCGCTGGCCTGAGTGGCGCGGAGTGCGGGACGGTTTTGGTGTAAGGGGTCGAAATCTTTAAAAGATTTCGGTCCGCTTTCTTTTCAAGAAAGCGGCGCGCGCAGGTAAGTGTTCGTTTCTCCACACGATGTGTTGAATACCGACGGATTGATCGGTCGCGTACAGGGGTTACTCTGTGACGCACGATCGATATGACACATTGTAACAGGAGTTACGCGATGAAGACGACACTGATGGCCGCAGCAATGGCCTTCGCGGCCACCGGCGCCGTTGCCGCGCCCGAGGCTTACACGCTGGATCCCAGCCACAGCCAGGTGGTGTTCAGCTACGAGCACCTCGGCTATTCCACCACCTACGGGATGTTCTCGGGCTTCGAGGGCGAGATCATGTTCGACCAGGAAGACCCGGCGAATTCGTCGGTCGAGGTGTCGATGCCCGTGCGCTCGATGCTGACCGGCTGGGAGAAGCGGTTCGATCACTTCATGTCGGACGATTTCTTCGGAGCGGCCGAGGGCGACATGATCACCTTCACCTCCACGGGCATCGAGGTGACGGGCGAGGATACGGCGAAGATCACCGGCGACCTGACGATCGGCGACACGACGAAGGAAGTGGTGCTGGACGCCACGTTGAACCAGGCGGGCCAGCACCCGATGGAGGGCAAGGCCTGGGCCGGGTTCGATGCGACGGCGACGGTGCTGCGCTCGGATTTCGGGCTGGACAAGTTCGCGCCCAACGTGAGCGACGAGGTCCAGGTGATGATCTCGATCGAGGCCGGCAAGGCGGAGTGAGCCTTTCACAGTTTGGAGAATGGAGGGCCGCCGGGGGAACCTGGCGGCCTTTTTCTGTTTCGGTTGGGGCGCTGCCCGGCGGTGCGCCTTTGGCGCACCTTGATTCCGGGCGGGTGGCCTCAGCCTGTTACCGGCGTTCTGAGCCAGAGCAGCACTGCCAAAGCGATCAGAAGGCCCAGCCAGATGCCGCCATTGACCAGCGTGGAGCGGCGGGCCTGTTTCTTTTCGAACCATGTGCGGGGCGTGATGCCCCGTGAGAGCATGACGACCTGGGCCGCGAGGTTGACGCAGGCGACGTTGACGCAGAGGAGGAGCAGGGCGCCGAGGGCGTAGGCGGGCAGCCCTGCGCCGAGGAAGAGGCCGATGGCGGCGGTGGGGGGCAGGAGCGCCACGGCGACCATCACGCCCACCAGCGCCGAGGAGAGGCCGGTGACGAGCGAGAGCGCCGCGGCGGCGCCGGAGGCCAGCGCGATGGCCATGCCGTCGAAGCCCACGGTCGTGCGGGACATGAGTTCCTTGGAGGTGGCATCCACGGGCCAGACCGCGCCGATCAGCAGGCTGAGGCCGAGCGCCACGGCGATGCCGGCGGCGTTGGTGGTGATGGCGCGGGCCATGAGCTTGCCGTCGCCCAGGGCCACGCCCACGGCGAAAGCGAGGTTGGGGCCGAGAAGCGGCGCGATGACCATGGCGCCCACGACGACGGCGACGTTGTCGGCGATCATGCCGAAGGCCGCGACCACGGTGGAGAGCACGACAAATACGATGTAGTTGCGGTCGGTCTGGGCCTGTTTCCAGACGTTGTTGTAGATCTCCTCGCGCGACTGGCCGCCGCGGTGCTTGCGGGCGTCCTTCTTCGCGGCTTCCTTCTCTTCCTCCTCCTTCTCCTTTTCGGGGAAGGGGATGGTGGTTTCCACGGGCAGGAGGGTGATGCGCCAGCCCTCGCGCCCGCCCATCAGCGATTGCAGGCGGTCGAGGAGGGCCTGCCGCGTGTCCTGCGTGGCGAGGATGTGGACGCAGACATGGTCGGCATTGTGGAGGTCGGCCGTGGCCGTGGTGGAGAGGGCCTCGTGCTCTTCGGCCTGCCGGAGGATATCCGGCAGGGCGTCTTGCGGGGCGGAGACGATGATCTGGCGCAGGCTCATGGGGCCTAGTGTTAGCGCAGGCCTGCGCCGGGGTCACGGGCGTTTGGCGGTCAGGTCGAAGGATATGTCGACGGTGAAGCCGAGCGTGCCTTCGTCCTTGGTGCCGAGGCCGATGTTGAAATCGCGGCGGTCGACGGAAAGGGCGCCCTGGGCGGTGGCGGTGTCGCCCTCGATGGTGAGGGTGAAGGGGAGGGTGACCGGAACGGACTGGTCCTTGATGGTGAGGGTGCCGTCGGCGACGTGGCCCTCCCCTTCGGCGCGGATATCGGCGGTGAAGGTCGCGGTGGGGTGGGTCTCGGCGGCGAAATAGTCGGGGCCCATCGCCTGATCGGTGACGGAGCCGAGGGTGAGGGAGGGGATGGAGACGGTGACGGTGACGTGTTTGCCCTCGGCGTCTGGCTCTTCCGAGTAGGCGATCTCGGCGGTCCAGTCGGAGAAGGTGCCGGAGACGTCGGAGCCCATCTGCGAGACGGTGATGTCGAGCGTGCCCTCCTGCACCTGCCAGTCGCTTTCGACGGCGGCAAGCGCGGGTTCGGTGGCCTGCGCGGGGGCGTGGGAGAAGAGGCCGATGGCCGCGCCGCCGCCGATGGCGGCTGCCCAGATGGCGAGGGCGGTGACGAAAGGCAGGGCTTGGCCTGGCTGGCGGTCGGTGGGTTCGGCGCTTGTGTGGCCGGGCAACATCCGGCGCAGGGTGGCGTCGCGGTCGATGACATGGTGCTTGAGGGCGCCCGCCACGTGGAGGGCGAGGGCGCCGATCAGCACCCATTGGAGGATGTAGTGGAGGGTGGCGCTGGTTTCGGCGACGGCCTCGTCCTTGGGCACGAAGGGGAGGGTCTGGCCGAAGGGCCACCAGATGGGGGCGAAGCCGGAGGTGGCGGCGTGGTGGACCCAGCCGGTGAGGGGGACGAGAACGAGGGAGCCGTAGAGCAGCCAGTGGACGGTGGAGGCCAGCCATGCCTCGGCCGGCTTGTCGCCGTTGAGGAGCTTGGGGTGCGGGTGGGAAATGGCCCAGAGGATACGCAGGAGGGCCACGACAAAGATGGTGACGCCGATCGTCTTGTGCAGCGAGAAGAGGAGGGCGGCGCGGGCGGTGTCGGCCTCGGTCGTGGCGATGTCGGGGTTGCGGACCGCGTGGGCGAGATCGTTGGCGATCAGCCCGAGGGGGATGATCGTCAGGATCAGCAGGGCGGTGAGCCAGTGGAAGCCCTTGGCGACGGCGCCGTAGCTGTGGGTGGTGTTGGCGTAGGGCATGGGTTGTCCGGTGTGTGGTTGGGTTGGGGCAGAGAGTAGACGTGCCGGGTGACAGCACAACCGGAATCGGCGCACAGTTCCGGTGCGCGGGGTGAGGGGCGTTGCCTCTGCCCGGCGGGCGCGGTATCGGGGGGGACGATTTGGAGGGGACTGAGCATATGAGCCGAGCATTCGTATTTCCCGGGCAGGGGGCGCAGAGCATTGGCATGGGGCGCGAGCTGGCCGAGGCCTATCCGGCGGCGAAGGCCGTGTTCGACGAGGTGGACGAGGCGCTGGGCGAGACGCTGAGCGCGCTGATCTGGGAGGGGGAGGCGGACGAGCTGACCCTGACGCAGAACGCGCAGCCGGCGCTGATGGCGACGTCGCTGGCGGCGATGCGGGCGCTGGAGGCCGAAGGCGTGACTGTCGAGGCTGCCGGTATGGTGGCCGGGCATTCGCTGGGCGAGTATTCGGCGTTGGCGGCGGCGGGCGCGCTGAGCGTGGCGGATACGGCGCGGTTGCTGCGGACGAGGGGCCGGGCGATGCAGGAGGCGGTGCCGGTCGGCGTGGGCGCGATGGCGGCTTTGCTGGGCATGGACCTTGAAGGCGCCAGGGCGCTGGCGGCGGATGCGGCCGAAGGTCAGGTTCTGCAGGCCGCGAATGACAACGATCCGAGCCAGGTGGTGATTTCGGGGCACAAGGAAGCGGTCGAGCGGGCCGTCGAGATGGCCAAGGAGCGGGGTGCGAAGCGCGCCATGCTGCTGCCGGTGAGCGCGCCGTTTCATTGCGCGTTGATGGAGCCCGCCGCGAAGGTGATGGAAGAGGCGCTGGCGGGCGTGGAGATTGCCGCGCCGAAGGTGCCGCTGGTGGCCAATGTGCGGGCCGCGGCGGTGAGCGACCCGGACGAGATCAGGGCGCTGCTGGTGGAGCAGGTGACGGGCTCGGTCCGGTGGCGCGAGTCGGTGGAGTTCATGAGCCGCGAGGGCGTGAGCGAGATCTGGGAGATCGGGGCCGGGAAGGCGCTGAGCGGGATGATCCGGCGGATCGACAAGGAGATTGCCTGCCGCGCCGTGGGCGCGCCGGCGGATGTGAGTGCGGCGGCGGAGAGCTTGCGGGGCTGAGGCCCGTGTCAATGGATGAAGTGGGAGCTATAGATGTTTGATCTGACGGGAAAATGCGCGCTGGTGACCGGGGCCTCGGGCGGGATCGGCGGGGCGATTGCCAAGGCGCTGCACGGCGCGGGCGCGACCGTGGCGCTGAGCGGCACGCGAGTCGAGCCGCTGGAGGCGCTGGCGGGGGAGCTGGGCGAGCGGGCGCATGTGCTGCCCTGCAACCTGGGCGATCCGCAGGCGGTCGATTCGCTGCCGAAACAGGCGATCGAGGCGATGGGGGGCCTGGATATCCTCGTGAACAACGCGGGCGTGACAAGGGACCAGCTGTTCATGCGGATGTCGGACGAGGACTGGCAGACGGTGCTGGATGTGAACCTGACCGCGACGATGCGGCTGTGCCGGGCCGTGGTGCGGCCGATGATGAAGGCGCGCTGGGGGCGGATCGTGAATATCAGCTCGGTCGTGGGCACCACGGGCAACGCGGGGCAGGTGAACTATGCCGCCTCGAAGGCGGGCATGGTTGGGATGACCAAGTCGATCGCCCACGAGGTGGCGAGCCGGGGGATTACCGCCAATGCCGTGGCGCCCGGTTTCATTGCCACCGCGATGACCGACAAGCTGTCGGATGCGCAGAAGGAGGCGATCAACACGCAGATTCCCGCCGCGCGCATGGGCACGCCCGAGGAAATCGCCGCAGCCGTCCTATATCTGGCCAGTCCGGAGGCCGGATATGTCACCGGCGCGACCTTGCATGTGAACGGCGGAATGGCCATGATTTAGGGCAGGATGCCCTGCAACTTTGCCGGTAAACCGCGGTTCGGGAAAACATTTGCCAACGGCGCGCCATGTGCTATAGGCGGCGCAGTTTCGAACCGGGGGCGGGCAGGTGTCCTGCCGGCCGATGCCCGTGATGGACGGGCCGAATGAACCGCCCAGAGGGGCACAACCGAAGGCCGCTTCCCGGTGCGGGCAGGGGCGGAAAACGGGCCAGAGCGCCCGAGACAAGATGAGGAACGAAAACATGAGCGATATCGCAGACCGCGTGAAGAAGATCGTTGTCGAGCACCTTGGCGTGGAAGAGGACAAGGTGACGGAAAACGCTTCCTTCATCGATGATCTGGGCGCGGACAGCCTCGACACGGTCGAATTGGTCATGGCCTTTGAAGAAGAATTCGGCATCGAGATTCCCGATGACGCCGCCGAAACGATCCAGACCTTCGGCGACGCGGTCAAGTTCATCAGCGAAGCGCAGTAAGCCACGCCGGACCGACCGCAGGAATGCAGGCCCCCGCTTGAAAAGGCGGGGGCCTTTTGCATGCGCCGGTTGTGGCGGGGAAAGGCTGGACCCGGCGGACGGGCGCCCTATTTGATGGCAGGAGGCCGTTAACGGCGCTCATCATGCCGATTTGGAGATATACCCGAACTCGCATAGACTTCATTTTCCCCGCCGACCGCCGGGCCGGGCGGGAAAAGCCGAATCAAGAGGGCTGCTATCATGATTGTTTATCCCACCCTGGAACTTCACAACGGCAAGGTCGTGTCGCTGACCCGCGGGCGGCTGGAGGAGCCGGTGATCTGGCATGTGGACCCGATCGAGACGGTGCGGAATTATGCCGCCGCCGGGGCGTCGTGGGTGCATGTCACCGATATCAACGCGCTGGCCGGAGACGGCGACAACAACGAACTGCTGGAGAAGATCATCCGCGCCGCGGGCATCCCGGTGCAGCTTGGCGGCGGGTTCCGGTCGCGCGACGGGGTGCATCGCTGGATCGACAAGGGCGCGGGCCGGATCGTCATCGGCACGATGGCCGCGCATGACCCCGACCTGGTGAAGGAGCTGGCGAAGTATCACCCCGACCAGATCGTGCTGGCCGTGGATATCTACGACGGGTCGGTGATGACCGAGGGCTGGCGGACGCGCAGCGCCTTCGTGCCGGAGACCTACGTGGCGGCCTTCGAGGAGGCGCCGCTGGCGGGGATCATCGTGACCGATATCGACGCCGATATCGAGGATACGGATGCGAGCCTTTCGGTGATTTCCGGGCTGGCGAAGCAGACCCGTCACAACGTGATCGCGCGGGGCACGGTGCGCAGCGCCGATGACGTGGCACGGCTGAAATACATCCCCAACATTGCCGGCACGCTGATCGGGCGGGCCCTGCTTTCCAAGGATGTGGACCTCAAGCGGGCGCTGGAAATCGCCGCCGCCGAGGGCGAGCCGATCGCGGAATTCCAGTAGGGTCCGGCCTGCGCGAAACGCGGGGGCGCCGACGCGGGCGCCCCTTTTTCGTTGGGCTTGCCCCTTGGGGGCAAGGCACGGTATGAGCAGCGGACAGAGTTGAGAAAGGGCATAGGTATGCGTCGTGTCGTCGTCACAGGTCTGGGACTGGTTACGCCTCTGGCGGATGGGGTCGAGGAAAGCTGGAAGCGCATACTGGACGGACAGTCCGGGGCCGGCCCTATCCAGAAGTTCGATGCCAGCCGGGTGATCACCAAATATGCCTGCGAGGTGCCCTATGGCGACGGGAGCGACGGGACGTTCAACCCCGACGCCTATCTCGAGCCCAAGGAGCAGCGGAAGGTCGATGATTTCATCCTGTACGGGATGGCCGCGGCCGACCAGGCGGTGAAGGATGCCGGATGGACGCCCGAGGACGAGGAGAGCCGTCTGCGCACGGGCGTGATGATCGGCTCGGGCATCGGCGGGCTGCGTTCGATCGAGCAGACCACGCTTCTGATGCATGAGAAGGGGCCCAAGCGGGTGTCGCCCTTCTTCATTCCCGGCGCGCTGATCAACCTTGTCAGCGGGCAGGTGGGCATTCGCTATGGCTTCAAGGGGCCGAACCATTCGGTGGTGACCGCCTGTTCGACGGGCGCCCATGCCATCGGCGATGCGGCAAGGCTGATCCAGCATGGCGATGCCGAGGTGATGGTGGCCGGCGGGGCGGAATCGGCCATCTGCGAGATCGGGATTGCCGGGTTCAACGCCTGCAAGGCGCTGTCGACCAAGCGCGAGGACGACCCGAAGGCGGCGAGCCGCCCCTATGACGTGGACCGTGACGGGTTCGTCTTGGGCGAGGGCGCGGGCGTGGTCGTGCTCGAGGAATACGAGCACGCCAAGGCGCGGGGCGCGAAGATCTATGCCGAGGTTCTGGGCTATGGCCTGTCGGGCGATGCCTATCACATCACCGCACCCAGCGAGGATGGCGATGGCGGGTTCCGGGCGATGCAGGCGGCGCTGCGCAATGGGGGCCTCGATGCGTCGGAGGTGGATTACATCAACGCGCACGGCACCTCGACCATGGCCGACACGATCGAGCTGAAGGCCGTGGAGCGGCTGTTGGGCGATGCGGCGGGCAAGGCGACGATGAGCTCGACCAAGTCGTCGACCGGCCACCTTCTGGGGGCGGCGGGGGCGATCGAGGCGATCTTCTCGATCCTGGCGATCCGCGACCAGGTGGCGCCGCCGACGATCAACCTCGACAACCCGGCGGTGGAGACGCCGCTTGACCTGGCGCCCAATGCCAAGCGGGAGCGGAAGATCAGCGTGGTGATGTCGAACAGCTTCGGCTTTGGCGGCACCAACGCGTCTGTCGTGATGGGAGCGCCGCGCTGATGTGGCGTAACATTGCGTCGAATTTCCTGACGTTCCTGGTTGTTCTGGTGTTTCTCGTCGCGGGGGTGATCCTGTGGGGGAAGAACGAGTTCAACTCGGCCGGGCCGCTGGACGGCTCGATCTGCCTGCGGGTGGACCGGGGCAGCAACATGCGGCGGGTGTCGGAGGAGCTCGAGGAGCGGGGTGCCGTGAGCAGCAGCACGATCTTTCGGATCGGGGCGGATTACACCGGCAAGGACGGGCTGCTGAAGGCCGGGAGCTGGCTGATCCCCGAGGGGGCGACGATGGCCGAGATCACCGATCTGGTGACCCGCGGCGGGGCGAGCACCTGTGGCACGGAAGTGGTCTACCGCATCGGGGTGACGCAGGTCGAGGCGCAGGTGCGTGAGCTGGACCCGGCGACGGAGGCCTATCGCGAGGTCGTGGAATTCGACCTGCTGAGCGAGGCGGAGAAGCCGGGCGAATATACCGAGGTGGTGGCGCAGGCCGACACGCGGTTCCGGATCAACATCGCCGAGGGCGTGACGAGCTGGCAGATCGTGACCGCGCTCAATGCCGTGGAGGTGATGGAAGGCGAGATCGGGGGCGTGCCGCCCGAGGGGAGCCTTGCGCCCTATAGCTACGAGGTGGAACGGGGCGACGTGCGGGCCGAGCTGCTGGACCGGATGAAGGAGATCCAGAAGACGCGGCTGGCCGCGGCGTGGGAGGCACGGGACGATGACCTGCCGCTGGAAGACCCGGCCGACGTGCTGATCCTGGCCTCGATCATCGAGAAGGAGACCGGCGTGCCGGAAGAGCGCGGGCAGGTGGCGAGCGTGTTCGTGAACCGGCTGCGGCGGGGGATGCGGCTTCAGACCGACCCGACGGTGATCTACGGCATCACCAATGGCGAGGGGGTTCTGGGCCGGGGGTTGCGGCAGAGCGAGCTTCGGCAGGCAACGCCTTACAATACCTACGTTATTCAAGGCCTGCCGCCGACGCCGATCGCCAACCCGGGCGAGGCGAGCCTGATGGCCGCGGTGCAGCCGGCGGAGACGGATTACGTGTTCTTCGTGGCCGATGGCTCGGGCGGGCATGCGTTCGCCGAGACGCTGGACGAGCATAACGAGAACGTCGCCCGCTGGCGCGAGCTGGAAGCGCAGCGGCAGAACCAGTAGGCGGATCAGGCCGGGCGCGAGGGCGCCCGGCCTGCGCGCCAAACCTTAAGAAAATGTAATCATTACGGGCGGTTGGGTTGCGAGGCTCAGCCGCTTTTCATTGACATTTGCGGTGAGTACAAGTATAGGTTGTGCTTGCGTGCCGATGGGTCAGGGGGACCGGGGCGGAAGCTGTCGGTCACAGGCAGCGAGCGTCGCCCACCCGGAAAGGTGCACGCGTCACGAGCGGTGAAACATGATTCTGATAACACGGGACGACGGGCCTTCGGGCCTGGCGGCCTCGGTCGGGCTGATCGAACGCCAGATGGCGGAGATGCGGGCCGAGCTGGAGGTCATTCACGCACGGATCAGGGAAGGTGAGCTGGAGGGCATCAGGGATGCCGCCAGGATCACGGCCGATATCCGGCACTGGTTGAAACTTGCACTGGAAGCGGAGGTGCAATTTGCAAAATTCAAAGCGAAAGACAGAGGGATCGTGCGGGATTACGCCCTCGATTTCACGGAAGCCAGAGATTCTATCCGGGGCCGCCTGGCTCGTCTCGGAGGGGGCGGCGGCGCAGGCTGAGTTCCTCGACAGCCTGAGCGACGGGGAGATCCTGGCGCTGCCCTACCTGTTCGAGTTCTGGGCGATGGCGCATCAGATGCCGCCCGAGGGCGACTGGCGGGCCTGGGTGGCGATGGGCGGGCGCGGGGCGGGAAAGACCCGCGCCGGGGCCGAATGGGTCAGGGCGCAGGTGGAGGGCGGCAAGCCGCTCGACAAGGGGCGGTGCCGGCGGGTGGCGCTGGTGGCCGAGACGGTGGACCAGGCGCGCGACGTGATGGTGTTCGGCGAGAGCGGCATCCTCGCCTGTTCACCGCCCGACCGGCGGCCGGAGTGGCAGGCGACAAGGCGGCGGCTGGTCTGGCCCAACGGGGCGGCGGCGCAGGTGTTCTCGGCCAGCGAGCCGGAGAGCTTGCGGGGGCCGCAGTTCGATTGCGCCTGGGCCGACGAGTATGGCTGCGCCGCGATCGACAAGGGGACGAACCAGCCCAACAAGTTCCTCGATCCGAAATCGTCGGAAAGTTCCGTGCCGCATTTCTCGACCGGGCAGCAGGACGAGCTGATCCAGTTCCAGTACCTGCGGGCGATGGCGGGGTATTGGGGCGATCCGGCCAACAACCCGGTGTCGGAGGAATATGGCGGGCCGATGGTGGACATGACGCATGCCTATGCCTGGGCGTGGGATGCGCGGCCCTATCCGTTTTTTCCCAATGATACCGAGCGCTGGGCGGATGGCGAGAATTACCTGCGGGGGCACTGGATCACCGGGCGGGTGACGGCGTGGCGGCTGGCCTCGGTGGTGGAGGAGGTTTGCGGCCGGACGGGGCTGGAGGATTGCGACACGGGCGGGCTGCACGGGCATGTGCGCGGCTACCTGGTGGAGCAGGTGGCCGAGCCGCGGGCGGCGTTGCAGCCTTTGGCGTTGCGCTACGGGTTTGATGCGGTGGAGCGGGGCGGCGCGTTGGTCTTCCGGCAGCGGGACGGGCTGACGGATCACGTGGTCGATGTGGACCGCGTGGTGCGCGATGACGAGCGCGACGGTGCGATCGAGGAGGTGCGCGGGAGCGAGGTGGAACTGGCGGGCCGGGTCAGGCTGCGCTTCATCGAGGCGGGGGCGGATTACGACGTGATCTCGGAAGAGGCGGTGCTGGGCGTGGATGACGCGACGGTGTCGACCTCGGAGATCCCGCTGGCGATGACGCGCGCCGAGGGGCGGCAGACGGTGGAACGGTGGCTGTCGGAATCGCGGGTGGCGACGGACATGGTGCGGCTGACGCTGCCGCGGTCGCGGCTGGCAGTGGGCGCGGGGGACGTGATCGCGCTGCCCGAGGAGGGCGGGCAGGGGCATTTCCGGGTCGACCGGGTCGAGATGCTGGCCCATGCCCAGAAGCTGGAGGCGATCCGGATCGAGCGGGAGAGTTACCGGCCGGTGCTGGTGGAGCCGGAAGTGGGGCCGCTGCGCGGCTTCGATGCGCCGGCGCCGGTGACGCCTTTCTTCCTGGACCTGCCGCTGATGACCGGCGAGGAGGTGCCGCATGCCCCGCACGTGGCGGTGACGGCGCGGCCCTGGCCGGGCTCGGCGGCGGTCTACGTGGCGGACGGGGGCGAGGATTTCCGGCTGGACCAGGTGCTGGAGGCGCGGACGCCGATCGGCGTGACGGAGAGCGCGTTGCTGCCGGCGCCGGCCGGGGTATTCGACCGGGGGCCGGCGCTTCGGGTGCGGATGCTGCATGGCGGGCTGGAAAGCGTGGGCGACAGCCGGCTGCTGTCGGGGGCGAACCTGTGTGCGATCGGGGATGGCAGCCCGGGGGGCTGGGAGTTGGTCCAGTTTCGCGATGCGGCGCTGGTGGGGGTGGACACCTACGAGATCGGGCATCGGCTGCGGGGGCAATTGGGGACGGAGGTCGAGGCGATCTGGCCTGCGGGGTCTTACCTCGTGCGGTTGGACGGGACGCCGAGGCAGATCGGCCAGACCGAGGGGCAGATCGGGCAGGCGCGGCATTACCGGGTGGGGCCGGCGAACCGGCCGGTGGATGATGCGGCCTACGTGCATACGGTGCTGGCCTTCGAGGGGGCGGGGCTGCGGCCGTTGAGCCCGGTGCATTTGGATGTGGACGGGGAGCCCGGTGAGGATATGGTTTTCGGCTGGGTGAGGCGGACGCGGATCGGGGGCGACCGGTGGGAGACGCCGGAGGTGCCGCTGGGCGAGGAGGCAGAGCGGTATGTCGTGCGGGTGGTGCAGGGCGAGAGCGTGCTGCGCGAGGAGATGGTGAGCGCGCCGGGGTGGACCTACACGGCCGGGGCGCAGGCGGCGGACGGGCTGGCGGGGGCGTTCGAGCTGCGGGTGGCGCAGGTCTCGGCGCTTGTGGGCGCTGGGCGGTTCGCGGTGCTGGGGCTGGTGGCGTAGGGGGGGCGAAGCCAGCTTCGTGGCGGCTTGGGGGAGCGGTGGGTTGGCACCCACCCCACCATTGGCTCCGCAGGGCTTGACCGGGGGCCTCCGGCGGAGCGAGGTCCCGGCTCGGGGGCCGGGACGGGGAGGCGCCGGGTGTCGTTACCCGCTGGCGCAGTCGACGCAGCGGGTGGCGGCCGGATCGAGGCGCAGGCGGCCGGGCGCGATGGCCTCGCCGCAATCCTCGCAATAGCCGAATTCGCCCTCGTCCATGCGGGCGAGGGCCGCTTGCAGCCGGGCGCGTTCGGTCTTGCGGCGGGCGCTGGTGGCCTTGGCCATGGCCTGGTTCTGCAGGGCATCCATCCGGCTGAGCCGGCCGACGGCCTGTTGGTCGAGTTCCACCGTGGCCTGGCCCGCTTCGCCCATCTGGTCCTCCGCGTCCAGTTCGGCCATGCGGGCGGCGATCAGGTCGCGTAAGGTCTTCAGGCTCTCTTCATTCATTTTGGTGAAAGCTCCCATCACGCCTTTGCATTTTACCTGCCGTCCCTAAATGGTATAGTTCGGCACGCCCATGAGGAGCAATGACATGGCTGAAACCCGCACCAAACTGGCCGAGCTCGACCCGGTCTGGGCCCGGATCCGGTCCGAGGCCGAAGAGTCCGTCGAGCATGAACCGCTTCTGGGCGGGGTCGTGCATTCTTCGATCATGCACTACAAGACACTGGAATCGGCGCTGGCCTACCGGGCGTCGATGAAGCTGACCTCGAACGAGATGTCCGAGCAGATCCTGCGGGAAATCTGCGACATGGCCTATGCCGACGACGACAGTCTCGGGCTGGCGGCACGGGCCGATATCGTGGCGGTCTACGACCGCGACCCGGCCTGTGACCGGTTCCTGCTGCCGATGCTGTTCTTCAAGGGGTTCCAGGCGATCCAGGCCTATCGCGTGGCGCATTGGCTGTGGCGGAAGGGGAGGCGCGACATGGCGCGGTTCTTCCAGATGCGCGGCTCTGAGGTGTTCGGCGTGGATATCCACCCCGCCGCGAGGATCGGCAAGGGGATCATGATCGACCACGCCCATTCGATCGTCATCGGCGAGACGGCGGTGGTGGGTGACAACGTGTCGATGCTGCACTCGGTCACGCTGGGCGGGACCGGCAAGGAAGAGCAGGACCGGCACCCGAAGATCGGCGATGGCGTGCTGATCGGGGCGGGGGCCAAGGTTCTGGGTAACATCAAGGTCGGCCATTGCAGCAGGATCGCCGCCGGGTCGGTGGTGCTTCAGGAGGTGCCGCCCTGCAAGACCGTGGCCGGCGTGCCCGCGAAGATCGTGGGCGAGGCGGGCTGCGACCAGCCGTCAGTGAACATGGACCAGTTGCTGGGCGTGCGTTGACGAGACAACGCCCGTGACCGTGTAGAAAACGAAAAGCCCCGGAGGTGATCCGGGGCTTTGCCGTTTCCGGCGTTTCGATGGGCCGTCAGATCGGGGAGTTGAACTCTTCTTCCTCGGCATCGCGCTTCTTCTGGGCGCGCTTGTAGGCGAAGACCTCGTCGCGCGGGGTCCAGTTGTAGCGGGTGTCCTTGCGGACGATTTCCCAGAACAGGTCGCCGGCGTTGCGCCACGGGTCGAGCACGATGCTGTCTTCCATGCGGTCGCCGCGGCGGCCGAGGATGGTGGTCGAGTGTTCTAGCCAGAGGTTGTTGTAATTCGCAATGGCGCGGTGGATCTCGAGGGTCTTGAACCGTTCCATCTGCAGGCGGATGTCGAGGTCATGCGCCCAGTGCCAGCAGAGGCCGCGGGGCTTCTGGCCGAAATTGACCTTGGTGTTGTGCGCCAGCGGGCTGCTGTCTTCGATCTGGTACTCGATGACGAGCTGGTCGACATAGGTGTAGACGACACGCGCCGCGCGGGCCGCTTCCTCGGGGTCGACGCCGGGGCCGAGGTTGAGGAAGGCCTGGCGGAGCTTGTCGATCTCGGCGGCGTGCTTCTGGGCCGAGGCATCGCGGAAGGACTGGTCGAACAGCTTGGGCGGCGGCACGGTGCGTACCTTGCGGGTGCCGTATTCCGTTTCCGTTTCGGTGATCGTGCCGCTGGAGGCGGTACTGCTGCCGGGGGCGAGGGTGTTCACGTTGTCCGAGAAGCTGGCCGAGGTGACGGGCGCGCGCGCATCGTTGGGGGCTTCGACGCAACCCATGGCAAGCAGGAGGAGCGGAACGGCTGCGAACCGTTTGGCAGTCGGGATCATGTACACGGAATCCAATCGTCGTTGGCACTTTCCGGGCAAGCTAGTGTCGGCGGGGGGGGAAGTCGATAGAAGGGCGCAGATTGTGCGCCGGGGGTGGCCGCGGCGCATCAGTTGGCGATCACGTTTTCGTCAGTTTCGGGGACGCTCCCCCCGCCTGTGGGCGGGGGGATGCGAAGACGGCCGGGTCAGGCCAGCATGACCATGGGGTTTTCGAGGTTCTGGACGATCTGTTCCAGAAGCTGGGCGCCGAGGGCGCCGTCGATGACCCGGTGATCGACCGAGAGGGTGACCGACATGACCGTGGCCACGGTCAGCTCGCCATCCTCGCCCACCACGGGTTTCTTCACGCCCGAACCCACGGCAAGAATGCCGCCATGGGGCGGGTTGATGACGGCGTCGAAATTGTCGATGCCGAACATGCCGAGGTTGGAGATGGCGAAGCTGCCGCCCTGGTATTCTTGCGGCGCGAGTTTGCGGTCGCGGGCGCGGGAGGCGAGGTCTTTCATCTCGGCCGAGAGGGTCGAGAGCGACTTCATGTCGGCATCCTTCAGGACCGGGGTGAAGAGCCCGCCCTCGATCGCCACGGCAACGGCCACGTCGGAGGCCTTCATCTTCAGCACCCGGTCGCCCGCCCAGACGGCGTTCGCGTCCGGCACCGCTTGCAGGGCAAGGGCGCTGGCCTTGATGATGAAGTCGTTGACCGACAGTTTGACGCCACGGCCCTCGAGCTGCTTGTTGAGCTGGCTGCGGAACTTCAGAAGGGCGTCGAGCCTGATATCCCGGCGCAGGTAGAAATGCGGGATGGTCTGCTTGGCCTCGGTCAGGCGGGCGGCGATGGTCTTGCGCATCCCGTCGAGCTTGACCTCCTCGTAGTCGCGGCCCTCGTACATGGCGGCGACGGCATCGGCGGAGGGGCCGGCGGGCGCGGCGGCCGGGGCTGCGGCGGGAGCGGCTTTTTCCTCGGCCTTGGCGGGGGCGGCGCCGGGTTTGGCGTCTTCCACGTCAGCCTTCACGATGCGGCCATGGGGGCCGGAGCCCTTGATCTGGCCGAGGTCGAGCCCCTTTTGCGCGGCGATCCGCCGGGCGAGGGGGGAGGCGAAGATGCGCTCGCCCTTGTCGTCTTTCGGGGCGGCGGGGGCCGGGGTGTCGGATTTGGCCTCGGGCGCGCCACCGCCGCCGCCTTCGGGTGTGGCGGCGGGTTTCTCGGCCTTATCGTCGCCGGCGCTGCCGCCGCCGGAGGGTTCGGATTTGGGCGCGGAGGCTTCGCTGTCGATATCGGAGGCGTCCTCGCCTTCTTCCAGCAGCACCGCGATGGGGGTGTTGACCTTGACCCCTTCGGTGCCTTCCTCGATCAGGATCTTGCCGATGGTGCCCTCGTCGACGGCTTCGAACTCCATCGTCGCCTTGTCGGTCTCGATCTCGGCCAAGAGGTCGCCGGAATTGACCGTGTCACCTTCCTTGACCAGCCACTTGGCCAGCGTGCCCTCTTCCATGGTCGGAGACAGGGCGGGCATGAGAATTTCGGTAGGCATTCGTTGATCTCCTTACCGGTAGGTGACTTGTTTCACCGCCTCGAGCACTTCGGCGGTCGAGGTCAGGGCCAGCTTTTCGAGGTTGGCGGCGTAGGGCATCGGCACGTCCTTGCCGGTGCAGTTGATGACCGGCGCGTCGAGATAGTCGAAGGCGCGTTCCATCAGCGTGGCCGAGATGTGGTTGCCGATGGAGGCGACGGGCCAGCCTTCCTCGACCGTGACGCAGCGGTTGGTCTTCATGACCGACTTGATCACGGTGTCGTAGTCGAGCGGGCGCAGGGTGCGCAGGTTGATGACCTCGGCGTTGATACCATCCTCGGCCAGCTTCTCGGCGGCTTCCATGGCGTAGGTCATGCCGATGCCGAAGCTGACGATGGTGACGTCGTCGCCCGCGCGTTCGATGCGGGCCTTGCCGAAGGGGATGGTGAAATCGTCAAGCACCGGCACCTCGAAGCTCTTGCCGTAGAGGATCTCGTTTTCGAGGAAGATCACCGGGTTGGGATCGCGGATCGCGGTCTTCAGCAGCCCCTTGGCGTCCGAGGCGGAATAGGGCATCGCCACCTTGAGCCCCGGGATATGGCTGAACCAGGCGGCAAAATCCTGGCTGTGCTGCGCGGCGACCCGGGCGGCGGCGCCATTGGGACCGCGAAACACCATGGGCGCGCCCATCTGGCCACCGGACATGTAAAGCGTCTTGGCGGCGGAATTGACGATCTGGTCCATCGCCTGCATGGCGAAGTTGAAGGTCATGAATTCGACGATGGGTTTCAGCCCGCCAAAGGCCGCGCCGACGGCGAGACCGGTAAAGCCGTGTTCGGTGATCGGGGTGTCGATGACACGCTTGGGGCCGAACTCGTCGAGCAGGCCCTGGGAGATCTTGTAGGCGCCCTGGTATTCGCCGACCTCCTCGCCCATCAGAAAGACGTCGTCGTCACCGCGCATTTCCTCGGCCATGGCGTCGCGCAGCGCGTCGCGCACGGTTTGCTGCCGCATTTCGGTGCCTTCGGGCCAGTCGGGTTCGGCCTGGGATGGTCCCGAACCTGATCCTGCCTGCCCCGGACCTGATCCGGGGGGGGCGGCTTCCTGGTCTTTGTCCGCGGCTGCGTCGCGCGGCAGGGCCTGAGGCCCCGGGTCGGGGGCCGGGGCGGTGGTCGTTGCGGCCTCGGTCTTGATATCCTCGGCGCTTTCACCCTCTTCCACCAGCACGGCGATGGGGGTGTTGACCTTGACGCCCTGGGTGCCTTCGGAGATCAGAATCCGACCCAGCGTGCCTTCGTCGACCGCTTCGAACTCCATCGTCGCCTTGTCGGTCTCGATCTCGGCGATGATGTCGCCCGAGCTGACGCTGTCGCCTTCCTTGACCAGCCATTTGGCCAGCGTGCCTTCTTCCATCGTCGGCGAGAGGGCGGGCATGAGAATTTCGGTGGCCATGGCTCACGGCTCTCCTTTTTCGGGCGCGAGGAAGCCCACGATGTTGCCTTCGCCGTCCTCGACATAGGCGGCACGGCCGATGCCGGGGTAATCGGCGGGCGGCAGCGCCTCGGCGCCGCCATTGGCCAGCGCCCATGCGTAGCGGTCGTCGCAATCAGCAACCTCGAAGGTCAGCGTGCAGCCGCGCACCGGGGTGCCGGAGGCCGGGGCCTCGCCCATGCGCTGCATCATGCCGCCGGTGAGGCCGGCGTCGAGGCCGGGGCCGGAAATCAGGTGATAGGCAATTTCTTCAGCGCCGGGCATCGGTTCGAAGGACCAGCCAAAGAGGCCGCTGTAGAAGGTCCGGGCGCGCACCGGATCGGCGACGTGAATTTCGAAATGTGCGGGCATCAGCGGGCCTCCGCGTAGATGTCTGTCCAGAGTTCGTCGAGCGCCGGTTCCGGGCTCTCGCGGGCAAATTCGGCGGAGTCGTTGACCACCTTCTTGATTTCCTTGTCGATCGCCTTGAGATCCTCTTCGCTGGCATGTTTGCCCTCGAGCAGCATGGCGCGGACATGTTCGATCGGGTCGCGTTCCTCGCGCATTTTCTGCACCTCTTCGCGGGTGCGGTATTTCGCCGGGTCCGACATCGAATGGCCGCGGTAGCGGTAGGTTTTCACCTCGAGGATATAGGGGCCCTTGCCGGCGCGGCAGTGGCCCACCGCCTTTTCGCCCGCCGTCTTGACCGCCAGCACATCCATGCCGTCGACCACCTCGCCGGGGATGCCGAAGGCCTCGCCGCGGGTGTGCAGATCGGGGGTCGAGGTCGAGCGCTGTTGGGCGGTGCCCATGGCGTATTGGTTGTTTTCAATGACAAAAACCACTGGCAGAGCCCAGAGCGCGGCCATGTTGAATGTTTCATAGACCTGGCCCTGGTTGGCGGCGCCATCGCCGAAATAGGTGAAGGTGACGCGGCCGTTTTCCTTGTAGCGGTCGGCAAAGGCCAGGCCCGCGCCAATCGGCACCTGGGCGCCGACGATACCATGGCCGCCGTAGAAATGCTTTTCTTTCGAGAACATGTGCATCGAGCCGCCCTTGCCCTTGGAATAGCCGCCCTCGCGGCCGGTCAGCTCGGCCATCACGCCGCCCGGGTCCATGCCGCAGGCCAGCATATGGCCATGGTCGCGATACGAGGTGACGCGCTTGTCGCCCTCTTCGGCGGCGGCCTCGAGGCCGACGACAACCGCCTCCTGACCGATGTAGAGGTGGCAGAAGCCGCCGATCAGCCCCATGCCGTAAAGCTGGCCGGCCTTTTCCTCGAACCGCCGGATCAACAGCATGTCGCGGTAATATTGCGTCAGCTCGTCCTTGGAAATGTTGGGTTTTTTCGTCGCTCTGCGCGCGGCCATTGCGGCGCCCTCCCGGAGGCGAATTGTTTAGTGTTAAACTATAGCCTAGCCCAAGCGGCCCCCGGGTGGAAAGGGGGCTTTCCCGCTGCACCTGCGAAGGGCGGGTCAGCGAATGACGATCTCGTCGCTGCGGATCAGGCCCAGCACCTCGCGCGCCTGCTGATCGAGCAGGTCGAGGTCGAGATATTCGTCGGACAGCCGTCGGGTGAGATTTTCCATTTCCGCCAGCTCGGCGCGCAACACGTCGCGCTCGGCCTCGAGGCGGGCGGCATTGTCGAGGATTTCCGCCCGCCGGAACAAGCCGTAATCCCCTTGCACGGCGGCAAAGGTGAAATAGGCCCCCAGAGTGAACGCGATGGCGAACACGCTTAACGGGACGATGTTCCGGCGGGTCGGATGTGTGCTCATGGTCTGCCTCAATGCATCTCTGACGGATGCTGTAGGGCCACTATGACACAGGTGATTCGCCATGTGAATCCCTATTGCGAATCCTTGCGTGAATTATGTGCGATTCTCGCCCGTTGCCGTCAGAAATCTTGGCCAGCCGCCGGCATCGGGGTATCACTTGGGCATGAGGGTTCTGGTGCTTCTTTTCGTGGCGATGCTTGCGCTTGCCGCCTGTGCGCCGCGCGGCGTGCTGCATCTGGTTCGGGGCGCCGACGAAGGCGATGTGCGGCAGATTTTCGTCGCCTCGAACCGGGTGCTGAAACATGACAACGGGGTGCAGTTTTCCGGGCGGCGTGGCACGCGGCTGTATTTCTCGCGGCTCGACGTGTCGGTGCCGCCGGTGCATCGCGATGGTCGGATCGAGCGCCCGGCGCCGGAGGCCGCACCCGATCCGGCCCGGCATTTCGTGCTCTCGGGGGCCTATGCCTTTCCCACGTTGGCGGATTTCCTGGCCGGGGTGGCCAAGGCGCCGGGCGGGGCGGAGGAGGTCTTTGTCTATGTGCACGGCTACAACACCAACAATGCCGAGGCGACCTATCGGCTGGCCCAAATGGCGCATGACTTCGATGCCGAGGTTCCGGTCGTGTCGTTTTCCTGGCCGTCCGGCGGCGATCCGCGCGGCTATGTCTATGACCGTGACAGCGTGATCCACTCCCGCGACGCGCTGGAAGAGCTGCTCGTGGCGCTGACGCGGCACCGCAAGGTCTATCTGGTGGCGCATTCCATGGGGTCGCAACTGGTGATGGAGACGCGCGGCAGATCTCGATCGCCCGGAACACCGCCGTTCTGCACAAGATCAGCGGCGTGACGCTGATCTCGCCCGATATCGACCCGGAAGTCTTTGTCGTGCAGGCGGGCCGGATCACGCCGTTTCCGCAGCCCTTCATCCTGATGACATCGACCCGCGATTCGATCCTCGATCTGGCGGCCTGGATCGCCGGCCGACCGCGGCGGCTGGGCGAGATCACGACGGCGGACGAGCTGGGCGGGCTGCCGGTGACCGTGATCGACCTGAGCGATTTTGCCGATCCCGGCCAGAACGGACATGACACGGCCTTTGCGGCGCCCCGGGCCATCGAATATTTCCGGAACTTCCATGGCCTGAAATGAGCCGCGACGCGGCGGCTCAGGCGGCCCTGTTCTGCGCCGCGTCGCGGGTCAGCGCGGCCATGCGATAGAAGCCATGCGCCATCTTGGAATAGGGCGTAAGCAGAAAGAAGGTCAGCACCGCGCCGAGATGCAACGGCAGCAGCCAGGCCACGGCGGAGGTGCCGGTCGCGGCGTAAAGCGCGAGGCCCGAGACCGCGACGGCAAAGAGCAGCAGGACAAAGGCCATCTCGCCGCCCCAGGCGGCGGGGGCCCCCAGCTCGGGATCGGCCTTGAGCTTGAGCCAGGCGAGCCCGGCACACCCCACGCTGAGCAGCAGGCCGCCGGGAACCCCGAGCAGCTTGGGCAGGCTGAAGAATCCATAAGGCGCCTCTATTCCGAAGGCGTAGTGCAGCACGGTGCCGCTCGCGGTCGAGGCAAAGCTCAGCAGGAAGCCGTAAAGCACAGCCTGATGAAAATGCCGCCGCGCCTGGCTGAAACGGTCCTCGTCCTCGAAGTTGCAGCCGTCGCCATGGCCGCCGTCGAGGTTCTTCATCCGGCCGGCCGAACGCAGCGCGCCCCAGATATCGCCGGGCCGGACCGGGCCGCCGCCGACGGTGCGCCAATAGCCGCGCAGCGACACCGCGATGGCGAGCAGGGGCAGCAGGAACGCCGGGGTAAAGATCGTCACCATCAGCCCGTGGGACATATAGGCGTAGAAACCGGCGCCGCTGTCGGGGCGCAGCGCCTGCGCCAGGGCGAAGATCAGCGCAAAGCCCAGCACCAGCCCGCCGGCCATCAGCACGCCCGACCGGTCGAACAGATGCGCAAAGCCGCGCGGCCAGGCGTGATCCTTCCAGCTTGCCTGCCGCACCTCGGCCAGCGCCCGGGGCAGGTTGAGGTCGAACTCGTGCGGTGCGGTGTATTGGCAGGCGTAGTAGCAGCCGCGGCAGTTGTGGCAGAGATTGGCGAGCTGGGTGATGTCGCCGTCGCTGAAAGCACGTTCGCGGTGCAGGGCAGGGAAGACCGAGCAATAGCCTTCGCAATAGCGGCAGGCGTTGCAGATCTCGGCCTGGCGGCGGGCTTCCTGGATCAGGTCAGTTTGCATGGGCTGCGGCCTCCTTGCCTGCGATACGTCCAAAGACGGTGCCGATGGTCATGCCGAACCCGGCGAGATAACCCTGGCCGAGGATCGACCCGGCCATCGTCTCGCCTGCGGCCCAGAGATTGGTGACGGGGCGGTCGCCGATGCGGCATTGCGCGTTTTCGTCCACCTTGAGCCCCAGATAGGTGAAGGTGACACCGGTTCTCAGCGAGTAGCTGTAAAACGGTGGCTCGGTGATCGGGCGGGCCCAGTTGGTCTTGGGCGGAGTGAGGCCGCTGGTGGAGACGCCGTCAAGCTCGGTCGGGTGAAATCCCGAAGGATCGCCGCAGGCGGCGTTGAACTCGTCGACCGTGGCGCAGAGCTTGTCTGGCGGCAGGCCCATCTTTTCCGCCAGCTCCGGGAGCGTCGCGGCCTCGATCGGTGGAAACACCGAGGGCATGAAGAGCTTGAGCGATTTCGCGTCGATGATGACATAGCCCACCTGATCGGGCTGTGCCGCTACCAGCCGGCCCCAGATGGCATAGCGCTTGGGCCAGACATCCTCGCCCTCGTCGTAAAAGCGCTGCGCCTCCTTGTTGACCACGATGGAAAACGGCACGCAATCCAGCCGGGTGACGATGCCGCCATCGAATTTCGGCGCACGGCCGTCGATGGCGACGGCGTGGCACTGCGTCGGGTCGCCCACCTGTTCGACGCCCTGGTCCAGCAGGTCGGACAGCACGACGCCACGATTGTAGGGGGTGCCGCGGATCAGGAAATTCCGGGCTGCCGGTCCCCAAGCGCGGGCGAGCCAATCGGTATCGGCCTGAAACCCGCCCGAGGCGACGACGACAGATTTGGGTGTCACGGTCTTCTCTTCGCCGGCGTGGGTAAAGGTCACCTGGGCGATCCGGTCATCCGCGAGGTCCAGATGTGTCACCGCCGCCTCGTAGAGCACCTCGACCCCCAACGCCTCGGCGGTGCGGTAATAGGCGTTCACCAGGCCCTTGCCGCCGCCGAGGAAAAAGGCATTCGTCCGCGCCAGTGACAGTGTGCCCGACAGCGAGGGTTGAAACCGCACGCCATGCGCTTCCATCCAGGGCAGGCAGTCCTCGGAGGTGCGGATGGCGAGGCGCGCCAGGTGTTCGTCGGTCTTGCCGCCGGTCACCTTCATCAGATCGGAAAAATATTCCTCTTCGGAATAGCTCTCGACCAGCGGGCCCAGGGGGCCGCTGTGCATGCAGCGAAAATTGCGGGTGTGGCGCGAATTGCCGCCGCGATAGGGCTTGGGCGCGGTCTCCAGGATGAGAACCCGTGCGCCCGCTTCGGCGGCGGTGATCGCGGCGCAAAGCGCGGCATTGCCACCGCCGATCACGGCGATGTCGTAGCTGTCGGGAATGGCTGTCATGGCTGTCCTCTAGGTGTCGTCGTGGCCCCGGTCGCGCTCGCGCAGGGCGCGGATGCGCATGCGCTGCGCGGCTTCGATATGGGCGCGCATCTGCGCCTCGGCGGCGGCGCCGTCGCGGGCCTGAAGTGCCGCCATGATGTCGCGATGCTCGCTCACCGCCTCGTCGGCGCGCTGGCCGTCCAGGAGCTGCGACGGCCCGAGGATCAGCAGCGCCTTTTGCAGCGACAGCATCGACCGGGCAAGAAAGCGGTTCTTGGCCGCATCGAGAAGCGTGGCGTGGAAAATGCGGTTGATCCGCGTCGCCTCGGGGCCGGTTCCGGCTTCGGCCAGCTGGTCGTTCAGCGCGCCGAGTTCGTCCAGTTCCACATCCGAGGCGGCCCGCGCCGCCAGCCGCGCGGCGGTGCCCTCAAGCACGGCGCGCATCTCGTAAAGCTCCATCACCTCGGCATAATCGAGGCTGCGCACGGTGGCGCCCTGGCGCGGCACATGGGCGACCAGCCCGTCGGCCTCGAGCTGTCGGATCGCTTCGCGCACCGGCGTGCGCGAGACGTTCAGACGCTCGGCCAGCTCGGTCTCGCGCAGGCGATCACCGGGGAGCAATTGCCCCTCGCGGATCTCGTCCAGCAGGCGGGTGTAGGTCGAACTGCCTTGCGGTCCGGGCTGTGACGCGTCGTCCTGGTCGCTCATCTCATTTCCTCGGCATTGGTATCCATATGTATACAACTGGATACATAAGCGGTCAACCCTTGTTTCCGTCGCCCAGACGGCAAAAGCGCGGCTGCACAAAGAAAAAGACGGCGCGCAGGACTGCGGCCGTCTTTGGCAAGGCTCCGGGGCGGGGGGGAGGGTCAGATTCGGACCTCGGGGTTGATCATGTGGATCGGCCGGCCTTCGGCAAAGGCGTTCACCTGCGCGAAGATATCGCTGAACTGAAGATCGAATTCGTCCTCGGTGACAAAGCCGATATGCGGCGTGCAGATCAGCCTGGGGTGCGACAACAGCGGATCGTCGGGATCGGTCAGCGGCTCGGTCTCGAATACATCGACCGCCGCCATGCCGGGGCGCCCGGCGTTCAGCGCGTCAAGCAGCGCGCCCGGTGCCACCAACCCCGCGCGTGAGGTGTTCACAAAGAGCGCCCCGTCCTGCATTTCGGCGAAATCCGCTGCGGTGACGATACCGCGGGTGTCGGGCTTCAGCCGGATATGGATCGAGACCACGTCGCTTTCGGCGAAAAACGCCGCGCGGCTTTCGGCCACGGTTTCGCCCGCTGCCCGGGCGCGGGCCCGGCCGGCCTCGGAGCTCCACCAGACCACCTTCATTCCGAAGGCGCGGGCGTAGTCCGCCACGGCGCCGGCGATCCGGCCATAGCCGTAAAGACCCAGCGTGCGGCCGCGCAGGGTCTTGCCGACGCCCATCTGCCAATGCCCGGCCCGGGCCGAGGCCATCTGTTGCGGGATCTGCCGCATCGCCGCGAGGATCAGGCCAAAGGTCAGCTCCGCCGCGGCATAAGACGGCGTGCCGGAATGCATGTTGGAACACAGCAGCACGCCGGTGTCGGTGCAGGCCGGAACATCCACATGCGGATAGACGCTGCGCTGCGAGATCAGCCGCAGGTTCGGCAGGCGTTGCAACAGCCCGCGGGTCACCTTGGTCCGTTCGCGAAAGAGCACCAGCGCCTCGGCGTCGTGCAGGCGGTCTGCCAGGGCGGCCTCGTCAGGCGCGTGATCGGTCCAGACCGTCACCTCGTGCCCGTCGAGCAGGCGAAAACAGGGCAGGCCGCGCAGCGTGTCGAACCAATCGTCGAGGATGTGGACCTTCATCGGCTTTCCACCCCCGCGCCGGGGTGCAGGCTGCGCGGCGTGGCGACGAACACCTCGCCATCGAGGGCTGTCAGGGCGTTGCGGATGCGGGTCCGCGTGGCCAGAAGGTGGGTGTATTGCGCGTCGCAGCCGGCAATCGGGCCGGGGTACTCCGCAAGGTCGCGGGTCACCTCTTGCAGCGCCGCATGCAGATGCGCCCGAGCCTTGGCAATCTCCGACATGGTGCCTCCGTCATTTGTGTATACCGAGGTATACCAAATTTCCCGGCCGGATCAATCCCGCCAGTCAGCCTTGCCCCGAGAGCGCCGTGAGTGCCTTGCTCACCCGCTGGTGCAGCTCGGTCATGGTGCGGGTATCGCCTTCGCGTGCCTCGATCTTCTTGACCAGGTCGAAGCGAAGCCTTTCCAGATTGGCGACAGCGGAGCGGAGTTGATCGTATTCTGACATGGGTCCTTTTCCCTCGATGCGACAGAAGAACGGATATGCGGATGGGCAGACGGCCGGCTCAGGGGCCTTGCCAGATGTGCGCCGGCACGTAGACCCGGCCATCCGCCAGCTTGCGCGCGGTGCGCAAAAGCCCGGCCGAATTCAGTGCGAAGCCCTCGCTTGCGTCAAAGTTCACCAGCACCTCGATGGTGCCGGATGGATGCTCCAGCACCACATTGGCCGGGCTTGCCGTCGGCCGGTCGAGCAGGCCGTCGGCAATGGTGCCCGGGGTCAGGGCGCAGGAGGCCATGCATTGTCCGCCGGTGACCGCCATGTTGGGGTGAGTGTCCCAGGGCATGAAATAGCGCGCCGCAATGGTGCCGCCGTCGCGGGCCGGGGCGAACAGCCCGAACTTGGGGGTGACCGATTGCGCCACGTCGCCCATGCCCATCCGGGCCCCGGCCTCGATGCGCACCGCCTCCATGCGGGCAAAGAACGCCTTGTTTTCGTTCAGCTCCGCCAGGGTTTCATGGCCGCTCAGGCCAAAATCGGCGGCGCGGGCAAGGACCATCGGCATCGCGACATCCATGCAGGTGATCTCGATCCCGTCGATCTCGTCGCGCAGCTGCCCGGTGGGCAGGAACTTTCCGGTCGACGAGCCGACAACCCCCATGAAGTTGAGCGCGATCGGCGCGGCGCTGCCCGGAACGCCGGCAATCTCGGCCGCGCCGTCATAGGTCAGCACGCCGCCCGGGGTCTGGAGTTTCGTCACAACCTTGGCGCCGGTGTTGACCGCGCGGATCCGGATCTCGGTCTCGTCGGTCGTCGGTGTCACCAGCCCCAGTTCGATGGCGGCCGGCCCGACCCCCGAGAGGATATTGCCGCAGGTCGGTTTGAAATCGACCAGCCGGTCGCTGACGGACACCTGGGCAAAGAAGTAATCGACATCGGCCCAGGGATCCTCGGAGGGCGAGAGCATGGCGACCTTGGTGGTCACCGCAACGCCGCCGCCGATGCCGTCGATATTGATCGGATGGCCAGAGCCCAGCGCGGCGATCAGCACCTCGGCCAGCCTGTCGAGTTCTTCGGGCAGGTCGGCGCGGTTGAAATAGGGGCCGCGTGACGTGCCGCCGCGCATGAAGACAAAGGGAATGCCGGTCTGTGTCATCTCGATCCCTCTCAGTTCAGCGGCCAGGGCAGGTCGACGGCGTCCTGCAACAGGCCCGGCGGAAAGTCGCGATTGAGCGCCCCGGCCATGACGCACATCAGCGCGACGCCGGCGGCGGTAAGGATCGCAGTCTTCTGCCAGGAGGCGCCGGCGCGGACCCGCAGGAAGGCGGTCATGAAGCCGACGAGCGCAAGGATGAAGCCGACGACAAAGGTCAGCCCGATCAGCGCGGCAAACCAGGCCAGCGTCGACCAGAGACCATAAGGCGCATCTGCGTCCTCGCCCGAGACTTCCTTGTCGGCAAAGATCACGTCGGTCTCCGGCCGCAGCATCATCTGCACCAGCATGATCAGGCAGCAGGTCAGGGCGATGCCTCCGACCACCAGCGGCACGATCTTGTCGGTAAGGTTGAAGTTCGGGATCAGCGAGGCATTGATCAGCGCGGTCACGAGATAGGCCGAGATCACCAGCAGGAAGACCAGCGGCGCGCGTTTCGAGCCGGACTGGACGTCACCTTCGGCCATGATCGACTTGGCCTGCCGCAGACCGAGCACGACCGACACCACGGTGACGATGATCAGCACGATCACGATCGGCGAAAACACGTAATCCATGCCCTCCTCGAAGGACTTGCGGAAGCGGAACGAGGCGATCTGGAACGCCTGGTTC
The DNA here is from genome assembly GCF_040223625.1 of Roseovarius sp. Classification (GTDB taxonomy): domain Bacteria; phylum Pseudomonadota; class Alphaproteobacteria; order Rhodobacterales; family Rhodobacteraceae; genus Roseovarius. Next base: position 12,264 of record NZ_JAVKFX010000003.1, on the reverse strand, counting down.
GAGAATTTCTCGACCGGGTTGGACAGCACGAAGCCGATCAGGAAGGCCGGGCGCGACCAGTCGAAGCGGCGCAGGAAGATGCCGATCAGCCCGATCACGAAGAGCGCCAGAAGGTCTTCGAAGTTCTGCCCCGACTGGAAGGCCGCAAAGGAGATCAGCATGAAGAGGAACGGCGCGAGATAGGTGAAGCGGATCGTGGTCAGCCGGGCGATGCCGCCGGACGCCGCGATGCAGAGCAGCGTGCCCACCACATTGGCCAGCGCCAGCAGCCAGACGATGGAATAGGTGATGTCGAGGTTGTCGCGCAGCATCGAGGGGCCGACCTCGATATCGCCCGAGCCCAGCAGCGCGATGGCACCGATGAAGATCGCCATCGAGCCCGAGCCGGGAATGCCGAACAGCAGGGTGGGGACCAGCCCACCGCCTTCCTTGGCGTTGTTCGAGCTTTCCGGGCCGATGACGCCGCGGATCTCGCCCTTGCCGAAGTTCGACTTGTCCTTGGTGGTCTGCACCGAATGGCCATAGGCGATCCAGTCGACGACCGAGCCGCCAAGGCCCGGAATGATGCCCACCAGCACGCCGATCAGCGAGCAGCGGACCGAGAGCCACTTGTTGGCGAACCAATCACGTACGCCCGCGCCCCAGCCGGCGCCCAGCTTGGCGTCCTTGGCGATCGAGCGGTCCTGGCGCAGCAGCGAGACGATTTCCGGCACCGCGAAGATGCCGAGACCGACGATCACCAGCTTCAGCCCGTCGGTGAGATAGGGAATGTCATAGGTCGCCATGCGCAGCGAGCCGCCGGCGTCGGCCTCGCCGATGGTGCCGATCATCAGGCCCAGTCCGGCGGCGGCCAGCCCCTTGAGCGCGACGCGGCCGGCCAGAACCGCCACCATCGACAGGCCGAGGATGGTGATCATCAGCATTTCCGGCAGGCCAAAGGCCAGCACGATGGGCCGGGCCACCAGAATGAAGATTGTCAGGAACAGCGCGCCCACCAGCCCGCCGAAGAGCGACGAGGAAAAGGCAGCGGCCAGCGCCCGCGCGGCCTGGCCCCGTTTGGCCAGCGGAAACCCGTCCAGCACCGTCGCCTGTGACGCCGAGGAGCCGGGGATGCCCATGAGCACGCTGGCAAAGGTGTCCGAGGTCGGCACCACGGCGACCATGCCGATCATCAGCGCAAGGCCCAGCACCGGTTCCATGCCGAACATGAAAGGCAGCAGCAGCGACAGCCCGGCGATGCCGCCCAGGCCGGGAAAGACCCCCACGGCGAGGCCCATGACCACACCCAGAACAAGATAACCGAGAACAACAGGTTGCAGAATCAGGGCCCATGCATCGCCGAGGGCGGGCAGGGCTGTTGCGAGAATATCCATCGCACCGGCCTTTTGAATTGGGTGGGGGGAGTCTGAGGTGCGGCCCGGGGCAATCGTGCCCCGGACCGCGCTTCTGCTCGATTATCAGTTCAGCGAGACGCCGTAGGCCTCTTGCAGCCAGTTGGTGACAAAGGCCTTGGCATCGGCCGACACGGTGGTGCCTTCCTTGGTGGCCCGGGCCGCGCCTTCGCCCACGAAGACCGGGTATTTACCGACCCGCTTGGCGGCGATTTCGGCAAAGTCGTCGCGGTTGCGCACCGCGTCGAAAGCCGCTTCATAGGTCTCGCGCACGTCATCCGGCGTGCCGGCCGGCAGGAAGGCGATTTTCTGCACCGGGAAACCGGCGATAAAGAAGGCTTTCCAGGCGTCCCAGGCTTCGCCGGAAGTTTCGCAGCCCTCGGTGGCTTCGCAGACTTCCTTGAAGGTCGGGATGTCCGGGAAGGTCGGGTCGCGGACGATGTTGCCATCGTCATCCAGCGCGCCCCAGGTCATCATCGGCACGGCGGTGCCGGCATCGACGAGATCCTTGGCGGCGCCGAGGTAGGCCGAGGAGGTCTGATAGTCGATGGTGGCTTCGCCGCGCTCGAACATCAGCCGGCCATCGCCGCGGCCCTTGATGCCGAACACCGGCTCGACGTTCATGCCCAGCATCTGCCAGGCGAGCAGCGGCACCAGATCGAGGCGGGTGGCGCCCTGCGAGCCGTAGATGAAATCGATGTCTTTCAGGTTGTTGGCCGAGCCGTCGAATTTCTTGCCGTCTTCGGCGTTGAGATAGGCCACGCCGCCGGTGCCCGAGGCCATGACCGGCACCCAGTCGCTGTATTCATAGCGCACGCGGGGATCGCCGAGCAGATAGGGGAATTGGGTCGAGCCGGAGGTGCCGAACATCAGCGTGCCGTCTTCGTGTTCCTGTTCCTGGAACCAGTTGGCGCCCTTGGTCGAGCCTGCGCCCGGCATGAACTTGACGACGACGGTGGGGTTGCCGGGCAGCTCTTCCGAGAGCAGCGGGGCAAAGAAATTGGCCCATTTGGCCGAACCGCCGGTTTCCGAGAACGGGATAACCCATTCGATGGTCTCCCCGGAAAAATCGACCTCGGCCGAGGCGGCGGTGGCGGCGACAAGCGCGGCCGCAGCCACGGTGGATGCGAGTGTACGTATGGTCATTGGTGTCCTCCCTGGACGGTTTCGATTGCCTCACGGTCTCCCGTCCGGCGCAATCGGTCTTCCATTAAGGGAACGAATCCCCTCTCCAATGGAGACACAATGACGTTCCAACCTTGCGCGAAACTTGCGCAACATGACAAAGTTCACGCCATGCGAATTGCCATCATCGAAGACAACGTGGAGCTGGCCCACGGCATTGCCTATCGGCTGCGCGACCGTGGTCATGCCGTGGACGCGCTGCATGACGGCGAAGAGGCCGACCGGTTTCTCGCCCAGGAAGGCGCCGATCTGGTGGTGCTCGACATCAACCTGCCGGGCATGTCCGGGCTGGATATCCTGCGTGCGCTGCGGCGGCGCGGGGACGGCACGCCGGTGATCCTCCTGACCGCGCGCAGCGAAACCGAAGAGCGGGTGGCGGGGCTGGATGCCGGGGCCGACGATTACCTGACCAAACCCTTCGAGATGGACGAGCTCGAGGCGCGGCTCCGGGCGCTGGCACGGCGCAAGGATCTTGTGTTCTCGGCCCGTGACAGGCTTGGCGGGCTGGTCTTCGACCGCAGCGCGCGGCAGCTCCTCGATGGCGACCGGCCGCTCGAGATCCCGCGCAAGGAGATCGCGACGCTGGAATGCCTGTTCGAACGGCGCGGGCGGATCGTGTCGAAGCCGCAGCTCATGGCGCATGTCTACGGCACCGGCGCCGATGTCGAGGACAGCGCCATCGAGCCGCATGTCTCGCGGCTGCGTAAGCGCCTGGAATCCTACGGCGTGCGGATCAAGACGGCGCGCGGGCTGGGCTACATGCTGGATGTCGACGGCGCATGACCCGCACCGCCCTGTCGCTGCGTGCGCGGCTCTTTCTGATGATCCTGGCGCCGTTGATCCTGGTGGCGATCCTGCTGGGATTCTGGCGGATCGAGACGGCGCGGGCCACCGCCGAAGACCTGTTCGACCGCGGCCTGCTGGCCGCCGCGCTGGCCATTTCCCGCGATGTGGCGATTTCCGAGGGTGACGCGCTGTCGCCGCGCACCCGCGGGCTGATCTCGGACGCGGGCGGCGGCGAATTGTTCTATCACGTGACCGGTCCCGGCGGCATCTATGTCACCGGCTACGCCTATCCGCCGCGCCAGAGCGAGCCGCGCGCGGGCGACGGCCCGCATTATTTCCGCGCCCTCTATCGCGGCGAGGCGGTGCGCGTGCTGCGGATGTCGGAAACCACCACCATCGGCAATCTGACCGGCGAGACCGTGGTGACCGCCTGGCAGCGGATCAGCGACCGCAACGCCTTTGCCGCCGCGCTGGCCCGCCGCGCGGTGGCCCTGATGGCCGCGCTGATCGCGACGCTGGCCATCGTCGTCTGGTTCGGCGTGCAATTCGGCCTGCGCCCGCTGCGCGATCTTCAGGACGCCATCGAACAGCGGTCGCCGGACGACCTGAGCCGCATCCGGCGGCCGGTGCCGGCCGAAGTCACGGGGATCGTCGCGACGCTGAATCGTCTGCTCGGCCAGGTCGATCATTCGATCCAGACCCACCAGGCCTTTATCTCCGACGCCGCGCACCAGCTGCGCAATCCGGCGGCGGCGATCCTGTCGCTGGCAGAGACCCTGCCGGATGTGACCGACCCCGAGGCCCGGCGCCAGCGCGAGCAGGAGCTGATTTCCGCCTCGCGCAAATCGGCGCGGCTGGCCGGGCAGCTGCTGCATCTGGAACGGCTGCACTATGGCAACACCGCCACGCCGGAACCCTTTGACCTGAATGCCGTGGTCGAGGAAGTCTCCGCCGATCTGGCGCCGGCGGTGCTCGGTCAGGATATCGCCTTTTCCTTCGACCGCAGCCCCGAGCCCTTGCCGGTCTGCGGCGATGCCACGCTGATCGGCGAGGCCGTCCGCAATCTGATCGACAATGCGCTGCGCCATGGCGGGCCGGGGCTCGGCCGGATCGCGATCCGAACCCTGCGGCAGGAGGATCGGGCATTGGTCGAGGTCACTGACGACGGGCACGGGCTGTCCCCCGACAACTCCGAGATCGCCTTTCGGCGGTTCGGTCAGGTCGAGCCCGGCGAAGGCAGCGGCCTCGGCCTCTCCATCGTGCAATCGGTCGCCACGCTTCACGATGGCGAGGTCGAAGTCGGCGATGTGCCCAATGGCGCGCTCTTGCGGTTGCGGTTGCCGCTCACTGCCGGGGCGCCGGCGACAGGAGGCGGCAGCGCGTGAAAAGGGCGGCCTCGCAGGGCCGCCCGGTGTCGTTCCGGAAATGCGCCGGGGCTCAGCCCGCTTTCGACGCCTGATAGATCGAGTCGATCGCGTCGCCCAGCTTGGCGTTGAAATCCTCGTCGCTCTGCTGTGCCGAGAGGCCTTCGGTCAGCCCGCGCGAGAAGCTGGCGATCAGCCCTTCGTTTCTGGCCAGAAGCGTGTTGGCCTCGTCGCGCGAATAGCCGCCCGAGAGCGCCACGACGCGCATCACCTTGGGGTGGTCGATCAGCGGCTTGTAGAAATTGTCCTCGCTGGGCAGCGACAGCTTGAGCATGATCTGCTCGCCTTCGGGCAGTTTGTCGAGGTGCTTGAGGATCTCGTCGCGCAGGATCGCCTCGGCTTCGGCCTTGTCGTCGATGGTGATCGTCACCTCCGGTTCGAGGATCGGCATCAGCCCGTTGGCCTTGATCTCGCGGCCGAACTCGAACTGTTGCGAGACGATGGCGGTGATGCCGGCCGGGTTGGCCGCATCGATCACCGAACGCATCTTGGTGCCGTAGATGCCCTTGCCCACGGCGCGGGCGCAGAGCGCGTCGAGACCGGGAATGGCCTTCATCAGCTTGACGCCATCGGTCGGTTCGCAAAGCCCCTTGTCGACCTTGAGAAAGGGCACGACGCCGCATGTGTCCCAGAGGTATTCGGCGGTGGGCGTGCCGTCGATGTCGCCGTCCATGGTGCGTTCGAACAGGATCGCGCCGATCACCTTGTCGCCGGAAAAGGCCGGCGATTTGATGATCCGGGCCCGCATCTCGTGGATCAGGCCGTACATCTCTTCGTCACCGGAATAGGCGTCTTCCTCGATGCCGTAAAGACGCAGCGCCTTGGGGGTCGAGCCGCCCGACTGGTCGAGTGCCGCGATAAAGCCGTCCTTGTTGGCCATCTGCTTGGCCATTGCGTCGTTGCTCATGGAAATGTCCGTCCCGAAAGTTGATCACCGGGGCGTGACCGCCCCCTGTCTGGCAGTGGTAAGCGAGGGGGCCGGCGCTTGCAATGTGCAGCGCGGCGTGATGGCGCTAACTTGGCCGCTCTGTTGCCCACGGGGCGACAGGGCAGGCGCGGCGCACCGGGCGTGGCCTCGGACAAGGGCCGGCGGGCCCGGGCGCCTTGCGCGAGGGGAGCCTGGGCGGGCGACGGCGCGCGCGATCCATCCAGGGGGAAGGGGGGCTTGGAGGCCGGACTATTTGATGCTGCGCTACGCGCGAACGGCTGCAATGCGCAGATAGCAGACTTTGCAAAATACTGTTGACGGCTCAAGGCAAAGCGCACCGGCTTTGTACACCACATCCACAGCTTTGTTTTCCTCCTTTCACAGGGATGGTGCACATGTCATGACCTTACGCACCATCTTGGTCGTTCAAACGGCCTTCGAACCTGAAGCTTTATTGTCCTTGCGCGCATCGATGAGAACAATGTCTTTGCTGTCTTCGAGAGCAAGCCGCTTCAATATTCGCTGAACGCGAGTCAACTGTGAATACGAGAAGTAAACAATGGCCTTTATAGCGCGTTGCGCATCTGATGATGCTTGATATATGTCAGTTTGCTTTTTGAGATTCATCTCAAGTTTTGTGTTTTTTGCCAGCTTCATCTCGACCAGCGTCTTTTCTCTACCGCGGGATATTTTGAAGTCAACCGGCCCGCGACCATCATTGGCCTCGGTACCTGCATCCGACGGTGTTCCGAACCAAACCAATCGGTACAGTATCTGAACGTCTTTCTCTCTTTCGACCGCATTTCCATTTTCGTCATAGAAGATACGCCAGCCTCCCATGTCTTCGATGACGTGCTTCAGGTAAGCGAGTCGAATATGAGCTTCTTCGTACGTGCCGGGCTTTACGCGGTAGAAATCGGTTCCAGCCAGAACAGGCTGGAGAACTTCGCGGAGGCGCTTGGAGAAAAACAATTCCGTTGCGAAGACCTTCTCAAAGCTCAAATCAGTAGCATCATCGCCAGTGTCTTCTTTCAACTTGATGTAATAGTCGATAAGTTCAGGAAACTGCCGGATAGTCTCTGTCGCTGCCTCAGCCCTCTCTGCTTTCGTAGGATGTCGCCCCTTCTTCTTGCGTGCTTTGAGTTCTCTCTCAAAGTAGTTGCTGACGGACGCCCTAGGGTCAGGACCCATTGATTTCCGCCTGTCGGCGTGATTCACGGTTCGAAAAACGAGCGGTGAACATGTCCGATCTTTTGTAACCGCCCGATTTGAACCGCCTGCTCGTATGTCCCGGTGATTGATAAGAGACGTCCATAATGACGTCATTAGAGACGTCTCCTACAGGGAGGCAGGGATGCGGGGCGAAATTCTGGGCGTGGAGCGTCGGCGCCGATGGAGCGACGAGGAGAAGTTGTCGATTGTGCTTTCGGTCGGGGTGAACGGCGCGACGGTATCGCAAGTCGCGCATCGGCACGAGATCAGGCGGCAGCAGATTTATGCCTGGCGATATGAACTGAGGAAGAAGGGGCTTCTGACGCCTGACGACACTGCGCTGTTCTTGCCGGTCGATATTGCACTGCCGCCCGGACCGCCAGAAGCTTGCGTCCCTGACGCGAGCTCGTTGCTGATCGAAGTGGTTTTGCGCGAGGGCCGCAGCCTCCGGGTCGATGCCCGTGTGGACGCGGCGGTGCTGACCCGTTTGATCCAAGCGGTTGAGGCGGCATGATCGGCCCCGGCACCGGCGTTCGGGTTTACCTGGCTTGCGGTCACACGGATATGCGCAAGGGCATTATGGGCCTGTCCGCCATCGCCCAGGACGTCCTGCGGCAGAGACCGGCGAACGGTGCGGTGTTCGCGTTTCGGGGGCGCCGCGGCGACAGGGTGAAACTTTTGTATTGGGATGGCCAGGGATTTTGCCTGTATTACAAAGTCCTCGAGAAGGGGCGTTTTCCATGGCCCGCGGCAACGGATGGCAGCGTGCGTCTGACCGCCGCTCAGCTGGCCATGCTCTGCGAAGGTGTTTGGGGATACCCCCTTTGGTGATGCTGACGAATCTTTTCCAGAGCAGGTTCAGGTCCTTGATCCGCGCCATCCACTCTTTGGGCGCAGGTTCCAAGTTCTTGGTCGATCGTTGTTTCGCAGGAGCAGTTCTTCGCCGTTCTACGAGGTCGCGTATTGCGATGGCGTGACACTGAATGTGCCGGTGGCGGTGACCGAGCCGTGTGCCTTGTTGACTTCCCCCACCAAACTGAGTGTGGAAGCTTTGCTGGATCTACTAAATGTGGTATGTTTGGATCATGAGCATGGCACCCGAAGATCTCTGGGCGACACTGCCGGTGACGCTAAGGCGCCAGATCGTCGACGACATAGCCGTGGTTCTGGCGGAGGTCTTTCGTGATGTCCGAGTTGATCCAACTGGCGCATCTGAAGCGCAAGGCCATCGTCTACATTCGGCAATCGACGCCGCATCAGGTCGTGAGCAACCAAGAGAGCCTGCGGCTGCAATACGCGCTCAGCCAACGCGCCCGCGATCTTGGATGGCATGAAGCTGACATTGACGTGATCGACGCCGATCTCGGTCTGAGCGGCGCCTCGGCCGCACATCGCAGCGGGTTCCAGGAACTTGTCGGTCGGGTCGGGCTCAGCGAAGTGGGGATCATCCTGTCCATCGATGTGACACGGCTCGCACGCAATTGTTCCGATTGGTATCCTCTTCTCGACATCTGTGGGCTTCGGGGGTGTTTGATCGCCGATCGCGACGGTGTCTATGATCCCGGCAGTGCCAACGGGCGCCTGCTGCTTGGCCTCAAGGGCACCATTTCCGAACTGGAGCTGCATACGATCCGTAGCCGCCTGACGGCCGGCCTCATCGCCAAGGCACAGCGTGGGGAGCTTGCTCTCACCTTGCCGGTCGGCCTCGTGCGGGACCCCAGCGGCGTGGTGTTGAAAGACCCCGATATGGCTGTTCAGGGTCGGCTCGGCCTTGTGTTCGAACTCTTTCTGAAGCTGCGCAGCATCGCCAAGGTGATGCGCATGCTGAATGCGCGTGACCTCGATCTGCCACGCAGGGACCGGCATGGCGAGCTGCACTGGGCGCGTGCGACGGTTTCTGCGGTCGCTGCAATCTTGAAGAATCCCGCTTACGCAGGCGCTTTCGTCTACGGCCGAACCCGCATGAGGGACCCGTCCCCGGACAGCCGGTCTCCGGCAAAAGCAAAAGTGGCGAGACCTCTCGAGGAATGGCGTATCGTCGTGAAGGACCGATATCCGGCCTATATCGATTGGCCGACCTATGAGAAAATCCGCAGCATCGTGAGCGACAACCGGGCCGAATACATGCGCACCAAGACAAGAGGCATCCCCCGCGACGGCGACCTTCTCTTGCATGGCATCGTGTGGTGCGGACGCTGCGGCCACAAGATGTATGTTCGATACAAGGGCGGCGGAGAGTATGTCTGCAACCACTTGCGCACCCATTCCGGCTTGCCCACTTGCCAGCATATCCGGGCCGAGGCAGTGGACGCCGCTGTTGCCGAGGCCTTCCTGTCCGCGCTGGCCCCTGCGGAACTTGATGCCCTGTCGCGCGCCCGCCGGGCTCAGAGCAAAGTCGACAGCGCCTTGCGTGCAAACGCAGAACGCGAAGTTGAGCGCAAACGCTATGCAGCGGCCCTGGCACAGCGACAGTACAATCGCGTCGATCCTGACAACCGTCTTGTCGCCGCCGAACTTGAGAGCCGCTGGGAAAGCGCGCTGATGGAGGTTCGAGCGGCGGAGGCCGCGCTGGCCGAGCAGTCCGCACAGCAACCGACCGCGCATATGGCAATGGGCAAGGCTTTCACCGGCAAGGTGGTGACCCTGGCGGGACGTCTGCCGCAAATCTGGGCGGAGCCCGCTACCACCGATGCACATCGCAAGTCGCTACTGCGCTGCCTGGTGGACAAGGTGGTGCTGAACCGGACGCCCGAGAGCGCGCTGGTCCGCATCGTCTGGCGCGGCGGTGCGGTGACCGAGCTCGACATCAAGATGCGGGTAACCGCAATCGCGAAACTCGCACGGGGCGCCGAAATGCGGGTGCGCCTGCTTGAACTTGCAAAGGCTGGCGTGCCCGACGATGAAATCGCCCGCGTTCTCACCACCGAGGGACACCGCTCTGCACACTGTGCCGACAAGGTTCTCCCTGTCACCGTGCAGCGTATCCGGCTGGCCGAAGGCATCAAGGCGCCTCCCTCGTGCCGGCGGTGGAACCACGATCCCAGCTACCTGAGCACAACGGCTCTTGCTGCAAAGCTGGGTATCCCGGTCAACTGGCTCTATGTCCAGATCAGGAAAAAGCGTCTGCTCATCGACCCTCAGCCAACCGGTGCCTATCTGTTTCCCGACACATCTGTCGTGCTGGAAGGCGTGCGGAGCCTTCGAAACCACGTGATCGGCGAACTGGATTTGAGAATCTGTCAGCCTGACAATGGGGGGTATCAACATGGGTGATCGTGGGAGGGGATCGATTGGCGCCGGCCGGATTGGGGGGCGCCGCCAGCCCGGACGGGTTGAATTATCTCTCTGGAATCGTTTGTTTTTATGGCACCTGATCTGCGGTCATGGTATCCACCGCCATGTCCGACGAAGCCACGTCTCTCTCCAATGATCCTGCCGTCCTGAAGGCGATGATCGCCGCATTGCAGGCGGAAAACCAGAAGATGTCGGCCAGTTTGCGAGCCCATGATCTGCTGGTTCAGGCGCTGCGCGTCCGGATCGCCAGATTGCAGAAGCAGAAATTCGGATCCAGCTCGGAAAAGATTGAACGCGAGATCGAACAACTGGAATTGGCGCTGGAGGGCCTGCAGGTGGCGCTCGCCGAGGCGGAGGACCAGTCGCAGGACGACGACGATGAACCGGAGACGGAAAACCAGGCCCCGGAACCGGTCGAGGCGCGGGACCCGAGGCGCCGCCGCCCGAAGGTGTCGAAGGACACGCCGCGCGAACGCCGCGAGCTTGATCCCGGCGACAATTGTCCGGATTGCGGGGGCGACCTGCGGGTGGTGGGCGAAGATGTCAGCGAGCTGATCGACATGATCTCGGCGCAGCTGAAGGTCATCGAGATTGCGCGCGTCAAGAAATCCTGCAGGCGCTGCGAAAAGATCGTTCAGAAACCTGCGCCCAGCCGTCCCATTCCCCGCAGCATGGCGGGCCCGAACCTTCTGGCTTATGTGCTGACCTCGAAATTCGACGACCATGTACCGTTGTATCGTCAGAACGAGATCTTCGCCCGCATGGGGGCGGACATCCCGGACACGACCCTGGTGGACTGGTGCGGCGGGGCGATGAAGACGCTGGCGCCGCTGATCGGGAAGATCGAGACCGAGATCATGGCCAGCGATCTTCTGCACGCCGATGACACGCCCATCCGGGTTCTCGATCGCGGCCGGCGCGACAAGGGGCTGGGCAAGGGCGTCAAGAAAGGCCGGATCTGGGCCTATGTCCGCGATCAGCGCCCCTGGGCGGGCACGGCTCCACCCGGTGCGGTCTACCGGTTCGCCCCGGACTGGAGGGAAGAGCATGTCCTTGCCCATCTCGGCGAAACCCGCGGCATTCTCCAGGCCGATGGCTACAAGGGCTATGCCAAGCTCTATGCCGCCGATCCGGACGGCAAGAGCCAGTTCCGGGAAGCCGCGTGCTGGGCGCATCTTCGCCGCGACTTCCACGATGTCTGGACCGCGACGAAATCCGAGATCGCGCGCGAGGCGCTCGACAGGATCGGAGCGCTCTACGACATCGAACGGCAAATCAGCGGCAGGCCCGCCAAACAGCGGCAAGCCGTGCGCCAAAAGGAAAGCAAGCCCAAGGCCGATGCGTTCCAGAACTGGGCCGAAAGGCAGCTCACCCGCATTCCAGGCAAGAGCGATCTGGCCAAGGCGTTCCGCTACGGGCTGAGCCGCTGGCCCGCGTTCACGCTGTTCCTCGACGACGGGCGCGTGGCCATCGACAACAATCCCGCCGAGCGCGCGCTGAGACCGATTGGCGTCGGAAGGCGGAACTGGCTATTCGCTGGCTCGGATACCGGTGGTGAAACCCTCGCCCGCGCCATGACCGTGATTGAGACCGCCAAGATGAACGGGCTTGACCCGCAGGCCTATCTGGCCGACGTCTTGGATCGCATCCACGATCACATGAACAACCGCCTGGCCGAATTGCTCCCTTGGAACTGGAGCCCGACGGATCAATCTCGCAACGAGGCCGCGTGATGGCGGCAACGACCTACGTGTGCTCCATCGCCCATGTCGCCACCCGCCTGGGCGAAGATCCCGAGCTGCTCGAGGCCATCGTCAGCAACGACGACAACCTAACCTACGGCAATATCGTCAGCGTCCATGTCGGGCACGACGACTACATCACCGCGCTGACCGACGACGGCATCGACGAGATACGTGATATGCTCGCATCCGCACGCAGGTCCGTCGAAGAGTGGCACAGCTTCCTCGACGACTTCGTCGCCGAGCCAGACATTATCGCCCGCGTCAAGGACCAGCCGCTGCGGTAGAAACCGGGCGCTTAC
>NZ_JAVKFX010000002.1:0-36587 GCF_040223625.1 Roseovarius sp. | reverse complement strand
CGGCGTCACCATCCCCGCCGCCAAACGGGCCGAAACCGAAACCGCGCTGACAGAGGCCGTTCGCGACATCGGCGCGCCGCTCGTCATCAAGGCCGAAGGGCTCGCCCATAAGACCGAGGCCGGCGGCGTCGCCTTCGCCCGCGACGATACCGCCGCGGCGCTGGCACAGGCCGCCACCATGCCCTGCGAAAGCTGGCTGGTCGAAGAGATGATCGACGGCACCGTGGCCGAGCTTCTGATCGGCGCCACTCGCGACCCGGCCCATGGTTACGTGCTCACCCTCGCCGCCGGCGGCATCCTGACCGAGATCATGGGCGACAGCACCTCGCTCCTGCTGCCCGCGACCGAGGACGAGATCGCCCAGGCCCTCAATTCCCTCCGCATCGCCAAGGTCCTGCGCGGCTATCGTGGCAAGCCCGGCGCCGACATGGCCGCCATTGCACAGGCCGTTCTGGCGGTGCAGTCTTACGTCGCGGCCCATGCCGGCCGGCTGGAGGAAGTCGAAATCAACCCGCTCATCTGCACCGAAACCCGCGCGGTGGCGGTGGACGCACTCATCACGATCGGAGGAAACCCATGACCGCATCACCCGTCAGGACAGAGCGCCGCGGCCACGTGCTCGAGGTCACGCTCGACCGGCCCAAGGCCAACGCCATCGACCTGAAGACCAGCGTCATTCTCGGCGACACCTTCAAGGAATTCCGAGACGACCCCGAGCTGCGCGTCGCCCTCATCACCGGCGCGGGCGAGAAGTTCTTCTGCCCCGGCTGGGACCTGAAAGCCGCCGCCGACGGTGACGCCGTCGACGGCAATTACGGCGTCGGCGGCTTCGGCGGCCTGCAGGAGATGCGGGGCATGAACAAGCCCGTCATTGCCGCCGTCAACGGCATCTGCTGCGGCGGCGGGTTCGAATGGGCGCTTTCGGCCGACATTATCCTTGCGGCCGACCACGCCACCTTCGCCCTGCCGGAAATCCGCTCGGGCACCGTGGCCGATGCGGCCAGCGTGAAGCTGCCCAAGCGCATCCCCTATCACATCGCCATGGAAATGCTGCTGACCGGGCGCTGGCTCGATGCCGAGGAAGGCGCGCGCTGGGGCTTCGTCAACCAGATCCACCCGGCCGACAAGCTGATGGAAGAGGCCCGCAAGCTGGCCGATCACCTCGCCTCCGGCCCGCCGCTGGTTTACGCCGCGATCAAGGAAATCGTCCGCGAGGCCGAGGCGCTCACCTTCCACGACGCCATGAACCGCATCACCAAGCGGCAGTTCGAAACCGTCGACGTGCTCTACGATTCCGAGGACCAGATGGAAGGCGCCCGCGCCTTCTCGGAAAAGCGCAATCCGGTCTGGAAGGGCAAGTAGGCCCCGGCCGGCCCGACCTTCCTTCACGGCGCGCCCCATGGGCGATCAAGCGCTCCGGTTTTCGCCGGGCGGGCGCAGCGTTGTTGCAATCGGCGTGCAAATGAGGAAGAAACCGGTGAACCGGCGGAATCCTGTCCGCTCCCGCAGTCTGACCAGGGTTACGTGGAATGAAGATCACGCCTTTGCTTCTTTGCGGCGGCTCCGGGACACGGCTCTGGCCCCTCTCGCGCAAGAGCTATCCCAAGCAATTCGTGCCGCTTCTGGGCGAAACCACCCTGTTCCAGTCCACCGCGCAAAGGCTCAGCGGGCAAGGCTTCAACGCCCCCCTCGTCGTGACCAACACCGCCTTCCGCTTCATCGTCGTCGAACAGCTTGCCACGGCGGGCATCGACCCCAGCGCCATCATGATCGAGCCCGAGGGGCGCAACACCGCCCCGGCGATCCTCGCCTCCGCGCTCTGGCTGTCGCGGAACGACCCCGACACGCTCATGCTGGTGGCCCCCTCCGATCACGTGGTCCCGGATGCCAAGGCGTTCCACGAGGCCATCCTCGCCGGTGTCCCGGCCGCGGAAGCGGGCCAGCTCGTCACCTTCGGCATCACGCCCGACAGGCCGGAAACCGGATACGGATATCTCGAACTTGACGGCCCGCCCGGCGAAGGCGCGCCAGAGGCCCACGGCCTGAAACGCTTCGTCGAGAAACCCGACGAGGCGACGGCCGCGAGAATGCTCGCCTCGGGCAATTACCTCTGGAACGCGGGCATTTTCCTCTTCTCGGTGAAAACCATCCTCGACGCCTTCGAAACCCATACACCCGAGCTGATCGGCCCGGTCACGCAAGCGCTCGACCAGGGGGAATGCGACCTGGGCTTCCTGCGGCTCGCGCCCGGCCCGTGGTCAGGCGCGGCCGACGAGTCTATTGACTATGCCGTGATGGAGAAGGCCGACAACCTCTCCGTCGTGCCCTATTCCGGCGGCTGGTCCGACCTCGGCGGCTGGGATGCCGTCTGGCGCGAAGGCGGGGTCGACGACCGCGGCGTGGGCACCTCCGGTCATGCCACGGCCATCGACTGCGACAACACCCTGCTCCGATCCGAGGACAGCTCTCTCGAAGTCGTAGGCATCGGCCTCAAGGATATCATCACCGTTGCCATGCCCGATGCCGTGCTGGTCGCCGACGCCTCGCGCGCCCAAGATGTGAAGAAAGCGGTCACCGCCCTGAAGGCGAAGGGCGCCAAGCAGGCCACCGAGTTCCGCAAGGATCACCGCCCGTGGGGCTGGTTCGAAACCCTCGTCATCGGAGATCGCTTCCAGGTCAAGCGCATCCACGTCCACCCCGGCGCCTCTCTCTCGCTGCAATCGCACCACCACCGGTCCGAGCACTGGGTCGTGGTTCAGGGCACGGCGGAAGTCACGGTCGGCGACGACGTCAAGCTCCTGACCGAGAACCAGTCGGTCTACATCCCGGTCGGCACCGTCCATCGGCTGGCCAACCCCGGGAAGGTTCCGATCGTCCTCATCGAGGTTCAGACCGGCGCGTATCTGGGCGAAGACGACATAATCAGGTATGAAGATATTTATGCACGCAAGTGAATCCGTGCAGAAAAACGTGTCTGGCGCGAACCGCGGGCTGCGTGCGGGGTAGTGAGATTGACGGCACCTGCAGATCATGACCACTCGGCCAAGACCGGAACCGGCCGGATTTCCGCTGCCCAAGGCCCCGGGATCCACCGGCTACTCGAGCTTGTCAGCCATCCGCTGACGTGGCCGGCCTCGTATCGCGACGACTCTGCCTCCCTGCCCGCGCTGCCTCTCATCTTCTGGCTGACCGATCTCTTCCGCCCCGACATGGTGCTGACCACGGGCGGCACGACGGGAACGGCTCACCGGGCTTTCCGGCAGGCGGCAGACCGGCTTGGCCTGACAACACAATGCCTCGACACCGGCGCCGCGCCGGACGGTACATTGGATGACGCGCCCACTGCCGAGGTCGATGGCGATGCACCGGCCGGGCAAATCGACATCCTCGCCGTCAACCTCTCAGAGAACACCGCGCGCCGCACGCAGGACATGGCGTTGATCGCCGACCACACGGGTCACGCCAGCGCCATCCTCCTCTACGGGCCCGGCCTGACCGAAAGCCTGATCTCAGGCGTGCCAGCCCAGGGCATGAAGATCATGGTCTTCGGTCGCAGCGCCCCGCAAATGGCGCTGTTCCTGGCTCCCGGCGCGCCCTCCCCCCTTTCCCAACTGGCGGCCCTGCCCCCCGACAGCGCAGAGCGTCGCGCATTCGACGACTTTCTCGACCGGCAAGGCCAGATGCACCGGCTCGACCTCATGGCGCGCGGCGCCGGTCCGCGCGCCGCTGAAACCATGCAGGACATCGCGCCGCCGCCCTCGCGCCATGCCGAGGATGTCGAACGCCTTCTGGCCAGGCTGCTGGAGCTCGAGGAAGAGCGGAGCCAGGCACGACAGGACCGACCGGAGACGGAGACGGCAGAGCCCGAGCCATCCGCATCGCCTGACCCCGACCATGCCGCCGGGCTTTCGGACCGCCTGCAGGACATGGAAGCCGAAATCGCCTTCCTTCAGCAGCGTGTCCAGGACGGCGAGCGCGACCTGAAGGCGCTTCGGTCCAGCACGAGCTGGCGAGTCACCGCCCCCCTGCGTGTCGCGGTGCGGGCCCTCCGTCGGTTCCGCCGGAGGTAGCGCCGTGTCCGATACCCCGCCTTCAACCTCCTACGGCCCCCGCAACGCGTGGGGGCAAGCGGTCGAAGCCTTGCATCTTGGCAGGCAGGGCGACGCCCGCGCCGCCCGCCAGAAACTCGAAGGCATCCGTTTTCACCCCGATCTCGACCCGGCGATCTTCGACATGCTCCGGCGCCATGTCGAAGCGCGAATTCCGCCCGAACACCGCCATCCAAAGGTCAACTGCCCTGCGGATTTCACCACCAATCCATCCGGCCTGCTGCGGGTGCCCTTCCGCGCGGTCGAGGCCGACCGCTACGTGCCCCGCCCTTACCCACCGGATCTGGCACTGCCGGAGATTGCGGGCCAAGGCAACGATGTCCAGTTCCTCCATGCCGCCGCCGCCGGTCTGGCCCCGCTCGCCGATGCGCACCGAACCCGCCTTCACGTCTTCTGCGGCGCGTCGGATGCCAGTCAGGCCCAGCGCATCCTCGGCCAGCTCGACAGCCAGCAGACCGACGCGCCGACGAAGATCGCGCTTTTCACCCACGCGCGCAGCCCCGCGCTCGACGCCGCCGCCTCTGCCTCCCCGCACGAGGTCGAGCTTGTCGAAGCGCCCATCCTGTCCCCCCCTTGCCGCGCAATACATCGCCGCGGCGGTGCCGCAGGCCGACCTGTTCCTCTTCCTGCACGGCGAGGTGCAGCTCGATCCGGGCGCTCTGGCCCGCGCCGTGCATCTCGGCCGGGTCTCCGACGCTGTCGTCCAGCCGCTGATGCAGATGCCCGCCATGCGGCACCCCACGCCCTACGCCATCAAGTCCGCCCCCCACCCGTTCGGCCACGACCTGCCCTTTCGGCAGGTGAACGGGCTCAACATGGTGGTGCCCCGCGCCCTGCTCCAACGCGCCGGCGGGCCCGAGACCGGCTTTACCTCCCCCGATCATGCCGCCCGCGAGATGGCCTTCCGCTTCTTCAACCTCGGCGCCTATTTTTCCCCCCTGCTCGTGCCGAACCTCGCCCCGACCCGCCCCGCAGGGGACCTGACCGCCGACAACCGCCTGATGACCGAGCTCTGCCCCAGCCGGCTCGACAGGCCGAAGGACGGGTTCTACCGGGTGCCGAAGGTCAGCATCTACATCCCCGCCTACAACGCCGCCAGGTACATCGAACGCGCGGTGGAAAGCGTTCTCGAACAGGATGTGAAGGACCTCGAGGTCTGCATCGCCAATGACGGCTCCCGCGACGACACGCTCGCCGTGCTCGAACGCGCCTTCGGCGACGACCCGCGCGTCCGCTGGGAAGACGGCGCGAACGGCGGCATCGGCCACGCCTCCAACCGCGCGGTGCGGATGACACGCGGCCTCTATGTCGGTCAGCTCGATTCGGACGACGTGCTCAAACCCGGTGCGATCCGCACGTTGACGGACTATCTCGACGCCCATCCGCGGGCCGTCTGCTGCTACAGCTCGGCCGAGCGCATCGACGCCGACGGGAACCACATCAAGAACGAGTACAACTGGCCCGTCTTCTCGCGCGAGAAGATGATGATCACCTCGATCGCCCATCATTTCCGCATGTTCCGCCGCGCCGCCTGGGAACGCACCACCGGCTTTCGCAGCGACATCAGGAACGCCATCGACTACGACATGTTCCTCAAGCTCAGCGAGACCGGTGCCTTCCATCACGTCGACCAGGTCCTCTACCAGCGCCGCTGGCACGGGCGGAACACCTCCTTCATGCATGAACGCTCGCAGACGACCAACACCTACCGCGTGCAGACAGAGGCGCTGAAGCGCCAAGGGCTCGACCGCTTCTGGGACGTCCACCTGCCCAACCCCGACGAGCCCCGCTGGGTCAGCTACCGCAACACGTCACCCAACCCGCGGGTCTTCTTCTATCCCAACTACGACCGCGCCAACCCCTACCAGAACCAGCTCTACCGCAAGGCCGGCCACACCCACGAGATCGTCGAGGCCCCGATCGCATCGGCCCTCAGGACGTTGCGGCAATCCGGCGGGGCAAAGCGGATCATCTTCCACCTGCACTGGGTCAACTTCCTGTTCAAGGATGTCCGCCTCAAAGCCCAGGCAAGGCGCAATGTCTCGGCCTTCCTCAGGGACCTCGCGGCGTTCAAGCACGAGGGTGGCCGCATCGTCTGGACGGTGCACAACGTCATTTCCCACGACGCGGTCTTCCCCGACCTCGAAACCGACCTCTCGCAGCGTATCGCGGAACTTGCCGACGTGGTCCACCTGCACTCCGCCGCGTCGCTGCCGGAAGTGCGCGATACCTTCCACATCGACCCGGACAAGGTGCGCATCTCGCCGCACGGCAACTACTTCGGCGTCTATCCCGATTTCGTCGCCCGCGAGACCGCCCGTGAAACGCTCGGCCTCGCCCCCGATGACGACGTGATCCTCTTTGCCCGTCAGGTCCGCCCCTACAAGGGCGTCGGCCGGTTGGTGACAGCCTTCCGCAAAGTGTTGAAGGAGCGGCCAAAGGCCAGGCTGGTGATCGCCGGCGCGATGCATCACAAGGTCCTGCGCAAGCTCAGACCGGCGCTCAGCCGGGCGGAACGCAGCCGCATCCTCGCCACCGACCGCTTCCTCGACGAACCGGAGCTGCAGCTCTTCTTCCGTGCGGCCGACCTCGCCGTCTTTCCCTATGCCCGCATCCTCACCTCCGGCTCCCTCATCCTCGCCCTCAGCTTCGGCCTGCCGGCGATCGTCCCCCGCGTTGGCATGACCGAGGATGTCCTCGGCGGCACCGACGCGGGTATCCTCTACGATCCCGCCACCGAAGGCACCCTTCTGGCGGCAATGCGGACGCTTCTCGCCCGAAAGGACAACGGGACGATCGGCCAAATGTCCGAGGCCGCCCTGGCCCGGGCGCGCGAGCAGGAATGGCCCGATCTGGCAGAGACCCTTTACTCGGGTCTGTGAACCTGCCGGGGACCGCGGCGATCAAACCGTTGCGCTTCGACAACACGTTACTTCGGCGGAAACCCGAACGCCTTGCTGAAATCTTTCCGGAACTGGCTGGCAAGGGCGGCATTATCGTCGTTGGCAATCTTCTGCCGCGCGCGGGCGCGGGCGAAATCCGTGGGGTAATCCTTCAGATCGAGTGCTTCGGCAATGCGCCGGCCCAGCTTGCTCAATTCCACACCGACAATGTCGGACTCGTAATCAAGCACGAGATGGTCCGGGAACATTTCACGCGCGAATTCGAGCGCGAAACTCTGCTGGCGGTATTCGAAGTATCTAGAGTTGAGCCGGCCGAATACATACTTCGGTGCCTGCTCGGCCAATACTCTTTCGGCATCCTTGCCCGAACGCACATGCCAGATGCCCCTCTGCATCGCCACATCCGCCGAGACCGCCTGATCGACCTTGCTGGTCCGGTCGAGGATGATCGTCTTGACCTTTACCTTCGGCCCGAAAATCTTCAGCGGTCGGAAATCGTGCACCGCCCGCATGTAATCCATCAGGAAATGCGCGAAGATCTTGGTGCTGAAGGCCCCGTCATTCGCAGTCAGGTTGACCAAGTTTCGCAAGGCGACGCGCCGGCTGAATAGGTAGGAGCCTGACAGGCAGGCTATTTCGCCGCCCCGCAGGTGCTCGCGGGTGTCGCCCATGCCGAGGTCGGATACGATATCCGCAACAAGGCTCGATCCGCTGCGTGGGGTCGCGAAGATCAAGACGACGGTGTGGCAGTTGAGCTTCTTAGGCATCGGCCGTAGCGCAGCGTCGGCGCGCCGCGCGACGATGGCGGGAAAGACAGCTTCTCCCAGTCCGGCGAATGTCAGGTTCGGATACGACTTCCGAAGCTTTGCAAGGCGGTTGGCCTCACCGGCACCATCGGCCACGACATAGGTCCTGTCATCCCCAAGCTTTTCTCGTTTCGCCAATACCTCATTCGCCTTGGCAAGCTTGACAACATCGCACTTTATCAGATCCTGAACCGGAACGTCCGGGTGAAGGTCGCCGATCTTCTTCTGGAACCCCGGCGCAACCAGGAAAACCACATCCTGGGCGTTGGCACTGAAGAACTGAAGCGCGCTTACCTCGGATTTTTCCCGAAACATCTCAAGCATCGAAAACCGGCTCCGGCTCGAATTGACCGCACCCATCCGCCGGCAGGGCGACCGGGCATTCTCTAGAACTCATAGCCGAGTGCCTTGATCTCCGGCGCGAAAACGCCCGCCACGATCCGTCGCGTCTCGTCGTCGTAATAGCTGCGATAATCCTTGTCTTCGCGGCCTTGCGTCACGTTCTGCCGGGGCAGGACATGGTCGCCCGGCAATTGCAGCCGGCGGGCGACTTCGGCAAATTGCTCCTGCAGCCGCTCGAACCGCAGCATGACGTCCATGCCTTTCATGTAAAGGCCGTTGGCGTGGGTCGTTTGCCCTTTTCGAAAGCGCTCGCCATGCATCATTTGCACCCATTCCGGAAAGCTGAGGCCGACCGACGCTTCCAGCTTTTCCTTGTAGTCAGGCTTCCTGTGCACCCACGAGTTTTCGTCTTCCAGCAGCTTCACGTAGTCATGGTTCATCTTCGCCCAGAGCGAAACCAGCGAGTCGAACGGGTTCCGGACCGTCACGATCTTCAGGTAATCCCGGCGAACTTCCGCGCTGATCAGCCTATGCTCGACCAACTGGTCAAGCCTCGTATGTTTGGCCGGGACCCGGATCGTGCCGTCATCGTTGAGGATGTTCTTTTCGGGAATGACTTCGCCCCCCGCGATCTCGCGCAGCAAGGCGGCGGTGGCTGTACTGGCGGTTCGGGGATTCTGGAAGTAGAGGAATCTGTACTCACGTGACATCAATGCCATTTGATATTCCGATTCCGTCTTCTCGTTTTCGGTCCGGCGGCCGGGCCGCCCTGTGTGCCAGTTCGCGCAGTCAGGTGGCAGCCGTGCGAGTGTCACCGCTCCACCGGGCTGCGGCCGGTGGTCCGGTCAAGCCGGGCCGGCGGGCGCTTTTAGCCATGTCTACTTTAAGAGTTCAAGCGCTTTCCATGCGGTTTTCCGGGCCGCAGCCGGATGTGCGGCGACCCGCCGTCGCTATGCCCATCTGCCGGTCGATCTCAGGACCTCTTGCGCCGAAGAGCCCGCGCGACACATCCCCGCCGGCTCGGCCGGATGTGCAATGCCAAGCTTTCCCGCCCCCGCCCATGCCCCCGGGCGAAGACCGTCAGCTCGGCTCGTCATCCGTCTCCGTCCGGGATGCCTCGGCTGCCCCGCCCCGCGCTTCGGCGAGGTCCCGGCGCAACTCCGCCACCTCCTGCCGAAGCTGCCGCACCTCCCGCTGCAGAACCACCAGCCCCATCATCAGATCCTTCTGCGTCACCGCACCTCTCTCCTCTGCCGCGCCTGCGCGCCCGGTCCGCCCAAGCCTCTCCATCGCGTAACGGCCGGTCAGCCGGGCCGTCCGGCGGAGGCCGGAATGCCGCAGGTGATACAGCCCCAGCGCCCAAAGCGACGTGCCTCTCGACCGTCCCGGCCTCGGCCCCGCCTTGCCGGCCCCCGCCCGAGCTTCCACCCCTCTTGCAAACCGCGCGTAATCCCGCGCCTTCAAGGCCTTCAGCAGCGGCGCCGTCCCGAACGGCGCGGCATCGCTGCAAAACCTGTCAATTTCCTCCGCGTCATACTGCTCCACCACCGGCACCAGCCTGTCGTAAAGCTGTCGCACCACCTCGCCTGTTGCCCGCGCACTCACCCAGGCAAGCTGCGTCGCAAGCCATGCCAGCAGGTCGTCCCGGTGGGCGGCCTCCTGCCCCGTCCGCCGCAACAGGTCGCTGATCGTGTCGTGATGCGCAAAGATCTGCGGCAACCGGTGATCGGCGGTCTCCATCGTCTGCCCGGGCCGCGCCACGCGATGCCGGCACAGCCGCTCGGGCACCATCACCACCCGCTGCGCCCCCAGCACGGCCGCCCAGTGAACCGGGTTGTCCTCGAAGAAATGATCGCCCTCGGGAAACCGCAGCCCCGCCCGCTCCACCAGGTCGCGCCGGTAGATCTTCCGCCACGGGACCGCGATGAAGCGCAAAAGCTCGCTCCGCCGGGCCGCATCCAGCGTCACCGCCGTGGTCTCGCGATAGGGCTGCCAGTACCTGGCCTCGTCCGGCTCGGTCAGCTCGCCCGTTGCGTCATCCATCAGGTGATACCGGCACATCGCCAGATCGGCATCATGCGTCACGGCGGCATCGTAAAGCGTCGCGAACATCTGCGGGTCGTACAGATCGTCGCCATCCGCGTACCCGATGAAATCGCCGGTCGCCACCGCAAGCCCGGCATTGGCCGCGGGCCCCACGCCCCCTTGCGTGTTCTCCTCGAACCGGATCGGCCGCACCCGCCCATCGGCCGCGGCACGGGTCTCGATGATTTCCGCCGTCCCGTCGGTCGAGCCGTCATCGACCACGATCACCTCGATATCCCCGAGCGTCTGGCCAAGAATGCCGTCGAGGCAGGGCCCGAGATAGCCCGCCACGTTATAGGCGGTCACGATGATCGACAGCTTCGGCATGGTTCAGGAACCTTGCCGGTCGAGCAGGTGATTGGCAAGCGCATCCGCCAGCGCAGGATCGTGCCGCAGGCGCAGATCGGCATAGTCGCCAAGGTCGATCCGCCCGATCAGCGCCCGCCACGCCGCGTCGAACCGCGGCACGATACCGGGCTCCAGCCGCGGCCTGGCCCAGCAATACAGCCGCTGCGCGAGCCGCCAGAACCGGTGCGCCTCCCGCCGCCGCAGGTCGGCGTCGCTCTCCAGCATGTCGTAAAGCTCGCCCAGCGCCTCCAGCATCTGCAACCGCTGCGCGCCGAACTGGTTGGTGATGTTCTCCCCCTCCGGATCGACGAGGTGGGTACAGATCACCTCGTCCGACAGCATCACCCGCCGCGCCTTCACGATCATCTCCCAGTGCCCGAGAATGTCGTTGTTCACATGGGTCGTCCCGAAGCGCAGCCCGGCCCGCCGGAAATGCGCCGTGCGGATCACCTTGTTCCACGGGTAGTTCGTCACCGTCAGCAGCGCGCCCATCTCCGCCGGCGTGCCGATGGCGGGCGCCCCGGCTTTCAGCAACCGGCGAAACACCTTCGTGTCCTCGAACGACATCTCCAGCCCCGTGTTCGCCTTTCCCCGCTCGTACCGGTAGGCCAGCATCGCGGTATCGACCTGCGGATGCGCCTCCATCCGCGCGAGCGTCAGGCACAGCACGTCGCCGTGCAGGATGTCGTCGGCATCGAAGAACAGCGCATAGCGCCCCGTGGCATGCGGCCAGCCCGTCATCCGCGCCACCCCGGCCCCCGCGTTGACCTCGTGGCGCAGGACAAGCACCTCCGGATGCTCCGTGGCCAGCCGGCGGGCGATCTCCCCGCTGCCGTCGGTCGAGGCATCGTCGACCAGGATCACCTGGCACCGCACCCCCTCGCCCCCAAGGGCCAGGACGTCGCCCGCCACACGCTCCAGCGTTGCGGCGGCATTGTAGAAGGGGATGATCACGCTCAGGTCGCAGGGCGCCGCGGTGCCGGTCATGTCAGCCGCCCCTCTTCCCCCGCCGCACCATGGCGATCAGTCGACCCCGAACAGGTCGCGCGTGTACACCCGCTCGGCCACGTCCGACAGTTCGGGCGACCGGCGGTTGGCAATGATCAGGTCGGCCTTCTCCTTGAACGCGGCCAGATCCCGCTCAACCCGCGAGTTGAAGAAATCGTCCTCCGGAAGCGCCGGCTCGTAGACGATGCACTCGATCCCCTTCGCCTTCACGCGCTTCATGATCCCCTGGATCGAACTGTCGCGGAAATTGTCCGACCCCGACTTCATCACCAGCCGGTAGACCCCCACCACCTTCGGCGCCCGCGCGATGATCTGGTCGGCAATGAAATCCTTCCGCGTCCGGTTCGATTGCACGATCGCGGCGATCAGGTTCTGCGGCACGGCCTCGTAATTGGCCAGAAGCTGCTTGGTATCCTTCGGAAGGCAATACCCGCCATAGCCGAACGAGGGGTTGTTGTAATGCCCGCCGATCCGCGGCTCGAGGCTGACGCCGTCGATGATCTCCTTCGGGTTCAGCCCGTGGGCGACGGCATAGCTGTCCAGCTCGTTGAAGAACGCCACCCGCATCGCAAGATAGGTGTTCGAGAACAGCTTGATCGCCTCCGCTTCCGAAGAGGAGGTGTAGAGCACCGTCACATCCTTCTTCTCGGCCGCGGCCACCAGCATGTCGGCAAACCGGTGCGCCGGCGCCCCGTGATCACCCATGATCACCCGCGACGGGTAAAGACAGTCGTAAAGCGCCTTCCCCTCGCGCAGGAACTCGGGCGAGAACAGGATCCCCTCGTACCCCGTTTCGGCCCGCATGCGGGTCGTGAACCCCACCGGAATCGTCGACTTGATCACGATCGTGGCGTCCGGCGCATGCTCCCTTGCCTGCGCGATCACCGCCTCCACGCTCGAGGTGTCGAAATGGTTCGACCGCGGGTCGTAATTGGTGGGCGTCGCGACAACCACGAACTCCGCCCCGGCCAGCGCCTCGGCCGCGTCGGTCGTGGCATGCAGGTCAAGCTCCCGCTCGGAAAGGTGCCGGGAAATCTCCGTATCCTCGATCGGCGACACCCGCGCGCGCACATCCGCCACCCGGCGTTCGTCGATTTCCAGCGCCGCAACCGTGTGCTGCCCCGCCAGCAATACGGCATTCGAAAGCCCGACATATCCCAGCCCGGCAACGGCGATCTTGGTTCGAGGTGTGGCAGGCATGGCGGCTCTCTGCATTGATGACCAGTCCCTCCCGCAAAGACCAGATATCCTCGACCGGTGCAAGCACACGCGCTGCTCATGGCACCGCAACCGATCCTTCGCTAAAATTCAGCTTGCACCCGTGCGAAAGGGCTGGTCAGCTTACCGGATGATACCGGGCGACCTCCGCCTCGCGGCACGGCCATGCCCGGCAAGTCAGAGATACCAGCAAGGAGAGACAGAATGGACAGAAGAAAGTTTTTGACAGCCGGCGCGGTGGGCACCGCCGCCACCGCCCTCGCCGCCCCGGCCATCGCCCAGGACGTGCGGCAGTGGAAGATGGTCACCGCGTGGCCCAAGAACCTGCCCGGGCCGGGCGTCGCGGCCCAGATGCTCGCCGACCGGATCACCACCCTCTCGGGCGGCCGGATCGAGGTCAAGCTCTTCGCCGCCGGTGAACTCGTCCCCGGCCGCGGCGTGTTCGACGCGGTCAGCGAAGGCACGGCCGAACTTTACCACGCCGTCCCCGCCTACTGGGGTTCGAAATCCAAGGGCATCCTGCTCTTCGGCTCGCAGCCCTTCGGCCTGCGCGCCGATGAACAGGTGGGCTGGCTCTACCACGGCGGCGGGCAGGAGCTTTACGACGAGATGTATGGCCGCTTCGGCATCAAGCCCTTCCTCTGCGGCAATTCCGGGCCGCAATGGGCCGGTTGGTTCCGCGAGGAAGTTACCTCCGCCGAAGACCTCAAGGGCATGAAGTTCCGCACCACCGGCCTCGCCTCGGAAATGGCCAGCAAGCTGGGCATGGCAGCCCAGGCGATGGGCGGCCCCGACATGTTCCAGGCGCTGCAGACCGGCGCGCTGGATGCCGGCGAATTCATCGGCCCCTGGACCGACAGCGCCCTCGGCTACCACCAGATCGCCAAGAACTACTACTGGCCCGGCGTGGGCGAGCCCTCCTCGGCCGAGGAATGCGGCGTCAACGCCGACATCTTCGCCGAGCTTCCCGAAGACCTGCAACAGGCCGTCACCTTCGCCTGCGAAAGCCTCTACAACCCGGTCTGGACGGAATACACCACCAAGCACGCCCAAGCGCTCAAGACCCTGGTCGAAGAGCATGGCGTCACCGTCCGCAAGCTGCCCGACGACGTCATCGCCGCGATGGGCACGGCGGCCGAGGAGGTCATCGACGAGCTGCGCCAGGACGAGGACGAACTGGTCAAGCGCATCACCGAAAGCTTCATCGCCTATCGCGACCTCGTCGGCGGCTACATGACCTATGCCGACAACGGCCAGATGAACGCCCGCGCCAGCGTAATGGGCTACTGATCGTTCAAACCACCGGTGCGGCGCCCCGTGCGCCGCACCGTCTTTCATCGGGGGACAGATGAACCGCATCGCCGAAACGATCGACGGCTTCAACACCATCGTGGCGACCGTCACGAAATGGCTGGCGCTCCTGATGGTGCTGGTACAGTTCGGCATCGTGCTGGGCCGCTACGTCTTCGGCGTCAACTCCATCGCCGTGCAGGAAAGCGTGCTCTACATGCATGCCACGCTGTTCATGCTGGGCGCGGGCTATACCCTCCTGGTCGACAAGCACGTGCGCGTCGACATCTTCTATGCCAAGGCCAGCCGCCTCTCGCGCCGCGCCATCGACCTTTTCGGCCATGTCTTCCTGCTGATGCCGTCGATGGCGGCGCTGCTCTACTGGTCCTGGCCCTCGGTGCGCAACTCGTGGAACATCCTCGAAGGCCCGATCTCCGTCGGAGGGATCGAGGCGGTCTTCCTCCTGAAATCCCTGATCCCGGCCTTCTGCATCCTCGTGATGCTGCAATCCCTGTCGGAGATCCTCAAGCTGATCCTGCGTGAACCTTCGTGACGGAAAACCTCGACCTCCTGATGTTCGCGGCCCTCGTGGCGGTCATCCTCTGCGGCTTCCCCGTCGCCTTCAGCATCGCGGGCGTGGCCATCGCCTTCGCCTATCTCGGCTGGCTGACCGGCGCGATGGACATCTCGCTTCTCGGCGCCATGGGCCAGCGGGTCTTCGGCCTGCTCAGCAACGAGGTGCTGATCGCCATCCCCCTCTTCGTGTTGATGGGCGCGATACTTGAAAAAAGCCGGATCGCCGAGGTGCTGCTCGACACGATGGGCCGCCTCTTCGGGCAGTTGCGCGGGGGCCTGGGCATCTCCGTCGTGCTGGTGGGCGCCCTGCTCGCGGCCTCCACCGGCATCGTCGGCGCCACCGTGGTGGCGATGGGCATGATCGCCCTGCCCACCATGCTGCGCACCGGCTACGACCCGCGCGTCGCCTCCGGCATCGTCTGCACCGCCGGCACGCTGGGGCAGATCATCCCGCCCTCGACGCTCCTGATCATCCTCGCCGACGTCATGTCGAACGCCTACCAGCAGGCCCAATACGAACAGGGCAAGTTCTCGGTCGAGGCGCTGTCCGTGGGCCAGTTCTTCGCCGCCGCCCTGATCCCCGGCCTCATGCTTGTCGGCCTCTACCTCGCCTATATCCTCTTGCGCGGCCTGATCCGCCCGCAGGACATGCCCCCCGCCTCGCTCGACCTCGCCAAGCCCGACCGCTCCGAGATCCTCGGCGCCGTGGTGCCGCCGGTGCTGCTGATCTTCGCCGTCCTCGGCGCCATCCTCGGCGGTGTCGCCACCCCGACCGAGGCCGCCTCGGTCGGCGCGGTCGGCGCGATCCTGATGGCGGGCCACCGCCTCGGCTACAGCCCGCGCCTGATCGTCTTCGGCGCGGCCGCCCTGATCCTCCTCGGCATCCTCTCCGGCGCCCTCCCCGTCCGCCTGCAACGCAGCGACCTCTCCGTCACCGACTACACGCTCGGCGCGCTCTACGCCCTCCTCGCCGTGGCCGGGATCGTGGCCCTCCTCCTTGCCCTGCGCGGCACCGTCCGCGACAGGGTCATGCAGGAGGCCGCCACCTCGACCCTCACCATGACCGCGATGATCTTCGCCACCATCCTCGCGGCCGGTATCTTCTCGCTCGTCTTCATCGGCCTCGGCGGCGAGGAACGCGTCGCCACCCTGCTCGAAAACCTCCCCGGCGGACCCACCGGCGCCCTGCTCTTCACCATGCTCTTCGTCTTCGTGCTGGGCTTTTTCCTCGACTTCGTGGAAATCTCGGTGATCGTCCTGCCGCTGGTCACCCCGACCCTGATCCTGATGGGGCACGATCCGATCTGGCTGGGCATCCTCATCGCCATCAACCTGCAGACCAGCTTCCTGACCCCGCCCTTCGGCTTCTCGCTCTTCTACCTGCGCGGCGCCGCCCCGCCCGAGGTCAGCACCGGCCACATCTACGCCGGCGTCGTGCCCTT
Organism: Roseovarius sp.; assembly: GCF_040223625.1. Taxonomy (GTDB): domain Bacteria; phylum Pseudomonadota; class Alphaproteobacteria; order Rhodobacterales; family Rhodobacteraceae; genus Roseovarius. Next base: position 20,460 of record NZ_JAVKFX010000002.1, on the reverse strand, counting down.
CATCGGCCTTCAGGCCATCGGCGTCCTGCTGGTCTGGCTGCTGCCCTCACTGGCGACATGGCTGCCCGGCGCACTGTTCTGACGGGCACGCTCACCCTTTCCCGAGGATCGCGTCCGACAGCTTCTCCGCCACCATGATCGTGGTGAGGTTGATGTTGGCACAAGGAATCCGCGGAAAGACCGAGGCATCGGCCACCCGCAGCCCCTCCACCCCGATCACCCGCCCATCCGGGCCGACACCGGCCGCCGGGTCATCCGCCCGGCCCATGGCAACCGTCCCGCAGGCATGCCAGTTGCCCAGCACCGTGTCGCGGATGAACCGTTCCAACTCGGCATCCTCGGTCTTCATCCGCTCGATATCATACCCCGCCACCGCCATCCCGATGAGCGTCTTGCGCACCGCCGGATGCAGGTCGAGCAGCCGGCCGCCCACCGCATTCACCATCCGAGACACCGGGTCCTTGTGCCCCAGCCGCCGGATCCATGTGGTATAGGCCCCGGCAAACGCCCCCTGCCCGACGGCCTGCAACTCGTCCGCCTGCAACAGCTCGATGGCAAACCGCACCCCGGCCTTCATCCGCTCCATGTCCCGCGGATCGGACAACAGGTTGAACGCCACGAACGGCTCCTCCCCCGCATCGGGCGAGCGCAGTTCCACGAACCCGGTCGAATGCGCCTGGTCCGGCCCCACCCGCAGCACCCCGATCTGGTGCCCGATCGGCGTCTGGTCGAACCGCGCCGAAAGCGACATCTTCATGTCCCCGGCCGCACAGCCCTCGACCCCCGAGGTGAACCGCGTGTAGACCAGAAAGGCATTGGCTATGTTCGACGCCATCCGCGCCCCTTGCCGCAGGTGAAGGCCCACCCCCACCAGCGGATGATCCTGAAGGTTCCGCCCGACCCCGCGCCGGTCGGCCAGCACCGGAATGCCCATCTCGCCCAGATGCGCGCCCGGCCCGATCCCGTGCCGCATCAGGATCGCCGGCGTATGCAACGCCCCGGCACACAGGATCACCTCGCCGGCATCACAAGCTTCGACCGTCCCGTCGGCGCGGGCAAGCCGCACGCCCGTCGCCCGGTGCCCGTCGAACAGGATCCGCTCCAGCACCGTCTCCGCCACGATCCGCAGGTTCCCCCGCCGCCGCACCCCCTGGTCGAGATACGCCACCGCCGCCGACACCCGCCGGCCATAGACGTTGTTCTTCGGAAACGGAAAACACCCGTCGCTGGTCGTGTCATGGCAATCGTCGTGATAGGGTAGCCCCCGCCGCTCCAGCGCATCACGGAACGCCAGCGCGAAGTGCGACCAGTTCTCGGGAAAGGTCCGCTGCAGCGGCACCGGCCCGTCGCGCCCATGCTTCGGCCCGCCGAAATCCATGTCCCGCTCCAGCCGCCGGAAATAGGGCAGACAATCCTCGTAACTCCAGCCCGCCGCGCCCAGCTCCTCCCACCGGTCGTAATCCGACGGGATACCGCGCAGCGCCACCTGCCCGTTCACGCTCGACCCGCCGCCCATCACGCGCGCCTGTTCGTAGCGGTGCTCCTCCAGCTCCCGGCCACTGCCGTTGCCCACCGGGTCGCGCGTCACGGTCAGCCGGGTCCAGTACCGGTTGTCCTTGAAGTAATCCGGCAGGTAGCCATCGGCATAGATCGAGGCCGGCACCGCATAGGGCGGCGTATCCGGCCCCGCCTCCACCAGCAGCACCCGACGGCGCCCGTCTGCCGACAGCCGGTTCGCCAGAACACAGCCCGAGGAACCTCCGCCGATCACGACGTAATCATACCGCCCCGCCATGCCCTACCTGCCGTAAAGATCGGGCAGGACCATCACCAGCCCCGGCACGAAGGTGATGATCAGCAGCACCAGGATCGAAACCAGCAGGAACGGCATGTTCGACAGCGCCAATCGCTCCGGCGATATCTTCGCGATCGTCGCCCCGATGAACAGGCTGATCCCCACCGGCGGCGTGATCATCCCGATCGTCAGGTTGATCGCCACGATGATCCCGAAATGCACCGGGTCCACCCCCAGCCCCGTCACCACCGGAAGCAGGATCGGCACGAGGATGATCAGCGCCGCGATCATCTCCATGAACGCCCCCAGCACCAGAAGCATCAGGTTGATCAGCAGCAGGATCACGATCGGGTTGTCCGACACCGACTGGATCGCCGTGGTCACCGTGGCCGGCACCTGCTCCTTGGTCAGGATCCAGCTCAGCGGCGCGGCGATGGCGACGATCACCAGCGCGCTGCCAGTCGTCCGCGCACTCTGCAGCACGATGCCCGGCAGATCGCGGAACCGGATCTCGCGATAGATCACCATCCCCACCACCAGGGCGTAGAGACAGGCCACCGCCGCCGCCTCGGTCGGCGTGAAGAACCCCGAGAAGATGCCGCCCAGAATGATCACCGGCATCCCCAAGGGCACCAGCCCGTCAAGAAACGCCCGCAGGAAGGCGATGATCGAGAACCGCCCCCTCTCGCCGAACCCGTAGCGCCAGGCATAGACCGCCACCAACAGCATCTGCGCCACCCCCAGCAGGATGCCGGGCACGATCCCCGCAAGAAAAAGCGCGTTGACCGACACGCCCGCCACCACGGCATAGACGATCAGGATGATGCTCGGCGGAATGATCGGCCCGATCAGCGAGGACGAGATCGTCACCGACGTGGCAAACTCCGTCGGATAGCCCCGCTCACGCATCGACTTGATCATGATGCTGCCCACCGCCGCCGTATCCGCCGCGGCCGAGCCCGAGATGCCGGCAAACAGCATCGACACCACGATGTTCACATGCGCCAGCCCCCCGCGCACCCAGCCCACCATGGCCTCCGCCAGCGCCACCAGCCGCCGCGTGGTGCCGCCCGCGTTCATCAGATTGCCCGCCAGCATGAAGAACGGCACCGCCATCAGCACGAAGACGTCGATCCCGGCAAAGGCCCGGTGCGGAATGGTCACCGGGTTGACGCCCGAGAAGATGAAATACACCACCACCGACGCGCCCATCACGGCATAGATCGGCAGACCGATCAGCAACGTCAGGAAGAAGGTGACGGCAAGCGCGGTCAGTTCCACAGCCGCCCCCCGTCATCCGGGTCCGGCGGGGTCAGAATGTCGTTGACCGCCACGCGGCGCATCGCGTCCACCAGCAGGGAAAGAAACATCAGGAACGTCCCAAGGAAAAGCGGCCCGTAGACCAGCCAGAGGGGAATATGAAGGTTGGCCGAGGATCGCCCGGTCTGGATCATCAGCCGCACGAGCCCCAGCGCGTACCAGGTGAAGGCCGCAAGAAAGAGCAGCAGGATCAGCCGGCGCAGCAGCCAAAGCGCCACCTGCACCTTCGGCGGGCAGGCATTGGCCAGGCTCTCCATGCCGATCAAGTCGCCATAGCGCGCGCCCGCAGCCGTGGCGAAATACACGATCCAGACCAGCGAGTACCGCGCCAGTTCGTCCAGCCCGCGCACCCGCAGCGACGAGTTGCGCACCAGCACGTCCAACAGCACGGCGCCCAGCATGAACAGCATCACCGCCACCACGAGGATGCGGACAAAGCTTTCGATCACGAGGCTGATGCGATGTATCCGCTCCAAGGCGAACCTCCTCCCGCGTTCAGGGCCCGGCGCGCCTCGCAACGCGCCGGGCCGGGTTTGCCTCACTTGGCCGAGGGCAGTTCCTGGATCTCGGCCATCAGGTCACGCACCCACGGCTCCAGCTCGGCCGAGTACTTCTCGCGCACCGGCGCCGTGGCCTCGACGAAGCTCGACAGGTCCTCCACCTCGTTGACCTTCAGGCCCTCCTGCTTCATCGCCTCCAGCGCCTCGGCATCCAGCGTCGCATAGTCGCTGTTGTTCTTCTCGACCGTCTGCTGGCCGATCTTCTCGACAAGCGCCTGCTCCTCGGGCGACATCGCGTCGAAGGTCGATTTGCTCATCACCAGCACCGCGATATTGGCCACCGTCGGCAACAGCGTCAGGTATTCCTGCACCTCGTTGAACCGCATCGCGTTGAGCGCCGAAAGCGCGTTCTCGTTGCCGTCCACCGTGCCGGTCTGCAGCGCGCCGTAAAGCTCCGCGAACGAGGTCGAGGCCACCTGCGAGCCAAGCGCCTCGTAGGTGTCGATATGCGCCGAAACACCCATCGTCCGCATCTTGATATCGGCGAAATCCTCGGCCGTCTCGATCGGGCGGATGTTGTTCATCGGATAGCGGAACGCGGGCGAACCGATGCCGATCAGCTTGAAGCCCGCCGCATCCGCCTCCTCGTAGAACTGCGAGAAGTCCAGCGTGCTTAGCGCCTCCTCGATATGCTCGGGGCTGTGGAACACGAAGGGCATGTTGAACAGCTCGAAGGACGGCACGAAGCTTGCCATCGCCGCCGTGTGAACCCAGGTGAAATCCATCGTGCCCAGCAGCAGCGCGTCAAGCGCATCGCGCTCGCCGCCCATGGCGCCGCTCGGATGCACCTCCAGCGTCCACTTCCCGTCGGTCTCCTCCGCCATCGTCTCCTTCATGAACATCGCCGAGGTGTGGTAGGGGAACTGTTCCGCCACGACGTGGCCCAGCGTCATCGTCCGCTCTTCCACCTCCTGCGCCAGTGCCCCGGCCGTACCGGTCAACGTCATCGCGGCGCCCAGCGCCACGCTCCTGATAAAACTCATGTCATCCTCCCATTTCGGTTTATGGTTCGATCCGCCCCGCCCGGCCGGTTTTTCCTCTCAGTCCAGGGCATAGCGGACGTTCTTCAACTGGGTATCGTCCAGCAGCGCATCCTTCCCGCGCTCCTTGCCGAACCCGCTCATCCGGAAGCCGCCGAACGGGGCGTCTACCGAAACCTTCCGGCCCGCGTTGATGCAGACCGTCCCGGCCCGTATCTGTCGGGCCGCGCGCATCGCCCGGCCGCTGTCGCGGGTGAACACCGCGGCGGCGAGGCCGTATTCCGTGTCATTGGCCAGCGCGATGCCCTCCGCCTCGGTGTCGAAGGACAGAACGCTCTGCACCGGGCCGAAAATCTCTTCGCGCGTCGTGCTCATTCCGGCGCGGGCGTTCAGGATCAGCGCGGGCGAAAGGAAGAACCCGCCTTTCAGGTCGTCCCGCCCGTCCAGCTCGACATACCGCCGCACCTCCGCCCCCTCCCGCTCCGCCGCTTCCATGCAGCCCGCGATCCGGTCGCGCTGCGCCGCGCTGACCACCGGACCCATCTGCGTCTCCGGGTCTTGCGCCCGCCCGACGCGCACCCCGCGCAGCCGTTCCTCCAGCGCCGCCACGAACGCGTCATGCACCGACCGCTGCACGATCAGCCGCGTGCAGGCCGCACAGACCTGCCCGGAATTGCGCACGTTGTCGGTAAACGCCGCCTCCACCGCGGCGCCGATATCGGCATCCTCCATCACCAGCAGCGGCGACTTGCCGCCCAGCTCCAGCGTCATCCGCTTCATGCCCTTTGCCGCCGCCTCGAAGATGCGCTGCCCGGTGACGGTGCCCCCGGTGAACGAGATCTTGCCCACGTCCGGATGCGTCACCAGCCGCATCCCCGGCTCGGCCCCGCCATGCACCACGTTCAGCGTCCCGGGCGGCAAATCCGCCTCCAGCGCGCATTCCGCCAGCAGCGCCGACGACACCGGCGTCACCTCCGACGGTTTCAGCACCGCCGTGTTCCCTGCCGCCAATGCCGGCGCGATCTTCAGCACCGCCAGCAGCGCCGGGTAATTCCACGGCGTGATCAGCCCGCACACCCCGATCGGCTCGCGCAGCGTGAAATCCGCAAGCGTCGGGTCCGAAACGTTCAGCGTCTCACCCGACAGCCCCAGCAGGATACCGGCGTAATACTCCACCGAATCCGCCAGCCCCTCCATCTCGGTCGAGGTGATCGAGATCGGCCGCCCCACGTCCAGCGTCTCGGCCCAGGCAAACGCCTCGGCCCGCGCCCGGATCGCATCGGCAAACCGCATCAGGTGCTGCGACCGCGCCTTGGGCGTCAGCGTACCCCAACCCGTCTCGAACCCCTTCCGGGCCGCGGCAATCGCCCGGTCGGCATCTTCGGCCCCGCCATCGGCGATGCGCGCCAGCACGTTGCCCGTCGACGGGTCCAGCGTCTCGAACACCCGCCCGCTCTCGGCCGCGCTTTCCTGCCCGCCGATCAACAGCGGCCAGGGCTTCTGCGTGAAATCGAAATGCGCCGTCATCGTTTCCCCTCATCCGAGGCTTCGCGCCCGGGCCGAAGGATTCCCCCCCGGCTGAGCGGCGTCACAAGCTGCTGGTAGAACCCCAGCCAGCCATCCCGCATCTTCAGCTTCGGCCGCCCCCCGCTCCTCCGCCGGGCCAGCTCGGCCTCCGGCACCTCCAGGTCGACGACCCGCGCCGCGATATCGATCCGGATCGGGTCGCCATCCGCCACCAGCCCCAGCGGCCCGCCCATCGCCGCCTCCGGCATGATCTGCCCGACGACGATCCCGCGGTTCAGCCCCGACAACTGCCCGTCCGTCACCAGCGCCACGCGCCCGGCCAGCGCACTGCCCGCCAGCGCCGCCGCGAACCACGAGGCCGACGCGACACCCGGCCCGCCCAGCGCCCCCAGGCCGCGCAGCACCACGACATCACCCTCCCGGATCTCGCCCGCCTCCAGCGCGTCAAGCGCCGCCTGCTGGGTCTCGAACACCCTCGCCGGCCCCTCGAACACGAGGTCCTGATACGCCCCGGTCCCCAGCTTCATGATCGCCCCCTCCGGCGCCAGGTTCCCCTTCAGCACCATCAGCGACGGCCCCTCCGCCACCGGCCGGCCCACCGACGCCACGGCACCGCCCTCGACCACCCCGGCCACGTCCAGCCGCGCCCCAAGGCTCTGCCCGTCCACGCCCACGCACGCCTCATCCAGCAGCCCGCGCAGCCGGCTCATCACCGCCAGCGTACCGCCCGCGGCATCGAGATTCTCGATCCGCCCGTCGCCGTTCGGCTTGATCGCGCAAAGCACCGGCACCTTTCCGTCAAGCCCGGCAAAGACATCGTAGATATCGACCGCCACCCGGCCCTCCTCGGCCACCGCCTGCAAATGGCGCATGACGTTGATCGACGTGCTAAGCGCCATCGCCACCGCGGCGGCATTCCGGAACGCCTCGGGCGTCAGGATCGCCGACGGGCGCAAATCCTCATCGACCATCTCGACAATCCGACGCCCCGCCGCGCGGGCGCGCTCGTACATCCGCTCGCTTTCCGCCGCGATCGGCGCGCTGCCGGGCAGGGTCATCCCCAGCGCCTCGCTCATGATATGCATCGAGTTCGCCGTGCCCATCCCGGCACAAACCCCCGGCCCCGCCACCGCCACCCGCGACATGCACTCGATTTCCGCCACGCTCAGCTCGCCCGTGCTCAGCTTGCCGACGCTCTCGAACACGTCCTCGATATCCACCGTTTCGCCGTTCAGCGCACCGCAGGCCTGGTAGCCGCCGATCACCAGCAGCGTCGGAATATCCAGCCGCGCCGCCGCCATAAGCTGCGCCGGCGCCGTCTTGTCGCAGGAGGCAAGGCACACCATCGCGTCAAGCTGCGGCCCCTCGACCGACACCTCGATATCGTTCACCACCAGGTCGCGCGACGGCAGGATGTAACTCCCCGACGAGCCCGCGCAGTGGATGAAATCGCTGGGCGCGGTCGTCTTGACCACGAAGGGCAGCCCCCCGGCCTCGCGGATCGCGGCGCTCACGGCCTCGGCCACCCGGTCGAGATGCGAGAAACAGCTCGACAGCTCCGACGACGTGTTGATCACGGCGATCTTCGGCTTCGCCATGTCCGCCTCGTCGATCCCCAGCGCGATCCACTGCGCCCGCCGCAGCGCCCAGAGCGTGGTGCCCTCGGCGAAATTGCTCCTCAGCTTCCTCATCGCGCGCCCTCCAACTCGGGCTCGCCCGGCACGAAGCACTCCGGCGCGGCATCGCCCATGTACGCGCCCCGCTCCGCCAGCTCTGCCCGCAATGCCTGAACGTCCAGCGCCCGCAGGTCGCCGCCATGCCGCTCCGCTGACAGCGCCGCGCCGATCCCCGCCGCCTCACCCATGGCAAAGCAGGTGCCCGCCACCCGCAGCGACGCCTGCGCCACATGGGTCGCCGACACGCAGCGCCCGGCTATCACCAGCCCGTCGATGCCCCGCGGCAACAGGCAGCGCCACGGGATCTGGTAGTAACTCCCGTCCGGCAGCCAGACCCAGCGCGTCGCCCGGTCGGCGCCATGCTCCTCGACCGGCCACGCACAGGCGCCGATCGCATCGGCGAACCGCGCCCCGCCCAGCACCTCCTCCTCGGTCAGCATGTGATCCCCGGCCACCCGCCGGCTCTCGCGCACACCGATCTGCGTGCCGGTATCCAGCAGCCACGCATCGCGATAGCCCGGCACATGCGCCCGGAACGCCTCCAAGTACAGCTCCGCCATCCGCCGGCCGTTGGCCTCCGCCGCGCTCATCTCCGCCACGTCCAGCGGGTTTGGCGCCCGGCCATCCTGCTCGATCCGGGTGATGTTCAGGTGCACCACCGCCTCGTTGAAGGCAAAGATCCCGCCCGCCGTGCGCGGCAGGTCGTACCCCGCCGCCACCGCCGCCTCGAGATAGCCGTGCAACGCCGCCCGGTCCGTCTCCTCGACCTTGCGCGTATCCACGCCCCCGAACCGGATCATCGTCGTCGGAAACTGCAGATCCTCCACGTCGCAGGCCCACTCCGCCCCGGCCAGCGCGGCAATCTGCCCATCGCCGCTGGCATCGACGACAACGCCCGCCTCAACGGCCCAGCGCCCGTCGATCGACTCGAAGACCGCCCCGCTTACCCGCCCGTCGCGGCTCAGCACCTCGACCGCCAGCGAATGGAACCGCACCGCCACGCCGGCCTCGCGCAGCATGTCGTCGGCGACCCGCTTCATCGGCTCGGGGTGATAGGGCAGCGACGCGGTCTGCAGCCACACCTTGGGCGCGGCGGCCCCGCCCCGCGCCCTGAGCCGCTCGATGATCTCGTCCGCCAGCCCGCGCACCAGCCGCTGCACCCGCCCGCCGTCAAGCCCGTAGAGCCCGCAGATACTGCCCAGCGTGACCGCCGTCAGCGTCCCGCCCAGAAACCCCATCCGTTCCACCAGCATCACCCGCGCGCCGGTCCGCGCCGCGGCGACGGCGGCGGCGATCCCGGCCGATCCGCCGCCCACCACCAGAACGTCGACGCGGTCGCGGATCTTGGTCCGCCGCTCGGGTTCGGTCACATGCGTCATGTCTTCGCCTCGTCTTTCGATCCCAGCCGCGCCCTCGCGGTGCTGCGCCGGATCATCAGGTCGACCGGATGCACGATCCGGCGCGGCTCCAGAGCCGGTTTCGCCAGCCGTTCGAGCAACAGGTTCACCCCGTCCTCGACGATCTTCTGCACCGGCTGGCGCACCGTGGTCAGCGACAGCGTCGACCACGACGCCTGCTCGACATCGTCGAACCCCATGATCCAGCAATCCTCCGGTACCCGGCAGCCGCGCTCATATGCCCCGTCCAGCGCCCCCAGCGCCAGCAGGTCGTTGGCACAGAACACCGCGTCCGGCGGGTCCGACAGGTCCAGCAGCGACTGCATCGCCGACCGCCCGCTTTCATGCGAGAACGGCACCCGGCGGATCATCGAGGTCTCGATCTCCTGCCGCCGCTCCGCCATCGCCTCCAGGAACCCGGCCTCGCGGTCGCGCACCGTGCTCACGTCCAGTGAGCCGCTGATGAAACCGATCCGCCGCTTGCCATGATCCAGCAGGTACGACGCCACCGCGCGCCCCCCGGCATGGTTGTCGCTCGACACCTGGTCACAGCTCAGGTCGTCGATCGTCCGGTTGATCAGCACCAGCGGCGCCGACGCCCGGATCGCCTCATGCAGAACCGGCGAATTCCGCGTCACCGCCGCAAAGATCAGCCCGTCCACCAGCGACTGGCTGATCGCGTCGATCGCCGCCACCTCGCCGGTGCCCTCCGTGTCCCACAGCACCACCTTGAGGCCCTTGTGCGCCAGCACCTCGTTCAGCGCGCACAGGATTTCCGTGTAAAGCGGGTTGCTCAGCCGCGCGACCACCACCCCGATCACGCCAAGCCGGCTGGTGCGCATCGCCCGCGCCAGCGCGTTCGGCCGGTAATCGATCAGCTTCGCGGCATCCAGCACCCGCTGCCGCGTCTCGGCGTTCACGTTCTCCTCGCCCCGGAACACCCGCGACACCGTCGCCTGCGACACGCCGGCGGCCAGCGCAAGGTCTTTGCTCGTGGCATTTGATTTCGATTTCATGAATACCGATTCCGAATCGTCATTTAATGCATCTAAGCCATGATTACGTAGTCATTCAATTGAAAAGAGAGCCCACGATACCCAAATGCCATCGACGGCAAGGACACGCGGCCCGCCGCAACAGCCCACGCGGGCACCTCGCCCGTCACATCATTTCTGGAATGAACTCAGCCCCTTACCGGCGCCGCTCGTCTCAGGAGGCCGCCCCAGCCCCCGCCCTCCGGTCCTCGAGGATCATGTCCGAGGCCTTCTCGCCGATCATGATCGCCGGGGCATTGGTGTTGCCCGACACGATCTCGGGCATGATCGAGCAATCCGCCACCCGCAGCCCGGCCACGCCATGCACCCGCAGCCGCGCATCGACCACCGCATCGGGGCCCGGCCCCATCCGGCACGTCCCGGTGGGGTGATAGATCGTCGTCGAATTGTTCCGCGCCCAGTCGAGCGTGCCCTCGTAATCGTCCATGTCGAGCGACGCGTCCGGCCGGAACTCCTCGGAAATCTTGTGACTGAGCGGCTCGTGCCGCCCGATCCGCCGGGCGATGTTGATCCCCTCCACGATCGTCCGGCAATCGGTCTCGGTCGACAGGTAATTCGGATGGATCGTCGGGTAGACCCGCGCATCCGCCCCCGCCAACCGGATCTCCCCCCGGCTCTCGGGCCGCAACTGGCAGACCGACATGGTAAAGGCCGAGAACGGATGCACCCCCGCGCCGGGGCTGTCCGCCGACCAGGGCTGCACGTGGAACTGGATATCCGGCGTTTCCACATGCGCGCCCGTCCGCAGGAACCCCGTCGCAAGGCTCGCGGCCATCGCCATCGGGCCCGAGCGGAACATGGCATATTTCACCGCGATCCGCGCCTGGTTGAAGAGGCTGCGCACCTCGTCGTTCAACGTCGGCTCGTTGCACTTGAACACCAGCCGCGCCTGCAGGTGATCCTGCATGTTCTTGCCCACGGCCCGAACATCCCGGCGCACCTCGATCCCGTGCTCGCGCAGCTGCTCCGCCTCGCCGATCCCCGACACCATCAGAAGCTGCGGCGATCCGATCGCGCCCGAGGACAGGATCACCTCCGCCCCGGCCCGTACGACATGCTCCTGCCCCGCCTCGTCGCGATAGGCCACGCCCACCGCCCGGCTGCCCTCGAACACGATCCGGCTCGCCGCCGCCTTGGTCAGCACCGTCAGGTTCGGCCGCGCCTTCACCGGGTTCAGGAACGCCACCGCGCTCGAACACCGCCGCCCGTTGCGCGCGGTCAGCTGGAAATACCCCACGCCCTCCTGGCTGGCCCCGTTGTAATCCGGGTTGAACGGATACCCCGCCTCCTGCGCCGCGGCGACCCACGCATCGCATATCGGCCGCTGCAGCCGCATATTCGACACCGACAGCGGGCCCTGGTCACCGTGAAACTCGTCCGCCCCCCGCTCCTGCCGCTCCGACCGCTTGAACAGCGGCAGCACGTCGTCCCAGCCCCAGCCGGGGTTGCCCATCTGTTGCCAGCGGTCGTAATCCTGCGGCTGCCCCCGCACATACAACAGCCCGTTCAGCGACGACGACCCGCCCAGCACCTTGCCCCGCGGCCAGTCAAGCCGCCGGCCGTTCAGCCCCGGGTCCGGCTCGGTCCGGTAGCACCAGTCGACCGCGGGGTTGTGCATCGTCTTGAAATACCCCACCGGAATATGGATCCACGGGTTCCAGTCCCGCCCGCCGGCCTCCATCAGCACGACCTTGACCGACGGGTCGGCCGACAGCCGATTCGCCAGAACACAGCCCGCCGAGCCAGCACCCACAATCACGTAATCCGCTGACAATTCGGGCATTTCCGGGCGACCTCCTCCAATCATTGGGCAGAGAAAAGATTTCTCTTGCCAGATCGAACATAGGTCGACCAATATTGAGACTGCAAGTATCAAAAATACGCAACGTGGGAGGAGACCATGAAAGTATCCAATGCCCTGAGCGGGATCACCCGCCGGGATCTGTTCCGGTTGTCGGGACAGTTCGGCATGTCGTCGGTGCTGCTGGGCGCAGGGGCGTTCGCAGGGGCGGCCAGCCTGCCGTCGCTGGCCAAGGCGGCCGAAAGCACCTACGAGAAACGCTTTGCCAAGGAAGCCAAGCACACCCTCAAAATGGGCGCCTCGGGCTTCAACGCGCGCAACCTGCTGATCGAACGCATGGGCGCGCTGGAATTCTGCCGCGACCTCGAGGAACGCACCGAGGGCGAGATCCGCGTCGAGTTCATCGGCGACAACCAGATCTGCGGCCAGCTCTCCTGCGTCGAGAAAACCCAGCTCGGCGTTGTGGACATGTACGCCGCCTCCACCCAGAACTCGGCCGGCGGCGCGCCCTATCTCAACGTGCTCGACTACGCCTACATGTTCCCCACCCGGGCCTCGCAGTACCATTTCCTCTACAGCCCGGAATCCATGAAGCTCCTGCGCGAGCCGCTGGAAAAACGCCACGGCCTGAAGTTCCTCTTCAGCCATTGCGAACTCCGCGGCCTGCAGATGGGCCAGTCCTTCGCCGACAAGCCCACCGTCACCAAGCTCGAGGAACTGTTCGGCACCAAGAACCGCGTCACCGGCACCCAGCTCGGCCGCATCGCCATGCAGCTCCTCAACCTCAACCCCGTCCCCGTGGCATGGGAGGAAACGCTCGACGGCCTCAAGCAGGGCCTGATCGACGGGGCCGAGACATGGGCCTCGGCCGTGGCCTATGCCAACATGTCGCCCGTGGTCAGCCAGTCGGTCGACCTCAAGTTCTTCTGCGGCACCGAACACACCTCGATGTCCGCCAAGGTCTTCGACAGCATGGAGCCGCACCTGCAGGACGCGATCATGGAATCCGCCTACTGGGCCCAGGCCCACGTGCAGGCCGCGAACGAGGCCGCGCTGGTCAAGACCGTCGGCTTCTCCGACCCGCAGCTTCCCGACACCATCTTCGTCAAGGAAAACGTGCGCCCGGCCTTCCTTGCCGACGACCAGATCAAGATGGCCGAGGAAATGTGCTCGCCCGAGTTCAACCCCGAACCCTGGGCGCAATGGCGCGAGCGGCTCAACAACTGGGCCGGCGGCCTCGACACCTACCAGGAAATCTACGACGTCGCGCGTCAGATTCCGCAGGATACGAAGCCCGAGAACGTCGAGCCGCGCCGCTGGTGGCGCTCGGCATAACCGGCTATCGTTGAACCCGGTGCGGGCCGCCAGCCGATCCCGGCGGCCCGCCCCCGCACACGCGGCATCCAAGACCGCGCAGGCACCCCGCGACCCAAACCGCGACCCGACAGGAGGAACAGGCAATGACCGGCTGGTTCGACGGCGCAGGCGAGATCTTCAGCGCCCTCGCCGAAGGCGATTCATGGATGCTGAGCGAGGCGATGCGCGCCCCGGCCATCTGGCCGCTGGGGCTGGCCGCGATGCTGGCCGCCGCACTGGTGATCCTCCTCCTCTACCGGCTCAGCCCGTGGTTCGAGCGCAGTTTCGAGCCCACCGTGATGGTCATCTCCTACCTCGCCATCGGCGGCATCATCTTCGTCGAGGTCTTCCGCCGCTTCGTGCTGTCGGAACAGGCGCCGTGGTCGACCACCCTGCCGCCCTTCCTGTTCCTGATCATGACGTGGTTCGGCTGCAGCTATAACGTCAAGCTGCGCACCCACCTCGCCTTTGCCGAGTTCCGCACCGCCATGCCGCGCACAGGCCAGATGGCCTGCCTGCTGCTCGACGCGGCGCTCTGGATCGGCTTTTCCTGGGTCGTCGTCGTCACCTCGACCCGGGTCGTCGCCAATTCCGCCTCGAATTTCCAGATCATGCTGGGCACCGACAACATCATGCAATGGTGGTTCCTGATCTCGGTGCCCCTCGCCTTCACCGTGCTGGTGGCACGGGTGCTCGAGAACCTGATCGAGGATCTCGCCAATTACCGCAGCGGCGCGCCGCTTATCAAACAAGCCGTGATCGGAGGCGACTGACATGAGCGACCCGATGATCATCACGCTCATCTCGATCGGGGTGACGTTCCTCTTCATGCTCGGCGTGCCAGTCTTCCTCGTGATCGGCTACTGGGTGATCGGCATGTCCTTCCTGCTGGCCATGCCGCTCGACAATATCGGCGCGGCGCTGGCCGACGTCTTCACCGACGGCTTCGCGCTGCTGGCCATGCCGCTCTTCATCCTGACCGGCGACCTGATCAACCGCTCCGGCATCGCCCGGCGCCTCTCCGACTTCGCCTATGCCTGCCTCGGCTGGATCCGCGGCGGGCTCGCCATGGCCTCGCTCGGGGCCTGCGGGCTCTTCGCGGCGATCTCCGGCTCCAACTCCGCCACCACCGCCACCATCGGCTCGATGCTGCATCCCGAGATGGTCAAGGGCGGTTACGACGAACGCTTCTCGGCGGCGACAGCGGCGGCGGGCGGCACCGTGGGCATCATCATCCCGCCCTCCATCATATTCATCGTCTACGGCTTCCTGATGAACCTTCCCATTTCCGAGCTGTTCGTGGCCGGCATCATCCCCGGCGCGATGATGGTGGGCGGGATGATGATCGCCTGCTTCATCGTCTGCTGGAAGAACGGCTGGGGCTTCCTGATCCCGCTCAGCCCGCTGCGCGTGATCAAGACGGCGATCGGCGCCTGGCTCGGCTTCTTCGCCATCGGCCTCGTCCTCTGGGGCATCTACACCGGCAAGTTCTCCCCGACAGAGGCGGCGGGCGTCACCGTCGGCTTCTGCGTCATCGTGGGCTTCCTCTGCCTGCCCATCCACCGGCTCATCGGCGGCCGGCAGGACAAGGACGTCTCGGAAAAGTCCATCTCCGAAATGCTGGTCGTCCACGGCTTCGGCCCGCTGGAACTGCCCTCGATCACCATGCGCTCGGCCCAGATCACCGGCATCCTCGCCCCACTCATCGCCGTTTCTGTCGTCATGCAACAGATCCTTTCGGTGCTCGGCGCCCAGCAGGCCATCGGCGATTTCGTCACCTCCATGGGCGGCTACCACGCGGTGCTCTTCACCTCGATGGCCATCGTCTTCGTCCTCGGCATGGTGCTGGAAAGCCTGCCGGTGACCATCATCCTCGCCCCGATCCTCGCCCCCGTCGCCCACTCGGTCGGCGTCGAACCGGTGCAATTCGCCGTCATCTTCCTCGTCGGCGCCTCGATCGGTTTCATCACCCCGCCCTACGGCCTCAACCTCTATGTCGCCTCCGGCGTGACCGGCGTGCCCTATTTCCGGCTGTTGCGCTATTCCCTCGTCTACCTTATCGCCCTCATCGCGGTCTGGATCATCGTGGCCCTCGTGCCACCGCTCTCGACCGTGCTGCTGCCGCAACGATGAAGAAGACATAAGATGGATGGGGAAAAATCCGGGTCGATCCCGACGAACCTGAGGCTGCTGATGGTGATCGAACAGATCGCCAGCGCCGGCGTCCCGGTGACACCGACCGAGGTGAACGCCCAGATCGGCCTGCCCAAGCCCACCATCCACCGCCTCTTCAACACCCTCGAGGAGGAAGGCTTCCTCCAGCGCGACATGGACGGGCGCACCTACTCCCCCGGCCCCCGCCTGCGCGAGATGGCAGGCGGCATCCTGTCCTCCCTGCGCATCCGCACGGCCCGCCAGGCCGTGCTCCAGCGGATCAGCCGCGAGATCGGCGAAACCTGCAACATCGCCCTGCCCGACCGCGACTGCATGACCTATCTCGAACGGGTCGAAACCGAATGGCCGCTGCGCATCCAGCTCCCCATCGGCACGCGCGTGCCCTTCTACTGCACCGCCAGCGGCAAGATGTATCTCAGCTCGCTCGCCACCAACCACCTAAAAACCTATCTCGACGCCACCGACCTCCAGCAGCGCACCCCCAACACCATCACCGACGCGGCCGCGCTCTTCGACGAGATCGCCGAGGTCCGCACCGCCGGCTACGCCCTCGACCGCGAGGAATTCATGGAAGACATGATCGCCCTCGCCGTCCCGATCCAGGACACCAACGGCCGCCTGATGGCCACCCTCTCCTTCCACGCGCCCAGCCAGCGCTTCGACATCCCCCGCGCCCTGGAATACCTCGCCCCCCTGCGAGAGGCCGCGAAAGACCTCTCCAACCTGGTGAGCGACACCGGCACCGACACGCCCTGACCTTTTCGGAACGGGCGGCTTGCCCCGTCAACACCGCGTCAGAAAGTCACCGACAGGCTCACCTGAGACCGCGCAGAAGCTCCACCGACGGCTCGCCCGTCACCGGCAGCCCGCGGCTCGCCTGATACCGCCGCAGGGCCTCGCGCGTATCGGGACCGATCACGCCATCGGCGCCGCCCGTGTCGAACCCGCGCCGAGTCAGACCCCGCTGCAGCGCGATCCGGTCCTCCTTCGTCAGCCCGTTGGCATCCGGCGGAAACTGTGCCTCGAGCGGTCCCGCGCCACCGATCCGATCCGCCAGGTGCCCCACGCCGATCGCATAGGCGTCAGAGTTGTTGTACCGCTTGATCACCTGGAAATTGCTGTTGACCGCGAACCGCGGTCCGCCCGGCTGGGGCTGCACCACGCGGCCGGACGTGCCCGCAGGCACCACGCGCCCCCAGCTCTGGCCGCGGGTCCAGCCGTTGCGCGACAGATAGGCCGCCGCAGAGGCCAGCGCATCGGATGGATCATCCGCCCAGATATCCCGGCGCCCGTCCCCGGTGAAATCCACGGCAAACGCCTGGTAGGAGGTCGGAATGAACTGCGTGTGCCCCATGGCCCCGGCCCAGCTTCCGGTCATCCGCGCCGGGGTCACGTCCCCGTTCTGCAGAATGCGCAGGGCGGCAAGCAACTGCTTCTCGAAGAAAGCGCCACGACGCCCGTCGAAGGCCAGCGTCGAGGTGGCCGAGATCACCGGCACATTGCCCCGCCGCGTGCCATAGAAGCTTTCCAGCCCCCAGACGGCCGTCACGATCTCCGCGTCGACACCGTACCGGGCCTCGATCGCGCTCAGCGTCGCGCTTTCCCGCGCCAGCGCCGCCCGCCCCTGCCGCACACGCTCCTCCGAGGCGGCAATCGAGAGATAATCCTCGAGGCTGCGCTTGAACTCGGTCTGGTTGCGATCCCGCTCGATGACACCGGGCAGATAGCCCGTGCCCCGAAACGCCGCATCCAGCGTCGCCTGGCTGATCCCCTGCTGCGCGGCCCGGCCCCGGAACGACGCGACCCACGCATCGTAGCCCGCGTTGGGCACAGGCCGAAGATCCGAGGGCAGCGCGTCGGACTCTCCGGTTCCCTCCGACCGGATACCACCGACACCACCACAGGCTGAAAGGCTGAGAACTGCGGCCCCAAGGCCGAACTGACGGCGCGACAAATCCATGCTTCAAAGGCTCCTACGGCGGTTGTTGATACGATCGGTCCACGGGCAGCTTTGGTCCACTCCCCCACTTACACCGCAAATCAGGCGCGCCTGCAACTCGGCCGTTCCCGACCGGCGCCGCCCTGCTGAACGACAGGCCCATCGCCTCCGCACGCGCGTCACGCCATGACGGCCACGGCCGCAAGAACCAGCAATTCGGGAATTATGGCGGAGACGAAGTCCGCCTTTTCCTGGTTTTGTCAAAATGCAGATAGCTGCAAGAAACTATAATTAGTATATTCTGTTCAGATATTTATATCAATATCGACTTGCAGAGTGTTGCAGGATCATGCAATCAATCGAGAAATTTTTGGTGGCAAGGATGGTGGCTTAGCATGCCAACGAGAGCAAAAGAACTCAAAGCCCTTCAGGTAAAAAACCTGAAAGAGCCTGGGCGCCATGCGGTAGGTGGCACACCTCCCGGATTGAGTTTGAACATCACAGATAGTGGTGCGCGCTCATGGATATTGCGCGTCACCGTTCAAGGCAAGCGCCGCCATATTGGTCTGGGCTCATACCCTGAAGTGCCACTCGGAGAAGCCCGGGAACTGGCGTTGCAGATGAAACAAAAGATACGCGCTGGCATTGACCCGGTAGATGAGCGTCACGCTGAACGAGCCGCTCACGCCGCCGAGCAGAGACACCAGACTACTTTCAAGGAGGCATTCGAACGTTACTACGAGGAGAAAGTAAAAGGCGAACTAAAGAACGAGAAGCACATCAAGCAATGGCAATCAACTGTGACCACATACGTATTCCCGGTTTTCGGCGACAAGGCTGTCTCATCGATCACTGTTGAAGACGTTCTTTCAGCTTTGCGCCCAATCTGGAGCACCAAGAACGAAACTGCCTCGCGCGTGCGTCAGCGAATAGAGGCTGTCTTAGATTGGTCCAGCGTTATGGAGCTTCGTGAAGGTGAAAATCCAGCGCGCTGGAAGGGCAATCTTCAGCAGCTTCTCCCTTCGCCCAACAAGGTTCAGAAGGAGAACAGGTATCCAGCTGTGGCACTCGACGAGATCACGACCTGGTTCAGATTGTTGAGTGCCCGAGATGGTATTGCCGCACGTGCGCTTGCGTTCCTGACCTTGACGGCCGCTCGCTCTGGTGAGGTGCGGGGCGCCCAATGGGACGAGATTGACCTAAAGAGCAGCGTCTGGACCGTCCCGGCAGAACGCATGAAGGCGGGCCGTGAACACCGAGTGCCGCTCTCGGAGGCAGCAGTGGACCTACTTTCCTCGACACCGCGTATGCAGGGTTGCGCTTACGTATTTCCATCCCCCAAAAACGGTCAAATGTCGGACATGACGATCTCGGCAGTGATGCGACGGATCCAGGCCGCTGAGGAGAAAGAGGGTCGACTCGGGTTTCTTGACCCACGTTCACGACGTCCGGCAGTGCCACATGGTCTGAGGTCCAGCTTCCGCGACTGGGCCGCGGAAAAGACAGACTACTCTCGAGACATGGCCGAGATAGCGCTTGCACACAGCATCGGCAGCGACGTTGAGCGAGCTTACCGGCGGGGGGACATGATTGAGAAGAGGCGCGAGATGATGGAGGGTTGGGCGCGCTTCGTCTGCGGGTCACCGCGAACCTCCACCACTGACGATCACCACGCCTGATGCCCTTCGATTGGGGCGCGAACCAGTGGCCGATTGCTATGCACTATCCCGATGGCGTCACCAGCCCGTCATCATGACAAAGCCGCAAAGATCCTGCTTCCGGTGGTCCAAGCTAGGGTAGCAGTGCGCAGAACTGCAGACCCCAGTTAAAATGAGGGACTATCGGTGGGCGGATCACGTCAGGTTCCAGTAGTCGACAATGTCGCTGGGCTTCAATGTTGTCATGAAAACAACAAAATTCTTTCAATTCCGCGGCAATCCGTGGTTGCATGGGTTTGACGACAGATGGCGGAAGTTGTTCTTTTCGTCTCATTGAGATCAGATGTGACCGGAAGAATTGCGGTTTGAAAGACAATAGCGACAAAACCATACCGACCAAAAGGCAGGCTGACGCCACGCCTCACGCTGCGTCGCTCATCGAAGGCATGAGGGACTTCGGCTACACCCTGGAAACGGCGACGGCCGACATAATCGACAACTCCATTACGGCGGGTGCCTTGAAAGTTGAGATACTGGCAGAGACAGCCTCGGAGGAACCTTGGATCGCTATCATTGACGACGGTATCGGCATGGATGAGACTGAGTTGATCGAGGCAATGCGACCTGGGTCTCGGAATCCATTGGAGGAGCGCGAGGATCACGATCTCGGGCGGTTCGGCCTGGGCCTGAAGAGCGCCAGTTTCTCCCAATGCCGAGAGCTTACGGTTGTTTCCCGGAAAGCCGGCGTTACATCGGCCACAACCTGGGACCTCGACAAGGTTGCGGAGACGAATGTCTGGGCCGTTGAGCTCGAGGATGATCTGGCAAGTATTCCTGCCACGGACCACTTGGGAGAAACCGGGACCATCGTCCTTTGGCGGAAACTGGATCGTCTTTCGACGGGCTACCGAAACGACTCTACAAAAAGGGCCGCGGAGATCAACAAGGCACTTTCGGGGGCAGAGCGGCATCTGCGGCTCTGCTTCCATCGATACATGGAAGGCAATCGACCCAAGCTTCGTCTGCTTCTTAATGGTAGGAAACTCGCACCCATCGATCCCTTCGCGCAGGGCCACAAGGCTGTTAGTTTCCGCTGAGAAGTGACCCGGTAGGCTTCAAATTTTTCACTGAGAATTGACCCATGTGAACACCTTTCCCTGACGGGTTTTGTCGGGGAGACATGGAGTGATCGACATGGGATTTTTGAGTGTCATTCGACGT
>NZ_JAVKFX010000001.1:0-36798 GCF_040223625.1 Roseovarius sp. | reverse complement strand
TGTTCAGGTTTGACAACGGTCGGCAGACGAGCCCCAGGCTACGCGACGGTCTCAAGGACCAAGGGTGGGACGGGGTCTCGCCTGCCGATACCGAATATCACACAGATCAAAGAGACAAGGGTGGGTGCAAACCCACCACACCCCCGGCCCCGGACCACCCCCTACCCGCTCAAATCCGCCGCCCGGTCCACATCCCGCAACCTGTCACAATACCCCACGCGACACCCCGAAAGGCTCGCCACGCTGTCTGCCAGCGCCGTGTCCGTCGACCACCGCACCCCCCGGAACAACCCCGCCGGCGGCCGAGCCACGCGCTTCATGCCAACCAGCCAGAACCCGCCGTCCTCCGCCGGTCCGAAGACCGCGTCACGCTCGCCCAACATCCTGAAAGCCTTGGCCAAATGCGCCTTGCGCACCCCCGGGATATCCCCCCCGATGATGCAGACCGGCCCCGGCGGCATCGCCCCGAGCAGCCGCCCCATCCGATCCCCGAGGTCGCCCCCGCCCTGCGCAACCCTTGGCAAATGCGCGGGCCACACGCGGCTGGCCATCCCGGCCCGGTCCGGCGTCACCGCCAGCACCAGCCGCCAGCGCGGATCCTCCACCCGCCGCAACAGCCTTGCCGTCTGGTGCCGGAACCACCACGCCGCCTCGACCATCCCGATCTCCCGGCCCAGCCGCGTCTTCACCCGCCCCGCCCGCGGCTCCTTCAGCATCACCACGACCTGCCGCCGCGCCCTCACAGGCTGCGGCCCATCATCCGGTGCGGCTGACCCGCGGCATCGGCGAATTCCGGGCCATAGGCGGTAAACCCTAACCGTTCGTAAAGCCCGATCGCGTAGCTCTGCGCCCCCAGCTCGGCCCGTGTCACCCCCGGCACCCTGCGCAGCACCTTCAGGCAGGCCCCGACAAGCGCCAGCCCGATCCCCTGCCCGCGATGCTTCGGCAAGACACAGACCCGCCCGATCTTCCCCGTCGCCCCGTCCAGCAAAATCCGACCGCAGCCCACCGGCACCCCGTCCAGCACCGCCAGCACGTGATGCGCCTCGCCATCACGCCCGTCCTGCTCAACCTCCTCGGGAACCCCCTGCTCCTCGATGAACACCGCCCGGCGCAGCGCGGCACAGGCGGCGATATCCTCCGTCGGCCCGACCTCCAGCGTCACCCGAAATACTCCCTGAGGATCCGGCCATAGATCGCCTTCAACTGCCAGATCTGTTCCACCTCCGCCCGCTCGTCCACCTGGTGCATCGTCTGGCCCACAAGGCCGAACTCCACCACCGGACAGTGATCCTTGACGAAGCGTGCATCCGATGTCCCGCCCGTGGTCGACAGCACCGGCACCACGCCGGTCTCGGCCTCCACTGCCTGCGCCACCATGTCCGACAAGGCACCCGGCGGGGTGATGAAGCTCTCGCCCGACACCTTCACCTCCATCTCGCCGGTCACACCGAACTCTTCGGCCACCCGGTCCAGCTCCCCCTGCATCCAGTCGATCAGCCCCCGGCTTTCTTGCGCATCGTTGAACCGGATGTTCACCGTCGCCCGGCACTGCGCCGGGATCACGTTGGTCGCCGGGTTCCCCGTGTCGATCGTCACCACCGCCAGCGTCGACGGGTCGAAATGCTCGGTCCCCTCGTCCAGCGTCTCGTTCGCCAGCCGGTCCATCAGCCGCGCCATCGCCGGCAGCGGGTTCTTCGCCCGATGCGGATAGGCGGAATGCCCCTGCACCCCGGTGATCGTGAACCACGCCGAAAGCGACCCACGCCGCCCGATCTTGATCATGTCGCCCATCCGGTCGGGGCAGGTCGGTTCGCCCACAAGGCAGACATCCATCCGCTCACCCTCCCGCCCCATCCAGTCGAGCAGCGCCACCGTGCCGTCGACCGCGTCACCCTCCTCGTCGCCGGTGATCGCCAGGATGACGGCCCCCTCCGGCGGCGTCTGCGTCACGAAATCGATCGCGGCGGCGGCAAAGGCCGCCACGCCCGACTTCATGTCGGTCGCCCCCCTGCCCCAAAGAAACCCGTCCTTCTCCTCCGCCCCGAAGGGCGCCACGGTCCACGCGGCCTCGTCCCCCACCGGCACCACGTCCATATGCCCGTTGAAGCCGAAGCTCTTCGCCGCCCCCTTCTCGCCCCAGCGGGCAAACAGGTTCGCCACCCCGTTGCGATCAGCCCGCGCGCAGGCAAATCCCGCCTCGCTCAGCCGCGCCTCCAACAGCGTCAGCGCGCCCCCCTCCTCGGGCGTCACCGAGGGGCAGCGGATCAGGTCGGCGGTCAGGGCAACAGGGTCGGTGGGCTGGGTCATGAGGGTTCCTTTCAGGCGCATTGGGCACCGGCCACAGGCACTGGCCGGTTTCTTCAACCTCGTGAATAACGCTTAACAATCAAGCACAAATCTGCTAGGCAACCCCCAATAAACAACCCGAGGCAGGGCAAACCATAGCGGCCGCAACAGGCCGCGGACCGAGCGGACACTCCGAAACTGTCCCGATGGGGCGTGGGCGCATCTTTCGCGTCCGGCCACGACCATGGTGCCTGCCTCGACAAAAAAGGGACGGGGCAAGCAGGCATGATCGAAAATGTCGAGCGTCCGATAATATTGAAAACGGTCCGCGCATGACCTGGATCGGCGTCACGGATCGCACCTCCGCCTGGTTCTCGCTCGCGGGCCCCGGCGGCGCGCCGGCCGCGGCCGACAGCTTTCCGCCCGACAGCCTTCTGCCCCGCGGCACCCTTCTGGTCGAAACCCGCCTCTCCCCCGACAACCGGCCGCAAACCTTGCTAGCCTTCCGCCGCTCGCACCCGTGGTCCGGCACCTTCTCGCTCCAGGCCCTGCCCGGCGGCAGCGTCGTGCTGATCGAGGCCCAGGGCGACGACACCCGCACCGCCATCCTGCCCTGCCCCTACAACGACCGCACCGACGTGGTGCGCCTCACCTACAGCTGGGATGCCCCCGGCCGCACCGGCCGGCTGAGCATCGAACGCCCCTATCCCAACAGCACCCATTCCGTCGATCTGCCCAACTCGCGCCCCATGGCGCTCGAGGACCTGCGCGAGATCTCCCTCCGCCGCGGCCGGACAGAGATGGACCGCGAGGTGACATTCTACGCCGTCTCCGACCAGATCGAACCCGTGGGCCCGATGCCGGGGCTCACCTCGCAGACCCGGATCCTGACCAGCATGGGCGAAACCCCCGTCCACCGCATCCGCCGCGGCGACGTTGTCATCACCGACCGCGGCGAACAGGTGCCGGTGCTTCAGGTCGTCCGCCGCACGGTGCCCGCCAAGGGCAGCTTCCACCCGATCCGCCTGCGCGCCGGCTATTTCGGCCTGACCCGCGATATCGCCGTCTCGCCCAACCAGAAGCTGGTGATGCGCGGCTCGGATGTCGAATACATGTTCGGCCGCGAGGCGGTGCTGGTGCCCGCCCGGCATCTCGTGAACAACGTCTCGGCCTTCTGGGCCAAGGGGCCGGAAATGGTCACCTACTACCAGGTACTGCTGCCCGGCCACGAGGCGGTGATCGCCTCGGGCTGCGCCGTCTCCAGCCTGCTGATCGGCCGCATCCGTCGCAAGCCCGACGCGCTGGCGGCCAGCGTGCTTGCCGGGTTCGACCGCAGCCGCCTGCCCGAACACGCCCAGCCGGCATGGCCGATCCTCAAGCCGTTCGAGGCCGTGACCCTCGCCAGCAGCCGGGCGGCCTGAACCCCCGGAACCAAATTCCGTCCGCTTGCGTTCAAATCGCATGGTGCAGGACACACAGAACAGGGTATTGAGGGCTTTGCCGCCTGCCACGCGGGCCGAGGTGCTGGGACAGTGCGAGCTGGTCGAATTCGACGCCCGCACCGTGCTGCACCAGGTTGGCGAGAAGACCAACGCCGTCTATTTTCCGGAATCCGCCGTCATCTCGGTGCTGGCCACCTATGGCGACGGCTCCACCATCGAGATGGCCAATATCGGGCGCGAGGCCTGCTCCGGCATCAACCTCACCCTCGGGCGCGAGACCCAGCTTACCGCAAACGAAATCCAGGTCGGCGGCTCGGCCCTGAAATTGCCCGCCTCCCGCTTCGTCAGCCTGATGGAACAGGACGAGTTCCGACACGTGCTCTTCGCCACCGTGCAGGCGGTGCTGTTCCAGGTCATGGTCTCCGGCGCCTGCAATGGCGCCCATGACGCGCGCCAGCGCCTCTCCCGCTGGCTGCTGACCATGCATGACCGCGCCGATGGCCAGCACATGAACCTCACCCACGAATTCCTCTCGCACATGCTGGGCGTGCGCCGGGCGACCGTGTCGAAGGTCGCGGCGGAACTGCGCGAGGAAGGCCTGATCACCTATTCCCACGGCCGCATGGCCGTCACCGATCACAAGGGCCTCCGCAAGGCGAGCTGCGAATGCTACGACCGTGTGCGCGACGCCTACGACACGCTCTTGCCGAATTCTTGACAACACTCAATTGGCTTCTAGGTTGGTGCGATATCGTACAGATCATATGATTAAGACACGTTAACGTTGTTCGGTCGGCGTGGCTGGTACCTTCCACTCGGCCGACGAATCTCAAGGGATATTTGGATGGATCAGGAACGGTTGGGCGACGACGATCAATTGATTACCACCGCAATTCGTCGCTCGCCGCTGGCGATGGTGCTGACCGATCCCCGCCTGCCCGACAACCCGATCACCTATGTGAACAGCGCCTTCGAAGCGCTCACCCTCTACAGCCGCGACTACGCGGTCGGCCGCAACTGCCGGTTCCTGCAGGGCCCCGAAACCGAACCCGAGGCCATCGACCGCATCCGCGACGGGCTCCGCGCCGAGGAAGAATTCGAGATCACCCTCACCAATCACCGCGCCGACGGCAGCGTCTTCCGCAACCAGCTTCTCCTCGCCCCGATCCACGACCCCCAGGGCCAGCTCAACGGCTATTTCGGCCTTCAGCGCAACGTCCCCATGCCCGAAAAGGACGAACGGCCAGAGACCGACGACAACTCGCTCCATCTCCTGCGCGAATTGCAGCATCGGGTGAAGAACCACCTCTCGATGATCGTCAGCATGATCCGCATCCAGGCCCGGCGCGAGGTCACCGCCGAGTCGCTCAAGGCCATCAGCCGCCGGATCGAAGCACTTTCCGTGCTCTACGACGAACTCCTCAACAGCAGCGGCAATGGCGATCCGGACAAGGACCTCGCCGCCGGCGCCTATCTCAGCCGCATCGCCTCGGTCGTGGCCAGCCTCGAGCCGCGCAACGCCATCCGCCTCAACGTCGAGTGCGACGACATCTCGCTGCCCGTCGATCACGCCGCCCGCCTTGGCCTGTTGCTGTCGGAATTCGTCACCAACGCCTTCGAACACGCCTTTGAGGGCCGGGACACCGGCGCCGTCGATGTCCGTTTCACCACGCTCGACGACGGCACCGTCCGCCTCACCGTGCAGGATGACGGCAACGGCATCCCCGAGGGCTACAACTGGCCCTTCGGCGCCGCCAGCATCAGGGAACAGCACGACCGCGCCGAACACAGCGGCGGCCGGCTCGACACCACCGGGCACGATCGCGTGCCAGGCGTCGGCGGCAGCATCGTCACCGCGCTCACCGACTCCCTCGGCGCAAAGCTCACGGTCGACGGGGCCGGGCCGGGCACCCGGATCACCATCGACCTCTGACCCCTAATCGTAAAACGGCGTCATCTGCGCCACGATCACCGCGTTCTCGTCCAGCGCCCGCTGCATCAACTCGCGCTCTTCATCGCTGATCTCGTGCCCCTCGGCCTCCCGCTCCTCCAGCGTGCCGTAGCCCGTCACGTCCAGCGGCGCGGTATCGGCCTGCTTCAGGATCGCCACCGTCTCGCGCACCGCCTCGGCCTCGTCGACGCCGCTGGCATAGACCACCAGCGCCGCGCCCGTGGCCTTCTCCGGCAGCCCATCGCCCGCCTTCCGGCCGATCTCGACCAGAAGCGTGAACACCTGCTGCCGGCGCGGCGGCGTCTTGCTGTTTCCGGACATGACCGTCACCCTTTCCCGTTCCGCCCTGCCCTGCGCCACGCGGGCCCCCAAGTCAATCCCGCTTGCATTCCCGCCGCCAGGCCATACCTTCCCGCCAACGGCAGAGGGAACGCACCCATGAAACGCATCAAGGACATGGTGGCCGAGGCGAACGCGATGGTCGAGCACGCCCCCGCCACCGATTACCTCGACCAGCACGGCGCCGAGGGCGTCACCTTCGTCGACCTCCGCGACCCGCGCGAGCTCGACCGCGAGGGCATGATCCCCGGCGCCTTCCACTGCCCCCGCGGCATGCTCGAATTCTGGATCGACCCCGACTCGCCCTACGCCAAGGAGCAGTTCCAGACCGGCAACCGCTTCGTCTTCTACTGCGCTTCGGGCTGGCGCTCCGCCCTCTCCGCCCGCACGGCCCAAGAAATGGGGCTACCGAACGTCAGCCATATCGACGACGGCTTCTCCGGCTGGAAGGAAGCCCACGGCCCCGTCGGCGAAAAGCCCAGCCGCTCCAAGTAACCGTTTTCTTTAAAAGAAAACGGATCGAGATCTTTTAAAGATCTCGACACCCCCCTTGCCAACCGCGCACAACGCCACACCTCCCGCCCCAACGCAGATCACACGGGAGCCCCCCATGACGAAAACCCTCTTCATCACCGGCGCCTCCACCGGCATCGGCGCCGCCACCGCCCGCGCCGCCGTCTCGGCAGGCTGGAACGTGGGCCTCATGGCCCGCTCCGCCGACAAGCTGGAAACCCTCACCGCCGAACTGGGCGACGCCGCGCTGGCGCTGCCCGGCGACGCCACCGATCTCGCCGCGCAACAAGACGCCGTCCGCCGCACAGTCGACCGCTTCGGCGCCCTCGACGCGGCCTTCGCCAATGCCGGCACCGGCCTCGACACGCCGGGCACCGAGGGCGGCGACCCCGAGGAATGGCGCAAGCTCGTCGATCTCAACGTGATGGGCGTACTCTACACCGCCCGCGCCGCCCTGCCGGAGTTGCGCAAGACGCGCGGCCACCTCCTCCTCACCGGCTCCGCCGCCGGCCGGACCCACATCAAGGGCTCGATCTACTCGGCCTCCAAGTGGTTCGTCCACGGCTATGCCGGCAACATGTCCGAGGAAATGCGCGACTGGGGCGGGCGCTGCACCCTGATCTCGCCCGGCATGGTCGACACGCCCTTCTTCGACGAGGCCAAGCCGGACAAGCTCAAGCCCGAAGACGTGGCCGGCGCCGTGATGTTCGCCCTCTCGCAAGGCCCCCGCGCCGAGGTCCGCGAGGTCCACGTCATGCCGACCGGCTGAGGCATGCGCGCGCCCCGCACCGGGGCGCGCCTCCCGATCAATCCCGCAGCAACTCGTTGATCCCGGTCTTCGACCGGGTCCGCTCGTCCACCCGCTTGACGATCACGGCGCAATAGAGGTTGAGGTTGTTCTTCGTCGGCATCGAGCCCGACACCACCACCGAATAGGGCGGCACCTCGCCCATGAAGACCTCGCCGGTCTCCCGGTCGACGATCTTGGTCGACTGGCCGATATAGACCCCCATGCCGAGCACCGAGCCCTCGCGCACGATACAGCCTTCCACGACCTCCGACCGCGCCCCGATGAAGCAGTTGTCCTCGATGATCGTCGGGCCGGCCTGCATCGGCTCCAGCACGCCGCCGATCCCCACGCCGCCCGACAGGTGCACGCCCTTGCCGATCTGCGCGCAGGAGCCTACCGTGGCCCAGGTATCCACCATCGTCCCCTCGTCCACATAGGCCCCGAGGTTCACGAAGGACGGCATCAGCACCACGCCCGGCGCGATATAGGCCGATTTGCGCACCACACAGTTCGGCACCGCCCGGAACCCGGCCGCCTTCCATTGGTTGTCGCCCCAGCCCTTGAACTTGCTGTCGACCTTGTCCCACCAGCCGCCGCCTTGCGGGCCGTTGTCATGCTGTTCCATGTCCTTGATGCGGAACCCCAGCAGCACGGCCTTCTTCGCCCACTGGTTGACGCGCCATTCGCCGTCAGCTTGCCGCTCGGCCACGCGCAGCTTGCCGCTGTCCAGCGCCTCGAGCGTGTCCTCGATGGCCTCGCGCGTCTCGCCGCCGGTCGAGGGGGTAATGCTGTCGCGTGCATCCCACGCGGCTTCGATGGCTTGTTCAAGTTGGGCGTTCGACATCGGGCGTCTCCGTGACAGGTCTGGTTCTCGCTGCCATGCCCTATACGGGCGCACGGGGCAGATCGCAATGCGACGCCGCACCGGCCGTTCGCGGCACGGGCACCCTCCGCCCCACGAAAAAACCGGCGGCGCCGCGCTGGCCCCGCCGGTTTCCACATCCGATCCGTCGCGGCATTACCGGACGATATACACCACGCGCCGCTCGGCCGGGTCGACCACGACCGGCACACCGTTCACATAGGCGTAACGGTATTCCGACGTCGGCACGGTGTTAAGCGTCACCGCCTCGGGCAGTTGCACGCCGGTCACCACCTCACCCTCGAGGTAGACCGGCTCGACCGGGTTCTCGCGGACATAGACGATGGTTTCCTCGCCCGGATCGCTGGCCCCGCCAAGCGCGGCACCGACAACAGCGCCGGCCGCGGCGCCCACCGGGCCGCCAGCAATCGCGCCGATGATGCCACCGGCGGCACCGCCCACGGCAACGTCGTCGGCATTGCTGTCCTCGTAGGTCACCGTGCTCACCTCGATCTGGTCGCGGTTCGGCGCGATCATCAACTGCTCGCCCTCAAGCGACGCCGATAGGTAATCGCCATAGGCCCAGCCCTCGACGCCGTCGAAGCTGACCTTGCACCAGGCGTTTTCGGCAAGGCACCCGTGCACGTTCACCGCCGCCTCGGCGGGAATGACGCCGACAATGCTCTGCTGCGGCCCGGGGCCCGCGCGCAGGTTCAGGTCGGTCACGGCGGTCGCGCTGGTTTCCGCATAGGCGGCGGTGGCGCCCATGGTTCCGATCAGGGTCAGGGTAAAAAGCTGCATCTTCATGGCTGGAATCCTCATAGCTGTTAAGACACTGCGCAGCCCGGCAGGTTTCCCGCCGGCGCGCTGAGGACACAACGCCGTCGCCCCGCCCCCGTTCCGGGGGCCCGCGGCAACTGGCGTCATCCCGCCGATAGCGGGTCCGGCGCGATGTTGCCGCCGCAGACCAGCACCGCCACCCGCTCGCCCGGCTCGGGCACGTAGGCCCCCGCCATCAGTGCCGCCAGTGCCGTCGCACCAGCGGGCTCCACCAGTTGCCGCATCTCCCGCCACAGGGCCAGCTGCGCCTCCGTGATGGCATCGTCGCCCACCAGCACGCTCTCGATCCCCTGCGCCTTGGCCAGCCCGTAACAGATCTCCCCGATCCGCCTGGCCCCCAGCGCGTTGGCTGCCACGCCCGACACCTCCACATCCACCGGCCCGCCGGCCTTCAACGCGTCATGCAGCGCGCAGGCGGTCGCGGGCTCCACCGCCACCACCTTGCGCCGCCCCTGAAGCCACGCCAGCGCCCCGCCGATCAGCCCGCCACCGCCCACGGCAATCAGCACCGTGTCGGCCTGCAGCCCCTGGTCCTCCCACTCGGCCATGCAGGTGCCCTGCCCGGCCACCGTCGCCTCCGCGTCATAGGCATGGATCTGCATCGCCCCGGTCTCGGCCTCGTAGGCCCGCGCCGCCTCCAGCGCGTTGGCATAGGCCCCCGGCACCACCTGCAAATCGGCCCCCAACCGCTCGATCAGCCCGATCTTCGCGGGCCCCGCCATCTCCGGCACGTAAATCCGCGCCCGATGGCCCAGCTTCGCCCCGGCATAGGCCACCGCCGCGCCATGGTTGCCTCCCGACGCCGCCACCAGCCCGGCCGCCGGCACCTCCATCGACAAAAGCGTGTTGAACGCGCCACGCGCCTTGAAACTCCCGGTGTGCTGCGCCTGCTCCAGCTTCATCTCCACCGGGTAGCCCAGCCCGAACCCGCGGGCCGCCACCACCGGCGTCCGCCGCACGTGGCCACCCACCCGATGCCACGCTGCCTCTATCCCGGCTTTCCAGTCCATCGCCCGTCCCTCCCGCTGGTCAAATCCGGGCGAACCCTATACCCCTATTAGGCCAGACCCAAGCAGGGAAGACACGCTTCATGCAAGACGAACGCTACAGCCAGTTCCGCGACGCCAGCGCCGACCGCAACACCGCCGAACAGGTGCCCGACACGCCCCAGACCCGGGCCCCCGCCTATCGCCTTGCCTTTGCCGATGACGATTTCCTCTGCCGCGACGAGCTGCGCCCGGTGCGCCTCCAGCTCGAGCTGCTCAAGCCCGAGATGATCCTCAACGAGCGCGGCATCGAAAGCACCGTCGTCCTCTTCGGCGGCGCCCGCATCCCGGAACCGGCCAAAAAGGACACCGCCCGCACCGAAACGCTGGCCGGTCTCTCGCGCTTCTATGACGAGGCGCGCGAATTCGCCCGGCTGATGACGATGAAGTCCATGGGGTCCTACGGCAAGGAATTCGTCATCGCCACCGGCGGCGGCCCCGGCGTGATGGAGGCCGGCAACCGCGGCGCGGCCGACGCGGGCGGCTCCTCCATCGGGCTCAACATCGTCCTGCCGCATGAACAGGCGCCCAACGAATACGTGACACCAGGCCTCTGCTTCAACTTCCACTATTTCGCCATCCGCAAGATGCACTTCCTGATGCGCGCCCGCGCCATCTGCTGCTTCCCCGGCGGCTTCGGCACGCTAGACGAGATGTTCGAGGCGCTGACCCTGATCCAGACCGACCGGATGAACCGCGTGCCCTTCCTGCTCTTCGGCGAGGAGTTCTGGCGCACCATCATCAACTGGGAGGCGCTGTCCGAGGCCGGCACCATCTCGGCCGAAGACCTCGACCTCTTCCAGTTCGTCGAAACGGCACAGGAAGCGATGGAGATCATCGAGAACTGGAGCGGGGACATCCCCCACCCCTGACCTGCGTATTGGTGCCCCGTTCCAGGAGGGGGGGAACGGGGCACCGGCACGATCCTACGGAAAGGCCCGCAAGCAAGGCCGAACAGGGTCGGCTTCCCCGTGACTAGAGGCTCAAGGTTAATTCCCCGTTTACGCCGTCAGGAAACCCGTCCCACACAACACCCGTCCCGGGCTCGACCCGGGACCTCGCGCCGCACACGCCCCCGCGAACCGCAAACGCCCCCAGCTCAGGCCCCCTCGAACGCACAAAGTGCGTGCACATCCATCCCCAGCTTCTCGAGCCGCGCCCGGCCGCCCAGCTCCGGCAGGTCGATGATGAACGCACAACCCAAAATCTCGCCCCCCAGCCGCTCGATCAGCCGGATCCCGGCCTCCGCCGTGCCGCCCGTCGCCAGCAGGTCATCCACCAGCAACACCGTCTCGCCCGCCGAAATCGCGTCGTCATGCACCTCGACCACCGCCTCGCCATACTCGAGCTGGTAATCCTCGGATATCACCTTCCCCGGAAGCTTTCCCTTCTTCCGGATCGGCACGAACCCGACCGAAAGCTGGTGCGCCATCGCGCCGCCAAGGATGAACCCCCGCGCCTCGAGCCCCACGACCTTGTCGATCCTGAGCCCGGCATAGGGGTGCAGCATCTGGTCCACCGCCATGCGGAACCCGCGCGGATCGGCGAACAGCGTCGTCACGTCGCGGAACATGATCCCCTCGTGCGGGAAATCGGCGATCGTGCGGATATAGTCTTTGACGTTGGTGGATTTCGGCATGTCCGGCCCCCGGGATGATGTCGGTTCCGTGGTCCGGTTTCGCCGATCCCGGCCCCGTTCGCAAGGGCCGGGTCGGGCGCGCCCCGCCGGGCACGCGGCGTCAGTGCACGTTCCGCGTCCTGACGATCAGCGTGTAAAGCGCGTTCGGCACCCAGCGCAGGTGCGGGCGTTTCCAGTCCATCCGTTCGCGCAGCAGATAGTACTTTGCCGTATCGAGTGTCATTTTTTCAGTTCCTTTCCCGCCGTTTGGCCGTTATGTTGGCCTCGACTGCATATGCAATGTATATACATTGTATTGGCAGAAAGTCAAGCATGGCAGGGGCGAAAACAGCGTGAACAAGAAAGACGACAAGAAGGACAAGAAGAAATCGGGCAAGAAAGACAGCCAGTTGATCCTTCGCCTCGACAAGCAGGAGCGTGATGAATTCATCAAGCTCTGCAAGGAGATGGACACCAGCGCCGCCCGAGAAATCCGCGCCTTCATCCGCAGCTTCGTGGAAAAGAACGGCTGACCCGCCCCCTCACCACAGCGCGGGCTTGGCCACCATCAGCCAGAACACGCCCACCAGCGCGATGAACGCCGGCCAGCCCAGCACGAACCACACCCGAAACGCCCGCTGCGCCGCCTCCGGCAACGGCTCGTCGCGCAGCAGCGCCGCGCCCGCCATGTCGCGAATGTTGATCTGCAACCGCACCACCGGCACCCACGCCGCCAGCGCCACGAGGTAGAGCGCATAGGTCACCACCAGCCAAGGCTCCCCCGCGCCATACCCCGCCAGATGCACCAGCCACAGCCCGCTCAACGGCTGCACGATCCCGGCCGGCAGGGTGAACAGCCAATCCGCCACCACCACCCCCGACGCGACCGAGTGGATCGTCTCCAGCCGCCCCGTCCGCATCGCCCAGACCATCTGGAACGCCGTTCCGATCCCCGTGCCGAACAGCACCGTCGAACTCAGGATATGCAGCCATTTCGCCAGCAGGTACGGATCGACGCTCACCGCTCGTCCTCCAGAACCGCCACCACCGCGATCAGCGCCAGAACCGGCAGGTTCTTCAAAAGCCCGCCCAGCGGCAACAGCCACAGCAACGGCGCCAGCACGCTGAACGCCACCGTGTATCCCAGCACCATCGCCGCCTGCACGCCCGCCATCAACCTCGGCCGCCACCCCCGCAACAGCGCGCCCGCAATCGCAAGGTCCGCGACACCAACCAGCCGCGCAAACGCAACGGCCAGCCAGTCCGGCACGCCGCTTCCCGCGATCAGCGGCAGGAACTCCGCCGCCGGCAGGAACAGCCCGATCAGTCCCGAGGCCAGCCACAATACCGCCAGCACCACCCGCAGCACCGGCCGCATCAGGTAGAGCCGCGCATGCCACAAATCCTGCGTCCCCGCGGGCCGTGCATTCACAAACTCCGAAAACCCCCGCGGCGCCTCCGGCATCTCCCTGACCGCCGCGCTCGGCTCCGCCAAAACCCCTGCCTCCAACTGCCGAACCGCCGTCAACGAAATCGGCCCCAGCCGCATCGCATCGCCAATCCGCCCCATCCCCCGGCACAGCCAGACCGGCAACCGCAGAACCGGCACCGCCGACAGCCCCAGCCACCGCCGCAACCCCTGCAACATCTCCGCCTGCGTCACCACTTGCCGTCCGCCGATTTCCTGCACCCCCTCCACCGGATGCGCCAGCAAATGCGCCACCGCCCGCGTCAGGTCCGCCACATGCACCGGGTTGAACGGCTGTGCGCCCTTCCCCACCACCGGCACCACGAACGGCAACGCCGCCAACGCCCTTGCCAGCGACGACCCGCCATAGGACGTCTCCCCCAGCACCAGCCCCGCCCGCAGCGGCACGATCCCATGCGCCAGCGCCACCGCCTCGCCCTCGCGCCTGTGCCGCGCAAATCCCGTCTCGCTGTCATCGATGCCCACGGCGGAAATCAGCACGCCCCGCACGTCGCCCAGCGCCTCGTACACCGCCGCCGGCGCCCGCACATGCACCGCCTCCGACACGCCCTCCGACGCGCTCAGCACGCCCGCCGCGTTCACCACGTGGCTCACCCCTGCAAGCCGCCCCTGCCAGAAATCCACAGTCGCCGCCTCCGGCGCCGCCAGATCGGCCTCCAGCGTCTCGAACCCCATCCGCGCCAGCCGCCCGCACCGCCGCGCCGAGGCCACCACGGGCCACCCCGCCGCCCGCAGCCCGAACGCCAGGTGCCGCCCGATGAACCCATCGGCCCCGAGGATCAGAACCTTTCCGGAATGGCCGCTCATGCGCTCCGGCGCAGGGTCGCGGTCATCACCCCCATGCCGATCAGCGCCACGCCGCCCCCGCGCGTCAGCCAGGTGATCACGCCGGGTTTCCGGATCGTCTGCCGCAGCCTGTCGGCCAGCAGCGCATAGGCCAGCGCATTCACCGCCGCCAGCCCCACGAAAGTGGCGATCAGGATGGCGAATTGCGGCGCCAGCGGCTCACCCACCGTCACGAACTGCGGGACAAAGGCGATAAAGAACGCGATCGACTTGGGGTTCAGCGCCGTTACCGCCGCCGCGTGCCAGAACACCCCGCGCCCGTCGACCTGCGCGCCGCCAACCTCCTCGAGCCCGCCCGCCGGCGCGCTCCGCAACAGCTTGATCCCGAGCCACACGAGGTACACTGCCCCCGCCCATTTCAACACGGTGAACAGCGTGGCCGAGGCCAGCACCAGCGCCCCCAGCCCCATCAGCGACGCGCTCATCGCGAACAGATCCCCCAGCGCCACGCCGGTCGCACTCGCCACGGCAACACGCTTGCCCTGGCTCAGCGCATAGCTCAGCACCAGAAGCACGGTCGGCCCCGGGATCAGCAGAAGCGCGGTCGACGCGGCCGCAAAGGCCAGCCAGAGATCAAATGGCATGGAAATCTCCCCTCTCAACCCGTAGGCCGGGCTTCAGCCCGGCACCTCTCCCGAGATACCCAACCCCGAACCCGCCCCGACGTCAACGCCCGGCACCATTCCGCCCGGAACAAGCCGCGCCCGGCGGAATACACAAACACCCGTCCCGGCCCCCGAGCCGGGACCTCGCCCCGCAAGAGACCCCTGATCAGGCCCGAAGCACAGCCCCAATCACCGCGGAGACAACACCCGCCCCGCAACCGCATCCAGCATCCCCACCAGCTCCGGATCCCTCGCCTCCGGCGCCGTCAAAATCGCGAACTCCAAAGCCCGGTCGCAGCCATGCGGGCAAGCGTCCCGCTCCGCCCCCAGCAACCCCGGCAGCCCCTTCACCATCGCCCGGGCCTTGTCGGCATTGCCCTGCAACGTCGCGATGATCGCCGAGATATCCACCTCGCCGTGATGCGGATGCCAGCTGTCGTAATCCGTCACCATCGCCACCGAGGCGTAGCAAAGCTCCGCCTCTCGCGCCAACTTGGCCTCCGGCATGTTGGTCATCCCGATCACGTCGCAGCCCCATACCTCGCGATACATCTTCGATTCCGCCAGCGTGGAAAATTGCGGCCCCTCCATCGCCAGGTAGGTCCCGCCCCGGTGCACCGTGATCCCCGCCGACCGGGCGGCACTCTCGCACGCCTCGCTCAACCGCGGACAGGTCGGATGCGCCAGGCTCACATGCCCGACACAGCCCGTGCCGAAGAAGCTCTTGTCCCGTGCGATCGTCCGGTCGATGAACTGGTCGACGATCACGAAATCCCCCGGCGCCATCTCCTCGCGGAACGACCCGCAGGCGGAAACGGAAATGACATCCGTCACCCCCAGCCGCTTCAACGCATCGATATTGGCCCGATAGGGCACCGTGCTGGGGCTGTGCACATGCCCCCGCCCGTGCCTTGGCAGAAAGGCCATCTTCACGCCCCCGACTTCGCCGCACAGAACCTCGTCAGACGGCGCGCCCCACGGGCTCTCGACGCGCACCCACTCGGCCCCCTCCAGCCCATCGATCTGGTACAACCCGGATCCGCCGATCACCCCGATCATCGTCTCGTTCATGCCTGTCTCCCTGCCTGTCACCCCCGCAATCTGCCTTGCCTTCGGCGGAATGGAAACCCGCCCCGGTGTATCCATGCAGCCACCACAAGGCACCTTTCCCACGGGCGGGGGTGGCGCCCGATGCTGCGGTGCAGTATCAGGCCCGCAAACCGAACGAAAAAATCTCAGAGAGAACCGCCCCGTGACACGCGACCTCAAGGCCGCCGTAGCCAGCCGTCTTGCCATCCCCCACCTGCGCCCCGGCCCGCGGGAACCGTTCACCCCCGCCCGCCTCCGGATCGAGCTCCTCTCGGGGCTCACCGTCGCACTGGCGCTGGTGCCCGAGGCGGTGGCCTTCGCCTTCGTCGCCGGCGTCCACCCGCTCGTGGGCCTCTACGCGGCCTTCCTCGTGGGTCTCATCACCGCGCTGATCGGCGGCCGGCCCGGCATGATCTCGGGCGCCACCGGCGCGCTGGCCGTCGTCATGGTCTCGCTCGTCGCCCAGCACGGGGTCGAATACCTCTTCGCCACAGTTGTCCTGATGGGCATCCTGCAAATCACCGCCGGCGTGCTGCGCTGGGGCAAGTTCATCCGCCTCGTGCCGCACCCGGTCATGCTGGGCTTCGTCAACGGGCTCGCCATCGTGATCTTCCTCGCCCAGCTCGGCCAGTTCAAGGTGCCCGGCACCATGGTCCAGACCGATCACGGCATGTCGGGCGGCGAATGGCTGTCGGGCATGGCGCTCTACACCATGCTCGGCCTCGTCGCGCTGACCATGGCGCTGATCTGGGTCATGCCCCGGATCACCCGCGTGATCCCCGCGCCGCTCGCCGGCATCGCCATTGTCGCCGGGATCGTCATCGCCTTCGGCCTCGACGTGCCCCGCGTGGGCGATCTCGCTTCGATTCAGGGCGGGCTGCCCTCGCTGCATATCCCGATGGTGCCGCTCAACCTCGAAACGCTCGAGATCATTCTCCCCTACGCGGTGATCCTCGCCGCCATCGGCCTGATCGAAAGCCTGCTCACCCTCAACCTCGTGGGCGAGATGACCGGCAAGCGCGGCGGCGCCAGCCAGGAATGCATCGCGCAAGGTGTCGCCAACACCGTCACCGGCTTCTTCGGCGGCATGGGCGGCTGCGCCATGATCGGCCAGTCGATGATCAACGTGAAATCCGGCGGTCGCACCCGCCTGGCCGCCATCGCGGCGGCGCTTTTCCTGCTGGTCTTCATCCTCTTCGCCGCGCCGCTGATCGAACAGATCCCGCTGGCGGCGCTCGTGGGCGTGATGTTCATGGTGGTGATCGGCACCTTCGCGTGGAACTCGCTGACGATCCTGCGCAAGGTCCCCCTGACCGACGCACTGGTCATCGTGCTCGTGACGGTCGTCACCGTGCAATACGACCTTGCCATCGCGGTGGTCGTGGGCGTCATCGTCTCGGCGCTGGCCTATGCGTGGAACAACGCCACCCGCATCCACGCCCACACGCGCGACTCGGTCACCGAAACCGGCGCCAAGGTCTATGAAATCCAGGGGCCGCTCTTCTTCGGCTCGGCCGCCGGCTTCGCCGAGCTCTTCGACATCGAGAACGACCCCGACGCCGTCATCGCAGATTTCGCACGCAGCCGCGTGGTCGATCAATCGGCCCTGCAGGCCATCGAAGCCATCGCGGCGAAATACGAGGCCGCGGGCAAGCGCATCAAGCTCCGCCATCTCAGCCCGGATTGCCACCGCCTTCTGAAGAAGGCCGGCCACCTCGTCGTCGACAGTGACGACGACCCGGATTACCAGCTGGCAGTCGATTACGGCGTGCGCACCGGCGTGCTTGGCGGGGCCGAGGGCTAGCTCAGGCCGCCGCGCCCAGTGCACAAAGGTCGTTGCCCTGCACCAGCGAGGTGACCACGCGGCCCTCGGCCGTGTCGCGGATGCCATAGCCATAGCCGCGCAGGCGATGCTGCCATTCGCGTTCCGACACGGCCAGCGCACGCTCGCGCATCACAAGGTCGCGGATCTTGTTCGGGTTCATCGGTTCCATATCTGTTTCCTTCCCTCGGACAGTAATGTTTCTGGAACCGGGATAATTTCGCCGTGTGGCAACAATCGTGCCGAATTGGGGCAAGGCGCGGGAATCTTCGCGGCGGCCTGAGCCGGGCCGTCAGCTCAGGAACCTCGCACAGGTCGCCTCGAAATCATCGAACATCGGCGCCCGCCCGAACCCGTCCGGAAAGGCACCGTTCCGGCCCATCCCGGCGATCCGGTCACAGGCCTCGGCAATCCGCCCGCAAAGCCGGCCCATCTCTCGCTCCTGCCTCTCGGCTGCCCGCCGCGCCGCCTCGGCGCATCGGCGGGTCAGGGCCATGTCGGCCTCGAACGCCGCTTCCGGTGTCGCCGCCATGCCCACCCCCGGAACCTCTCCGGGCACGACGCCCTGCCCGTCCGCCAGCCCGGCTCGCACGATCGCCGTGGCATAAAGCATCGCCGCCCCGCTCAGCCGCCAGGCGTTATCGGCCCCGGCCCTGTCGGCCTGCGCACGCGCCAGGAAGGCGTGCAGCAACGCCTGCTCCACCAGCGCCGTCAGCAGCGCCAGCACCCCGGCCACCTCCGGCACCGTTTCGACATCCGGCCCCGGCGCCCCGGCCTCCGCAAGCCGCGCCTCCAGCCATCCCCGGTAATCCGCTCTCGGCGCCGCGGCCCGCGCGATGCAGGCCCGCGCCGCGTCATCCTCTGCCCGCGCGGCGCCCAGCACCGCCGCCATGGCCTCCTCCATCTCCCGCTCCGCCCGCAGCACCGAAGGCACGTCCCGCCCCGGCCGGACCCAATGCGCCGGAAGCCGTACCGGCACACCCCGCTCCACCAGCAGCGCGGTAATGTCCATCGCGTTGGCGAAATCCACCTCGTCGATGGCGGTCACACGCGGCAAATGCGCCTCGTCCCCCAGCGCCCGCAGAACCAGCATGTGCAGGAACTGCTGATGCACCGCCGTCAGCTCCACGCGCGACAGCGCCACCAGGTGCCGCTCGGTCTCGGTCATGTCGCTCCCCCGCATCCCGCCGGCACGTCCCTCACATCACCTCGTCGACCCGCTGCAACTGCGCTTCCTGCTCGCGCCGTGCCTCCGCCGCGGCCACCAGCGCCCGGAACAGCCGCCTCTGCCGCCGCGCATAGAACAAATGCTCCGGATGCCACTGCACCCCCAGCGCGAACGGGTCGCGCACCCGCTCCACCGCCTGGATCATGCCGCCGGGATCGCGCGCCGCCACCCGCATCCCCCGGCCCAGCGCGTTCACCGCCTGGCTGTGCAGCGCGTTGACCCGCATCGCGTGCTCCCCGGCGATCGCCGCCAGCCGCGTGTGCCGCTCCACCCGCACCGTCTTGCGCGGCAGGACGGTCCAGTGCTTCCGGCTCCGCTCGTACACCTGGTAGGCATCCTGGTGCAGCGTCCCGCCCAGCGCCACGTTGAGCATCTGGCTCCCCCGGCAGATGCCCAGCACCGGTTTCTTCGCCTCGAAACACGCCTCGACGATCCCGCGCTCCATCGCGTCCCGCTCGGGGTCGAGCCGCGCCGAGGTCACGATCTGCCCACCATAAAGATCCGGCGATATGTCGTCCCCCCCGCCGATGATCACCCCGTCCACCGCCGGCACGTCGACCTCGCCCGCCTCGTCCCAGCGCACCGACCGGCCCCCGGCGATCCAGACGTTCAGCGCCACCAGCGGGAAGATCCGCCAGCCCGACCGGCGCGAGGTGGTGACCGCGATCACCGGCCGGCTCATGCCGGGCCCCCGCCCGCATCCGCCAGCCCCCGCTGCGTCAAGATGGCGCCACACCGCTCGGCCCAGAACGCCCGCGGCATGGGCACACCGGCATAGGCCGCTTCCCAGCCCTGCGACAGCTCCGCCAGCGCCTCGGTATCGGCCGCCACCCGTTCCACCGTCCGCCAGCGCCGCCATTCACTGTCCAGCGTCCAGCCCGGCTCGTCGATCCGGCAATCCGGCAGACGGAAGTGAAAGGTCGGCCGCGCCGAGGTGGCGCTGGTCAGCACCGACCCCATCCGCCCCGCGTCGAGCCACGCGAAGACCGGCAGCATGTCCAGCCCGAAATTCCGCGACGGCGCCTCCTGCGCATAGGCATCCATCACATGCCCCAGCCGCGCCCCGCGCCCCAACGCGATCAGCCGCCGCACCAGCCGCCGCGGATAGGCCGCCGCAAACGGCAGCACCCGGCGCATCTGGTCGATCGGGTTGGCGACCCGCAGCCAGTCCTCGATCAGCGCATAGGCCAAAAGCGGCGGCACGATCGCCTCCGCCCGGTCCGACGCCACCTGCACGTTCAGATGCACCCCGAACCCGAAGAACAGCCCGCCCCCGCTACCCAGCGCACCGGCCTGCCTGAGCGCCTCGCGCAGATCGTCCAGCGCGATCAGCCCGTCCCGGTCCAGCGGGTCGGTGACAATCTCCACCGGGATCACCTCCCGCCCGAGGCTCAGCGCCGCATCCCGCAGCGCGGTCTTGTCGGCATGGCGCAGCGCGGTATCGAGATAGACCTTGAGCGCCCCGATCCGGCTGTCCTCGACCTGCCAGATCGCCTCGTCCACCTGCCGCGCCACCCCGCCCAGGTGCCGCGCACAAATCTCGGCACAGCGCGCCTCGCCCAGCCCGCCCAGCTCGATCTCCACACCGGTCAGGCGCGGACCGCCCTCGGCGGTCTCCGGCTGCGGCAGGGGCGCGAAACTGTTCTCGGGCGAAAGCATAAGGTCAATCTAGGTCCCGCCCCGCCGGACGCAATCACAAACCGGCCCGTTTTCCCGGCAATGCCCAATCCTCGGCGCCCCGCGGCGCCCCGCCGGTTACATTTCCGTGAACGCGCGACAATCCCGTTCAGCATCAAAGTATTACCTGATCTAACCCGGCCCAGGCACGCCGATTTCAACCCATCCATTCCACGGAGGACCGGAGCGCACATGACCCCCCTCACCGACACCCCCCATCGCTACGGCCTGATCACCCGGATCCTCCACTGGGGCATGGCCCTGCTCTTCGCCGCCCAGTTCCTCTCCGCCGTCGCCCACTGGGCCCTCCCGCGCGAGAACGCCACCCGCGAGCTGCTCTGGAGCTACCATTACCCCCTCGGTGCCACGCTCTTCCTGCTGGTGCTGCTGCGCGGGGCGTGGGGACTCGCCAACCTGCCCCGCCGGCCCGAGCACACCGGCGACCTCATCGGCCGGGCGGCGGTGGCGGGCCACGTGGCGATCTACGCGCTGATGGTCATCGTGCCCTTCACCCGCCTCCTCGCCGCCGCCGGCAGCGATCGCGGCTTCACCTATCTCGGCCTGCAGATCTTCGCCCCGCGGGAGACGGAAATCGCCTGGATGCAGGCCCCCGCCGAACTGCACGGCGAAATGGGCTGGGTGCTTGCGCTCCTGATCCTCGTCCACATCGCCATGGCGGTCATCTGGCACCGCCTCATTCGCCGCGACGAGGTGCTGCATCGCATGGCGGGCTGACACCGTTATCTGCAAAGAAAACGGGGTAGGACATGCGCATGTCCTACCCCGGAATTTTTCCAAAATTCCGCCCCCGCCGGGACGGAATCCCGTCAGCCCATCCCCGCCTCGGCCTCGATGGCCTGGCGCGATTTCCGTTGCCGTTCGGTCGCCGACTTGAGCTGCCCGCAGGCCGCCATGATGTCCTCGCCCCGCGGCGTCCGGATCGGGCTGGCATATCCCGCCTTGTAGACGATATCGGCAAACCGCTCGATCCGCTCCCAGTCGCTCCGCTGGTGCGGGGCGCCGGGCCATTCGTTGAACGGGATCAGGTTGATCTTCGCCGGGATGCCCTTGATCAGCTGCACCAGCCGCCGCGCATCCTCGTCGCTGTCGTTCACATCCTTCAGCATCACGTACTCGAACGTGATCCGCTCGGAATTCGACGCCTTCGGATAGGCCTTCAGCGCCTCCAGCAACGTGGCGATGTTCCACTTCCTGTTGATCGGCACCAGCTTGTCGCGCACCTCGTCGGTGGTGGCGTGGAAACTCACCGCCAGCATGCAACCGATCTCCTCGGCCGTCTTGGCGATCTCCGGCACCACGCCGGAGGTCGACAGCGTGATCCGCCGGCGGCTCAGGGAAATCCCCTCGCCATCCATGGCGATCTTCATCGCGTCCCGCACGTTGTCGAAATTGTAAAGCGGCTCGCCCATCCCCATCAGCACGATGTTCGACAGCAAACGCGGCTTCTCCCCCGCCCCCTCGCCGGGCCTGGGCCACTCGCCCAGGTCGTCGCGCGCCATCATCACCTGACCCACGATCTCCCCGGCGGTCAGGTTCCGCACCAGCTTCTGCGTGCCGGTGTGACAGAAGGAACAGGTCAGCGTACAGCCCACCTGGGAGGAGATGCACAGCGTCCCCCGGTCGGTCTCGGGGATATACACCACCTCGACCTCGTGACCGCCGGCGATGCGGGCGAGATACTTGCGTGTCCCGTCCGCGCTGACCTGCTTGCTCACCATCTCGGGAATCTCGATGACGAACTTCTCGGCCAACTGCGCGCGATACGCCTTCGACAGGTTCGTCATCGCCTCGAAATCCCGCACGCCCCACCAGTAGACCCACTGCCAGATCTGGTTGACCCGCATCTTGGCCTGCTTCTCCGGCGTGCCATTGGCGATCAGCGCATCGCGCAAACCGTCACGGGTCAGCCCGACGATATTCACCGGCCCCTCCGGAAGCTTCCGGGGGATCGTCAGCACATCCTGGGTGATGGGGGCACTGTCGGTCATGGCTCTGGCAGTCCTGTTCTCAGATGCGTGCAGATATACGATCTGCACGCCGATTCCAAAAGGTTTCCCTTACGCGGCGTTGCTCCGGCGGCGCCTGCGGCGGTTGCGCTTGGGCGCCCCGCCGGGGGCGTTGTTGGCGGCCGGGTTGCCACCTCCGCCCCCGCCGCCGCGACGACGACCCTGGCCGCCACCCCGGCGCGGTCCGCGTGCGCCATTGGCCGGCAGCGGGCTCTCGCCGCTGGCCACCGGCACCTCGATCTTCATCAGCCGCTGGATCTGGTGCAGCAGGTCCGCATCCTCCGGCGCGCAGAAGGCAATCGCCTCGCCCTCACGGCCGGCCCGCGCGGTCCGCCCGATCCGGTGCACGTAATTGTCCGGCACCTCCGGCAGGTCGTAGTTGATGACATAGCCCACGTCGGGAATGTCGATTCCCCGCGCGGCCACGTCCGTCGCCACCAGAACCGTCACCGTGCCCTCGCGGAACGCCTTGATGGCGCGGTCGCGCTGGCCCTGGCTCTTGTTGCCGTGGAT
The DNA here is from genome assembly GCF_040223625.1 of Roseovarius sp. Classification (GTDB taxonomy): domain Bacteria; phylum Pseudomonadota; class Alphaproteobacteria; order Rhodobacterales; family Rhodobacteraceae; genus Roseovarius. The sequence continues at coordinate 13,812 of NZ_JAVKFX010000001.1, read as the reverse complement.
CGAGGCGGCGTTGTATCCGTCGCGCACCAGCCCCTTCATCAGCTTCTCGGCGCCATGCTTGGTGCGCGCGAAAACCAGCGTCAGCGCGTCGCTGTTCATCGTCAGGATCTCGCGCAGCTTGCCGGGCTTGTCGCCCTTGTCGAGGAAATGCACCGACTGGGTGATCTTGTCGGCGGCCTTGCCCGGGGGCGCCACCTGCACCTTCACCGGGTTGGTCAGGTAGGCGCCCGACAGCTCCTCCATCTGCTTCGGCATCGTGGCCGAGAACAGCATGGTCCGGCGCGGCGTACCCAGCTTCGGCGCGATCTTCCGCAGCGCATGGATGAACCCCATGTCGAGCATCTGGTCCGCCTCGTCCAGCACCAGTGATTTCGCCTGGCTCAGGTCGACCGAGCCGCGATCCATCAGGTCGATCAGACGGCCCGGCGTGGCCACCAGGATATCCGTTCCCCGGCTCAGCGCCGCGATCTGCTTGTTGATCGACTGGCCGCCCACCACGGTAAAGACCCGCAGCTTGGTGCCCTCGGTCAGCGGGCGCAGGTTGTCGGCGATCTGGTTCACCAGCTCGCGCGTCGGCGCCAGAACCAGCGCCTTCACCGTCTTCGGCAGCGGCTTGCCGGGGTTGGCCAGCAGATGCTCCACCAGCGGCAGGCCGAAGGCCAGCGTCTTGCCGGTGCCGGTCTGCGCCAGCCCCATGATGTCATGCCCCTCCAGCGCCGGCGGAATCGCCTTGGTCTGGATCGGGGTCGGTTTGTCGATGCCGGCGCGAGTCAGCGCGGCGATGATGTTCGGCGACAGGCCGAATTCGGAAAAATCTTGCAAAGGGTATCCTTCTTGGGCCGCGTCCCTGCGGCCTTTGCGTCTGGCCGCATCGCGACCGTCGAGGGTTTGCGCTGGCCTCGGAACGGGCGGGCGTCTCCCGCGCCATCCGGCCGTCGCGTCAAGAACCCTGCGTGATGGGGACCTAGAAAGTATGGTGTCGCTGATGGCCCGGTATCGGGGCACGGCAAGCTCACGCGGCTGCGCAGCGACAGCGCTCACATGGGGGCAAACGCCCCGCATGTCAAGCATTTACGTCGCCCCCCTCCCGCCGGAGGCCGAACATGCCGACGAATCGCTGCGCCGCAGCGGCATCGCCACGCACACTCACCCGCCCGTTTTCCTCCAGCTCCGCCAGCGACAGCCGCCCGTAGACGGCCGAGGCCATCCCGTTCCCGTTGCCCTTCAACACGAAGGGCGCCTCCGGCCGTTCCACCGCCCGCGTCACTACATTGCCGTCCACAACCCGCATTTCGAACGCCTCGTTGCCGAAATCGAACCCGGCCACGGCCGCCCCGGCCTCTTCGGGCAACAGGTTCACCCCCATAGAGATCATCAGCGCCGTCGGGCTGATGAACCGGCTGGGGTCATGCCCCGGCACCATCAGCGCCCAGCGGCACAGCGCCTCCAGCACCGGCAACAACCCGTGCCCGGCCTCCGTCAGGCTGTAGATCCCCAGCCGCGTGTCATGCGCCACCACCCCGGCCTCGACCAGCTGCCCCAGCCGCCCGGTCAGCACGCTCGCCGTGATCCCCGGCAGCCCGGCCCGGATCATCTGGAACCGCTTCGGCGCGAACACCAGCTCGCGCACCACCAGCAGCGCCCAGCGATCCCCGATCAGGTTCAGCGCATGGGCGGCAAGACAGCCTTCGTCATAGCGAAGGCGGGGGGTTTTCGCCTGTTCAGTCATGTTTCCATACTAACAGTTGTTTTTTCATACTGCAAGTGTCACGCTAGGTCAGCGGGCCCGATTCGGACCGCCCCGTTCAGGACAAAGGAAAACGCGAGATGACCTATTACACCGCCTCCGTCGCGGCCGTGCCCACCGCCAACAAGCAGGCCTATATCGACCACTGCGCCGAGGCATGGACCCTGTTCAAACCCCACGGCGCCCTTCGCATGATCGAAACCTGGGGCGCCGACGTGCCCAAGGGCATGAACACCGACTTCCACGATGCGGTGCAGGCGAAAGAGGATGAGACCGTCGTCTTCGCCTGGATCGAATGGCCCGACAAGGCGGCCGCGGAAGCCGGCTGGGAAAAGATCATGTCCGACCCGGCCATGGCCAGCATGTCGGAGATGCCCTTCGACGGCAGCCGGATGATCTATGGCGGCTTCGAACCCGTCTACGAACGCGGCAAGCTCACCGATGCCGGCTATTACCAGGGCTTCGTCCTCGCCGTGCCGGAAAAGAACCGCCAGGCCTATGCCGAGATGGCCGATGAAGGCTGGCAGATGTTCGAACAGTTCGGCGCCACCGGCATGGTCGAGAACTGGGGCGATTTCGTTCCCGAGGGCAAGGTGACCGACTTCTTCCGCGCCACCAAGGCCGAGAAGGGGGAAATGCCGCTCTTCAGCTGGATCACCTGGCCCGATCGCGCCACCTGCGACGCCGCCACCAAGAAGATGCAGGAGCAGATGTCGGATTTCGACATGTCGAAAATGCCCTTCGACGCCTCGCGCATGATGTATGCCGGGTTCGAGCCGCTCTTCGATTCCGCAGAAATCGCGAGGGCGGCATGACACTGACACTCTACACCCTCGACTGGGTCCCCGACTTCCCCCGCGGCTTCGTCCGCGACCTCCGCATCCGCTGGGCGCTGGAGGAGATCGGCCGCCCCTATGACACCGCCACCGTGCCCTCGCACCCGAAAACCGAGGCGCACCTGGCGATGCAGCCCTTCGGCCAGGTGCCCATCATCAAGGACGGCGACCTGATCCTCTTCGAATCCGGCGCCATCCTTCAGCACGTGACCCAGGGCAGCGCGCTCTTCCCCGACGACAGGCGCGCCGAGATCACGCAATGGCTCTTCGCCGCCCTGAACACGCTCGAGATGGCGACGATGCACTGGCAGGTCATGCTGCTGGCGCAGAAGTTCCCCGATTTCTTCGGCCCGCCCCCGGCTGGCGAAGTCATCGACCACGCCTTCGCCTTCGCGAAAACCCGGCTCGACGCCTTCGAAAGGCGGATGGCCGACCGGGAGTGGATCGCCGGCGAGTTCAGCATCGCCGACATCGCCACGATCGACACCCTGCGCAACGTCGCGTCCGAAGACGGGCTCGCCGAGCACAAGGCGCTCACCGCCTATGTCGACCGCGCCACCGACCGGCCCGCCTTCAAGCGCGCCCTGCGCGATCACATGGCCCACTGGCAGGCCGCCGACGCGGCCCGCGAAACCGAAACCGCCTGACCGCCGGAGGAGCCGATGCAATGACCACCACTCCGAAGAACTCCGTCTGCCTGTGGTACACCGACGATGCCGAGGAGGCCGCGAATTTCTACGCCGCGACCTTCCCGGACAGCAAGGTCACGGGCGTCCACCGCGCGCCCTCCGACTATCCAGGCGGCAAGAAGGGCAACGTCATCACCGTCACTTTCATGGTCATGGGCATCCCCTGCCTCGGCCTCAACGGCGGCGAGATGTTCACCCATTCCGAAGCGTTCTCCTTCCAGATCGCCACCGACGACCAGGAGGAAACCGACCGCTACTGGAACGCCATCGTCGGCAATGGCGGGCAGGAATCGCAATGCGGCTGGTGCAAGGACAAGTGGGGCATCTCCTGGCAGATCACCCCGCGCGTCCTGACCGACGCGCTCGCCGCCGGCGGGGAAGAGGCCAGCCGCGCCTTCCAGGCGATGATGCCGATGAAGAAGATCGACGTCGCCACCATCGAGGCCGCCCGCCGCGGCTGACCTCACGGCACATTGCCCGGGGCCCCGGCCCCGGGCATCGCAATCAACAGGACACTCCCCGATGAAACGCTTATCCCGGGCCGCCGCCCTGCCGCTCGCCCTCGTCACGCTTGCCGCCCCCGCACGGGCAGACATCGCCACCGTCGACGGGCACGACATCCATTACGAGGTTCACGGCGAACTCACCCCCGACCCCGTGCCTGTGCTCATGCTTCACGGCGGCATGATGAGCTTCGAGGCCAGCTACGGCGCCATGCTGCCCGCGCTGACCGAAACCCACACGGTGATCGGCGTCGAACAGCAGGGCCACGGCCACACGCCCCTGCACGACGGCCCCCTCACGGCCGAGACCATGCGCCGCGACACGCTGGGCGTGCTCGACGCGCTCTCGGTCGACCGGGTTCACGTGGTGGGCTTCTCCGCCGGCGGCATGCTGGCGCTGGAACTTGCCGTGAACGCCCCCGAGCGCGTCGCCTCGGTCGTCGCCATCTCCACCGCGTCACAGCCCTCGGGCTTCATGCCCGGCATGATCGAAATGCAGAAGGATCCGAACTACCAGCCCTCTCCGGACGTGCTGGCCCTCATGCCCAGCGAAGCGGATTTCGCCGACATGGCGGCCGAGATCGCGGCCAAGAACCCCGGCGGCGCCGAAACCGTGCCGCAGACCATGCAGAAGATGACCGCCTTCATCACCTCCGACTGGGGCTGGCCCGACGACCGCATCGCCGGCATCGCCGTGCCGGTGCTCGTGGTCAATGGCGATACCGATTTCATCCTGCCCGAGCACGCGCTCCACCTCTTCCGCACGATCCCCGGGGCACAGCTCGCGATCCTGCCGGACACGACGCACATGACGATCCTCGAACAGCCCGCGCTGCTCCCGATGATCGAGGCCTTCCTCGATACCCCCGCCCCCGCCGGCAACTGATCACCCCCCGCGAGGCCGGCCGAAAGGCCGGACGAGCACCGCGCCCGCACCGCGCCCGCACCGCGCCCGCACCGACGCAATACCGACAAAATACCGACGTTATACCGACGTTGGTTTTTCGGCCCTCAGCCCAGCTTCCGAACCGGCTCGTGACAGGGGCAGGTAACCAGGTGATCGTTCACCATCCCCACCGCCTGCATGAAGGCATAAACGATCGTCGGCCCGCAGAACTTGAAGCCTCTTTTCTTCAAATCCTTTGAAATTGCTCGCGAAATTTCCGTCTCGGTCGGCACCTCCGCAAGGCTCTCGAACCGGTTCTGGATCGGCCGCCCGCCGACATGGGCCCAAAGGTACGTATCGAACCCCTGCTCCGCCTCGATCTCCTGCCACACACGGGCATTGGCAATCGTCGCCTCGATCTTCCCCCGGTGCCGGATGATCCCCGGATCGGCCAGGCAGCGCTGCACCTCCGCCTCGCCCCAGCCGGCAATCACATTCGGATCAAACCCCTGAAAAGCCGCGCGAAAATTGTCGCGCTTGCGCAGGATGGTGATCCAGCTCAGCCCCGCCTGAAACCCGTCGAGGATCAGCTTCTCCCAAAGCGCCCGGCTGTCCCATTCGGGCACGCCCCACTCGGTGTCGTGATAGGCCTCGTAAAGCGGGTCATTGCCCACCCAGCCGCATCTTTCGCCCATCACTGCCCTCCCCGACCGGCCCGGTTGCTCAAATTCGCGCTTTAAGCCTTCCTTAGCGGCTGCGCCCCACCCTGTGAAGCGGGTGCAATCAGGAGCGCGCACATGGGGCAAGACCCGAATCTCTGGGCCGATATTCCGGCCGGGCATGACAGCCCGCTGAACTTCGCCGTGACCAGCCGAGACCGGTCGGTTATCGAAATGGTAACCGACGCGGTCCAGAACGATCGCGCGATGCTGGCCAACCAGGCCATCGTGCCCGCCGGCGCGCCGAACAAGCCCGCCTTTTACGAAGGATTAATCCGGGTGATGGACAGCACCGGCCGGATCATTCCCGCCTGCGACTTCATCGCCGAGATCGAGACGACCGAAACCGGCCGCATCATCGACTGCATCGCGCTGGAACAGGGGCTGAAAGCGATGCACGACTATCCCGACCTGCGGCTCGCCATCAACATGTCGGCCCGCTCGATCGGCTATCCGCGCTGGCTGCGGACCCTGCGCAAGGGCCTGCGCGCCGACCCCACCGCGGGCGAACGCCTGATCCTCGAGATCACCGAAAGCTCGGCCATCGTCGTGCCCGAGCTGGTGGTCAATTTCATGACCGAGATGCAGGCCGAAAGCGTCAGCTTCGCGCTCGACGATTTCGGTTCGGGCTACACCTCCTTCCGCTATCTCAAGCAGTTCTACTTCGACATCCTCAAGATCGACGGCCAGTTCATCCGCGGCATCGCCCGCGACCCCGACAACCAGGTCCTGACTGGCGCGCTCATGTCCGTCGCCGAACAGTTCGACATGGTCTGCATCGCCGAAAGCGTCGAAACCGCCGAGGATGCGGCCTTCCTCCAGAACATCGGCATGGACTGCCTGCAGGGCTACTTCTTCGGCGCCCCCACTGTCCGCCCGCCCTGGGATACCGAGACCGGCGAGAGCGCCACCGCCTGACATCCGACTGTGACAATCCAACCGTTGCCGGGCCCCAAGCCATGCGGTATCACCCCAGCCAAGGCGGGGGAGTCCGCACAGGCACCCATGGCGGGCGCCGGGACGCCTCCGGTCACGCAGTCACCTGGTGGAGGAAGACATGACCAACGTAGTTATCGCATCCGCGGCACGCACCGCCGTCGGCTCGTTCAGCGGCGCTTTTGCCAACACCCCGGCCCATGACCTCGGCACCGCCGTGCTCGAAGCCATCGTCGAACGTGCGGGCATCGACAAGGCCGAAGTCTCCGAAACCATCCTCGGCCAGGTGCTCACCGCCGCCCAGGGCCAGAACCCGGCCCGCCAGGCCCATGTCAACGCCGGCCTGCCCATCGAAAGCGCCGCCTGGGGCATCAACCAGGTCTGCGGCTCGGGCCTGCGCGCCGTGGCCCTCGGCGCCCAGCACATCCAGCTCGGCGATGCCAGCATCATCGCCGCCGGCGGCCAGGAAAACATGACCCTCTCGCCCCACGCCGCCCACCTGCGCGCCGGGCACAAGATGGGCGACGTGAAATACATCGACACGATGATCCGCGACGGCCTCTGGGACGCCTTCAACGGCTACCACATGGGCCAGACCGCCGAGAACGTCGCCAACCAGTGGCAGATCACCCGCGAGATGCAGGACGAATTCGCCGTCGCCTCGCAGAACAAGGCCGAAGCCGCCCAGAACGCCGGCAAGTTCCAGGACGAAATCACCCCCTTCACGGTCACCACGCGCAAGGGCGACATCGTGGTCGACAAGGATGAATACATCCGCCACGGCGCCACCATGGAGGCCATGCAGAAACTGCGCCCGGCCTTCACGAAAGACGGCTCCGTCACCGCCGCCAACGCCTCGGGCATCAATGACGGCGCCGCCGCCGTCCTGCTGATGAGCGCCGACGACGCCGAGAAGCGCGGCATCGAACCGCTCGCGCGCATCGCCTCCTACGCCACCGCCGGGCTCGACCCGTCGATCATGGGCGTGGGCCCGATCAGCGCCAGCCGCAAGGCGCTGGAGAAAGCCGGCTGGAGCGTCGATGACCTCGACCTCGTCGAAGCCAACGAAGCCTTCGCCGCCCAGGCCTGTGCCGTGAACAAGGACATGGGCTGGGACCCGTCGATCGTAAACGTCAACGGCGGCGCCATCGCCATCGGCCACCCGATCGGCGCCTCGGGCTGCCGCGTGCTCAACACCTTGCTCTTCGAGATGAAGCGCCGCGACGCCAAGAAGGGGCTCGCCACGCTCTGCATCGGCGGCGGCATGGGCGTCGCCATGTGCGTCGAACGCGACTGACCGGAGATCGGCAGGATGGGGCGCCCTCGGGCGCCCTTTTCATTTGCCCTTGCACCTGCCGCCGATCTTTGAGCAACATTATTGCGCGAACAAAACCCGAAAGGTAACAGCGTTACCGACAGCGAAGACAAGACTGGAGGAGAACCATGGCAAGAACTGCACTCGTGACCGGCGGCAGCCGCGGCATCGGCGAGGCGATTTCCAAAGCGCTGAAGGCCGAAGGCTACAACGTCGCCGCCACCTATGCCGGCAATGACGAAAAGGCCGCCGCCTTCACCGAGGCCACCGGCATCAAGACCTACAAGTGGAACGTGGCCGATTACGAGGCCAGCAAGGCCGGCATCGCCAAGGTCGAGGAAGAGCTCGGCCCGATCGACATCGTCGTCGCCAATGCCGGCATCACCCGTGACGCGCCCTTCCACAAGATGAGCCCCGAGCAATGGCAGGAGGTGATCGACACCAACCTGACCGGCGTGTTCAACACGGTTCACCCGGTCTGGCCCGGCATGCGCGAACGCAAGTTCGGCCGCGTCATCGTTATCAGTTCGATCAACGGTCAGAAGGGCCAGTTCGCACAGGTCAACTATGCCGCCACCAAGGCAGGCGATATCGGCATCGTTCGCAGCCTGGCCCAGGAAGGCGCACGCGCCGGCATCACCGCCAACGCCGTCTGCCCCGGCTACATCGCCACCGAGATGGTGATGGCCGTGCCGGAGAAGGTGCGCGAATCGATCGTCGCCCAGATTCCCGCCGGCCGCCTCGGCGAGCCGGAAGAGATCGCCCGCTGCGTGACCTTCCTCGCCTCCGACGACGCGCAGTTCATCAACGGCTCGACGATCTCGGCCAACGGTGCCCAGTTCTTCGGCTGATCCTCTGCCGACATGCCACCAGCAACATCGGGGCCGGCCCCTTTCCGTTTCGTGGTGGTGTTTCGTGAGGTTTGGCGGCGCACAAAACGCTCGCTCGTCGCGTCGATGCGCGACTGGCTATCTGTTGGATCAGGCCCGTGAATTCACGCCATGACGGCTGTCATCAACCTCGGCAATTCAGGGGCGGAAGACGTCGTTCAGGCGTCTTCCGACAGGCGTGCGATCTCTTCCTTGAGGCGCAGTTTCTGTTTCTTGAGTTCGGCGATTTCGAAGTCGGACGCGCCCGGTGAGCGCTGCACTTCTTCTACCCGGTCGGAGAGGGTTTGATGTTTCTTCTTCAGTTCCTCGACATGTGAACTCAAGCTCATTGGCGTCTCCTCTCGTTGCTAATGTGCGTTATGCACGTATTCAGTGCATCACAGATTTATGACTCTGTCACGCTGCGCGCGCAGCATCGGCGAAACTATGCGATTCAAATGCTGTTAAAATGAGCCGGAAAACGGCAATGCCTGCCCGTGCCGCAGCACCGAGGCCGTCGCCGCGGTATAGTTTTCACGGTCTCCCGGATGCGCTCCCCCCTCGTGCAGAATCCAGCCGTCATGCAGGCGAAACTCCGCACGCCCGCCCTTACGCGACCGGATCAGCACCAGCCTCGCATCGCGCCCCCGGCGCGGGATGAGCGGCAAAAGCTCGATACTCCCGAGATGCCGCGCGACCTCGGTCAGCAGCTCCGGCAGCCGCTCGGCCCGGTGGATCAGGCTGACATGCCCGCCCGGCGCACAACGCCGGGCCGCCTGTTTCACCCATTCGGCCAACGGCGTCCGCTCGCCCATCGCCGTCTCGCGCCCGGCATCGGTGGCGGGCGTGCCGGCGGCGCGGTCGAAATAGGGCGGGTTGGCGATGACGTGATCGAATTGTTGCTGGCGCAGCATCCGGGGCATGTCCGACAGGTCGCCCTCGTGCACCTCGAACAGCAGCGCATTCTCGGCCGCGTTGTGAACGGCAAGCTCGGCATAATCGGGCTGAAGTTCCAGCCCCACCAGCCGCATCCCCGGAACCCGGCGACCAAGGCACAGCGCCGCGACGCCCACGCCACAGCCCAGGTCGAGAACGCTGTGGCCCGGCTGCGCGGGCACAGCCGCCGCCAGCAACACCGCGTCGATCCCCGCGCGGTAGCCCAGCCTGGGCTGGACGATCCGCAACGTCCCCCCGAGAAAATCGTTGGTGGTCACGTCCCCGTCGACCGGCTCAGCCCCCGTCATCAACCTCGATCCCGTTGTCGGTCAGGGTGCGCACCGCGTCCTCGTAATCGGAATCCGCCACCATGATCCGCCGCGGAAATATCCCGATCGACCCTTCGAGCACGCTCATATTTACGTCCATTTCAAAGCAGTCTATACCCTCGCCCTGAAGCAGCGCCTTGGCAAAGGCGATCGAGGCCGGGTCGTTGGTGCGCAAAAGCTGTTTCATGGCCAAGAGATAAGGCGAGGGGGCACGGTTTGTCGAGCCGTGTGACGGTGAGTTGAATGGGACTGGATCACGCCTCTACCAAACCACACGAGGAACTCGCGCGGCATCTCGCGGGGCGGCTCGAGGCGGTCAACACCCTGATCCGCGACCGCATGGCCTCGCGCCACGCGCCCCGCATTCCGGAGGTCACGGCGCACCTGGTCGAGGCGGGCGGCAAGCGCCTGCGTCCCATGCTGACGCTGGCGACGGCCGACATGTGCGGGTATGACGGCGATTTCGACGTCAACCTCGCCGCAACGGTCGAATTCATCCACACCGCCACCCTGCTACATGATGACGTGGTCGACGAAAGCCAGCAGCGCCGCGGCCGCCCCACGGCGAACCTGCTGTGGGACAACAAGTCAAGCGTGCTGGTGGGTGACTACCTGTTCGCGCGGGCGTTCCAGCTCATGGTCGAGACCGGCAACCTGCGGGTGCTCGACATCCTGTCGAACGCCGCGGCCACCATTGCCGAGGGCGAGGTGCTGCAACTCAGCGCTGCCCGCGACCTCAAGACCGATGAAGACATCTACCTCCAGGTGGTGCGCGGCAAGACGGCGGCCCTGTTTTCGGCCGCGACCGAGGTCGGCGGCGTGATCTCGAACGCCGGCGAAGACCGGATCAGGGCGCTCTACGATTACGGCGACGCGCTCGGCATCGCCTTCCAGATCGCCGACGACCTGCTCGACTACCAGGGCGACGCCAAGGCCACCGGCAAGAATGTCGGTGACGATTTCCGCGAGCGCAAGCTGACCCTGCCGGTGATCAAGGCCGTGGCGGGTGCCACGGACGAGGAGCGCGCCTTCTGGAACCGCACCATCGAGAAGGGCGACCAGCGCGACGGCGACCTCGAGGAGGCGCTCGACATTCTCGGCCGCCACGACGCGCTCGACCGCACCCGCGACGACGCGCTTGCCTGGGCCGAACGGGCCAAGGCGGCGATGGGCAAACTGCCGGAACACGAGGTACGGCGGATGCTGATCGAACTGGCGGATTACGTGGTCGCGCGGCTGACCTGAGCGGTCAGCCGAACAGGTTGGGCGCGTTCAGCCGCGTCGCCCGCACCCACCACGAGGGAAAGCTCTCCTGCAACCGGCCCGCCGCCGATCCTGCGGTTTCCGCGTCCTTGTAGATGCCGAAACAGGTTCCGCCAGAGCCGGACATGCGCGCAAGCTGACAGCCCGGCGTCCGCTCCAGCGTCTCGAACACCTGTTGGATCACCGGCTCGGCCTCGATCGCCGGCTCCTGCAGGTCGTTCCGCATCCCGCGCAGCCACTCGATCAGCTCCGCCGAGGTCTCGAACGCCGGAATCTCCTCGGGCATCGGCCGGTTGACCTTGTGCTTCAATCGCTTGAACACCTCCGCCGTCAGCACCGGCAGGCGCGGGTTCACCAGCACCGCGTCGAGCGGCGGCAGGTTCGGCACCGGCGTCACCGTGTCGCCGATCCCCGTCACCCGCGCGGCCTCGGATTGCAGGCACAACGGAACGTCGGCCCCCAGCTCGATCCCGTCGCCCGGGACCGGCTGGCCGGAAAACCCCGACAGCACCCGCAGCGTGGCCGCCGCATCGCCCGACCCGCCGCCAAGCCCCGCGGCATTCGGCAGGTGCTTTTCCAGAACGATATCAGCGTTGATCCGCATCATCCGCGCCGCCCGCAGCACGAGGTTGGTCTCGTCTTCGGGCACGCCTTCCGCCATCGGCCCCTCGACCGTCAGCTTGTAGTCGCCCGGCATGGTAATGGTCATGCGGTCGCCGATATCGGCGAACATCGCGAGCGAATCGAGCGTGTGGAACCCGTCGTCGCGCTGGCCCGTCACGTGCAATGTCAGGTTGACCTTTGCCGGAACAAAGGCCTCAACCACCGTCATCGACGATCTCCAGCGGCGGCGAGCCCTCTTCCTCGAGCACCACGTCCAGCCCCACCTCGAGCTTGCGGCGGATGCGGTCGGGCTTGATATCGGGCGAGGGTTTCTCCTGATCGACGAAGGACAGGGCGCGCTTCCATTGGAATTCCGCCTCGTTCTTGCGCCCCACGGCCCACAGAACGTCACCCAGGTGATCGTTCACCACGGGGTCCACCGGCATCAGTTCGGCAGCGCGCTCCATGTGTTCCACGGCCTCCTCGTAGCGGCCCAGCCGGTAGAGGACCCAGCCCAGGCTGTCGACGATATAGCCGCTGTTCGGCTGCTTGGCGACGGCACGCTCGATCATGTCCAGCGCCTCGTCCAGCTTGATCTGCTTCTCCACCAGCGAGTAGCCGAGATAGTTCAGCACCTGCGGCTGTTCCGGGTTCAGTTCCAGCGCCCGGCGGAAATCGGATTCCGCCTTCTCCCACTCGCCCAGCCGCTCGTAGCATATGGCCCGCGCGTAATGCACGAACCACTGCTCCTCGGCATCCTCGGAATACCGGTCGAGCGCCCGCTCATAGGCCGACGCCGCCGCACCGAACCGTTCGAGCTGGCGGTAAAGATCGCCGGCCGACACATGCACGGCCGGCAACTCCGGGTGGGATTCCGAAAGCTGTTCCAGCACCTCGACCGCCGCATCCGTCCGGTCGGCCCGGCGCAGCGCCTCGGCGCGGCCCATCTCGGCCGCGGTGAAGGAGGGATGATCGCGCGGCACCGACTTGTAGGTATCCGTGGCCAACTGATAGCGGCCCAGCGACTCGAACAGCTCGGCCGTCATCATCACGGAATCGATGTGCTCGGGGTTGAGATACTCGGCAATCCGCGAATAGAGCAGGACGTAATCCTCGCTCGTGTCGGAAATCAGCGCCCGGCCCAGCGAAAAGAACACTTCGGCCACGCCGTCCTCTGCGCCCGAAATGAGCGAGAAGGGCACCCGCTCGTCCGCCACCAGCATCTCGCGAAGCTGGGCAATCTCGGGGTCCAGATCGGCGCCGAACGCATCATCCACCAGCGCCACCGCCTCCTCGTTGCGTTCAAGCTGGCTGAGGATTTCCGCCCAGGCGATCGTGCCCCGGCGGGTGCGCTGCATCGGGCCGTCGGACTTGCCGGCGAAAATCTGCTCGGCGGCCTCGAAATCGCCGACCGAAGCCAGCGCCAGCGCCTTGTGGTAGATGGCGAAACTGCGCAGGCCCTTCTCTTCGGCCACCGCATCGAACTGCTCGAGCGCGGCGCTCATGTCGCCCTTGCCAAGCTGGGCCCACGCCGCGATCAGCCCGTCGGCCAGCGACCCGATCCCGTGATCCCGTTCGAACCGGTCCAGCAGGTCGTCATATGCCCCGCGCTTCACCTCGTCGGCCACCAGCACCATGAAGGCGACCTGGCTCAGCAGCTCGTCATCCTCGATCTTTCGGGAAATCGGGATGGCCTGGTCGAAATGACCCAGCGAAACATGCGCCACCACGGCGCTTTCCAGGATGGCGGGGTTCGACTGATCTTCGGCCAGCGCCTTGGTGAAATACTCGGCGGCGGCCTTGTAATCGTTGTCGAGGCTGGCCTGACGGGCGGCAAGGTACGAGCCGACCGCCTCGTCGGCCGAGGCGACCTGTGCGCCCGCCGGCAAAAGGGCGACTGCGAGTGCGAGAACCGAGAGCGTTGTGCGTGTCACGGGGTTGCCTGCCTTCCATATCTCCTGTCGCCGCTCAAGGTAGACTGCCGGCCCGGCCAAGGCAATCCGGGGCAGGCGGTTTGCCGCGCCCCGGCCGATCACGATTTTAAAGCGTTTCGATTTTAACCTGCGACATATCCGGCAGCCTTGAAGAAGTTCCAACATTCGTTGGGTGAGAACATATCGCAGATGTCTCCGAGGACTTCGAAGAGGTCTGTAAAGGTTCTGGCGCCGATCCTGCGCAGGT